>CABUXY010000024.1:0-2026 GCA_902495645.1 uncultured Collinsella sp. | reverse complement strand
CTCGTCGCCGGGACGGTGCAGGCAGACCTTCCTGAGCTTGCCGATCTCGGAAGGCACGTGCAGACCTTTCGTCATGGCCTCCTACCTTTCTTTCGGGCCCCTGTCAGGGCCGATTCGTTAGCGCCCCTCCGTGTGAGGCGTTATTGCTGACGACATATTTATATCCAAAATCAATCCATACTTCCACCTCGCCCCCGAACGGTTTTATATGAGGGGTGAACGGCATACACATATACTTCACGCATGGCATACTTTGATTAAATAAAGTGGATTTACGTGCTTAAACGCTTTTTAACCGCAAGATCAATTGAAACTAACCTTTGTTAAACCACCCCCAAATTGCATATTTCACGCAACGATATGAATATAATTCGCAATTCTCGCTGTGTCTCAACCATTTTGATTTTTATTCAGAATAAAGTTCGTCCTATTCATTTTTGGCAAACAGATTACCGTTTACCAGACGTTGGATACCGTTCACCGGAAGCTCAGTATAAGGCCCGTCGAATACCCGATTGATCTTGCGTCTCCATTTGTAACAACTTGTCTTTTTCGGCGGCAAAGACAAACAGACCCGTTCCCCAAAAGGGAGCGGGTCTGCATTCGGTACACCTAGGGCCCAGTAAGGTTTAGGCCTTCGAGAACCTCAAGGAACTAGCGATCGAACTCGGCCAGCGCCTCGCCCAGAAGCCTCAGGCCCTCGCGAAGAACATCTTCGCTCGCGCAGTAGCCCAGACGCGCTCCGCAGGGAAGCTCAAAACGGCTACCGGGGACCAACAGCACTCCCCTATCGGCCAGCAGGCGCTTGCAGAACTCCTCGTCATCCACGGGAATATCCAGCTGGATAAACGAGGTGGACACGCCCTGCGGGGCCGTCCAGGAAACACGATGCTGCGTATCGATCCAAGCCTGTGCGATATCGCGGTTTCCAAACACGATCTTGCGGTTGCGCTCGAGAATCTTGTCCTTGTGCTCGAGCACGTAGGTCGCCAAAGCATCGTTAAACACGCCACCGCAGATCATGGTGTAGTCGCGGTAGGTGCGGATGCGGTTGGACACCTCTTCGTCCGCAACAACCCAGCCCACGCGGGCTGCAGGCGTCGAATAGGTCTTGGACACTGAGTTGGTGACAATGGCCCTCTCGTACACGTCGGCCATCGACATAAAGGACTCAGTGTTCTTGAGCGGCAGATACACCTCGTCGCACAGCACGTAGGCGCCCACCGAACGGGCAATCTCGGCAATCTGACCGAGCGTATCGGCATCAAGCACCGTACCGATGGGGTTCGATGCGTTATTGATGCAGATGAGCTTGGTGTTGGGGCGAACGAGGCGCTTGAGCTGTTCGATATCGGGTTTCCATCCGAGCTCCTCGCAAAGCTCCCAATACTCGACCTCGGCACCAAGCGTACGCGGGATCTCATAGAGCGGCGCATAGGTAGGCCACTCGGCAACCACATGATCGCCGGGCTCGACAACGGCCATGATGGCGTTGAGGTTGGCGCCCGTGCAGCCATTGGTCTGCAGAATGTGATCGGGATTGACCTCGCGACGATACAGCTTGGCGACCTCGGCTTTAAACTCCGGCGAACCCTCGATCCAGCCGTAGTTCATCTTCTCGCGATCCAGGCGCTCGTAGAACGTGGCGCCGCCCTGATCGTCAAGCGCGCGAAGCTCGCCCATGGTCAGCGATGAGATCGTCGACTGGGCAATGTCCCACGTAGCGCTCTTCTCCCAAACGTTAAGCCACTCCTCAACGCCAATCGTCTTGATGTTCATGGCCAAGCTCCTTACAAAAGCAGTCATCCAATCGTGTTGACGTACCTCATACAAGATTGGGGCGGTGCGAAAACCCGCACCGCCCCATTGGGAGACATCTAATGGCAGCTAGATGTTTGTATTAAGAACCGCACGGTTCTTTGAAAACCTTAGAGGTCCTCGCGCCAGAAGGGCATGCTCATGCAGCGCGGGCCGCCGCGGCCGCGGGAGAGCTCGGCGGAGGGCACGACGAGAAGGTCCAGGCCCT
>CABUXY010000023.1:0-11783 GCA_902495645.1 uncultured Collinsella sp. | reverse complement strand
GCAGACCGAGTCCTTGTTGAAGGTCTTGGGCGGGCATGCGAGGAACTCAGCGGCAATCTCGCAGTGGACGTCGACGTCGGCCGTGGTGGTCTCGACCCAGTACTTCATCGGGAGCGTGTGGGCCCAGGTGCCGCCGCAGCCGATGAAGAAGATGTTGGAATAGCCCTGCTCGCAGACCTTGTCCACGGCGGCCTCAATCTGGGGACGGAGAGCGAGGGCATCGCTCACAACCTTCTCGTAACGAGGCTCATCGAAATTGAACATCCCTTACTCCTAACTCACTTAGATGAACCCTTCATTCATCCCATAACGTTATAATACTTTATATAACTAACTATGCAAGTATTATTTTGGTTCTGTTCTTTCATCAAGCCCCTTAAAACAACAATCGGCGTTGTTAGACACAGCGTGCAAGTTCATTGAACGATTCAATATGCATCGTCTCTAGTTAAATGACGCCTTATGCAAATACCTTTAATCCGCTTGGGGCCGACGAATCTTTTGACTGTCCGCAGAAGCTTTCCCGGAATTCCCTATGGATAGACGCACCGGCAATCGCTTCGTCATCTGGCTTATTGCGCATTGCCGGGGCGTCTGGGAGAAAGCGCAATCTACCGCGTGGTCAACTAGCGTTTCATCGAAATCGACCGCATCCGCGCCAAATATTAAATCGCAATCGTTGAAACTCGTCCGATCATATGGCGGCAATTTCTCGCCTTAAAAATGAGCACGAAATAAGGGGGCAGCTGTTTGCAACTTGCTTTATTCGTAAGTGTTTTTACTGAAAAACAATCACCAACCAAACAGCACTATTAATTGTTTGGCTCTTTGCTGTACAGCCATCTTTCGTATACGTCTCTCATCTCACGGTTGGAGACGAAAGGTGTGCGGGAGTGGATAATTGGACGGCATTTGGACCTGCGACGGATTATTTCATCCGAAAATCCACGCTCATTCGGCGGGCACGCGGGGCCTATGCCCAATCCGCTGGCATCGTCTCCAGTTCGCTGCAGAGCCGCGCTCCATATGGGTATACTCTCGAGGATTCGACTCGATTCGCCCCCGCTGGGGCGTCAAAGGAGACTGCATATGCCCACCACCTCAACCGATCCGCGCGCCGCTGCTGCCGCGCTGCTGGTACCCGGTACCACCTGCCACGGCTTTGCCGTCGAGCGCTGCGAGACCGTGCCCGAGCTCGACTCGGACGCCTACGTGCTGCGCCACACCGCCTCGGGCGCTCGCCTGCTGTACCTGGCGTGCGACGACGAAAACAAGGCCTTTGCCATTGGCTTTAAGACGCCGCCGGCCGATTCCACCGGCGTGTTCCATATTCTTGAGCACTCGGTGCTGTGCGGGTCGGCCAAGTTCCCCGTCAAGGAGCCATTCGTCGATCTGATCAAGAGCTCCATGCAGACGTTCCTCAACGCCATGACCTACCCCGACAAGACCATCTACCCCGTTGCCACCACCAATGAGCAGGACCTGTACAACCTGATGGACGTGTACCTGGACGCGGTGTTCAACCCGGCCATCTACACCAAGCCCACCATTTTTGAGCAGGAGGGCTGGCACTACGAGCTGGACCTGCCGGAGGGCGCCGAGAGCGAGGGCGACGGCGGCTCCGCCAGCCTGCGCGAGGGCACGCTGCGCTATAACGGCGTGGTGTTCAACGAGATGAAGGGCGCGCTGTCCGACCCCATGAGCGTGCTGGACGACGCCGTCAACGCCGCGCTCTATCCCGACACCGCCTATGCGCACGAGAGCGGCGGCGACCCGCGCGCGATTCCCGCGCTCACCTACGAGCAGTTCCTGGACACGCACGCGCGCCACTACAATCCTTCCAACTCCTACATCACGCTCTATGGCGACCTGGACGTGGACCGCGCGCTGGCCTTTTTGGACGATCGCTATCTGTCGCAGCCGAGTGCCGCGAGCCGCCGCATGGATGCAGCCGTTGCCGCCGGCGAGGACCCGTCCACGCTGGCGCCCAATCCGCTGGGCGTGCAGGCGCCCGTGACCTGCGAGTATAAGCGCATCGAGATGGCCACCACGCCCGAGAACGCCCTGGTGGGCCTGGGCCTTGTGCTGGGCAGCGCGCTCGACCGCAAGCGTACGATCGCCGCGGACATCCTGTTCGAGGCGCTGCTGGGCTCCAACGAAGCGCCGGTTAAGAAGGCCATTCTGGCCGCCGGCCTGGGCGGCAACGTGGTGAGCTACACCGCAGCCGAGAGCCTGCAGCCCTACGAGCTCATCATGCTGCAAAACGCACAGCCAGGCGTGGCGCGCGAGCTGCGCCGCGTGTTCCAGGACGCTTGCCGCGACCTGTGTGAGCACGGCGTTCCGCGCGAGCGCCTGGAAGCCATCATCAGCAGCAACGAATACGACCTGCGCCAGCGCGACTACGGTATCGCCGACGGCGTGGCCATTGCGTGCGACGCGCTGAGCACCTGGCTCTACGATGACGACGCCGCGACGTTGGCGCTCAAGTACGGCCCGGTGTACGAGGAGCTGCGTGGCGAGCTGGACGGCAGCTATTTTGAGGACCTGCTGCGCGAGCTGGTGCTGGAGAACGACCATATGGCGCTGGTCGAGCTGGTGCCGGTGGATGCCGCCGAGGGTGCGGAGGGTGCCGAAGCTGCCGAGCTGGCTGCCAAGCGCGATGCCATGACCGATGCCGAGCTGGCCGATGTGGTCGAGCGCACGGTCGCGCTACGTGCCGCGCAGGAGGCGGAGGACACGCCCGAGGCCAAGGCCACGTTGCCGCGCCTGCGCGTGTCCGACATTGGCGAGGCGCGCCCCGAGCCTCCGCTGGTCGTAGACACGACCGCGCCCATCCCCTGCCTGCGCCACGGCATCCCCACCAACCGCCTGGCCTACGCCATGCAGTATTTCGATCTGAGCTGCGTTGCGTTTGAGGACCTGCCCTATGTGACGCTGCTCTGCCGCCTGCTCAAACAGCTGCCCACGAGCGAGCACTCGGCCGAGGAACTCGACAACTTGCTTGCCGGCAAGCTGGGCTTTTTGAGCTTTACGACCGAGGTCATGACGCAGCCCGACGTGGACGGCGTGCGCCCCTACCTGCTGGTGAGCGCCGGCGCCCTGTCCGAAAAGATCGACGCGCTGGCGAGCCTGCCGCGCGAGGTGTGGTCGAGCACGCTGTTGCTCGATGCTGACGCCGACCGCGTGCGCGACGTGCTCACGCAGATTCGCATTGGGCTTGAGCAGGGCTTTATCAACAACGGACACTCGGCGGCGCTGGGTCGCGCGATGAGCTACAGCTCACCTTCGGCCGTGGTGCGCGAGCAGCTTTCGGGCGTGGACTTCTACCTGTTCCTGCGCGATCTGCTCGAGCACTTTGACGAGCGACTGGACGGCCTGCGCGCCAAGCTTGCCGAGCTGGCAGGCCGCATCTTTGTGGCCAACGGTTGCCTGGCGAGCTTTACTGGCAGCGATAAGGACTTTAACGCATACTGGGCCGCCGCGGGCGACCTGGGACTGGGCACTGGCAGCGGCGCCGATGCCGGCCGCAACGCGCTCGTGGTGCCGGCGCCGTGCGACCGCCACGAAGCTTTTTTCATCCCCAGCGACATCTGCTTTGCGGCAAGCGCGTGCGACCCGCGTCGCTTGGGGCTTGACGTGACGGGCGCCTGGGCGGTTGCCGCCAACGCGCTCTCCTACGACTACCTGTGGAACGAGATCCGCGTTAAGGGCGGCGCGTACGGCTGCGGATTCCGCGCGGCCGGCGAGCGTCAGGCGGCGTTCTACACCTACCGCGACCCGGCAATCGACCCCTCGATTGAGCGCGTGGAGCGCGCGGGCGCGTGGCTTGGCAGCTTTGAGCCCGACGAGGCCTCCTTTGAGGGCTTTATCGTGAGCTGCGTGAGCGGCATGGACGCGCCGGTGAAGCCGTACGCGCTCACCAAGCGCCGCAACACGACCTACCTGGCCGGGCTCGATCCGCATGCGCGCGAGGAGCGCCGCGCCCAGATGCTCGCCGCCACACCCGGTGAGCTTCGCTCGCTCGGGGCCGACGTGACGCGCATTGCGGCCGAGTCGCCAACCTGCGTCTTTGGCGGCCGAGACGTCATCGCCAAGAGCAACGCCGGCTTTAACGTCGTCGACCTGATGGGCTAACGCACAAAGGTAGATTTTTGGGACATGCCTGAAAATCTACCTTTTCTTTTGCCTCAGCTTGGGCGGGGCAGCTCAACCCGTCCCACCAGTTTGTCTCGATTTGTAACATCTAGGCGGCAATATTGGCTCCAGATGTTACAGATCGAGACGTTTCCGAATGGCGCCGACCCTTTGTCTCAATCTGTAACATCTGGGTCCGATTTTGCCGAGTTACTGTTACAGATCGAGACAAACCACCGCGAACACCCGTTCTTCGTCAAAACCACCACGAAGGGAGTTCATGAACTGTCCCCTTTGCGATGACTTATGTGGTGGTTTGGGTGTTTGCCCAGATAAAACCTGCCAAAATAAACCTGTCCCTTTTTGGCAGGTTTGCTAGAGGAGGTTGGGATGGACAAGGCTGGATTGAGGCAGGCGGTGATTGCCCGGCGCGATGCGATTGACTTGGATGCGCGCGCAGCGAAGTCTGCCGTTGTCTGTGCGCGGCTTGTTGAGCTGTTGGATCGCTCGGATTCCGCGGCGCCGCACACCGTTGCCGCCTATGCCGCGATGGGTTCCGAAGTCGACCCTGCCGCGTTTGCCGCTGCGGCCGCCGCGCGCGGCTGGCGCGTGGCCTATCCGTGCATGCTCTCGGCAATTGATGCCGCAGCTTGTGGCCAGCGCATGTGCATGCGGGCAGTTGCCGCCGACGATGCGTCCGCGGCTCCGTTTATCGCCCACCCCACGCGGGCCTTTGCGGCCACGGACATCGACAGCAGCCGCTTCCCCATCGTGCCTGCCGAAGCTCTCGGCATTGTCGTCGTGCCGCTCGTAGCCTTCGACCGCGCCGGCGCGCGCCTAGGCTACGGCGGCGGCTGCTATGACCGCTACCTGCCCGTGCTTTCACCCATATGCCAAATCATCGGCATCGCCTTTGACGAGCAGCGTGTCGACCACGTCCCCATCGACGCCCACGACCTGCCGCTACCCCACATCGTCAGCGCCTAACGGCTGGCGCACTTCCCGACGGCCTAGTGCTCCTCGCCGGCGCGGGCCAGGTCGTAGGGCGTGGTCTGGTAGACGTAGTAGTTAAGCCAGTTGGTATAGAGCAGCTGAGCCTGGCTGCGCCAGACGTTACGCGGCTCGGCGGTGGGGTCATCGCCCGGGAAGTAATGCGCCGGCACCTGAGGGTTGAGGCCGCGCTTCACGTCGCGCTCGTACTCCAGGCGCAACGTGTCGGTATCGTACTCGGGATGGCCAAAGACAAAGAAGCGACGGCTGTCGGTCGACTTGACGATGTACAGGCCAACCTCGTCGGACACGGCCACGACCTCAAGCTGCGGCTCGGCCTCCACGTCCTCGCGGCGCACATCGGTGTTGCGCGAATGCACGGCATAGAAACGGTCGTCAAAGCCGCGAACCAGCGGGCTTTGCGGCTTCACCAGATAATGCTCAAACACGCCGCTCGCCTTTGCCGGCAGGTCGTACTTCTGGATACCGTAATGATGGTAGAGCCCCGCCTGCGCGCCCCAGCAAATGTGCAGCGTAGAATGTACGTGCGTAGTGGACCAATCCATGATCTGGCAGAGCTCGGGCCAGTAGTCGACCTCCTCGAACGGCATCTGCTCCACGGGCGCGCCCGTGATGATCAGGCCGTCGTAGTGGATGTCGCGGATGTCGTCGAACGTGCGGTAAAACGTCTCCAGGTGGCCGGCGCTCACGTGCGTGGCCTCGTGCGTCTTGGTGCGCAGCAGGTCCACCTCCACCTGCAGCGGCGTATTGGAGAGCTTGCGCATGATTTGCGTCTCGGTGGCGATCTTGGTGGGCATGAGGTTGAGGATGAGCACGCGCAGCGGACGGATGTCCTGGTGCAGCGCGCGGTACTCGGTCATGACAAAGATGTTCTCGCTCTCGAGCTGCGCGGCGGCAGGGAGGGCGTCGGGGATGCGAATGGGCATGGATGCTCCTTACGAGTCAGTTGCAGCTATGGTACAACGACCGGCCCCATCCGCGCGAGTGCATCGCCCCGAGACACCGCCAGTGGTCCAAAACAGCCAAAAGTAGAGATTAAGGCATGTCCCAAAAATCTACCGCGCTTTAGCCTGGCAAAGTGGCGGCAGGAAGCTACAATGGTTCGACGCGAAAAACTCGGCCGAAAGGATACATATATGTACCAGACGCGTAAGATCGGTGTGGTCGGCCAGGGCCACGTAGGAGCACATGTCGCCAACAGCCTGCTCATGCAGGGTATTGCCGATGAGCTGTACCTGTGCGATATCAACGAGGCCAAGGTGACGTCCGAGGTTCAGGACCTGCGCGACTCCCTTTCGTTTGTCCCATACAACACCAAGATCGTCAACTGCTACGACCACTACGAGGAGCTTGCCTGCTGCGATGTCATCGTCAACGCCGCCGGCAAGGTCGCGCTTGCCGCTGGCAACCGCGACGGCGAGCTGTTCTTTACCACCGACGCCGCCCGCTCCTTTGCCAAGCGCATCGTCGACGCCGGCTTCGACGGCATCTTTGTGAGCATCTCCAACCCCTGCGACGTCGTGTGCACCGAGCTGTGGCACCTGACCGGCTACGATCCCAAGAAGATCATCGGCTCGGGTTGCGGCCTGGACTCCGCCCGCCTGCGCACCGAGATCTCCAAGAAGGTCGGTGTGAGCCCCAAGTCCATCGACGCCTACATGATCGGCGAGCATGGCTTTAGCCAACTGGCAGCCTTTAAGGCCGCAACCATCGCCGGCAAGAGCCTTAACGAGCTTCAGGCCGAGAACCCCGACAAGTACGCCTTCGACCACATGGAGGTCGAGGAGCTTGCACGCAAGGGCGGCTATGTGACCTACCAGGGCAAGCAGTGCACCGAGTACGCCGTCGCCAACTCCGCCGCACGCGTCTGCGCCGCCGTTCTGCACAACGAGCACGCCGTGCTTTCGGCCTCTACGCTTATGACCGGCCAGTATGGCGAGGAGGGCATCTTCACCTCCCTGCCGTGCGTGATCGGCGCCGAGGGCGTCGAGGAGGTCTACACGCTCGACCTTTCCGAGTACGAGCTCGAGGGCTTCCACAAGAGCTGCCAGCACATCCGCGACAACATCGCCCAGCTCGACTGGTGGGACGCCGAAGGCGTTGTCGGCAAGTAGGCCGCTGGCTGCCGCAACCTTACGAATCTAAGCGCGATACTAAGCGGGCTGCGCCGGAAATCCCCGGCGCAGCCCGCTTTTCGACTCATGCAACACGCTCGCACATTTAGGTCTAATACTTTCCCCGAGAAGTGAACGAGCAAAATCGAGCCCCCGGAGCATCGACACTTTATGGGAGCCATTTCCTGCAGTTTCATTGAGATTTTCCTGCGGTTTTGGCGCCAAAAAGTGTCGATGCTTCGAGGGTCCAAAATAGGTCGTTCACTTCTTGGGAAAAGTATTTGACTTCGTTTTTCGACAAACAAAACCGGTCATCGCAACGCAAACGGGGCCTGCGCTTAGCGTAGGCCCCGACGTGAGAAGTTGTTATCCCGGTAACTTAATACCGCTCGATTAGTACTGCTCGATACCCATGTAGCGACGAACCTCGGGGCTGTGGTCGAATACCTTGCCGCGAGCGGCACGCAGCTCGCAGCTCATGTTGTAGAAGAAGATCGGTTCCAGGTACGAACGCACGCTGGCAGGCACGTCGCCCACGCCGTACTCGAGCGCATCGAGCACCATGACCGTATCGGTGTGCGTGTTGAGGAATGCAAGTGCACGTTCCTCCATGGGGCGGCACTCGCCCGATCCGAGCTGTACAAAGTAGAACACGCCGGGCTCGGTGGCTTCGAACGGGCCGTGGAAGTACTCGCCGGAGTGGATGTAGCAGCAGTGCTGCCACTGCATCTCCATGAGCGAGCAGATGGCCATAGCGTAGGTCTGGCTAAAGTTGGGGCCGGAACCCAGGATATAGAAGAACTTGTGCTGCTGGCAGAGCTCGGCAAAACGGGCGCCTAGCTCGGCGTTGACCTTCTCGCGGGCAGCGGGCAGCAGCGCATCCATCTGCTTAAGGCCGGCGTACATGTCGGCAAGCGCCTCGTAACCCTCTTGCTGGTCGAGCAGCTCGGCAGCCATCAGGGCGCCGATGCCCTGCGGCACCTCGGCCTGCGGCACGCCTTCGCCCCACGGATAGACCCAGGTGGTCCACTTGCCGTTATCGATCTTGGAGCCCTCGCAGTCGGTGAGGGCGACAACCTCGGCGCCGGCGGCCAGCGCCATCTCGCAGCCGTCGACGACCTCCTGCGTGTTGCCGCTGTGGCTGCAGGCGATGACGAGTGACTTCTCGCCAAGACTCTTGGGAGCCATCAGGCAAAACTCGCGTGCCGTGTAGACCGTCGAGGTAAACGTGGTGGCCTCGCGCTTGAGTAGCTCGTTGGCCGGCATCAGGTCGATCATCGAACCGCCGCAGGCGATCCAAAAGACGTTCTCAATCTTGCCCTTGCGCTCGATAATTTCCTGAACCAGATCATGTGCGTTCATGGTGATGCTCCTCCTTGTGTGGCGGTTTTGAACGACGGCGCTCGTACCTGAGGTCGTTCTATGTTGTCCTATTTATAGCACGCACGACGATGCACGTGAAGTCATTTCACCAAATTTGTTCTATGTTGTTCTATCTATGGACGTTAGATGTCGAACACGTAGCGCGAGCCCACGATCTTTTGGCGTCCGAGCAGCAGGGGCCGCCCGTCCGCATCGGTAAAGTATGCCTCCATATAGAAGAGCGGCTCGCCGACCGGCACCTCCAGCAGCGGGGCCGCCTGAGCATCGGCAAGCGCAATCTCCACCGTACAGGGGTCTGACTTGAGCGGCGCACGGCCCGAATGCTCGGCAACGAGCGCAAAGATGGAATTGTCCGTGAGGTCCTTGTCGGCAAGCGTCTGCAGATAGGGATGGTCGGCCAGCACAAAGGCGTTGTTCTCGAGCATGACGGGCACGCCATCTGCCGTGCGCACGCGCTCGACCACGATGAGCTCGCAGCCGGGTTCCACCCCAAAAAACGCCGCGTCCTCGCGCGTCGCCGCAACCACCGTGCGCGACACCAGACGTGCTCCGGCCACCATGTCGTTGGCGGCGCAACCCTCGGAAAAGCTCTGAACGTCACCCTTCTGGACAATCTTGCGTTTGAGCTTGGGCGCACACACAAACGTGCCCCTCCCCTGCTGGCGGTTGAGATACCCCGCGCGCGACAGCTCCTCGACGGCGCGGCGCACGGTGATGCGTCCCACGCCGTAGTACTTCGCGAGCTCCATCTCGGAAGGAATGCGCGAGCCGGATGCGTACACGCCGCGCGCGATCTCGCCCTTTAGGTCGTCCATAACCTGCTGGTACAGCGGCACGGCGGACACCTCAGTGCGCTCGGTTTTATCGTCGGATGCCATCATTACACTCCATCCCGTGCATGCTCGGACTCAAACTCTTCAATCGCCGCCATAAACTGCTCGCCAAAGGCATCGGCCTTTTTCTCGCCAATACCGTTGACCTGGATAAGCTCGTCGCGTGTCTGAGGTCGTAGGCGGCACAGGCCGCGCAGGGCCTTGTCAGAGAAGACCATGTACGGCGCCATCTCCAGCTCGGTCGAAATCTCCTTGCGCAGGGCACGCAGGCGCTCGAACAGCTCGGCATCGTCACCCACGCGCGGGCGCTGATCTAGCTCGGCCTCCTCACGCAGCAGATCCACCGCGCGGCGGGCACGGGCCGAGGCCTTGTGCTTGGACGCACGACGCTTAACGGTAAAGGCAAACGCCTCATCCTCGACCTCGGCGGCACGCGGGCCCAGCCCCACGACCGGGTACTGCCCCTGCGAGGCGGCCAAGTAACCGCGGCCGCACAGCTGGCCGATGATGTCCTTGATGCGCCCGACCGATTCGCTCGACAGCTCACCATAGCCGCGGTCCTCGTCCAGATGCATCTGGCGAATGCGCTCGGTGTTGCCGCCGTGAAGCACGTCGGCGATGAGCGACTTGCCAAAGCGCATGGGTCGCGCGGCCACGTAGCGCACAGCGGCGCGGGCCATATCGGTGACGTCCTCGACCTCGAACTGCGTGAGGCAATTGCTGCAGTTGCCGCAGCCCTCGGCGTCGTCCGTGGCGGTGGTGCCCGCGCCAGCCGCAGCCGCATGCTCGGCCGCGGCCTCGTCGCCAAAGTAGCGCAGCATGTATTCGCGCAGGCAACCGGTGGTATTGCAGTAGCCCTCCATCTGGCTGAGCAGGCGATATCGATTCTGGAGCGCCCACGCGCGCTGCTCGTCGTCGAGCGCCTCGTCGGCAGCATCGCCGCGGTCGATCAGAAAGCGGCGCATGCGAAAATCGTTACCGTTCCACAGCAAGTGGCAGCTGGCCGGGTCGCCGTCGCGGCCAGCGCGGCCAGCCTCCTGGTAGTAGGCCTCGATACTCTCGGGCACGTTGTTGTGAATCACGTAGCGCACGTTGGGTTTGTCGATGCCCATGCCAAAGGCGTTGGTGGCAACCATCACCTGGATATCGTCGTCGATAAAGGCGCGCTGGCTTTGGCGGCGGGCGTCGTTGCCCATGCCGGCATGGTAACGGCCAACGCGAATGCCACTGGGGCCCAGCGCCTCGGCAAGCTCACCTGCCAGCGCATCGACGGTCTTGCGGGTCGAACAATACACGATGCCGCTCTCGCCCGAATGCGCGATCACATAGTCGCGCACCCACGCGGCCTTGGCTTTGTCGCCCATCTCCTCGCAGCCAAAGTAGAGGTTCTTGCGATCGAAGCCCGTCACCACCGTCGCGGGGTTTTGCAGGCCGAGCATCTGCTGGATGTCCGCACGCACGCGCTCGGTTGCCGTAGCGGTAAAGGCCGCCACAATGGGACGCTGCGGAAGCGATTCGATGAACTCGCGAATCTGCAGGTAGGCGGGGCGAAAATCCTGGCCCCATTGGCTCACGCAGTGCGCCTCGTCAATGGCCACGAGCGGCACGCCGATGCCGCCGTCGGCCGCGGCCTCCTGTGCAAAGGCTAAAAAGCGTGGCTCGAGCAGGCGCTCGGGCGCCACGTACATAAGCTGGTAGCGGCCCTCGCACGCCCGCTTGAGCACGGTGTTTTGCTGAGCCGGGGTAAGGCTGGAGTTGAGATAGCTGGGTCGCGCACCCGCCGCAAGCAGCGCACGGGTCTGGTCCTCCATAAGCGACAGCAGCGGACTCACCACAAAGGTGATGCCGGGCAGCATGAGCGCGGGCACCTGGTAGCAAATGGACTTGCCGGCGCCCGTGGGCATAACACCGAGCGCATCGCGGCCGGCAAGAATCGCATCGACCATGCGGTCCTGCCCCGGGCGAAACGAAGTGTAGCCAAAATAGGCGCCGAGCGTGTCGAGCGCCATCTGCTGCATGCTATCGGTCATGGTTTCCTAACGTTCAAGTCATCTGCCGCCGATTATACGCCGCCACGCGGACAGCAGCACACGGCCGCCGCCCAGACTAGTCGTTTAAGAACGCCCCCAACGGCTAAGGAGTGTCCCCAGGTGCCGGCAGAAAAGGAACGTCCCCAAGTGCCGGCCCGGCAACGCCGATGTTTTGACAACGACAGACACTATGACCCAATCCGAGGGCACTAAAAAGATAGGAGCCCCCGCTCGTGACCGCGGGTCGGGGCTGCGACAATGATGTTGAAGTGCCATAG
>CABUXY010000022.1:0-11983 GCA_902495645.1 uncultured Collinsella sp. | reverse complement strand
GCCCGTGGGAGGCCAGGGCGCCGCTGACCGGTGGACGGCACCGAGCCGCCATTGGGAATGTAGAAGGGGGAGGCCTCGCGGCCTCCCCCTTTTTTTGCGCTTATAGGGCCATCACTCCACTGTCGCTGTGTTTTTGACCCTCGTTTGTTGCATCTTCTGCGAACGGGCTACAATGTCATAGTCTGTGCAGCATGGAGGTGATTATGGTCGAAGCCGGAATCGGCGTTGATATCGTCGAGATTTCCCGAATGAAATCAATCCTTGAGAAGACACCCGCGTTTGCTCGGCGCGTGTTTACCGATGAAGAGCGTTCGTATTGCGATGCCTCGTCTCGTCCTGCCGCGCATTATGCCAGTCGTTTTGCTTCTCGCGAGGCGGTACTTAAGGCGCTTGGTACGGGTTTTAGCCAGGGCGTTGGCCGTAAAGACGTTTCCGTAACGCGCGATAAGCTCGGCAAGCCAAAAGCGCTGCTTTCGGGTCGCGCTCTTGAAATCGCCCAGGAATTGGGCGTTGTCGAGGTTGCTCTTTCTATTACTCTGACGGGTGACTTGGCTGTCGCTAATGCCATTGCGATCACCGAGGATGCTCGACCTAAACCCAAGGAAGAAAAAGTGAGCACGAAGGAGCGCGTTGCTCAGACATTTAAAGAGGCTCGTTCTGTCTTAGACGAGCTCGAACAGCTGCAACAATCTGCTTTGTCGGAACATCTGGATGATGATCCGCAAGATGCGCTAGGAGCATAGATGAAACCGGTTTTGAGTACCGAGGAAGTCGTTCGCCTCGAAGATATTATCGAGCGTGAGGGCATCTCGAAGGCCGAACTCATGGAGTTGGCGGGCGAATTTGCTGCCAACGAGATTTTAAAGCTCAACCCCGATCGCGTTCTTGTATTGGTCGGTTTTGGCAACAATGGCGGAGACGGCTGGGTTGCCGCTGACATTCTGACGCATAAGGGCGTTGATGTAGATATCGTCTCTCCGGTTGAGCCGGATGAGATCCCTGCCGCTCTCGCTCGTCATGTCGCCCGTCGTACTGCTGGTCGCGACGTGCATGTGTGTGTCGGCCCCTCTCGTGATGAGCTGGAGGTGCTGATTGATAAGGCTGATGTTGTAGTCGATGCCATTTTTGGTACCGGTTTTCATGGTGATCTTCGTGCGCCGTTTTCAATCTGGATCCCCACGGTCAATGAAAATGCCGATCGCGTTGTCTCCATCGATGTTCCCTCGGGCCTGAATGCCGAGACGGGTGTGGTGGATGACGACTGCATTCGTGCCGAGCGTACGGTGACGATGATTGCTCCCAAGATCGGCTTATACAGCGCTGACGGTCCCGAATATGCAGGCGATCTGGTCTGCGGCGGTCTGTATGACCGCCTTGATGAGGTTATTGACGATGTCGACCATGCTGCCGAGATCGTGGAACCCGGTGACCTTGTGGACTATTTTGCTCCGCTGCCTACGAATATCGATAAGTACTCGCGCGGCTCGGTGCTCATTGTTGCCGGATCGGCGCAGTATCCTGGTGCGGCCATTATGGCTGCCAAGTCCGCTGCCCGCGCAGGCGCCGGCTATGTGGCAGTCGCGACTCCGGATGCGTGTGCCAACCTTATCCGCATGGCGCTCCCCTCGATTCCGGTCTTTGCTATTCCATCTGATTCCCGCGGTTCTTTTGGTGCCGCTGCGCGCATGACGGTATGTGAGATTGCCAAGAAATATAGCTGCGTGCTGTGTGGTCCCGGCATGACGACATCTGCCGGTGCCATGCAGGTGGTTTCGGGTCTGCTTGAGCTCGACGTACCGCTTATCTTGGATGCCGATGCTCTCAACTGCCTTGCCAAGATTGCAATCGATGGCATCGACAGTAATCCCGAGATGTATCGTCGTGAGCAGCCGCTCGTTATGACGCCGCATTATCGTGAGCTTTCGCGTCTCGTCGCCGGTGATGAGGTCAATGACCTTGGAACCGCGATTGCCGCCGCGCAAAAGGTTGTCTGGGCCGCCGGTTCCGATAACCTCGTTGTTATCGCTAAGGGCCCGACGACGGCCATTTGCGGTGTTGAGCGCGTGCTGCTGCCGCTCTCTGGCCCGGCGTCGTTGGCGACCGCTGGCTCGGGTGACGTCCTTGCGGGTATTCTGGCCGGCACGCTAGCCACCATGCGCGACGAGATGGACCGCTGGGAGCTGCTGTACTCGTATGCCGTCGCGCTTCATAGCTATGCCGGTTTTGCCGCGGCGACGGAGTTTGGCGAGAAGAGCGTTATCGCGACCGATCTTATCGACTTGATCGGTCCCGCCATGGAGTTGGCGGCAAAGGATGCGCTCGATGATCTGGGAATCACGGACGAAGGGTCGGATGACTAATTATGAATAAAGCCGATTTGACGCGTTGGTCCTGGGTCGAGATCGACCGCGGGGCGCTTCGCCGCAACACGAGGGCCTATAAGAATTTGCTGAATCCGCGTCAGCGCCTGTGCTGCGTGGTTAAAGCCGACGCTTATGGTCATGGAGCTGTTGAGTGCGCCAAGATTATGTATTCGGCCGGCGCCGACATGTTTGCCGTGGCGACGGTTAACGAGGGTGTTGAGCTCCGACAGGGCGGGATTACGAAACCCGTCCTTATCCTAAGCGAGCCGCCTATCGAGGCCATTCCGACGTTGCTCGAGTTCGATATCATGCCCTCGGTCTATACGTCCGACTTTGCTCTTGCGTATGGCGAATGTGCCGTCGCGGCGGGCAAGGTGGGCAAGTATCATCTCGCCATCGAGACGGGCATGAACCGCATCGGCGTACATTACACGCAGGTGCTCGACTTTGTCCGCGGTATTGATTTCCATCGCGGTATTCAGTGCGACGGCGTATTTACGCACTTCGCCACGGCCGATGAACCTTCGGGCTGGGACTACAAGCTGCAGTGCCAGCGCTTTACCGAGGCCGTTCAGGCCATTAAGGATGCGGGTTTTGAGTGCGGTATCGTGCATTGCGCCAACACGCCGTCCTCGATGCTCGACCCCTCGATGCATTTTGATATGATTCGCGCCGGCGTTGGCTTGTATGGCATGCAGCCGTGCGAGCTGAGTAGCCATGTGATGCAGCTCGATCCCGTTATGAGCGTTCATGCGCGCGTGACGCGCGTGGCGCACCCTGCGATGGGCGAGGGCGTGGGCTACGGTTTTACCTACCGCGTACCGCGTACGCGCGTTCAGATCTGCACGCTGCCGATCGGTTATGCCGACGGCCTATCGCGTACGCTTTCCAATCGTATGGATGTGCTGTATCGCGGCGAGCGCGTGCGTCAGGTTGGCAATATCTGCATGGATCAGTTTATGGTCGCCATTCAGTCCAACCCGGCACACGAGATTCCCGAGGCCGAGTATGGTGACGAGATGATTATTGTCGGCCGCGATGGCGATGCCGAGATCACTATGGACGAGATGGCCCGACTGCGCGGAACGATTAACTACGAGGTCGCCTGCGGCTTTGGCATGCGTCTCGACAAGGTCTACGTGTAGGAGCCGCTATGGGCGTCATGCACATCCCCGGACATAGTCACCAGGCGCCGCGCGAGGTTGCGCTCGAGGAGATTGAGGCTGTTTTAGGCGACTGCCATCTCTGCCAGCTCTATCAGTCGCGCCATAATATCGTGTTTGGCGTGGGAAACCCCCGCGCCCGCGTCATGTTTATCGGTGAGGCGCCGGGTCGCAACGAGGATTTGCAGGGCGAACCCTTTGTGGGGGCGGCGGGCGAGGATCTCAACGGCATCCTTTCGCTGGCGGGGCTCAAACGCGCAGATGTCTACATTGCCAACGTGCTTAAGTGTCGCCCGCCGGGAAACCGCAATCCGCGCCCCGAGGAAGTGCTGGCTTGCTCACCGTTTTTGCGCGAGCAGATTCGAAGCATCTGGCCCGATATCATCGTGACGCTCGGCAATCCCGCGACGCACTTTGTGCTCAAGACCGAGATCGGCATTACCAAGCTGCGCGGCAGGTTTCATCAGATGGGGCATTTTGTGGTGATGCCGACGTTTCATCCTGCGGCAGCGCTGCGCAATCCGGCGTGGCAAGAGTTGCTGGAGGAAGACTTTAAGATGCTGGGCGACTATCTGGAGCGGCACCCCGCGCCAGAGGGTGCCTCGGAATAATAAGGAGCATATATGTCCCTGGAGCGCCTGGGGGTAGGTATTTATAGAACGGCTCGTACTGCCGATACGGAGCATTTTGGCGAGCTGGTTGCGCCGTGCCTGGAAGATGGTGATGTGCTGATTTTGACTGGCGGCTTGGGTGTGGGAAAAACCCACTTTACCAAGGGCGTCTCGCGCGCTCTGGGCGATGAGCATATGGTCACAAGCCCTACGTTCGCACTCATGGCCGTTCATGACCAAGGGCGTATTCCGCTGTTCCATTTTGATCTGTACCGCCTGGAGCATGCCTACGAGCTTGAGGATACGGGCATTTTTGACGTGCTGGGCTATGAGGGTGTTTGCCTGCTGGAATGGGGCGAGCAGTTTCAGGATGAACTGACAGATGAGTATCTTTCGGTGACGCTTAAGCGCGATGAGGACGACAGCGACGTGCGAACGATAACGCTCGAGGCACACGGCGAGCGCGCAGCGGAGCTTTCCGATTTGATTGATAAGGCTGTACAAGATGAGCTTGCATAAAGATTACGCGCTGGTGGTGGCGCTCGATACTTCGACCGATATGCTTGCCTGCGCGGCAAGCTGGACTGATGGGCAGGCGGGCGAGGCAAAGCTGGTAAGTGGCGACCATATGTGCCGTCGCCATGCCAATGTGGAGCTCGTGAATACTGTTGATGGCCTACTGAAGCAGACCGGCCTGGATCGCAGCGATGTCGGCTGTTATGTGGTCGGCCGCGGCCCGGGTTCGTTTACGGGCGTGCGTATCGGCATCTCCACCGCAAAGGGTCTGGCACGCGGTGCCAACGTGCCGTTGCTGGGCGTGTCGACACTTGACGCTTGCGCCTGGACGGCATGGAAGGCCGGCGTACGCGGCAAGCTTGGTGTTCTTGCCGATGCCATGCGCGGCGAGGTGTACCCGGCGCTCTATGTGCTGGGGGATGAGGGCCCCGAGCGTCTGTTTGAGCGCGAGCGCGTGGTCAAGGCCGCCGTGGCGCTTGATGAGTGGCGCCAGACCGCGGACTGGGATCAGGTTCAGTTAACTGGTGACGGTCTCGTGCGTTATGGCAAACTGCTGGGCGAGGATGAGACGGCGCGCTGCGTGGAGCGAGACCTGTGGTGGCCCTCGGGCGAGGGCCTGCTGATGGCGCACGCCGCAGGCGATGGCGATCCGGCTCGCGTCTTGCCGATCTATACGCGCCTTTCGGACGCCGAGGAAAACGAGCGCAAGCGTCTGGGCCTTGCCGAGAGCGCACAGAGTGAGGTGACAGGTGTTGCCGACGAGCTTGCCGGACGTCATCTGCAATTCCGCCCCATGGGCGCGGCGGATGCCGAGGGCGCGAGCGCACTGGAGACCGCCTGCTTTGAAGGCGCCGGACACGAGGCGTGGACGCCGGGCATGTTCCTGTCCGAGCTGGGCGAGGACGTTGCCGCGCCGCGTAGCTGGTGGGTGGCGCACGACGACGGCTGTCTGCTGGGTCTTGCCGGCGGTATGGTCGTCGACGGGGACGTGCAGATTATGGACGTTGCCGTCGATCCGGCGCATCGCCGCGAGGGCATCGCCCGCAAGCTTCTGTCGCACGTGAGCTATGACGCGCAGATGCTCGGCTGCACCACGGCTTCGCTTGAGGTTGAGGACGGCAACGAGGCCGCAATTGCACTCTATGCCGCCCTGGGCTTTACCGAGGCGGGTCGTCGCCGTGGCTATTACGGTGCCGGCAAGGATGCCATCGTCATGACGGCGCCGCTGCCCCTGGTGCTTCCTCTCGACAATGCCTCGCCCGAGCCGACGGCTGCCGAACAGCGTGTATGGCCGCTGCCCGCGCCCGAACGCACCGCTGAGGAGCGTGCCGAAATCGAGCGCCGCCGCCTGGTGCTTGCCATCGAGAGCTCCTGCGACGAGACAGCCGTGGCAATTATCGATGCGGATGGCAAGATGCTGGCCAACCAGGTGTCGACACAGATTGATTTTCATGCTCGCTTTGGCGGCGTGGTGCCCGAGATCGCCTCGCGCAAGCACGTTGAGGTGATTGTGAGTGTCGTAGATGCGGCGCTTGAAGATGCCGCGGCGTCGCTTGGCCTTGAGGGCGGGGCGATTGCGCCAAGTGAGCTTGCCGCCGTGGGCGTGACGCAGGGTCCGGGCCTGGTAGGTGCCCTGGTGGTGGGTGTTGCCTTTGCCAAGGGCTTTGCGTATGCTGCTGGCAAACCGCTCGTGTGCGTCAATCATCTGGAGGGTCACCTGTTTGCCAACCTGTTGGCGCAGCCCGACCTTAAGCCCCCGTTTATCTTTACGCTCGTTTCGGGCGGGCACACCATGCTCGTGCACGTAAAGGCATGGGGCGACTACGAGGTGCTTGGCGAGACGCTGGACGACGCCGTGGGCGAAGCCTTTGACAAGGTGGCAAAGGCGCTGGGCCTGGGCTATCCCGGCGGCCCCATCATCTCCAAGCTTGCCGAGACGGGCAACCCTAAGGCGATTGATTTCCCCCGCGCGCTGAACAGCAGGGGCGACTACCGCTTCTCGCTTTCGGGCCTCAAGACGGCGGTGACGCTCTACATCGAGCAGGAGACCAAGGCCGGGCGCACGATTCATCTGCCCGATTTGGCGGCTTCGTTTGAGGCGGCGGTCTTTGACGTGCAGTACAAGAAGGCCAAAAACGCCCTGCATGCTACCGGGTGCAAGGAGTATTGCATCGGCGGCGGCGTCTCGGCCAACCCGCATCTGCGCGAGATGATGATCAAGAAACTCGGGCGTCAGGGAATCCGCGTAACGGTGCCGCCCTTGTCTGCCTGCACCGATAACGCTGCCATGATCGCGGAGGTTGCTCGCCGTAAATTCGACCGAGGTGAAATCTCGCCGTTCGACGTCGACGCCGATCCAAACATGACGCTGTAGTCGTACGGGTGCGGTCCCCGGCCCTGCCCGGGCGCCAGCGGCCGCATATGAACTTTATCGCGAGTTCCGCACGCAAAGGAAAGCACTTAATGTGCTTTCCGTCTTGCGCAGGACTGTAGAGCAGGAAAGTTCATATGCGCCGCCCGGCTCCCGCGGCTCTCAGGGGCAATTCTCATGCAAAAACTTTTGTCGGGTAAAGTCCGAGGTCAGTGGCGTTTTATACCGAGAAATTCAAAAAAGTGGAAAATTCATTACATATTTGCGTTGACTTTAGGTAACTAAAGTTTCATACTCCTTTTCAACCACTGGGGGATGTGAACACGCACGGATCGTTCGCATCATGATTGAAGAGGATTTCTTAGACATGTTCACGCATCAGCTAAACATTATCAGCGTAGTAATTATCTGATGCGGGTTAGCACATACAGCTAGCCCGTACGATAACGGGCGGCTGATGAAGATGAGGGCCGTCGAGCGCAACCGACGGCCCTCATTTTTTATGTCTGGGAAGTTCTTTTTAGAGGAGGAAATGTAATGAACGGAGTTTTGCTCATGGTTGTGGCCGCGGCGGTGCTCGCCTGCGGCTATCTGGGCTATGGCCGATGGCTGGCCAACAAGTGGGGCGTTGACAAAGAGGCCCTCACGCCGGCCAAGCGCATGAAAGACGGCAACAGCTTTTCGCCCGTCTCCGCCTTCACCGCGTTCTCGCACCAGTTCAGCTCGATCTGCGGCGCCGGCCCTGTTACGGGTACGATCGTCGCTATGGCCTTCGGCTGGCTTCCCGTCGTGCTCTGGGTCCTCGTCGGTGGCATCTTCTTTGGCGCCGTCCACGACTTTGGCGCCCTGTACGCCTCGATGAAGAACAACGGCAAGTCCCTGGCCCAGCTCATCGAGAAGTACATCGGCAAGACCGGCCGTCGCCTGTTCCTGCTGTTCTGCTGGCTGTTCTGCATCATCGTCATCGCCGCTTTCACCGACATGGTCTGCAAGACGTTCATGTTCACCCCGGCCGTTGACGCTTCTGGTGCTGCTACCGGTGCCATCGACTTCACCAAGTCCTATGCCGCTGGCTGCGCTGGCACCATCTCCATCCTGTTTACCTTCGTCGCCATGGCCTTTGGTTGGGCCCAGAAGAAGTTTAACCTCACCGGCGCTGCCGAGTTCGTCACCGGCGTGGTGCTCATGGTCCTCATGTTCGCCGTCGGCATGCAGTTCCCGGTCTACCTGGACAAGTTCCAGTGGTTCGCCGTCGTCATGGTCTACCTGGTCTTTGCTGGCGCCATGCCCATCCAGATGCTCAAGACCCCTCGCGACTACCTCACTTCCATCATGATGATCGTCATGATCGTCTGCGCTGTCCTCGGTATCGTCGTCCTGGGCGCTAACGGCCAGGCCACCATCACCGCTCCGGTCTTCACCGGCTTTAGCAATGCCTCGGGCATGATGTTCCCGGTCCTGTTTGTCTCCGTTGCCTGCGGTGCTCTCTCCGGTTTCCACAGCCTCGTTTCTTCTGGTACCTCCTCCAAGCAGGTCGAGAAGGAGCAGGACGCCGTCAAGGTCGGTTACGGCGCCATGATCGTCGAGTCCTTCGTCGGCATCCTTGCCATCATCGTCGCCGGCATCATGTTCTCCGACATGAACACCGCCGGTACCGGCGCCCTTAACGCCGGCGTCGCTTCCACCCCGTTCCAGATCTTCGCCGCTGGCATCTCCCGCGGTATGCAGGCCTTCGGCGTTGACGGCACGCTCGCAACCGTCTTCATGACCATGAACGTTTCCGCTCTGGCCCTGACCTCGCTCGATGCCGTCGCCCGCATCGCTCGCACCTCGTTCTCCGAGTTCTTTGCCCAGACCAACGACGCCCTGGCCATCGAGTCCAAGGCCGGCTACATGAAGGTCCTCGGCAACCCCTGGTTCGCCACGGTCGTTACCCTGCTTCCTGGCCTCGCCCTCGCTTTTGGTGGCTATGCCAACATCTGGCCGCTCTTCGGTGCTTCTAACCAGCTGCTCGGCGGTATGACCATGATCACCCTCGCCGTGTTCTGCAAGTGCACCGGCCGCAAGGGTTGGATGCTCTACGTGCCCGTCGCCTTCCTGCTCTGCTGCACCTTCACTTCGCTGGTCCAGAGCGCCATGGGCTGCATGACCGCCGTCCAGGCCTACGGTTTCTTCGGCACCATCCCGGCTACCGCCACCACGGCTGCCGTTTCCGTCGCCGCTACCAAGGGCCTGCAGCTCGTCTTCGCCGTCCTGCTGATGGTCCTGGGCCTCATCGTTGCCGTCAACTGCCTCAAGGAGTTCTTCGGCAAGGAGGCCGGTTCCATGCCCGACGAGGAGCCCGAGTGGTCCGAGATGGGCAAAGTCGAGTATGGCCGCGCCGCTGCCGCCGAGGCTCCCGCCGACGCCGAGGCTGCCAAGGCGTAATCGACCTGACGAGTTGAACGTCACATCTATACAACTCGATAAGACCGGGTCCGCGGCTGCGCGGGCTCGGTCTTTTTTCATGCAAAAGCGGGCGATGCCCGAGTGTTCTCGCAGATGTTTTGCGTGGATAAGGGCGCGCGTTGTACCATATAGACGTATATGTGTACATATGAAAGGGGCCCCGTGGCCAAGACGGTATATTCCGATAACCAAAATAATGTCGATGCCCTGGCTGAGCGTCTGAGCAGCCAGACGTCGCTTTCTGCCGAGCGCGCCAAGCTAGTTGCCTACGACCTGCTCTGCCGCAAGGCACTCAAGATCAAGTCGAGCGCGCTGGCGCAGATTTTCCGCTCCGTCGATAAGGAATGCGACACCAAGGCGATGCGCGACGAACTCATCGCGGCAAAGATCGTTACCAAGATCGAGGGCAGCGGCATTAACGGACGTCCGGCGTTCTATACCATTCATGCCGAGATAAGTGATGCTCAGGAGCAGCTTGCCGAGGCTGTCGAAGAGGCCGTCGAGGACGTTGTCGAGGCGCCCGCTTCGGTGGAAACGGCCCCGCGCGAGCATGTCGATACCGACGAGCTGCTCGATGAGAACGTCGTTCGCGCCTTTACGGCCAAGGCCGGCCGCGGCGGTTTTGGTGGGGGCGGCAAGCGCGATGCTCAGCGCCGTGCCCAGCAGGAGCGCTTCCGTCGTGCCGTGGCTCAAAAGGATGAACTCGATACCGAGACTGTTGTGACCGAGGTTGCCGCTGAGTCGCAGAAGCCCGCGAAGGAGCAAAAGCCCGTGGAGGCCCAAGAGCCCAAGCGTCGTCGCGGTGCTCACTTTAAGGCTGTGCAGCAGGATGTCGCGCATGAGGCTGAAGAGCCTTCCGAGGTTGCAGGCGATGCTGAGGAGTCTGCCAAGAGGGTTTCGGGTTCGTGTCGTCCCGGCCGCGGTTTTGCGGGGCGCGCGTATCCCATAAAGCGTCAGGAGAAGGGCGAGCCGGCTTCGACCGCTCAGGCCGATAAGGCCGAACAAACTGAGAAAACCGTTGAGCCGGTGGCTTGCGAGCAGCAACCTTCCGAGTCGCAGCCTGCGGCTGACACCGAGGTCAAAGCTCAACAGTCCGCTGATAAGCAGGCAGGGGAGAGCGCTTCGAGCAAGCCCCGCCGTCGTCGTCACCGCGGCGGTCGTGGCTCAAATGCCGAGGCCGCGGCCGAGAAGGCAACGACGCAAAACAAGGATGCAAAGGCTGAGACCCCGGTGGAGCAGCCCAAGCGTCAGCCGGCGAAGGGGGACAAGCCCGAGCGCTCGCAAAAGGGCCCGTCCGCGCCAAAGCAAGAGCGCAAAGCTCAGGCAGATTCCAAACGCAAATCCCAGGCGCAGCCCAAACCGACTGCAAACGATGCAGCCGCCCAGCAGTCTGAGCCGCCCGCTCATGGCGAGGTTTCGGCGTTTGCTCTGGCCCGTGTCCTGGGCAGGCAGCTGCTCAAGGTCGTTCCCACGCCTACGGCGCTCTCCAAGATTAAGGAGCAGCAGACTCAAATCGTTAAGGTCGAGGGCAAGGATAACAAAAAAGCTCCGCAGCGCACTCAGCACAACGAGATGTCCAACCGCAAGATTGCCGAGGAGATTGCGATCATCCAGGCTTGGATAGAGCAGAATCGCGGCGCCGACACGCCGGTCGCTTCGCGTCGCCAGCGCGCCTACCAGATTTTTAACGATGAGAAGGCCTTTGACGGCAAACACGGCGAGCGCCTGATTCGGCGTATGACCGAAAAGGGCATCAGCATGCAGGCAATCAAGGTTGCTCCCAACCGTCCTGTGCACTTTACGGGCTTCTTTACGCTGGGCGCCGACAAGCCGTTCATTATGGTCGAGAACCTGGACACCTATGACGAGATCGTCAAGCTCCTGCGCGGCCGCAAGCACGCCAAGCTTTTTGGCACCAAGGTGGGTGGCGTGATCTTTGGCGGCGGCTGCAAGGCGAGCGTTTCACACGCACTGGATGATTATCTGGCCGAGATCGGCTATCGCTTTAACTATGTCTACTACGTGGGCGACATCGACCGAGAGGGTGCGCGCATTGTCGAGCAGACCCGTAACGCCAATGTGGTTGAGATTCGCCTACATGCCGGTATGTATCGCGCCATGCTCGCCGAGCACAAGCGTCGCGTGAAGGCCGGCGGCGAGTGCGAGCCCGCGGCTGCCAACCAGGGCGTGCCGCAGAACCTGGCGGCGACGATCAAAGACCTGCCCATGGTCACGCGCGTGCAGTTCCGCAATGTGCTGCGCGAGGGCGGACGCATTCCGCAGGAGATTCTGATGACCGCCGACTATCGGGATGGCGACTCGGGAAGCTTCGACCGCATGCTGAACAACTAGATTCCGCCGGCCCCGGGAGAGCGGGGACACCGGCTTAGGTTTCCTGCTCTACAGTCCTGCTCACGACGGAGGCCACATTAAGTGGCCTCCTGTGCGTGCGGAACTCGCGATAAACTTCATATGCGTCCCTCCCGGGCGCAAGCAAAAGGGCTGGTTAGT
>CABUXY010000021.1:0-19425 GCA_902495645.1 uncultured Collinsella sp. | reverse complement strand
GGCCCCGTTTACCACCACGGTTCCGTTGGTGGACGACAAGTCCTCGACGTGCCAGATATTTTGAGCATCGCACCAGATATGGGCATGGCGGGCCGAGACATCGTCGCCGACGTCGGTAATATCGCCCTCACCAGTGGCCAGCGCGCCAATCTCAACACCCTGCTCACTCGGCTGAATCCAGCGCGGAGCGCTCACGACAAAACTGTTTTGCACGCGCAGCAAGCCCAAGGGGTGCGCCGGGGCGGGTTCGCGTTCGCCCGCAGTCAGCGACATGCCAAGCGAACGCGGCGTGGAAGTGCCTCCGCCACAGGTCGCGTGCGCGTAGTCGATGGCATAGTTCACCGAGGACCGCACATCCGCCGAACAACCGACGGCGACAAACAGCACCAGCACGGCCTCGGCGCGCTCGGCGGGCATGAGTTCCGCCGCCTGGGACAGGCGATCGAGCGCGTTGCGATAGAGATTCGTGTCCTGGTGGCACTCTTCGAGCGCGCGTACCATCGGTTCACCTGCAGGACCGCACACCATATTGATCACAGCCGTGGAGTCCATGGGATTGCGCTGGCGCAGGGCCAGTTGCGACATAATACGCGTAGCCGAGGTACCGTATTCGGCAAAGTAGCGCTGCTGAAGCGTGCCGACCGGCGCGCGAACGATAAAGCGGGAAACCCAAGAGCGATCGGCGGCTCGGCTCTGCGGGCTGCGGCCGTCGGCGAGCGGACGGGACGAAAGCACCAAGCCGCACAGCTCGATATGGCTCAGATGCGCCGCGCGCTTAAAGATGTCAAACATGGCCCCGCATGGGGTGAGCTCAACTTGAGATGCCATGACCTAGGCCTCCTTGGTCGTAGAAATAGAATCGGACGATACTTCGACAGGTCCGCCAAAAGTACGGGCAGCTGCGGCTCCACCGGCAAGCGGAGTCGCCATCTGGGCTTTTGTGCGTCGCGGTGCCGAAACGGGAAGTTCAAAGGCAAAGCCCATCGCAAGCAAAAACCACGTAAGCGTATAGGTTGCAACCAGAGCGGCAACAAGGCCGCCCATCACGGCGCGTTGGGAAAATACGCTACATGCAGCCACAACCAGCACCGGAACCTCGCAGGCAGAAAGCGCAAGCACACCCTGTAGGAAGCCCGAGCGCCGATCGCGCGCAAGTGCCCCCGCGGCAACGCCGGCTATGCCTGGCAGCGCCAACGCCAGTGCGGCAATAATACCTGGCAGCGACCCAGACCACACGAGCGATCCCAAAGTCGCCGTCACGCGAGCGCCCGACGCCAGCAGCGCGGCCGAAACCACGACCACAGCCCAAACCACGCTGCAAACGACCGCCGCACCGATCATCGCCGCGCGACGAACCGCGCGGCCAGACGCATCCATGGGGCACGGCGTGAGCGGCTCGCCGCGGAGCGAACGACCGACATTTTGCGCATAGTGGTCACAAAACGCCGAGAGCGCCGCCTCGACCGCCGCCGGCTCGGGACGATCTTTTTGATGGCTGGACAGACAGGCCATCACCACGTCGAACAGCTGGGCATCGACAAACGCCAGCGCATCGCGTAGCTCTTCGGAATCCGGCTCAAGCCCTAGCTGCTGGGCCTGCTCGGCCGCGGCGAGCGCCACATCGGGCTCACGACGAAGCAGCTGAGTCAAATCACAACCGGGCGCATGGGCACCAATGGGATAGTCGGGCCGCGTGTCCATCTTGAGACGGTAGGGGCTGGCGATGTCGCGCGTCTTTTTGCGCGAACCCGAGGTGCCCGAAGTGCTCGGCGCGGCTTCGTATGGCGCGACGCCGGCAATGAGCTCGTAAACCGTGCTTGCCGCGGCATAGACGTCGATCGCCGGCGACATACGCAAAGCGCGCAGGTCGGGAATATCGTCGGTGAGCATCTCGGGCGGGGCATAGGCAACCGTCGCGCGACGCAGCGTGGCATAGCGCTCCGTAAACGACGCCTTGCCGCCGGTACCGGCCACGGCCGGCGCAGGCTCGAGCGCCAGCGACGAGCCAAAGTCGATCAGGCACAGGTCAAAGGTGCCCTCGGCAAGCTGCCGGTCAAGCGGCAGGCGCGCCGTACGCACCATAATATTAGCGGGCGAGATATCGCGATGGACAAAGCCCTCACCCACCAGGCTCATACGGCAGAGCAGATCGAACAGGTCGCGACCCAGACGCGCCGCCACAAGCGGCGACAGGCGTCCGGCATCGTCCACGGCGAGTCGCGAACGCAAGCGGGCAAGCGTCTCGCCCTCGACCCATTCCATGACAATTGCAGGCACACCGTCGACCTCGCCCCAGCCATAGAGGCGGGGAAAGCCCTTAAGGCCCGAAAGGGCGCGATGGCATTCGTATTCCTCCCGAAACGCCGCCTTGAATTTGGCGACCAGCGCCTCGTGAGCGGCATCGTCGTCAAACTCATCGCGCGTCGGCAAGATGAGCTGCTTGAGTGCCACGGCCTCGCCTTGGGCGTTGACGGCACGCGTCACGCGGCCGATACCGCCACGGCGCATGGTGGCATCGTCGGCAAACAGCATCGTAAAACGACGCAGATAGGCAGGCAGTTCGTCCTGACCGAGCGCAATGGCCGGCTCAAACCCGTCGACACGCGCTAGGCGCAGGCCGACCATCGGATCGCGACCGAGCGATTGTGGTGTGGTGGATGCAAGATCGGTCATCATAGGGCAAGCGCCGCCACGTTATTGTTGAAGTTACCGAGCGCGACGTCATCATCGCCGTAATGGCCGACCCATTGACATAGGTTGGTGTAACAGCCCCACAGATTGGCATACTGCTGATACCACTTTGACCGGGGCGAGAATGTCTGACGACCGAACTCGGCTCGAATGACAAACATCTCCCCGACCAGGCTGTCGCACGGTCTGGGATCTCCCGTAGAGTTATAGGTCGAGACCACGTCATTGGCACGAGAAACATAGCCGTCGAGCATGTTGTACTTGGTCACAAGCCAACTGTGAATGCTCTCTTCCTCAGCAGCGGAAAGGCCACCGGAGTTTGCATCGTTGTCAGTGTTGCCGCCCGTCGAGCCGCCGTTTCCAGACCCTCCGGTAGAGGAACCCGACCCAGAGCCGCCGCCCGAACTCGATAAATCCGAGCCGGAGCCAGAATTATCCGAGCTACCGGGCTTTCCGGACTGCTGGGTGTCCTGCTCCTTTTGCTGCTCGACCTTATTCACCGTTGCCGCCACGCTATTGTTGGACAACCGATCGATGATCTTGGTGTTGGTGAGCACGATGGTTTTGCCATTGGCAAGCGTGACTTCGTTGTCCGGGGCCTCGGCGCCGTCCGCATCGTCGGTGCCAAACACAACATGCGCGACCACACTTGCCCAAGCATATCCAGTCGTGGTGCCCAAATCACTTTTGACCTCATGCCCCACGCGCGGTTCGCGTGCGGCATGCGCCTGCATCATGGACGGCACGGTCATGCCATAGGCCGAAACGCCAGCTATGACCAGCACCAGCGAGCACGATAGCAGTGCGTACGCCCGCGGCGCCAAGCCCAGTCGGCGTCGCATGCGCACCGCGGCGCCGCGCTTTGTCTGAGTGCCACCGGGCCGCATGCGTTCTCCTCCAACAAAAACACGCCGCTCAGAAGCGGCGCATTCATTCAAATCCATATTTGAGTGTATCAGCGAACCCAAAAGGTTGCGCAACGAATGGGCAAATACGAGGTGCAAGTGGACCCATCCACGCGATAAGCGGATGAAAAGCAGGTTTGTTGCACAACAAATGCATGAACACGTGCCCAATTATGAGCGCCCCGTGCGGCAGGCCGACGGGACATGCCGCGGAGCTGACGCCGCCTAGATCGCGCGGCGGGCCTCGATAGCGCGGCCGAGCGTGAGCTCGTCGGCATACTCCAGGTCGCCACCCACGGGCAGGCCGCTCGCCAGACGCGACACCTCGACGCCCAGTGGCTTGATAGTGCGGGCCAGGTAGCTCGCCGTGGTCTCGCCCTCGATGTTGGGGTTGGTGGCGATGATGACCTCATGGATATCCTCGTGGCCCAGACGCGCCAGCAGCTCGCGAATGTGCAACTGCTCGGGACCAATCTTGTCCATGGGGCTGATCACGCCGCCCAGCACATGGTACAGGCCATGGTAGCTGCCCGTGCGCTCGATTGCCTGGACGTCGCGCGGCTCGCCCACCACACAAATGCGAGTGGTATCGCGCATCGGGTCCTGGCAGATGGAGCACTCGTCGGCCGTGGCGTAGTTAAAGCAACGGCTGCAAAAGTGGACCTCCTGCTTGACCTCCAGGATGGCCTCGGCCAGGCGGCGGGCCTCCTCGGCATCGGCCTCGAGCAGGTAATAGGCGATGCGCTGGGCCGACTTGGGACCAATGCCCGGCAGACGGCCCAGCTCATCGAGCAGTTTTTGCAGACTGTGATTCGCACTCATATATATATGCGTGTCTTAGAACGGCATGCCCGGGATGTTGAGGCCGCCGGTGATGGCGCCCATCTGCTTGTTGGCGAGCTCGTTGACGCCGCGGACGGCCTCGTTGACGGCAGCCATAATCATGTCCTGCAGCATATCGACGTCCTCGGGATCGAGGGCATCGGGATCGATGGTGAGGTTGACGAGCTCCATCTCGCCGTTAACGGTCACCTTGACCATGCCGCCGCCGGCAGAGGCGTCGACGGTCTGGGACTTGAGGTTCTCCTGCGCGGCGGCAAGCTGCTCCTGCATCTTGCGGGCCTGCTTCATCATCTGCTGCATGTTCATACCGGCCATGATGGCTCCTTTACGTGCGGCCGCACGCCGAGCTGCAAGGGCAGCCGGGACGCGGCGGGACTTTCAAACTCAAAAATCGTACCACGGCGCGCGGCCAGCAAGCGGGGCAGTCACGCTACCTCAGTCGATATACATGTCCTGGAGTGCAAGCCGCACCCGAAGATTATGCAAAGTTGAATAATTCGCATCTGCATAATATTGAAAGCTAAATCTTGTAGAGCCGGAATCCGACATTTCATGTGCACCGCTAAAGACCTGCATGCCGATCCGTTGCTCACGGTGACGCGCATGGCAGCGGGGTATAATTTGATTGCCATAGATAGTAATTTGGAGGTGCCCCATGAATGCCCCCAACGCGCTCCAAAACATCCGCTCAAAACACCCCGTTGCATATGTGGTTCTCTATCTCTTTGTCGGCTGGGCATTGCTGGTTGTCATCACCCATGCCATAGCTTTTGGAGCAGAACTGCTGATAGCCAGCTCGGACCAGCCCGTCGTCAAATGGGAGACGACCGATGAGTGCACCGACGGAACCCGAACCGTTTACTACAACAGCCCGTCCCTCTATCAAGAGTTCAAGGTCAAGATAAAGGACTTCAAGATTGTCGATGCCGAGCTAGGCGTTTATTTGGCAATCGGAGCAACCATTAACGCCGAGCAAGTCGAGTACACGGACAGCCATGCGACGTATCGTATCGACCTCAGCATCCTAGGCCGACCGTCACGCACCTGTCTGCTCAAATGCGACATACGCGGCACCACACTACACATGTCCGAAATACAAATGCGCCCGGGCAAGGGGTTCTCTTCTTGAGCAGTATACCCGCCCGTACGGCTACTCCACCGGTTTGAAGATGGTGGCCTGACCGAAGACGCTGCGGATGAGGTCTTTGGCCTCGTCCTCGGTCTGCGGGATGCTCGGGGCTGCGCCCTGGTGGCCGAAGGGGCTGCCGGCGCCGGGGTTGGACTCCCAGGGAGCTGCAGGAGCGTCCTCCTCTTTGGGGGCAGCTACAGCGGACTTGGGCGCGGGCGTCGCACCCGGCACGTCGAACGGAGGCAGATCGTCCCCGCTCGCATCGCCAGCGAAGCCGCCGACCATAGCGTCGTCGTAGGGCACCTGCTCGGATTCCCACGGCGCGGACTGCGCGACAGGCTGAGCTTTGGGGGCAGCCGAGCGCTCGGGCGCACGGGGTGCGGGCTCGGTCGGGAGCTTACCCGTGGCAGGAGCACCGGCGGGGTTGTCGGAGCGTAGCCAGGGGGCTTTGCCCAGGTCAGACGACTTGGGCGCGGGCGAGACGGGCTTGGGCGCGGGTGTCGGAGCAGCCGGTTTGGGCGCCGCGGGCTTAGGCGCCGACGAGGTCGATGCCGTTACCGGTGCCGCTTGCTGCTGCGGCGCGCTGGCGCTCGAGGATACAGGGGCCGCCGAGGACACGGGTTGCGGGTCCGCAGATGCCGCAGCCCGTGCAGATGGAGAATGCTCCTCATGTTGAGGAGCCGGCGTGCCACCCCCATCCAGGACATAGTCGACGGTACGACGACCGAAGACCGCGCAGACCGTCGGTAGGACCACCGACTGCGTATCAGCGCGACCGAGCATCTTAATGGCAAAAGTCGAACCCGCGGGGAACGAGACCGTGAGCTTGGAGCCGTCGTCGGCCGTGGCGCGGGCGTTGAGCAAAAGCCCTGCGTAGGAAGCCTGACGCGCCTTGACGCGCTCGACGACCTCGGCCCATTTGCGCTGCAGCTCGCCGGCGTCCTCGACCGCGGGGGTCTCGGCGGCGCCGGCGGCAGCAACCTGGGCGGCATTGTTGGACTGGGGCTGAGGCGTCGGAGCCGGCGCAGGCTGAGGTGCAGGCGCTGCAGGCTTGGAAGCTGACACGGGTGCAGGCTGAGCCGCCGGAGCGGCAGCACCACGGTCCCAAGGCATGCCACCCTGGCGCGCGGACGTAGCAGCAGGGGCAGCGGATGCCGCCGGAGCGGCAGCACGAGCGCCCGAAATGAGCGTCGGCTGTTGGGCAGCAGCGGGTACGGATGCTGCAGGCGCGGCGGCCTGAGCAGCAGCCACGCTCGCCGGCACGGCGCCGTTGGCAACCATGGCCTCCAGGCGTGCCACGCGCTCGGCCAATGCCTCAATCGTTAAATCGGCCTCGGGACGCGCCAGACGCGTGCAGGCAATCTCGAGCACCAGGCGCACGTCGCTCGCGCCCCTCATCTCCAGTGCGGCATCGTCGAGCACCGTCAGCACACGGGCCAGGCGGTCGGCAGGATGCTCGCCAAAGGCAGCGGCCTCGGCAGCAAGCGCCTCGGCCTGCTCGGAGCCGCCCTCAAACAGCTCGGCACGAGCACCGGCAACGCAGGCAACGTACACGTCACGCACGTGCGCCACCAGGTCGCGCGTCAGCTCCAGCAGGTCGTTTCCTTCCTCGACCTGCGTACGGATCAGTCCATAGAGCTCGGCAACATCGCGATCGGCAATGGCGCGGGAAAACTCGCCCAGAATCTGGTCCGAAACCTCGCCTAAAAGAGAGCGGGCGTCGTCCGCATGCACAGAACCGTTGCCAAAGACGCTCAGCTGCTCCAGCGTGGACAACGCGTCGCGCATGCCGCCCTTGGCATGGCGCGCCACGATAGCCAGCGCCTCATCGTCGTAATCGAAGCCCTCCTGCTCGCACACGTATGCCAGGCGGTGCTCGATATCCTCGTTGCCGATGCGATGGAAATCGAAACGCTGGCAGCGCGAGAGGATGGTCTCCAGAATCTTTTGCGGGTCGGTGGTGCACAGCACAAAGATCACGTGCGCCGGCGGCTCCTCAAGCGTCTTGAGCAGCGCGTTGAACGCCGCCGTCGTGAGCATGTGGACCTCGTCGATGATATAGATCTTGTACTTGCCGCGCACCGGGGCAAAGTTGACGGAGTTGATGATCTCCTCGCGCACGTTGTCTACGCCGGTACGGCTTGCGGCATCGAGCTCGTAGACATCGGGGTGGTTACCCTCGGCAATGAGCTCGCACTCCTCGCAAGTACCGTCGGGCATGCAGCCGCTTGCACCCTCGGCGCGCGCCGCCTCGGCATTGCGGCACAGCAGTGCCTTGGCCAGAATGCGCGCCATGGTGGTCTTGCCCGTGCCGCGCGGTCCGCAGAACAGGTAGGCGTGGGACAGGCGCCCCTCGGTGATGGCGTGCTCGAGCGTCGAGACGATATGCTGCTGGCCCACCACGGAGTCGAAGGTGAGCGGGCGATACTTTCGGTACAACGATTCCATGGGTGCTCCCCCGGGTATACTGAGTCTTGTTGCCGCGACGGCCATGCGGTCGCACGGCATACTGCATTCATAATAACCCGTACGGCGAGCCCGCCGCGATAGGAGTCCAAAGAGCATGGCAGACGCAGAGAGCAACCTCGTTCCCTCCGAAGCAGCCGACCAGGTCGAGGTCGCGCTCGAGGAGCAGGCCGCAGCCGACGACGGCATCCTGTACCTCAACGAGTACCAGTACGAAAACGACCTCGTCACCGACTTCGCCCGCCTGGTCGCCTCGCCCAGGCGCCGTGGCTCGCTGTATGTCGCCGCCGCGATTGCCGCGCTCATCGGCATCGGCATGTTGGTGGCCGGCGGCAACTGGATCAAGTTTGGCGTCGTCCTGATCGTATTCGGCGCCTTTTTGGCCTGGTGGAGCAAAAACCTGCACCACACCCTCGCCCGCGACTTTATCGACGCCGTCGAGGCCGACGAGTCCATGGGTGGCCGCTATCGCCGCGTCGCCGCCAACGAGGACGGCCTGATGGTTTGGGGCAAGAGCGGCAAGTCGCAGTTCTTCCCGTTTGAAAAGCTCGACCACGTGCTCGACGGCGAGCGCATCTTTGTGGCCATGTTCGCCGACCAGGGCGTGACGATCCCTAAGGACACCTTTGTCCGCGGCGATGCCGAGCAGTTTGGCACCTTCCTTAAGGCGCGCATCAACAAAAAACTCCGCATCGAGACCAAACGCAAGAAGATGAAGGCTGAAAAGGCCGCCGCCGAGGCCAAGCAGGGCGACAAGCCCCAGGAGACCAAGGGCAAGCAGCGCAAGCAGAAGAAGAACAAGAAGAAGCGCTAAGGCCAAGACAGACAGGCAGCCTCGCATCCCGTTATCCTCGCCATCCGCCCGAGCGTGCTACACTAGCAGCATCTATGCCACCGCGAATGGCTCGGCCCCGCGCCCGCCGCTCGCAAACGAACTTTAAACGCACGAGGGTTGGCCATGCCGCTTTTCCCGCAACATACCGCCCGGTTCTCGCCGGACGTTCCTTTGGAGGGCACCAGCTCTCGCGAGCTGCTCAAGCGGTACCAGCCGCTCGAGACACTTGCGACCGGCGGTTTTGGCTCCATCGAGATCTGCCGCGACACGCACCTGCGCCGCCGCGTCGCCATTAAGCGCATCCCCCTTATCAACGGTGCCGGCATGCCCGCCAGCGACATCATGGATGTCCTGCGCGAGGCGCACACCGCCGCCATGCTTCAACATCCCAATATCGTGCAGGTCATCGACTTTACGCACGACACAGCCTATGCCTACCTGGTTATGGAATATGTCGATGGCATGTCGCTGGCCGAGTTTTTGCACCGCGTGGACGGCCACTCACTTACCTTTGACGAGGCCGCGGCCATTGCCGATGCCCTGGGCCAGGCGCTCACCTTCGCCCATAGTAATGGCGTACTCCACCTGGACATTAAGCCCGCCAACGTGCTCATCGACCACTCGGGCAATGTAAAGCTCACCGACTTTGGCATGGCGCGGCTGTCGTCCGCCGGTGGCTTTGGCGGCTCGCGCGGCGGCACCATCGGCTACATGCCGCCCGAGCAGCTCGATATCGAGACCGGCACGGTCGACGAGCGCGCCGATGTCTTTGCCCTCGCCTGTGTGATCTACGAGGGCCTGTGCGGCAGCGCTCCCTTTATGGCGGCCACGCCCGCCGACTCGCTCGACCGCATCATCGGCGGCGCCACCTATCCCAGCGAGCTGATACCACACTTTCCCCCGGGAGCCGAGAGCGCGCTCATGAGCGCGCTCTCCCCCATGCCGCAGGACCGCCCCAACAGCATCGAGGCATTTTGCGACCAGCTCCTTGCCGGTCTGGGCAGCGTGCGCGAAGGCCGTCGCAGCCTGGAGCAAATGGTTGGCGAGCTTTCGGATGACGAGCAGGAGCTCGACGGTATCGAGCCGTCGCACTACGAGGACGACGCCATCGAGGTCGACCCCGCACTTGGCTGGGCGGGCACGCGCTGGAGCCATGCGCGCGACTACACCATGCGCGCTATCTCGGCGCTAACGTGCGGCACCTTTAGCTTTTTGCTGATGCAAACGGCCGGGGTCGCGGCGCTTCCCGGCCTGGTCATTGCGGCTATCGCAATCGGAGCGGCGGCTGGCCTGGCCCCCCAGATTGGCTCGGCCATCTCGGCTGTGGGCTTTTTGGTGCTCATGGCCAACGCCACCATGCAGGCGCAGAGCATCCTGTCGATGTTGCCCGTCGCGGTGATCTTTGCCGCCGCCATGTCCGGTTGGTGGATCGCCTGGGGTCGCACCGAGGCTGCCGCGAGCGCCGCACTCACCTGTGCACTCGCGCTTGGCTGTCTGACCGGCAATACCTTCCTGGCAGCTGGGGTCGCCGCCGGCGTCGCGTCATTTTGGCTCGGCCCGGCAAGCGCCGCCGCGGCAACGGGCATGGGCGCGCTTTTTGCCCGCCTGGCGACAGTCGCGCTTTCAGCCGGAGGCGTGCTGGGGCTCGGTAACGTTGCCGCAGCGCTGGGAGACCCGCTCCTTTGGGCTGCCTTTGGGCTGGCCGCGGCAACTGCCGCAGCGTCATCCGCGCTGCTCAATGCCCATGCCAAGCGTGCCAATCAGGGCTCAAACCTTGCCGCAATCGCCGCCATCGCTGTCACCGGCATCGGCTGCGCAGCGGCGTCCTGTCTTGCACACCATATGGAAATTGCCAGCCTTGCAGCCGCGGTCATCGCCAAGGCGGCGGTTGCGGGAATCCTATCCTCTATAATCGTTGGGATATGCCTATATTTGCTCGGATACCAAAGAACCTATACGGAGAGTGATCTTTCGTGAACTTCCTGAACATCTTCGAGGACCACGTGGCCGGCATCTTCGGTGCCACCCGTGCCCCGTTCTCCTTTAAGAAGCTTGCCAAGCAGGCCGCTCGCGACATGGAGGATCAGACTCTGGTGATCAACGGCGTCAACACGGCGCCGGCACTCTATACCATCCTTATCGCCGCCGACGACGATCCCATGCTCGCCCCGTTCTATCCCGAGCTTTCGCGCGAGGTCCGCGAGTTTGTGAAAGCGCAGGCCGAAAAGCGCCGCTACGTCTTTGTCGGTGAGCCCCTCGTTCGCTTTATGATCGACCCGCAGCTGCGCGGCGGCAAGTTCTCGGTCTTTGCCGAGAACGTCGATGCCCCCACGCTCGGTCGCCTGTACGAGGAAGAGCGCGCCTACCAAAACGGCCTGGGCCAGAACAACTCAGCCGCGAGCCGTGCCGCCAGCGCCCCGCGCGCCGGCCAGCAGCAGTTTGCCGCCCCGCAGCAACACCCCGCCGCTATGCCGCAGCAGCAGCCGGCACCTCGTGCTGCCACTCCCGACCCGCTTGCCGTGGCCGACCCCTTTGCGCCCAATATGCCCGACCCTGCCGCCGCACCCATTCCCGTGCCCCAAACCGTCTCGCGCGACGCGCTTGCCGGCATGGGCGGAGCCGCCGCGACCGGCGCCGCCGCTGGCCTTGGCGCCGCAGCCAGCATCGCCTCCAACATGGCAAGCTCTCGCGCCCCGCAGCGTCCGCTCGCCCAGCTCGTCGACGTCGTGAGCGGCGAGAGCCACGCCATCACCTCCGCACAGGCGACCATCGGTCGCGAGCGCTCGGTTTCCGACATCGCCCTGCGCGACCCCAACGTGTCGCGCCGTCATGCCCAGCTCACCTTTACCGGCTCGGACTGGTCGATCGAGGACCTCAACTCCACCAACGGCACGCTCGTCAACAACCGTCGCATCACGCGCTGCCCGCTGCGCAACGGCGATCTGCTGACGTTTGGCCTGAGCACGTTCGAATTTAGGGGATAGTCGCTTATGAACATCGATATCGTCCTGTTTGCAGGCCGCATCGTCCTGGTCGTCCTGCTTTATATCTTCCTGTTTGCCGTCATGAAGACCGGCGTGGGGCTCGTCCGCGGCCAGCGCCGCGACTCGGCCATCTGGACGATCGATGTGGACAAGGGCCCGCGCGGCATCCGCGGCATCCACGTGGATATGCTCGGCCCCGTCATCGTCGGCCGTTCGCCGTCGTCGGACATCTGCATCAACGAACCGTTTGTCTCGGCCTCGCATGCGCGTTTTTCGCTGCAGGGTCCGGCACTTATTATCGAGGACCTCAACTCGCTTAACGGCACGCTCGTCAACGGCCGCCAGCTGGTGGAACCCGCAACGCTGCGCGAGGGCGACGAAGTCCAGATTGGCGACGTGGTCATGAAGGTGAACCGTCGATGATCGACGAGGAGAACAAGTCCGCAACCATGCCAGAGACGTCGGCCGCCCCCGCGACCGCGCCGGCTCATGCCGCCCCGGCGGGCCATGCGCCCGTGGAGCCCGAGGACACTGTGTTCTCCCTGCCTCTTTCGCATGTAACGCAAGAATATCCGACGCTGACCGACGACGAGGATACCGAGGACAACGCTGACGGCGGTAACACCCCCATCGGCGTGCACGCCGCTACCGAGCAGCCCGCGGCCCCGCAAGACATGCCCGCGTCGGCTCACTTTGCCGAACCCGTCGCCACGGCGATTACCGAGAGCTCCGCGGTATTTGCGGCTCCCGAGCCCGCGGCACCGGTGTTTCCCGTAGCGCCGGCACCCGCCGCAGCACCCGAGTCCGCATCTGCACCGGAACCCGCGGCGGCGCCCTCCCCCGCGGACGCATCGGCGCCCGAAGCCATGCAGTCTGTAACCGAAGACGTACCCGCAGCAACGACGGAGGATGTCTCCCAATCCCACGGCACGCCCGCGCCCGCGCACTTCGCGACGCCCGAGTCTGCAGCCGTCGCCCCGCAAGACGACGAGCCTGTCGACCGTACAACCGAAGAGCCCGCCACGCCCAACGTCAACGACCCGAGCAACGATGCCGACACCGTCTCGCCCGGCGATACGGCCGAGATTGACGTTGCCGCCGTGGAGGCCAAGCTTAAGGACCCCGGCTCGACCATGAGTTTTGAGCCGCTGACCGACGAGCGCGTCGAGACTGACTCGACCTACGACGCCGGCACGACCACGCAGCTCATGTGGGGCGCCCGCTCCGATGTTGGCTGTGTGCGCCCGCATAACGAAGACTCCTATCTGGTGCAATCGCCGCTCTTTTGCGTATGCGACGGCATGGGCGGCCACGCCGCCGGTGAGGTAGCCTCCTCCATCGCCGTCGAGACCATTGCCAAGACAGCGCCGCAGGCAGCCGACGCCGCACGACTGGCGGCCGCCGTCGAAGCTGCAAACGCCGCGGTCATCGAGGCTGCGCTCAACGGGCTTGGCAAGCCCGGCATGGGCTGCACGGCAACCTGCGCCTATATCGAAAACGACATGCTCGCTATCGCCCACGTGGGCGACTCGCGCGCCTATCTGCTCCACGAGGGCACGCTCATCCGCGTGACCCGCGACCACTCCTATGTGGAGGAGCTCGTGGACGCCGGCGAGATTACGGCAGACGAGGCTCGCGTCCACCCCAACCGCTCGGTCATCACCCGCGCGCTGGGCTCGGATCCCGCAATGTATGCCGACCACTTTACCCTGCATATCGAGGAAGGCGACCGCCTGATCCTGTGCTCGGACGGTCTTTCGAGCATGATTCCCGATAGCGATATCGAAAACATCGCCACGCAGTCCTCGACCGCGCAGATTTGCGTCGACAACCTTGTTGACGCGGCACTGGTCGCCGGCGGGCATGACAACGTCACCGTGCTTGTCGTTGACCTGGTCGACGATGGCGTCATGCGCGAGGCAAAGCGCGTCCGCCGCCGCAACATCACCATTGCCACCGTACTGGGCATCGCTTTTGTGCTGGCGGCAGCCATCTGGGCCTACGCAGGCATCACCGGCTCGTACTACCTGGGCACCTACAAGGACACCGTCGCGGTCTACCGGGGCATTCCCGGCAAGCCGCTCGGCCTTAAGCTGCACTGGCTCGACAGCACGACCACCATCAAACTGTCCGACCTGCCCGAAGACACACAAAATCGCCTTAAGGCAGGTATTCAGCAGACGAGCATCGACGACGCACAGGACACCATCTCCAAGTACCGCCATCAGATCGACGAGGAGCAGACCCGTCAGGTGATCGACGCGCAAACGATCCGCAATAACACCGACCAGGGTTCGACCTCCGAATCGGATTCCGAGAATACCGCCGAACAGTCCGCCGAGGCCGAAGCCTCCGATAAGAATTAGAAAGGGAGTGCCGCTTATGAGTCGCCGTAATACCGAACTGCTCTTACTCATCGCCTCGGCGTTCCCCGTCATCCTGCTGTATGCGATGTACGTGCTCACCGCAGGCGCCGCCATCTCGTTTGAGACACTTGCCGTTCCGATCGGTCTCTTTGCCGCCTTCGCCGCGGCGCATATCGCCGTGCGCATTCTGGCACCCGGCGCCGACCCGGCCATCCTGCCCGTCGTCTTTGTTCTTTCGGGCATTGGCATCACGTTTGTGACGCGCTTGGCGCCCACGCTCGCCATCTCGCAGCTCGTCATCCTGTTTATCTCGGTGGCGTTGATGGTAGGTACGCTTGCGCTGGTCAAAAACCTCGACGTAGTCATGCGCTACAAGTACACCTTTGGCATCATCGGCATCATCTTGCTGATGCTGCCCATCTTTATCGGCACCACGATCTCGGGCTCTAAACTGTGGATTCGCATCGCCGGCTTTACCATTCAGCCCGGCGAGTTCGCCAAGGTCTTTATCGTGCTGTTCCTAGCCGGTTACCTGGCCGAGAACCGCGAACTGCTCTCTATCTCCAACCGCAAGATCTTGGGTCTTAAGATTCCGCGTCTGCGCCTGCTGCTGCCGCTGTTCGCAGTCTGGGGCGTATGCCTGCTCGTCGTTGTCTTCGAACGTGACCTGGGCTCGGCCTTGCTGTTCTACACCATCTTCTTGCTGATGCTCTACGTTGCCACGGGTCGCTTCTCGTATGTCATCATCGGCCTTGTGCTCTTGGCCGTGGGGGCCGTGGGCGCTTACAAGTTCCTGTCGCACGTCCAGGTTCGTTTCCAGATCTGGGCCGATCCCTTTAAGGATGCACAGGGCCAGGGCTACCAGATTGTCCAGTCCCTCTTCTCGCTGGCCGACGGCGGCCTTGTTGGCGTCGGCATTGGCAACGGCATGGCCAACAACATCCCCGTCGTCGAGTCCGACTTTATCTTCTCGGCTATCGGCGAGGAGATGGGCCTTTTGGGCGGTGGCGCCGTTCTTATCCTGTTTATGCTCTTTGCCGTACGTGGCCTGACCACGGCAGCCCGTGCCAAGTCCGACCTTGCCGCCTTTAGCGCCACCGGTCTTACGGCCGCTATCAGCTTCCAGGCGTTCTTGATCGTTGGCGGCGTTACCCGCCTGATCCCGCTGACCGGCGTCACCCTGCCCTTTATGAGCCAGGGTGGCTCCTCGCTGCTGGCAAGCTTTATCATCGTCGCGCTGCTGCTGCGCGCCGGTGACGAGGCAACCGGTCGCGAGGCCGAGCTCACCGGCACCGGCACCATGGCCGCCATCACCGACGACCAGGTCGCCTCGGCGGCCTCCCCGGCTGGCACGCGCTTCGCCACTTCGTCTTCGTATGCCCGCGGCAGCCACTCCGCCGGCTCGCGCATGCGTCGTCGCCTGCTCGACACGCCCGAATCCGGTGTGCTCGGCCGCGTGGCGCTCGCCAATCGACTGACCCGCGCCGTGCTCGCCTTTACGGCACTATTCGCCATCCTTATCGGCAACCTCACCTATGTCCAGGTCATCAAGGCCAAGGACTATCAGGACATGCCGACCAACAACCACACCATCGCCCGCTCCAAGTACATCCAGCGCGGCTCCATCATCACGTCCGACGGCGTGACGCTGGCCGAGTCGCTGCAACAGGAAGACGGCACCTACGCCCGCTCCTACCCCAACGGAAACATGGCCGCTCACGTGGTGGGCTATGTAAGCCAGCAGTACGGCACCGCTGGTGTCGAGAGCGTCATGAACGAAACGCTCACCGGCTCCAAGGATTACTCCAGCTGGAACAACGCCCTCGCGTCGCTCGCGGGCCAAAACCAACCGGGCAACACCGCCAAGCTCACCATCGACTCGCGCATCCAGACGGCTGCCGAGCAGGCACTCAAGGGCTTTAAGGGTGCCGTGGTGGTTATGGATCCGCGCACCGGCGCGGTCCTCGCATGCGCAAGCTCGCCCACCTATGACAACACCAACATCGATGCCCTGATGCAGTCGGGCGGTGGCGAGGACGGCTCCATGTACGACCGCGCCATGGACGCTCTCTATACCCCGGGCTCGACCTTTAAGGTCGTCACACTCTCCGCGGCGCTCGAAACCGGCACCGCCAGCCTTACCAGCACGTACCAGGCGCCCGGCTCCATGGATATCGGCAACGCGCCGGTCACCAATTACGCCAACGAGAGCTACGGTACCATCAGCCTGCAACAGGCCTTTGCCGTGTCATCCAACGTCGTCTTTGGCCAGGTGGCCAACGAGATCGGCGCCAGCTCGCTCGTCCAGTTTGCCAACGCCTTTGGTTACGGCCAAAAGCTCGGTCAGGACCTGACCACCGCGGCCTCCATCATGGCCGACCCCTCGCTCATGACCGAGTGGGAGACCGCCTGGGCAGGCGCCGGCCAGCCTGTCGGCATGGACCACACGCCAGGTCCGCAGACCACCGTCATGCAAAACTGCGTGATAGCGGCGGCCATCGCCAACAGCGGCGTGGTCATGGACCCGTTCTTCGTGGCCCAGGTGCTCGCCCCCGACGGAACCGTGGTCAAGACCACGCAATCCCGCTCGCTCGGCCAGGCCGTCAGCGCCACCACGGCCGATCAGGTCAAGCAGGCCATGCTCGCGGTTGTCCAGTCCGGCACCGGCACCGATGCCCAGATTCCGGGCATCAAGGTCGCCGGCAAGACTGGATCGGCCGAGACCGGCGGCACCAACGTCAACTCGATGTTCGTCGGCTTCGCACCTTACGATTCACCCACGGTCGCCATCTCGGTGGCCTTGGAGGATTACGACAAACACGACGTCAAGGCAGCCAAGATCGCCGGCATCGTCCTGACCGCGGCACTTGCCGCCCAAGGAGCGTGATGCCTGTGATCGAAGCGGATACTTGGGGCGCGCCGCGGCCGATGAGCTAGCGGCAAGGCGCCACGCGGTCCCAGCGACCATAGATTTGGTACTACACACATCGTTGAGCGAATAAGTTAGTTAGGAGCAGGAATGGAACAGAGGGTCCTCGGGGGAAGATACCTCCTCAAGGATAAGGTGGGAACGGGCGGCATGGCGACCGTCTTCCGTGCGCAAGATCAGGTCCTCGACCGCACGGTTGCCGTCAAGATCATGCTGCCGCAGTATGCCGGCGACGCCACCTTCGCCGCCCGCTTTAAGCAGGAGGCCCAGGCAGCAGCAGGTCTCTCCTCCCCCTATATCGTGGGCGTCTACGATTGGGGCAAGGATGGCGATACCTACTACATCGTCATGGAGTACCTGCGCGGTACCGACCTTAAGAGCGGCATCAAGAGCCACGGCGCCCTCGATCCCAAGAAGGTCGCGCAGATCGGCTCGCAGATCAGCTCCGCGCTTTCGGTCGCCCACAAGCACGAGATCATCCACCGCGACATTAAGCCGCAAAACATCATGGTGCTGCCCGACGGCAACATCAAGGTCATGGACTTTGGCATCGCGCGCGCAAAGAACAGCCACCTCACGCAGGACAACAATGTACTGGGCACCGCCCACTACGTAAGCCCCGAGCAAACGCGCGGCCAGGACCTCGGTCCCACTTCGGATATCTACTCCCTGGGCGTCGTGATGTACGAGTGCGCCACCGGTCGCGTCCCCTTTGACGGTGACGACGCCATCTCGGTTGCGCTCAAGCAGGTAAACGAACTGCCGGTTCCGCCGAGCCAGATCAACTCCGGCGTCGACGCCGATCTGGAGCGCATCATCCTCAAGTGCATGGAAAAGGACCCGTCGAACCGCTTCCAGACGGCAGACGAGCTGCGCCAGGTGCTCAACAACTACCTGTCCGGCCGCGCCGTCAACGTCTCCGAGCCCACGCGCATCATCGGTGCCGCGGGCGACCTGGGCGCCACCAAGACCCGTGAGCTGTCTGACTCCACGCGCGCTATGGTTCGCCCCGTATCGGGCGTAAGCGGACAGACCAACCCCCGCAGCGCCGTCTCGGGTTCCACCGGTTCCTACGAGGTCGATCAGCCCAAGTCCAACAAGAACAAGATTATCGCCGCCGTAGTCGCCGCAATCGCCGTGGTTGGCGTTGTGGTGGCCTTCGCCAGCGGGCTCTTTGGGGGCGAGCAGGTTACGGTGCCCGATGTGCTTAACAAGGACCAGCAGACCGCTATCGAGCTGATCAAGGAGGCCGGCCTTGAGGTCGGAACTGTCGACCAGAGCTATAACGACGATGTCGACGAGGGCAAGGTTGCCGAGCAGACCCCCAACGGCAACACTAAGAAGCCCAAGGGCTCCAAGGTTAACCTGGTGATCTCCAAGGGCCCCAAGCCCTCCGAGAAAGTTGAGGTTCCGCAGCTCGTCGGCCTAACCAAGGACCAGGCCGAGGCCGCGCTGGCAAGCGTGGGCCTGAAGGGCAACGCAACCGAGGAGGCCAACGAGGCCGACGAAGGCCAGGTCTTTGAGCAGGGCACTGATGCCGGCAAGGAAGTCGAGAAGGGCACGACCATCTCGTATAAGGTCTCCAGCGGTCCTGACACCACCTCCGTCCCCGATCTGACCGACATGACCGAGGCACAGGCACGCAACGCTCTCGACATGGCCGGTTTTGGCGTCAACGTGAGCTACCAAGAGAACGATTCCGTCACCGAGGGCACCGTCATTAGCTGGAACCCCAGCGGCAAGCAGAAGCCCGGCGCCACGATCACCGTCGTCATCGCCAAGAAGTCCGGCAAGGCCAGCGTTCCGGGCAACCTGTACGGCAAGAGCATCTCCGCCGCCGTCACCGCGCTCAACAACGCCGGATTCTACAACATCGCATTCTGCGATCAGAACGGCAACCCCGTGAGTGGCAACGAAAACGCCACCGTGACGGGCGTCTCCCCCACTGGCAAGCAGTCCACCGACAGCACGATCACGCTGACGGTTTCGGTTTCTGGCTCTGGTACTGATTCAGGCGACGATTCCGGTACAAGCAACTAGCCGGCTGCTTATTATCTGCGCAGCGAACGCCGCAAACATATTCGCTCAGAAGCGCCCGCTTGCTCCCCCGGCAAGCGGGCGCTTTGCTTTATCTGAAGCAGCGAAAACCACAGCATACCTTTAAACCAGAAGAGCCCGGCACCGTGGTGGTACCGGGCTCGGCAAATCTCTGGTGCCCCCGGGCGGATTCGAAAACTCCCCCCGCGGGGAAATTGGTGACGCGGGTGTCGACGGTCC
>CABUXY010000020.1:0-23934 GCA_902495645.1 uncultured Collinsella sp. | reverse complement strand
GGACACCGGCTTAGGTTTCCTGCTCTACAGTCCTGCTCACGACGGAGGCCACATTAAGTGGCCTCCTGTTCGTGCGGAACTCGCGATAAACCTAAGCCGGTGTCCCCGCTCTCCCGGGGCCTGTGGTTACTTGGTTGTTGCATGCGGCTCGCTTTTCGGAACAGGGCTGATAATTCTAGATGCAAGGCGCTCTTGGTCGTTATGGGCCTGGGGCGTCTGTCTTATATAGGTAGATTCCTTGCGGGTTCGAATCCCTCCGCATGCCCACGAAAAAGCGCTCCAGGTTCATAAGAGCCTGGAGCGCTATGTTCTTTGGGGCTGGGACGGAGGGATTCGAACCCCCAACAGCCGGCACCAAAAACCGGAGTTCTACCGTTGAACTACGTCCCAATGTGTGGTGTTGCCCAAAAGCAACCCGTTTAGTTTACCTAATCTGCGAGGGCATCGCAAACGCCATCGAGCAGGCGTACGGCGAGTGTCTGCGCATCACTTGCGGTGAAGGTTCCGTTGTAGCGCGTCATGCCCGTGAGCTCAATGCGGATGCGCGCGGGCTTTTGCTGCGCGGCGACATTGGCGGTGCGGATGCGCTGTGCAAGGTTGTGACACTCGGCAAGGGCGATCGTGGCGCGCGGCGCAGCATCTGCGGGCAGCTCATCGCTTGCGATCTCGAGCACCAGATCCACGTCGGTCGGAACCTCGGAATCGCAAAGCATCATGCCGCTGCTGTCGGTCGTCGCCGTGGCGATGTTCCACATGCGCGATGCAACGCTACGCGCGATGGGGTCCTCACCGATGACGGCAATCTGGAAGCGCTCGAGAACGTTGGCGGCGCGGGCAAAGCCGATGCGCGACTCGGCCTCGGTAACCGAGGGCTTGCCCTCCCACACATGGTGCAGGCGGTTGATGTAGGCGTAGGTATCCTGGAACGCCATGCCATCGGCAAACAGGCCGACATTTTCTTGGAACTGCTGCAGAGCGGCCTCGGTGTGCGGGCCAAAATAGCCGTCGTCCTCACCGCAGGCAAAGCCCAAAACGTTGAGCGCCCTCTGCAGGGCCTGAACGTCGGCACCATGGAAATTGGGCATACGCAGATAGAGCGTACGATCGCCCAGTTTATACGAGGCGTCGACCAGGGCACTCCAGCAGGGAATGTCAACGGCGTGACCGGCGGCAAGACCGCTGTCGAGCCTAAAGGTGCCAACGGCCTGCTCGGTGGTGGCGCCAAAGCGCTTATCGGCGACCTCGGTGTCATCGATTGTATAGCCGAGCTGCAGAAGGCGGGACTGGACGTCCTCGACGGCTGCTCCCTGCATGCCCGTTGTAATAGGTTCCATGAACGAACCCCTTTCGGCGTACCATTCGTACTATTTGAGCGTGTGTCGGATAGACAACGCAAAGGGATGCATAAACATGCACTCAACAGTGTAGCAAGTTGTACCCAAATACGCTGCTGACAGGTTTTATAACCTCGCTAGTTAAGGCGCTCCACAAAGAAATCTGCCATGGAGTCGAACAGCTCGCGCGCATGCGGGTCGAGCTCGACGCTTTCGATAGCGGCCTTGGCCTTGGTGGTCAGGTTGAGCGCGTAGTTGTGGGCGAAATCGATAGAGCCGGTCTGCTGGAAGATCTCCACGGCGCGTGCAAGTTGCGCGGGGTCCTCGGTGCCCGAGGAAAGGATTGCCTCGACCTCGTCGTGATAACGCTCGTCTGACAGGGCGTGCACGGCGACGAGGGTGCGCTTGCCCTCGGTGATATCGGTGCGGAAGTCCTTGTTGGCGGCCTCTTTGGTGCCGATCAAGTTGAGCAGATCGTCCTGAATCTGAAAGGCAAGGCCCGTGTGTAGACCAAAGGCGCGCAGCGCTTCGATTTGCCCATCGCTGCCGCCGCCGATAATGGCTCCGGCGGCAAGTGGCGTGGCTCCGCTGTAGTACGCCGTCTTGTGTGTTGCCATGTCCAGATAATCGTCGACCGAGATGTCAAAGCGTCCATCGCGGACCCAGCCCAAGTCGAGCGCCTGGCCCTCGATGGTGCGAACGATCATCTCGGTGAGCTCGTGGAGTACACGGAGTTTCACGTCTGCCTCGAGTGTGGGGTCGTCGAGAACCGTCTTGGTGACCATGGTGAGCGCCAGATCGCCGCAGTTGATGGCAAGGCCCGTGCCCTCGGTAAGGTGCATGCAAGGCTTGCCGCGACGCAGCTGGCCGTTGTCGGCTATGTCGTCATGGATAAGCGCTCCCGACTGAAAGTGCTCGATAGCTGCCGCCGCGCTGCGGGCGCTCTCAAAGCTGCCACCTACCGCGGTGGCGGCGAGCATGCAGATGAGCGGGCGGTGGCGCTTGCCGGCATTGGCCGTAAATGTCGAGAGCGGGGTATACAGGTAGCGCTCGATATCGGCAGAGGTCGCCTGTCCGTCAAAGAACGTGGCCAGATAGTCGTTGATCTGGCCAAAGTGCTGGGCTAAAAAGCTGGTAAACGGACTGGACACGGGTTCTCGCATTCTTTCTTAGGTTGCATCGTTGCGGTGTGCAGATACCATATTGCCACATTGGAGTTGCCGGCGCGTCTGTTTTGGCGATTTGGGGAAACGGGACGCGTGCGCGTGCCGGCTGCTTATATAAGCCTAAAGTGCTCGAGCGCCTTGACGACGCCATCTTTGTCGACCGAGTCGGTGATGTAGTCGGCGCGCTTTTTAAGATAGTCCGGCGCATTGCCCATGGCGATACCGACATCGACGGCGTTCATCAGCGAGACGTCATTGCTGGCGTCGCCGATGCCGTATACGGTTCCGTGGTGGGGATCGAGGGCGTCGAGTACAGACTGGATGCCCCCGCGCTTCGTGCATTCGCGGGGCGAGATTTCGGTTACCTCGAGTTCGAGCTCGTTAAAGCACAGCAGCGGCTCAAGTGCCTTATCTTGAGCGATGTGGTTGGCGAGCGATGTAGACATCAAGATCTTGTAGGCACTGTAATGTTGCAGCTGCGTGACTGCGTCGCCCAGGGTGCGCGCGTATCCGGGGGCATCGGGGGCATCGGCACTCATGCGCACGACGCCGTTGAGGCCCTCAAAGCGGATGACCTCGCCCGACTGCTCAAGATAGGGGGCAAGGCGCTGCAGCATGCCGGGCGTCATCGACAGATCGCGAATTGCGTGTCCGTTGATCTCGGCGTAACCGCCCGCAAGACAGACGATGCCGGTCCAGGGCAGCTCAAGAAGTTTGGGGTGGATGCAGCTGAAGGTGCGCCCTGTGCAGATAAACGCCATATTGCCCTTGGCAACAAAATCACGGATGGCTTGCGAGACCGCTTCATTGGGATAGGGGGAGAGGTCTCGCTCGCTCTCGGGAAGCTCTTGTGCCACTCGAGGGTCTTGCCACGCGAGCGTTCCGTCGATATCGAAGAAACAGATATCGCTGCGATTATGGGCTGCGCTGGCGGCAGGGGAGGCCGAGGCGGTGGGTACAAATCCCGGCTCGAGGCCCATGATCTGGTCAAAATGCTCTTTAACGCGGGGAACGGAGATGCCGATGATCACCTGGGCGGTCTTGCCCGTAATGATGAGGCCCTTGGCGCCCGCCGCGACAAACGACGCGTTATCTGCAACGATGGAAGGGTCTGCGACCTCGACGCGCAGGCGCGTGGCGCAGTTGGTTGCGCCCGCAATATTGCCAACGCCACCTAAAAGCTGAATTACCCGCTCAGCGAGGACGTGATCTTGATCGGATTGACTATTGACCTCGTCATTGGGAGATTGCTCTTTGGCAAAGCCGCTTCCCGTTAAATGATCGATTGCCGCGCGATTGGCGACATGATCCTCGCGGCCCGGCGTCTTAAGGTCATAGATCAAGATGAGTGCTCGAAAACTAACAAAAAAGATGAGGCTAAAGGCAAGGCCGATACCGAGCGCCAAAAGATAGGCACCGGCATGCGTGCGCATGAGCGGAATAAAGTTGAAGGCTGCCATCTCCATGAGGCCGCCCGAGAAGATGCCGACGATGCCAAAGAGATTCATGGTTGTGGCAAGGCAAGACGATAAGACGGCGTAGAGAAAAAAGAGCCCGGGGTGGGTGAACATAAAGAGAAACTCGAGTGGCTCGGTAACGCCGCAAACCACCGAGGCGATGATGGCGGGAACAAGGATGACCCTGAGGCCGGCGCGGCGCTCTGGTTTTGCGGTGGAGTAGAACGCGGCTGCGATGGCGGGAAGGCCAAAGAGCTTGACCCAGCCGGTGGCGGTAAAACCGGCCCACGGCGCAAGTTCATTAAGGGGGCGCGTGCTATGGGAGAGGATGGGGAGCAAGCTGCTCCACGTGGCGTAGATGCCGTCGTTAATGACCAGGTTGTCGTAGTAGATCGGCATGTAGAGCAGGTGGTGCAGCCCCATGGGCTCGAGCGCTCGCTCCAAAAGCACAAAGATGCCCACGCCAAAGGGGCCGACGCCCGCAAGTGCGTGGCGCAGTGTTTCGGTCACAGCGTATACGGAGGGCACGATGGCGGCCGAGATAGCGGCAAGGGCAAACACGGCAAAAAAGCTGATGAGGTAGACCAGCGAGGAGCCCGAGAAGGTGCCGAGCCAATCGGGAACCTTGGCATCGTAGAAGCGGTCATGGATGGCGACGACGGTTGCCGATACCGCCAGCGGGCCGATAATGCCGGTGTCGAGCGTCTTGATGCCGTCGATGATGGTGATGCCGCTAGCGGAGGTCAAAGACGATGGGTACTTAAGTCCAAGGTTGTCTCCGCTCAGCTTGATGATCTCGCTCAAAAAGAAGCAATAGGCAAAATAGGCCACGAGCGCCTCGAGGCAACAACGTGCCGGTTGCTTTTGGGCAAGGCCGATGGGCAGCGCTACGGCAAAAAGGAGCGGAAGTCGTTTAAAGACCGTCCACGAACCACGCTGGATGATAGTCCAAAAAACGTACCAAGGGGTTCCGTATACGGCGAGGTCGCCGACGATATCCGCAGACGTTGCGAGGGCGGAGACGCCGACCATAAGGCCCGATATGGAAAACAACATGGCGGGCGCGAACATTGCCCCGCCAAAGCGTTGGATTTTTTGCAGCATAATATGCCTTCCGGATGCAACATGCTGTGCAAGCAAGAACGTTTAAACAATGAACTCATTGTAGAGGACTGGCTGCTTGCCGCATTGACGGTTTTGATTTGGTCCGATCTGGGTGTCGGGGGAACCGTCGACGGTAAATAATCCGTGCTTTGCCGATAGACGGTTTAAACAACTCCAAGAAATGCTATCGTGCCTAGCCATACATATTCATTAGAGGTGAAGCCATGCCAAAAGCGATTTACGAAGGAATCTACCGCGAGATCCGTTCGCGCATCATTAATGGGACCTATGCGTTTCAGGAGATGCTGCCAACCGAAGCCGAGCTGACCGCGGAATTTGGCTGCACGCGCAATACCGTCCGCCGCGCTTTGAGTATGCTGGCAGACGAGATGTTTGTGCAGCCCATACACGGCAAGGGCGTGCGCGTTATTTGGCTCAAGGGCGAAACCGACATGCTGGGCGCACTCGAGGAAGTCGAGTCGTTTGGCGAATTTGCAAAGCGCAACAATGCCGTCGCATCGACCGAGGTCAAGTCTTTTGAACATTTGATTTGCACTGAGCAACTCTCTCGTCGCCTGGGCTTTAAGGTGGGCGAGGAGTTGATTCGCGTGGTGCGTGTCCGAAGCCTTAACGGCAACGCACGCCAAGTAGACCATGGTTACTTTTTGGAGTCGATCGCCAAGGGCCTGACGCCCGAGATCGCCGCAAAGTCAATTTACGACTATCTGGAGCACAAACGCGGCGTCAAGGTGATGGCGAGCCGTCGTACGGTGAGTGTCGAACTCGCCAACGATGAGGACTGCAGCTATCTTGACCTTGGCAAATACAACTGCGTTGCCGTCATGGAGAGCCAGTCGTACACCTCGGACGGCATCCTGTTTGAGGTTACGCATGCCCGCACGCATCCCGAGATCTTCCACTACCGCGTCAACTCTAAGCGATAGCTGGCTAGCTCGCAGCCTGACGAGACTCATGCCCTCAAAGCGAACGAAAACGCCCGGTCAAACCGACGATGCGTCGGTTTGACCGGGCGTTTTCTCTGCATTAGATAACAAATAATTGTTTATACAAAACTTGTCAAGTATCAAGTTGAATACTACCGTTCACCGAAGTTTTTCTACCGCTCTAGTAATACTTGTTCAAACAACTAGCCAAATAGCGTATTGTACAAATCAGCAAAAGGGGCAAAGTCCCCGAGCCAATCTCCGAAGGCGGCGGCAAAGGGTGCCGCCACGGTGTGAAAGGGTGGATTGTAATGAAGAACGAAATGAGCAGAAGGCAGTTCCTGGGCTTTGCTGGTTCCGCGGCTGCGGTTCTTGGTCTGGGTCTCGTGGGCTGCGGTGGCTCCGCCGGTTCCGGCTCCTCTGCTTCTGGTGACGCTGCCGAGGTCTACTTCCTCCAATTCAAGCCCGAGGTCGACAAGGAGTGGAAGGAGATCGCCAAGGCCTATAAGAAGGAGAAGGGCGTCGAGGTCAAGATCGTGACCGCCGCTTCCAACACCTACGAGGAGAAGCTTAAGTCCGAGATGTCCAAGAGCTCCGCTCCGACCCTGTTCCAGGTCAACGGCCCCACCGGTCTTAAGAACTGGAAGGATTACTGCGCCGACCTGTCCGATACCAAGCTCCGCGGTGAGCTCATTGATGACTCCCTGGCTCTGCAGTCCGACGGCAAGGATGTGTGCATCGACTGGGTTCAGGAGAGCTTCGGCATTATTTACAACAAGCAGCTGCTCGAGAAGGCTGGCTACAAGGCCGAGGACATCAACTCCTTCGACAAGCTGAAGGCTTGTGCCGACGACATCCAGGCCCGCAAGGACGAGCTTGGTGTCGAGGGTGCCTTCACTTCCGCCGGCATGGACGACTCCTCCAGCTGGCGCTACACCACCCACCTTGCCAACATGCCGCTCTACTACGAGTTTGAGAAGGAGCACAACCAGGAGGACGACGAGATCAAGGGTGAGTTCCTCGACAACTACAAGCAGATCTTCGACCTGTACATCACCGACTCCACCTGCGATCCTTCGCAGCTTGCCTCCAAGACCGGCGACGACGCCACCAACGAGTTCGCAACCGGCAAGGCCGTCTTCTACCAGAACGGCTCTTGGGCCTACTCTGACCTCGTCAAGGCCGGCATGACCGACGATCAGATTGGCATGATGCCGATCTACATCGGTGTTGACGGCGAGGAGAACCAGGGCCTGTGCTCCGGCGGCGAGAACTACTGGTGCGTCAGTTCCCAGGCTTCCGAGGATGCCCAGAAGGCCACCGAGGACTTCATGTATTGGTGCGTCACCGCTGACACCCCGACCAGCATCATCGCCGACAAGATGGGTCTGACCGCTCCGTTCAAGAGCGCCAAGGAGACCACCAACGTCTTCTCGCAGCAGGCCGTTGCCATGGCCAAGGACGGCAAGAAGACCGTCGCTTGGGACTTCGTTTACATCCCCTCCGAGGAGTGGAAGAAGAACCTCAAGCAGGCTCTCATCGCTTATGCTGCCGACAACACCAAGTGGGACGGCGTCAAGAACGCCTTCGTTGATGGCTGGAAGACCGAGAAGGCCGCTTCCGAGTAAGCAGTTGCTGCCCAAGCTATCTGATTAGCGACAGGGGGCGGGCAGACGTTGGTTTGCCCGCCCCCTGCATATTGAAAGGACCCTTTTATGGGCAAAGCACTCAAGCGCTGGTGGCCGCTCTTTATGCTGCCCACGTGCCTGGCGTTTATGATCGGGTTCGTGATCCCTTTTATCCAGGGCTTCTATCTCTCGTTCTGCCAGTTTATTATCATTAGTAACGCGCACTTTGTCGGTATCGAGAACTACGTGCGCGCGCTGTCCGATCCGCAGTTCTCCACGTCGTTCTTCTTTACCGTGGCGTTTGCCTTCCTGTCGACGGTGCTCATCAACGTGATCGCCCTGGCCATTGCGCAGGCGCTCACCCGCAAGGCGCTCAAAGGCACCAACATCTTCCGTACGATCTTCTTTATGCCTAACCTGATCGGCGGCATCGTGCTGGGCTACATTTGGCAGATTCTGATCAACTGCCTGCTCTCCAACGTGGGCGCCCAGCTCATCGCTCTTAACTCTGCTGCTGGCTTCTGGGGCCTTATCATCCTGACCCTGTGGCAGCAGGTCGGCTACATGATGATCATCTACATCGCTGGTCTGCAGTCCATTCCGTCCGACTACATCGAGGCCGCCAAGGTCGACGGCGCTACGGCATGGCAGACGTTTTGGAAGGTTAAGATCCCTAACCTGATGCCGACCATCACCATCTGCCTGTTCCTGTCCATCACCAACGGCTTTAAGCTGTTCGACCAGAACCTCGCCCTTACCGGCGGCGCCCCCGCGCACTCCACCGAGATGCTCGCCCTGAACATCTACAACACGTTCTATTCGCGTGCCGGTATCGCATGGCAGGGCATTGGTCAGGCCAAGGCGGTTATCTTCTGCATCCTGGTCGTGGCCATCTCCATGATCCAGCTTAAGGCCACGAGGTCCAAGGAGGTGCAGCAGTAATGAAACGCGATAAGGTTATCAACCGCGCGCTCTCGATTTTCTTTACGATCCTGTCGCTCGCGTGGATCTACCCCGTGTTCATGATTGCGCTTAATTCTTTTAAGAAAGCGACCGCAATCAGCACCACCACGGCATTCGATCTGCTCACGCCCGAGACGTTCAACGGCCTCGCAAACTACATGCACGCCCTTAACGAGCAGGGCTTTGCCTCGGCATTTATGTACTCGCTCATCATCACGGTCACGTCGGTCGTGCTGATCTTGGTGTGCTGCTCCATGTGCGCTTGGTACGTGGTTCGTGTCAACAACAAGATCTCGAACTTCTTCTATTACCTGTTCGTGTTCTCGATGGTCGTGCCGTTCCAGATGCTCATGTTCACGCTGTCCAATTTGGCGGACCGCATCGGCTTCAACACGCCGTTCAACATCTGCTTTATCTACCTCGGCTTTGGCGCGGGCCTGGCGGTCTTTATGTTCGCCGGTTTTGTAAAGAACATCCCGCTCGAGATCGAGGAGGCGGCCATGATTGATGGCTGCAACCCGGTCCAGGTGTTCTTTAAGATCGTCCTTCCCATCATGAAGCCCACCTATCTTTCGGTCGGCATCCTCGAGACCATGTGGGTCTGGAACGACTATCTGCTGCCCTACCTTACGCTCGACTCCACCAAGTACAAGACCATTCCTATCTTGATCCAGTACTTCCGCGGCGGCTACGGCCACGTCGAGCTCGGCCCCATGATGGCCTGCATCATGATGGTCGTTATCCCCATCGTCATCATGTACATCCTCTGCCAGAAGTACATCATCGACGGCGTGGTGGCAGGTGCCGTCAAGGGCTGATGCCGTAACTGTTTTGCAAGTTTCTGCGGCGCCCTCAACATGGTGCCGCATATCGAAAGGTAAAGACATGGCCGAGATCGTTCTCAAACATGTTCAGAAGGTGTATCCCAACACCGAGTCCAAAAAGAAGGGCTTCTTTGGCAAAAAGAAGAAGACCGAGGAGAAGAAGCACAACCTCAAGGTTACCGAGGATGGCGTGCTCGCTGTTGAGGACTTTAACCTCACCGTTCACGACCAGGAGTTCGTCGTCCTCGTTGGCCCGTCTGGCTGCGGTAAGTCCACGACGATGCGCATGATCGCCGGCCTGGAGGACATTACCTCGGGCGACGTGCTCATCGACGGCAAGCGGGTCAACGACGTGGCGCCCAAGGACCGCGACATCGCCATGGTGTTCCAGAGCTACGCTCTGTACCCCAACATGACGGTGTACGAGAACATGGCGTTTACGCTTGAGCTCAAGAAGGTCCCCAAGGACGAGATCGACCGTAAGGTTCGCTCCGCTGCCGAGATCTTGGGTATCACCGAGTACCTCGACCGTAAGCCCAAGGCGCTTTCGGGCGGCCAGCGCCAGCGCGTCGCCATCGGTCGCGCCATCGTGCGTGATCCTAAGGTCTTCCTGATGGACGAGCCGCTGTCCAACCTGGACGCTAAGCTTCGTAACCAGATGCGTGCCGAACTCATCAAGCTGCGCCACGAGATCAAGGGTACGTTCATCTACGTTACTCACGACCAGACCGAGGCCATGACCCTCGGCGATCGCATCGTGGTCATGAAGGACGGCGTCGTCCAGCAGATCGCCACGCCGCAGGAGGTCTTCAACCATCCCGCGAACATCTTCGTCGCCGGATTCATCGGCGTGCCGCAGATGAACTTCTTCGATGCCCAGCTGGTGCGCTCGGGCAACGGCTTCACCGTCAAGACCGAGGATATGAACGTGGCGCTCGCCCCCGAGACCTGCGCTCAGCTTGCTCTTAACTGGGACGGCGGCGATGTTAAAGAGATCACGGCCGGCGTGCGCCCCGAGCAGATTCTGCTTGCCGACAAGGACGAGGAGGGTGCGCTCCAGGGTACCGTCGAGGTGACCGAGCTCATGGGTTCGACCGAGCACGTCCACGTGACCGCTCCCGACGGCCAGTTTGTCTTGATCATCCCCGTCGTCGATCTTGAGGCCAAGGGTGCGCTCAAGGCGGGCGACCCCATTTGGTTCAAGTTCGAGAAGAACGCGACCCATCTCTTCGATAAGGTGTCTGGCAAGAACCTTATCTAGGCCCGATCCAATCAGGCCCTCCTTTTGGGCGACTGCGGCTTTGCCATCCTTTTGCCGTGGTCACATATAAGGCTCCCCTCCCGTCCACTGGGCGAGAGGGGAGCCTTTCTTTATGACGGGGTTGTCTGGTCGGTTGTTTGTCTCGATCTGTAACAGGTAGAGGTTCGAATTGGGTTTAGATGTTACAGAACGAGATTGAGTTGAGCCGCCTGTCCTTCCGTCTCGATCTGTAACACGAAGGACTGATTTCGGCAGCTACCTGTTACAGTTCGAGATTGTTTTAGCTGCCTTATCCATTTGTCTCGATCTGTAACAGTAAGGGCGGATTTCGGACGTTAGATGTTACAGATTGAGATAAACCCTAGGGAAAGGATCGGTTTGTCTTGATCTGTAACAGGTAGGACCGTTTTGGCCGAGTAGGTGTTACAGATTGAGACAATTTGGTCGAGGCGGGCCACGGGCAACACAAGGGCACAAAAAACGGAGCCGTGTTGCCACGACTCCGTTCCTCAAGAGGATGGGTAAGGGGAATGGGTTAGTCCAGGTGCCAGATCTCGTCGTTGTACTGGGAGATCGTACGGTCGGACGAGAAGGCGCCGGCGTTGGCGATGTTGATCAGCGCCTTGCGCATCCAGGCGTCCTGGTCCTCGTAGTCGGCCAGCACGCGCTCCTTGGTCTGGATGTACTCTTCAATATCGAGCAGGGCCATAAACCAGTCCTTGCCCTTGATGTCGTCGTGCAGGCGCTGCAGACGCTCGGCGTTGCCGGTCGCCATAAAGGCCGGGTTGGTGATGAAGTCCACCAGCAGTTTAATGCCGGGCTTGCGGTAGAGCGCGCCGGCGTTATAGCTGCCGTCGGCGTAGAGCTGCTCGACCTGCTTGGATGAGGCACCAAAGGTATAGATGTTCTCGTCGCCCACGAGCTCGGCAATCTCCACGTTGGCACCGTCAAGCGTGCACAGGGTCAAAGCACCGTTGAGCATGAACTTCATGTTGGAGGTGCCGCTCGCCTCCTTGGAGGCCAAGCTGATCTGCTCGGAGATATCGGCGGCGGGGATCACGCGCTCGGCAGCAGTGACGTTGTAGTTCTCGATCATGACAACCTGCAGGTAGGGGGCCACATCGGGATCGTTTGCGATCCACTGGGAAAGCGTCAGGATCAAATGGATGATGTCCTGTGCGATGGTGTAGGCAGGTGCCGCCTTGCCGCCAAAGATGATGGTGACGGGGTGCTTAGGTCTGTTACCGTTCTTGATGTCGAGGTACTTCCAGATGATGTAGAGCGCGAGCATCTGCTGGCGCTTGTACTCGTGGATTCGCTTGACCTGAACATCGATGATGGCGTTGGAGGGAATGGTCACACCCTGCTCGAGCGCCATGAACTGGCGCATGATGGCCTTGGCTTCGGTCTTGGTGGCAGCCAGGCGCTCAAGAACATCCTTGTCGTCAACGAACTCGGCAAGCTTGCTCAGGTCGCCGGTGCTGCGCCAATCGGTGCCGATTACATCGTCGAGCAGGCTGGCGAGCGCGGGGTTGGCGCCGTGGATCCAACGGCGGAAGGTGATGCCGTTGGTCTTGTTGGAGAACTTCTCGGGATAGATCTCGTAGAACGGGTGAAGCTCGGTGTCCTCCAGAATCTTGGTGTGGAGCGCGGCGACGCCGTTGATGGAGAAGCCAAAGTGGATGTCCATGTGAGCCATGTGGACGGTGTCGTGCTCGTCGATGATGGCGACGCGCGGATCATCGTGCTCGGCCTTGGCAACCTCGTCGAGCTTGACGACGATGTCGGCGATGGCGGGCGAGACCTTCTGCAGGCTGGCGAGCGGCCACTTCTCGAGTGCCTCGGCAAGGATCGTATGGTTGGTGTAGGCGACCATGGAGCGCACGATGGTAACGGCCTCGTCAAACTCGATGTCGTGCTCGGTGGTGAGCAGGCGGATGAGCTCGGGAATGACCATGGTGGGGTGCGTATCGTTGATCTGGACCACGGCGTAATCGGCCAGATCGTGCAGGTTGCTGCCGCGCTCGACGGCCTCGTCGATCAGGAGTTGGGCGGCGTTGCTCACCATGAAGTATTCCTGGTAGATACGAAGCAGGCGGCCCTGCTCGTCGGAATCATCCGGATAGAGGAACAAGGTGAGGTTCTTGGCGATCTTCGTCTTATCGAAGTCGATGGAGCTGCCGGGGACCAGGCCGTCGTCGACACTTGCCAGGTCAAACAGACGCAGGCGGTTCTTGGTGGGCTGGCCGTAACCGGGCACATCGATGTTGACGAGCTTGGAGGTGACGGCAAAATCGCCAAACTCGACGGTGTAGGAGCGGTCGTCATCGATCAGGATGTCCTGCTCGCCAAGCCACTCGTCGGGGACGGCCTTTTGCTGGTTGTCGGAAAAGCGCTGACGGAACAGGCCGTAATGGTAATTGAGGCCCACACCGTCACCGGTAAGGCCCAGCGTGGCAATGGAATCCAGGAAGCACGCGGCCAGGCGACCCAGGCCGCCGTTGCCCAGCGACGGTTCGACCTCAAATTCCTCAATCTTGTTGAGGTCGTGGCCGGCAGCGGTGAGCTGGTCTTTGACCTCGGCATAGATGCCAAGGTCGATCATGTTGTTGATCAGCAGTTTGCCAATCAAAAACTCAGCAGAGATGTAATAGAGCTTTTTCTTGCCATTGTTGAGCGGGCAGGCGGCGGAGCGCTCCTGTACGAGCTTGACCAGCAGTTTGTAAATGCGGCGGTCATCGAGTTGCTCGAGCGAAGTTCCAAAGGACTGCTCGGCAAGATCCGCAAGATCGATACGGGGCATGTTTCCTCCTGTGGTGAGTTGACGACATGTCAGAAATTCAAAAGAAGCCCGCGCGAGGGGATTGGGGTGGCCTCGCGCGGGAAAAGCGGTCGCGTCCGCACGGTGGGGTGGGGTCGGGCGCGGTAGCTCCTATTGAGGAAGCTCGATTTCGGCTTCCGACGGGATGCGGAAGTAGGTCTCGGTCCAGTCGGTGAGTTTGTGCTCGAGCTCGCGGGTGATGGCGCCGTCGAGCATGCGCCAGGTCCAGTTGCCGCCCAGCGTGGCAGGGGTGTTGATGCGCGCCTCGTTGCCCAAGTTGAGCAGGTCCTGCATGGTGTAGATGCACGTGTCGCTCACGCTGGCGGCGATGGTGCGATTGAGTGCATCTGCCATGGGTTCGCCGGCCTGCTGATGGGTGTACAGGGCTGCCTGCTCGCGCTGACGCGGGGTGGCCGTTCCCTCATACCAGCCGCGCGCCGTTTCGTTGTCGTGGGTGCCCACATAGGCGACGGTGTTGGCGATGTAGTTATGCGGCAGGTAGTACGAGTTGGTGCCCTCAAAGGCAAACTGCAGGATCTTCATGCCGGGGAAGCCCGAGTTGTCGCGCATGTCGATGACGCCGGGGGTGAGGAAGCCCAGGTCCTCGGCGATAATGGGCAGCGTGCCGAGCTTTTCCTCGAGTGTCTTGAAGAACTTGAGGCCGGGACCCTGCGTCCACGAACCGTAGGACGAATCGGGCGAGGAGAACGGCACCTCCCAATAGGCTTCGAAGCCGCGGAAGTGATCCAGGCGGATGACGTCGTACATGTCGAGTGCGGCGCGAATGCGGCCCTCCCACCAGGAGAAGCCGTCGGACTCCATGACGTCCCAGTCGTAGATGGGGTTGCCCCAGTACTGGCCGGTGGCCGAGAACTGGTCGGGCGGCGTGCCGGCGACGCTCACGGGATTGCCGGCGGCGTCGATCTTAAAGAGCTCAGGTGTCGCCCACATCTCGACGGAGTCACGCGAGACATAGATGGGCAAATCTCCGATGATGAGAATGTCGCGCTCGTTGGCATAGGCCTTGAGGCGGCTCCACTGGCGATCGAAGAAGTACTGCGTCATCTGGTGGTAGAGCATGCGCTCGGGATGGGCGGCGCAGATCTTGCTGGATGCCTCGCCGCGGCGGCGGAGCTCCTCGGGCCACTCCCAGAAGGCCTTGAGCCCGCACTCCTCTTTGACGGTCATGAACTCGCAGTAGGGGATGAGCCAGTCCTCGTTGGCTTGGATAAAGTCATCAAAATCGGCCGGCTTGTCGGCAGCAAAGCGCTCAGCGGCTCGGTCGAGAATCTGACGGCGGCCGCCAAAGATAGCACCGTAGTCGACATTGCTGGGATCGGAGCCCAGGTACACGTCGTCGATATCGCGCTGCTCCAGATACCCTGCCTCGATAAGCTCGGCAAAGTCAATGAAGTTAGGGTTGCCCGCGCGGGCCGAGAACGACTGGTAAGGCGAATCGCCGTAACTAGTCGTCGTAAGGGGCAGAATCTGCCAATAATGTTGTTTGCACGAGGCGAGGAAATCGACAAAGTCGTAGGCATTCCAGCCAAAGCCGCCGATTCCGTATGGTCCGGGCAGAGATGAGACGGGCATGAGGACGCCGCTTGCACGCTCCATGAATGCGCTCACCAACCTTCTTGTTGTGGGGTCGGTCTGCCGATGGGTACGCAGTCCGCCTCCGATGTTCTGATTCGATATGCCTATTGTAAAACATGTTGTTTAAACATGTACAGGCAAGATAAAAAAGTTGGTCGATTTTCGGCGAATGGTTACATGCCATGAAAAAGCCCCGACCTCACAACGTGAGATCGGGGCAAGAGCGGTATGTAGGTTTTTGCTACTCGGCGTCGGCGAAGCCGTTGGGGTTGTGGCTCTGCCAGTTCCAGCTATCGCGGCACATATCCGCGATGTCGTACTGAGCCTTCCAGCCCATCATGCGCTCGGCCTTGGAGGCATCGCACCAGTTGGCAGCGATGTCGCCGGCGCGGCGCTCGCGGATCACGTAGGGCAGCTCCTTGCCGCAGGCCTTGGAGAAGGCGGCGACGACCTCGAGTACCGAGGTACCGGTGCCGGTGCCCAGGTTAAAGATCTCGACGCCGGTCTTGCCGTTCATCCAGTTAAGGGCGGCAACGTGACCGGAGGCCAGATCGCACACGTGGATGTAGTCGCGCACACCGGTGCCGTCGGGTGTGGGGTAGTCGTTGCCAAAGACCTGAACGGCCTCGAGCTTGCCCACGGCAACCTGCGCGACATAGGGCACCAGGTTGTTGGGGATGCCCTTGGGATCCTCGCCGATCAGGCCCGACGGATGGGCGCCGATGGGATTGAAATAACGGAGCAGCACAACGTCCCACTCGGGGTCGGCGGTGTGAATGTCCATAAGGATCTGCTCGATCATCCACTTGGTCCAGCCATAGGGGTTGGTTGCGGGCTTCTTGGGGTCTTCCTCGGTGACGGGCGGGTTGTCCGGGTCGCCGTAGACGGTCGAGGAGCTCGAGAAGATGATGGACTTGCAGCCATGGTTGCGCATGACGTCGATGAGCACCAGGGTGTTCTCGATGTTGTTGTGGTAGTACTCGACGGGCTTGCTCACCGACTCGCCGACGGCCTTAAAGCCGGCGAAGTGGATGACGCGGTCGATCTGATGGGTGTCGAAGATCTTGTTCATGGCCTCGCGGTCGAGCACGTTGGCCTCGTAGAAGGTGAGGTTCTTGGCAGCCTCTTCGCCCACGATGGTCTTGACGCGGTCGACGGCGACGGCGCTGGAGTTGGAGAGGTCATCGACGATGACGACCTGGTAGCCGCCCTCGAGCAGCTGAACGACGGTGTGCGAGCCGATAAAACCGGCGCCACCGGTTACGAGGACGCAGGTGTCTTTGGGGTCGAGTGCTTTGGACATGTAGTCTCCTATCGAATCAGGAACACTTCTTCAGGGGAGTATAGCGCAGGCAGGGGCACCCAAAAGGTGCAGGGCAGGAAAAGCAGATGAACATGCTAACGTACTCATTGAAATGTTTGGCGTGGGCGTAACCTTGACTTTGACGTTTGCATACGAGCCGCCGACCATACGGTTTGCTGCCGTTCGTGGAAATCGTTGGGATGCGCCGGATGTACGCTAATATGTATGAGTTGAGCGACATATAAATAAACATGTAACGGAGTAGATATGTCACCAAACAGCGATTCCATCCTTTCCCAGGAGCTTTCGCGTCGCACTGCCCTCAAGGCCCTGTTCGGCGCAGCTTCTGCAGCCGTTCTTTTTGGTCTGCCCGCTCGCGCCCATGCTGCGGAGGCCACCAAGGAAACCACCGACAAGCTCAATGCGGCCCAGGCTCAGCTTGACGAGGTCCAGGCCCAGCTCGACAGCATCGCAAATGAATACGCGGCGCTGGCCAACAAGAACGCCCAGACCCTCAACGATATCGAGGGCGTACAGGGCCAGATTGACAGCACGCAGGCGCAGATTGACGAAAAGAAGGCCGAGCTCAAAAAGAAGCGCGACGATCTTTCCGATCGCGTTTCCGCCAGCTATAAGTCGGGCGGCACCAACATCCTGTCGCTGCTGCTCGCCTCGGGTTCGTTTGAGGAACTCGTCGCCAATGCGCACTATGTTGAGAAGATCAACAAGAGCGACCGCGACGCCATCGAGGACATTCAGACCATCCAGGAAGAGCTCGATGCGCAAAAGACCGAGCTCGAGTCGCAGAAGGTCGACTTGGAGAAGCTCAAGGATCAGCAGACTGCCCAGATGCAGGATATGCAGGCCAAGCAGCAAGAGGTCCAGACCGTGCTGAGCGGTCTTTCCGACGACGTCAAGGAGCTCATGGCTCAGCGCGATTCAGAGATTCTCGCTGCCGCCCAGGCCGAGGAAGCTGCCAAGAAGGCCGCCGCCGCTGCCGCGGCCGCCGCGAACAAGAACAATTCCTACTCGGGTGGTTCGAGCTCGGGCGGTGGATCGTATGCGCCCGGAACTCCGCAGCAGAATGCCGGCTCGGGCAAGCAACAGGCCGTCGTCAACGCGTGCTACTCCACGCCTTCGCCGGGGCAGAACTGGTGCGCGGCGTGGGTTACCAATGTCTTCCGTAACGCCGGCGTTGGCTACTTTGGCGGTAACGCGTGCGATATGTTTAACGCCTGGTGCTATAGCTCCGACCGCTCGGCGCTGCAGGTGGGCATGATTGTTGCCGACTCATCGCATAGTGGTACCGGCATACCGGGCCTGATCTATGGCCACGTGGGCATCTACGTTGGCGGCGGCATCGTTATGAGTAACGAGGGCGCCATCACGTCGAGGTCGCTTGACTCGTTCATTGGGTTCTACGGCACTGGCTCTGGCGTGCGTTGGGGCTGGCTCGGCGGTATTGCGCTGTCGTAAAGCCGACTGGGCCGCGTGCCCGCCCGCAATATATTTGATTGCCTGCTCGGGCAGTCCTGCGCAAGACGAAGGCCACATTAAGTGGCCTTCTTTGCGTGCGGAACTCGCGATCAATCAAATATATTGCGGGCGGGCACGCGGCCCTCTCGGGTCCTGAGCGCGATACACCGGACTGGTTGTCTGATATAAAGATGGCGAAGGCCCCTTTCGGGGCCTTCTTTGTTAAAGGAATTCGCCTACTCGGTGGACTTCGGTTTTGGAATTTGGAGCCGACGGCTCATCAAAGTGGAAAATGAAATATAACCTAGCTGCAATAATCGCCTTGTTGCGAACTCGAACTGATCATGTAGATCTAAAATAGTCGCAATATACAATTGTCGTGTGGTGCGTTGGGTCGGAGCTGTTGCGGGTCCTAGATGGATTGCGGTCTTGCGCCCCGATGTTCAAACAGGTTTCTCTCTAGACGGGAAGTTGCTCATGGACACCATATATGACGGAGACGACTGGGTCGATCATTATAGTTGGCGACTAGTCGGCTCGGATGACAATGGGGATGTGGTGTTTGATGGACTATGTCCAAAGCATCTCCATCCTTTTGTCTCGTCGTTAATTGAGAGTTCCGCTCGTGTTGCCCCCTACAGCTCGGCGTCGCTTCATGATACGGACGTTTTGAAGACCATAAAGGAATCAATTGACGAGGGCACGATGAGTAGCTTGCTGTTTTCTCGCCTTGTGGGGCTAGATGAGATTGGCTCGAAACGACTGCTTGCGGGCGAAAAGGTGGAACTCACTTATCGGTCGATGATTTCAATCCTGCGGATGGCCGATGTTCTTCGCAAATAAATGAAAACGGGACAAGTGAGCTACGTCACTTGTCCCGTTATTAATTAAAGTGGACCGCGGCGAGCGGGCTATAAAAATTCGCCGACTCGGTGGACTTCGGGTTCTAGGTCTACGTCGAACTGCTCTTTGACTTTGGCTTGGATGTCGCGGATGAGTTCGTCGACATCGGCGGCGGTGGCGTGGTCGGCGTTGACGATGAAGCCGCAGTGTTTTTCGCTCACCTGCGCGCCGCCGACAGCATGGCCGCGCAGGCCGGCATCCATGATGAGTTTGCCGGCAAAGTAGCCCTCGGGGCGCTTGAAGGTGGAGCCGGCGCTCGGCATGTCGAGTGGCTGCTTGTCCTCGCGGCGCTGGCGGTAGTCGTCCATGTCGGCCTTGATCATCGCGGCGTTGCCCGGGGCGAGATTGAAGATGGCCGAAAGCACGGTAAAGCCGTCGTCAGCGATGCGGCTCTTGCGATAGCCCAGGTTAAGCTCGTCGACATCGAACTCGATGATGTTGCCGCTGCCGCGGGTGCCGTCGTCGAGCATGCGGGCGGGCTTGTAGACGCGCACAGACTCCAGCACATCGGCCATGCAGGCGCCATAGGCGCCGGCGTTCATGTAGCAGGCGCCGCCGACCGATCCGGGGATACCCGAGATGGGCTCCATGCCGGTGAGACCGGCCTCGGCTGCCGCCGCGGCGACATCGGAAAGCAAGGCGCCGGCTGCTGCCGTGACGTGCGTGCCGTTGACCGTAATGTCGGAGAGGCCCTCGCCAAGCGCCACGACGACGCCGCGGATGCCCTTGTCACCGACGAGCAAGTCGGAGCCGTTGCCCACGATGGTGAGGGGCAGATCGCAGCGATAGCAGGTATCGAGCGTGGCGACGAGGCCCTGCTCGGTATCGGGCGTGACAAAGACGTCGGCTGGGCCGCCGATTTTAAACGTGGTGTGCTCGCGCATGGGCTCGCTCATCAGCACGTTGTCCTCGCCGGCAACGCCAGCAAGCGCGCACAGCAGGTCCTCGTTAAAAAAGTCGTTCTCGTGCATACGAATATCCGCCTTTTGGTGGTCGTTGTCATCAATCGATTGCAATATACCCCACCCGGACGGATTTGGTGCGCTGGCGGCGATAAAACAGCCGTCTACCGGATTGGTAAAGTGTTTATCATCGAGGTAGAGGGACGGTCGCTATACTTTCAAGAGATTGCGCGAATACTCGGAAGGAGCGAGATGGGCAACAAAGTTACTCTCAAGCAGATTGCCCAGGAGGTGGGGCTTTCCCCCTCGTCGGTCTCGCTTGTTCTCAATAATCGGCCCTGCCGCATCTCGGAAGAAAACCGCAAGCTCATCAAGGAGGTCGCGGCGCGCAACCACTATGTCCCTAACCAGATCGCGCGCAGCCTGGTCATGCGCGAGTCGCGCACGCTGGGCCTTATCGTTCCCAATATCGAGAGCCGCTTTTTTGCCTCGCTCGCCGGCAGCTTGGAAAAGCGCTGCCGCGAGGATGGCTATGCGCTCTTTATTACCAGCTCGGGTGGAAGTGCCGACGACGATCTTGAGCTGCTGCGCCAGCTGGTGACGCGCGGCGTCGACGGCGTCTTTCTGGTAGTGGGTGACGAGTTCTCCGACGACCGCGCCCTGCGCGAAGAAGTCAGCCATCTGCCCATTCCGGCGGTAATGGTCGACCGTGCCATTGAGGGGCTCGAGTGCGACAAGGTGATGTTCGACCACGAGATGGGTGGCTACATGGCTACCCGCTATCTGATCGAGCAGGGTCACCGTCGCATTGCCTGCTTGGTTAATGCTCGCCGTTCCAATACGGGTCGTAAACGTCTTGCCGGCTACGAGCGTGCGCTGCGCGAGGTTGGCCTGCCGATCGACGCACGTTTGGAGTTTGAGAGCGAGTACTACATTCCGAGCGCATACGAGGCGTCGGAGGCGGTGCTCGCAACTGACGCCACCGCCGTGTTCGCAAGCTCGGATAACATTGCCCTCGGTCTGCTCAAGCGCTTGCACGAGATGGGTAAGAGCATCCCGGGCGATATCTCGGTCGTAAGCTATGACAACTCGGCGGCCGACGTTCTCTTTGAGCCGGCGCTGACCGCGATCGAGCAGGATCCTGGTGTTCTTGCGGAGCATGCTTTTGGCTGCATGTCCAAGCGTCTTGCCGGTAGGGGCGGTAGGCGTGCCGAAGAGGTCGTTTTGGAGCCGGCGCTTATCGTTAAGGGCAGCGTGCTCGAGCTTACTAAACACAACTAAACACGTTTATCAATTCATGCAGATTGGATGTGGAGTACCTGTGACAGACAATGCCGCAGGTGAATGTCGCGTTTTGTAGATCGATGCGATTGATAAGGGTGATAAAACGTTTTTTCACCATGATAAAACGTTTTAGCAAATATACTTGTCCCAACGAAAGGTCGCCATATCGGAGGGTGACCATGCAGCGAAGGGACAAAAACAATGGCTAAAACATTGGGGACGCCGTGGCAAAAGCTGGGCCACGAGGTGCCGGCTTCCGAGCTCGAGGGCGTTGACCTGTATTGGCGCGCATCGAACTATCTGTCCGTCGGTCAGATCTACCTTCGCTCTAACCCGTTGATGCGCAGCGACTTTGTCGACGAGAAAACCGGTGAGGTGCGCGACTTTGGTCGCCCGGACGTTAAGCACCGCCTGGTCGGTCACTGGGGCACCACGCCCGGCATCAACTTCCTGTTCGGCCACGTCAACCGCCTTATTGCCGACCACAACCAGAACGCCATTTTCTTGATGGGCCCGGGCCACGGCGGCCCCGCCGGCACTGCCCAGTCGCTGCTCGATGGCACCTACCGTGAGATCCGCCCCGACATCACCAATGACGAGGCCGGCCTGCAGAAGTTCTTCCGCCAGTTCTCCTACCCCGGCGGCATTCCGAGCCACTTTGCGCCCGAGACGCCCGGTTCCATCCACGAGGGCGGCGAGCTCGGCTACACGCTCAGCCACGCCTACGGTGCCGTCATGGACAACCCGAGCCTGCTGGCCGTGGCTGTGGTGGGCGACGGCGAGTCCGAGACCGGTCCGCTCGCGACTTCTTGGCAGTCCAACAAGCTCGTGAACCCGGCAACCGACGGTATCGTCCTGCCGATCCTGCACCTCAACGGCTACAAGATCGCCAACCCCACCATCCTTGCCCGCGTGTCCGACGAAGAGCTCACCAAGTTCTTTGAGGGAATGGGCTATAAGCCGCACTTCTTTGTCGCCGGCTTTGACGACGAGAGCCACGCAAGCATTCACGCGCGTTTTGCCGCGCTGTTCGAGCAGGTCTTCGATGAGATCTGCGACATCAAGGCCACCGCGCAGGCCCAGGCCGCCGCGGGTGAGACCGTGGTCCGTCCGGCCTACCCCATGATTGTGTTCCGTACGCCCAAGGGTTGGACCTGCCCCAAGCAGATCGATGGCAAGAAGACCGAGGGCTCCTGGCGCGCCCATCAGGTGCCGCTGGCGAGTGCCAAGGACACCCACGAGCACTTCCGCGTGCTGCGCGAGTGGCTGCGCTCCTACAAGCCCGAGGAACTCTTTACGCCCGAGGGCCAGGTGCGCCCCGAGGTAACGGCCTTTATGCCGACCGGCGAGCTGCGCATCGGCGCCAACCCCAATGCGAACGGCGGCAAGGTGCGCCGCGAGCTCGAACTCCCCGATATTCATGCCCACGAGATTCCCGTTGCAAGCAAGGGCCACGGCTGGGGCTCCACCGAGGCCGCCCGCGTCTTTGGTGAGTACACCGCCGACGTTCTGGCCAAGAACATGGACGATTTCCGTATCTTCGGTCCCGATGAGACCGCGTCCAACCGCCTGCAGGCTGCCTACAAGGTGACCAAGAAGCAGTGGGATGCTGGCTTTTACGAGGACGATGCCAACGACGAGCTGCTGGCCGGTTTCGGTAAGGTCGTCGAGCAGCTGTCTGAGCACCAGTGCGAGGGCTTCCTCGAGGCCTACGTGCTCACCGGCCGCTCGGGTGTGTGGAGTTCCTACGAGAGCTTTGTCCACGTGGTCGATTCTATGGTCAACCAGCACTGCAAATGGCTCGAGGCCACCAAGCGCGAGATTCCGTGGCGTGCCCCCATTAGTGGTCTCAACATTTTGCTGTCGAGCCATGTCTGGCGCCAGGACCACAACGGCTTCTCGCACCAGGACCCCGGCTTTATCGACCTGCTGCTCAACAAGGCCAACGACACGCATATCGTGAATGCCTACTATCCGGCCGACGCCAACATGGCGCTTGCCGTTGCCGAGCGCGTCTACCAGTCCACCGACTGCGTCAACGCCATCTTCTGTGGCAAGCAACCCGCCCCCACCTTCCAGACGGTCGACGAGGCCAAGTCCGAGCTCGCCGAGGGCGTCGCGACCTGGGAGTGGGCATCGACTGCCGACTCGCTCGCCGAGGCCGACGTCGTGGTCGCCACGTGCGGCGACGTGCCGACGCTCGAGGCTCTGGCTGCAACCGACATGCTGCGCGAGCTGGGCATTAAGGTGTGGTTCGTCAACGTGGTCGACTTGCTCAAGATCCAGAACGTTTGCGAGAACGACCAAGCCATCAGCGATGAGCGCTGGGCCGAGCTGTTTGGCTGCGGTGAGAAGCCCGTGCTCTTTGCATTCCACGCTTATGCCGGCACGATTCGCCGCCTGATTTGGAACCGCCCCGGCCACGACGCCTTCCGCGTCCACGGCTACGAGGAGAAGGGCTCCACGACCACACCGTTCGACATGCTGCGCCTGAATAACATGGACCGCTGGGCCCTGGCCGCCGACGTGCTGCGCATGGTCGACGCCGATAAGTTTGCCGAGCAGATTGATGAGTGGGAGGCTTTCCGCACCGAGGCCTTTGAGTTCGCGTGCGACGAGGGCTTCGATCACCCGGCCTTTACCGACTGGGTCTGGCCCGACGCCGCAGCCGCAACTGCTGCCGACGGCGCGCTCTCCGCAACGCAGCTAACCGCCGGCGACAACGAGTAGGTAGGCATCCGGGACGGTCTCGCGCTGGGGCCGCCTCCGGGCTAGCGCCCTTCCTCGGAGAAGTGGGCTTCGCGAACTTCTCCGAGGAAGGGCGCTAGCCCGGAGGCGGCCCTCTCGACCGTTTCGATATGTGGGGGCTGATTATTTTTTATGTAATGGGGACACAGCCGTTACTGCCTTGAAAACCGTGCATCTATCTATGGTAATCGATGATTACATGGCCGGTTCGGGCACGGGG
>CABUXY010000019.1:0-33415 GCA_902495645.1 uncultured Collinsella sp. | reverse complement strand
CGGGTTAACGGCAGGCCCCGCCGACCGATTGCAAGCGGTCGGCGGGGCCATTGTGGCTCTTGACAGCGGATTGGGTCATATGAGCGAAAACCCGCCAGATCGAGCAAGGTGCCTTCAAGCAAAATGGCGCCGCAGGTTGAGCATAAGTCAGACACTATGACCAGCCGGCACTTAGGGACTGTCCCCCAGTGCCGGCAACGTCGATGTTTTTGCACCGCCAGCGAGCGGTCGCCAGAGCGAACAAATTGGCATGAAAAGAGGGCGGCATAGACCTTCTGGTCATGCCGCCCTCTTTGAATGACAAGTTGTCGCTCTGGTGACCGCGCAGCGTCGAGCCGTTACGCGGTTTGGTAAAACCGCGTAACCCCTAAGGACGCTGGCCCATGCCACCCTCGAGGGTGACGGTCTCGCCGTTCATATACTTAAAGTCGGGGCCGCAAAGCTGAACGACCACGCGGCCGATCTCCTTCTCGACGTCGCCGTAATGGCCCGCCGGCGGCATGTGAACGTTGGCCTTGAACGCCTCGGGATAGGCATCCTGAAAGTTCTCGAGCGCAGCAGTCCAGGCAAGCGGGCACACGATGTTGACGTTGATGCCGTCCTTGCCCCACTCGTTGGCGGCAACGCGAGTCAAGCCGCGGATGCCTTCCTTGGCGGCGGCATAGCTGCACTGGCCGTAGTTGCCAAACAGGCCGGCGCCCGAAGCAAAGTTGACCACGGAGCCCTTGGTCTCCTTCAGGTGCGGATAGGCCTTCTGCATGTACAGATAGGTAGCATACAGGCCGGAATAAATGGCCAGGTTAAACTGATCCATGGTGTGGTCGGCGATGGTCACGCCCGAGGCGCTGGCCTGGGCATTGTTGACGACGGCGTCGATGCGGCCGAACTCCTCGATGGCCTTGTCGATGACGTTCTGGACGACGGCCTCGTTGTCCTGACCAGCCGAAACATCGGCCTGAACAGGCAGAACCTTGATGCCGTACTCGGCCTCGAGGGACTCCTTGGCAGCCTCGAGCTTGGCAACGTTGCGGCCGGTAATGACGAGGTTTGCGCCTTCCTTGGCAAAAGCGATATCGATGCCGTAGCCGATGGAGCCAGCGGAGCCGTCCTTAAGCGTGGCCTTGCCGCCGCCGGTGACGATTACGGTCTTACCAGTGAAAAGTCCCATACGAAGTCCTTTCGAATCGCGACGGGCCCACCCGCCGACTGCGCGCATCCAACTTCACGCGCCAAAAGCTGAAATGCAACTTTAGCGGGTTCAAGTGAAAAATAAAGGCTGCAGCAGGTGAACGGCACAACGTCATTCGGCGAAGGGAATGTCAAGCACAAACTGAATTTAGAGGACGAATTTTTGCTATCCAAGCGAGTCATCGAACACGTTTTGAAACTTTGCTGCGGGGCGCGGGATGTCGGCGCGAGACTTTATCATAGGGTGACAAACAACGATGAGGAGCACATGCCTATGACAGACGAGCTGGACCCCCAGACTCAACAGCATATTGATGATTCAGCAGACGTCGCCGCAGATACTGACGCTGCGACCTGCAATGATACCGACGTCGACGACGCCACTCTGGATAACGGCGCTGCGACGGAAATCCCTGCGGCCCAAGATGCCGGCGAGCAAAACGACGATTCGGCCGCTCAGGACGACGCCCCCGAAAAGGACGCCGCCCCGCAAGCAGAAGGCCCTATCGAGGTGTCTTCGGAAGAAGAGCTCGATGCCGTCATGGACTCCATGATGGATGCCGTCAAAGCGATGAAAAACGCCGTGGCCGACGCCGATATTGACGCCGAAGAAGAGGAGGCCGCCGAGGCCGCCTCGACCTTCGTGCCCGGCGAGACCCCCGTTGCCGACCAAGGCAGCACCCTGCCCTCGTTCCTGCAGCTCGAGCACCCCACCATTGGTGCCGACGCAGTCGATCCGCACGCTGCCGGCTTTTCCGTGATCGAGGGCGGCACCGGCAACATCGCCACGCCGCAGACGCCCGATGCGGGCACGGCAAACGCCGCTCGCCCGACCGCCCCGCATGCCCCCGCAGCCAGCCGCGATCTGGGAGGCGCCGTCTCAAACACCGCCAACGCCGTAGGCGCTTTTATCGCCCAGGGTGCCTCGGCCATGCGCGAGATGAATGCCGCAAAGAAGGCGCTCGCCGATGCACGCGATCACCTGGCAGAGTTGGAGCAGCGCATCGCCGATCAAGGCGAGGAACTCGAGACGCGCCAGGACATCGCAGGCCGCTACGACCAAATCGTCGCCGAGCAGCGCCAGACCATCGACACGGCACAAAAGGCCGCGGCGGCGGCAGAAATCGGCCGCGATACCCATGCTGCCAAGGCAACAGAGCTCAAGGCGCAGCTCGAGCAAATAAAAGAAGAGGACGATGCCACCGAGCGGCGTCTCAAAGCCGCACTCGATGCCGTGGAGGCGCGCGAAGCAAGCTCGCGCGAAACCGGTAACCGCCTCGTTCGCCGCCTCGAGGATTCCAAGCGCATCCGCGACAAGGTGCAGGCCGAGCGCGACGCCGGCGTTGCCGCAGCGCAGCAAACCGTCGATGCCACGCGCGCTCAACTCGAAACGCTGCGCCGCGAGTATGCCGAGCTGCAGCGCAATCCTTCGGCGAATCCCGCCAATTACACGGTGCGCACCAGCGAGCTTTCGATGCAGATCTCCGACACGGCCGATGCCCTGCGCAAAGCCGAGGAAGATGTCCCGCACATCACCGCCGATCTTGAGCACTCACTCGCGGCCGCCGAGCACGCCGTCGAGCAGGCACAAGCCCCCATCGCTGACGCCAAGCGTGCCCATCAGGCCGTGACGGCCGAGGCCGATGCCGCGCGCGACGAGCTGCAGACCGCAAAAGCCGCCGCCGCAACGCGCCAACGCGAACTGCGCGAGAAGATCGCCGTCGAGGACAAGGCGCGTCGAGAGCAGGAGCAGGCTATTGCCAATGCCCAGGCGGATGTAGCGCATGCGCAGTCGATCATCGAGCAGGCGACCGAGGTGCACGACCATCCCGAGATTACCGAATCGCTCGCAGGCTCCTTGGCCCGCGATAAGGCCGAGCACGCCGAAACCGAGCGCGAAGTGGCTCAACTCGAAGCCGCCGAGGACGACGTGCGCGAGCGTACCCGCGACTCACGCATCAAATTCACCGGCGCCATCGTCTGCATTGTCGCCGTGATTCTGGTGATCATCCTGGTCTGGCTGTTCGCAAGCAAGTAAACCAGCTGCCAAAAACGCTCACCGCAACTTTTTGATTGGTGCAAAGGGGTCAGGCCACTTTGCACCAACTTGGTGTATATAAACCAGTCCCCATTGCACCAACAACGTTTGCCCAGATAAAACCTGCCAAAATAAACCTGTCCCTTTTTGGCAGGTTGAACCACGACAACGCCAATGTTTAGGCGAAGTCAGCGAAAACGCCCCTAAGCGAGCAAGGTGACGTGAAAGAGGAGGGCATTGACCTTCTGGTCATGCCCGACGATTGAACGTCAGATTGCCGCTTAGGGGCGTTTGCAGCGTCGAGCAGTTACGCGGTTCGTAGAACCGCGTAACTAACAAATGAGCATGGCGTCGCCAAAGCTGAAGAAGCGGTAGCGCTCCTCGATGGCGGCGGCGTAGGCATCCATGATCTGGTCGCGGGAGGCAAGCGCGCTCACGAGCATCATGAGCGTAGAGCGCGGCACGTGGAAGTTCGTGATCAGTGCGTCGACCACGTGATAGGTCGAGCCGGGCATGAGGTAGAGCTGCGTTGTCGCGTTCTCGCGCGCCACGATATCGCCGCGGCCGAGCGTGTCAGCGCCGTCCTCGCGGCCCTCAAAATAGCGCGCCGTCACAGCCGGATCGGACACCGGCGCCTCCGCATCGAACGCACTCTCGAGCGAACGCACTGCGGTGGTGCCGACGGCGATTACGCGATGCCCCTCGGCCTTCGCCTTATGCACGGCGTCGACAACTTCCTGCGACACGTGGTAGCGCTCGGTGTGCATGACGTGCTGCGTAGGGTCGTCCTCCTCCACCAGACGGAAGGTATCGATGCCCACCTCGAGCTCGACGGCGGCAAACTTCGCACCCTTGGCCTCGATAGCGGCCATGAGCTCGGGGGTAAAGTGCAGACCCGCCGTAGGAGCGGCAGCCGAGTGCTCCTCCTTCATGGCGTAGACGGTCTGGTACTTCTCGGGATCGCCCTCGTAATCGGTAATGTAGGGCGGCAGCGGCACGTGACCGGCGGCGTGAATGGCCTCGTCGAGCGTGCGCTGCTCGCCGGCGGCATTGCAACCGGCCGGCTCAAAGCGCACCAGACGGCCACCGCGGCTATCGGTGACAAAGTCGATGACCTCAGCCGTCAGCACCACGGGAGCCCCCTCGGGCGCATGGGCGCCACCGGCGCAATACTCAATCTGAGCACCGGGCTTCAGGCGCTTACCCGGCTTGACCAGGCACTCCCAAACGTGACCCAGCGGGTCAACATCTTCGCGGCGCTTGAGCAGCAGCGTCTCGACCACGCCACCCGAGCCGGCTTTGCGACCGATCAGGCGGGCCGGCATCACGCGCGTCTTGTTGATGACGAGCACATCGCCTGGCTCGATATAGTCGATGATATCGCGGAAGATACGGTGCTCAACGGTACCGCCGTGCTCCAGCGGCGTTCCCGCCTGGGAGCCCTTGCGATCCACCACCAGCAGACGGCAGGAGTCACGCGGCTCGGCAGGCGCCTGGGCGATCAGTTCCTCAGGAAGGTTGTAGTCAAAATCATCGGTACGCATAGACACGTCGGATACTCCTTATATAGCTAAAGTCCGCTCTACATCCTAGCAGGCTGACGTCCCAAATGAACTACTTTTTGGACGCTTTGCGCTCGTCGCGGATGCGGGCGCGGTCCATGGCCGCCTCGACGGCCGAGAACCGGCAGCCGCAGTAATTCTGTCGATACATGCCAAGCTCGCGCGAACGACGCGTGGCCTCGGGGTAATACGGGCGAAAATCGCGAATGACCGGGACGAGCCCATGTGCCGCCGCCAAGCGCTCAAGCACGTCATTGCAGGTTTCGAACAACTGATACGGCGAGACGGCGAGCGTCGTGCCCACAAACTCAAACCCACGCTCCTGGGCCACACGGCATGCCTCGGCCAGGCGCAGGGCATAGCACGCGCGACAGCGACGAGGTCGATCGGCGCCCAGCGGGGCCACGCCGGCCTCCCAGCGCTCGCGGTCCTCTCCCGCCTCGATAAGCTCGATATCGCCATCGGCACACCACCGGCGCAGCTCGTCCAAGCGCCGCTGCCATTCATCGCGCGGCTGGATATTGGGATTGGTCCAGCAGATTGTGGGCTCAAACCCTTCCTCGCGCAGCAGGCGAACCGGCTCCAGCGAGCACGGCGCGCAGCAAGCATGCAGCAGCAACGGCTTCATGGACATCTCCTCTCCCACAATGATTTTTTAATCCCCGTCCCAGAAAAATCATCTCAAAAGACTACCTCGCGAAAAAGCGCACGCCAAAGGACGTGTCCTCGCAGGCGACAATGCGGCGGTCGCGCAGGATGGTCCGCACGTAATACCAGTCGCCCACACAGCCCGACAAATGCAAGCCGGCCGCCAGGTAGCACATCAGCGGATAGCCCGAAAACGCAAACCCCAGGGCAAACGCCGCCGTCACAACAACCGTCGGCGCCAGGCAAACTGCCACGTACCGCCGGCGCGAATAGACCACGCCCTCGGCGCAGGCATAGATCATCGCCGTCTCGCGATTCGCCCCAAAGGTCACCTTCGCGCCCGCAGGCGCCAGAAGCTTAAATAACACACCGTGCACCAGCTCGTGCACGGCAAATGACACCGCCGAAACCGCAGCCAAGCCGACTATCCAGCCCAAAACGGCCGTCCAGCCACCCGCGTCAGCCGCATCCAAGTCCGCGGGCCCGCCCAGCAGCATAAACACCGGCACCAGGCACACGGCAAATGCGCCAAGCACTGCCATCCCCCACACAAAGCAGGCGTGCAGAAAATCCTCGTCCTCAAACGCATGTATGTTGGAAATCTCATTCATAGCATCTTAGGATAGCGCCCCTGCCACGTACCCGTCCGCATGTGCGATAATGTCGAACGATATGCACGAATTGACCACCGCGTCGCCAGGCCTTGCGCCCGGCCGCGCTCTCACCATATGCGAAGGAGTCCCATGGCATCCAAATACTCCATGAACGACCGTCCCAGCTGGCCTCGCCGCGCCATCGTTACCGCCGGCGAGCCCTACGGCAACAAGGGCCTTCACTTTGGCCACGTTGGTGGCGTCTTTGTCCCGGCCGACTTCTTCGCCCGCTTCCTGCGCGACCGTCTGGGCCGCGAGAACGTCATCTTCACCTCGGGCACCGACTGCTACGGCTCACCCATCATGGAGAGCTACCGCAAGCTCAAGGAAAACGAAAGCTACGACAAGTCCATTAGCGAGTACGTCGAGTCCAATCACTCCCGCCAGGCCGCGACCCTCAACAACTACAACATCAGCTGCGATATCTACGGCGGCTCGGGCCTTGAGCCGGCTGCGCAGATTCACAACGAAGTGACTGCCGAGATTATCGAGCGCCTGCACGAGCAGGGCACCATCTCCAAGCGCTCCACGCTGCAGTTCTACGACGCCAAGGCCGGCACGTTCCTCAACGGCCGCCAGGTGATCGGCCGCTGCCCCATCCAGGGCTGCAAGTCCGAGAAGGCCTACGCCGACGAGTGCGACCTGGGTCACCAGTTTGAGCCCGAGGAGCTCATCGCGCCCAAGAGCCAGCTCACCGGCGAGGTGCCCGAGCTGCGCCCGGTCGACAACCTCTACTTTGACCTGCCGGCCTACCTTGACTTTATGAAGACCTACACCGCCAAGCTCGCCCAGAACCCGCAGGTTCGCTCCGTGGTCTCCAAGACCATGGAAGAGTGGCTGCTGCCGGCACAGCTCTATATTCAGAACAAGTTCCGCGAGGCCTTCGACGCCGTCGAGGATCAACTGCCCGAGCACACCGTGCTGGAGCCCGAGGGCAACAAGAGCAGCTTTACCGTCACCTTCCCCAGCTGGAAGGAGCGCGACGACGCCCACGCGGTGCTCGCCAACGGGGGCGTGCGCTTCCGCAGCGGCAAGGCGCTCGTACCCTTCCGCATCACCGGTAACATCGACTGGGGCGTTCCGGTGCCCGAGGTCGACGGTGTGAACGACGTCACCTGCTGGTGCTGGCCCGAGAGCCTGTGGGCGCCCATCAGCTATACGCGTACCGTGCTCGCGCGCGATGCCAAGGCAGCCGGCGTGACCGAGGGTGTCGCCGCCCAGGACGCCGCCCTCATGGGCGAGCCCGCCGCCGATTCCACGCAGGTACCCGCACCCACCTACCAGCACAGCTCGCTCGACTGGCGCGACTGGTGGTGCTCGGACGACGCACAGATCTACCAGTTCATCGGCCAGGACAACATCTACTTCTACTGCATCGCGCAGACCGCCATGTGGGAGGCCCTGGGCTGGGACCTCACGCAGAGCACCGTCAGCGCCTGCTACCACCTGCTCTACATGGGCAAAAAGGCCAGCTCGTCCTCGCAGACGCCTCCCCCGCCGGCAGACGACCTGCTCAACCACTACACCTGCGAGCAGATGCGCGCGCATTGGCTGTCGCTCGGCCTGTCCGAGAAGCCGGTGAGCTTTAGTCCCAAGGCATATGACACGCGCGTGACCGGCAAGGACAAGGACGGCAACGAGGTGCGCGCCTGCGACGACAAGCGCGTCATCGATCCGGCCCTTAAGGAAAGCGCTCTCTTGACCGGCGTGTTCAACCGCCTGGCCCGCAGCTGCTTCTACGGCGTCGCCGTCAAGGAGGGCGACGAGAGCCCCTATCGCAACGGCTGCATTCCCGCCGGCGCCGCCTCTGCCGCCGTGGTCGAGGCTGCCGAGCAGGCCGTCCTTGCCTTTGAGCAGGCCATGTACAAGTTCGAGACGCACCGCGCGCTCGCCGTGTGCGACGACTACCTGCGCGCCGCCAACAAGCGCTGGAGCGACGCCTCCAAGGCCGCCAACAAGCTCGAGGGTGAGCCGGCCAACGCCGCCATGACGCAGGCCCTGGTCGACGCCTTCACCGAGCTGCGCGTGGCGACCGTCCTGATGCACGGCATCGTCCCGGCCGGCTGCGAGCTCATCTGCGAGTACTTCGACGTCGACCCGGTCGCCTTCTTTAGCTGGGACAACATCTTTGCCTCCACGGACGAGTTTGTGGAGAGCCTGGGCGAGAAGCCCGGCGAGCACCGCGTAAAGCCGCTGCCCCCGCGCTTCGACTTCTTCAGCAAGCACGAGAGCCAGTACTAAAGCACGCCTGCAGCAACGCGCCCGGAAAGTAGTCAATTTGGGACGGGGCTATTTTGACTACTTTGCCGTGGTCGCACCAGCATTGATCGGTTTTGTCAAAAGCAGTCAAAATAGCCCCGTCCCAAATTGACTACTTTTATTGGAATGGGAAGGAAAGACGGATGTCCAAGCCGCGTCGTCGTAAGCAGAAAAAGCAGGTTAAGCCCGAGCTCAAGCTTAGGCAGTTTGCCGCCACCGAGCTTTCCGACCAGCTTGCCGCCCTTCCCTGCGCCGTCGACCTGCCGCGCTTTATGGTCGACACGGTCGCCGGCGCCTATGCACCCGCCGATGCCCAACTCGTGATTGAGGGCTTCGGCGCCGCTGCCACACGCCCGGTCACGCTACGCGCCAACACGCTCAAGGCGACCGCCGAGGACATCGCCGCGGCACTCGACGCCGCCGGGATCGCCCGCCGCTCCGTCGCATGGTACCCGGACGCTTTCATCCTGCCCGAGGCCCAGGTTTCCGACCTGTGGGACCTCGACATCTACCGTGACGGCAAGGTCTACCTGCAGAGCCTGTCGTCCATGATGCCACCTTTGGTGTTGGGCGCTCAGACCGGCGAGGATATCCTGGACATGTGCGCGGCCCCCGGCGGCAAGACGACGCAGATCGCCGCCCTCACCCAGGGCCAGGCGCACCTCACCGCCTGCGAGATGAGCATTCCCCGTGCCGAAAAGCTCGAGGCCAACTTGGGCCGCCAGGGCGCCAAAAACGTGCCCGTCATGCATATTGACGCGCGCGAGCTTGACGAGTTCTTCCGCTTTGACCGTATCCTGCTCGACGCCCCCTGCTCCGGTACGGGCACCGTCATCAGCGGCAACGAGAAAAGTCTGCGCGGCCTCACCGAGCAGCTGCTCATTAAGTGTGCCCGCTCGCAGCGCGCGCTTCTGGACCGCGCCATGGGAGCCCTCAAACCGGGCGGTACACTCGTCTATTCGACGTGTTCGATCTTGCCGCAGGAAAACGAGGATGCCCTGCAAGAGGCCCTCGACAAGCACATGGACTGCGAGCTCATCCCCCTCGACGGTACACCGAGTGAAAGCGAAGCACGCCGCGCCCGCGAAGCCGGTGAGGAACCGCGCATCGAGTGCAACGCCCTTACCGAGGCCATTGCCGCGGGCCACGTCTCGGCCATTGCCAACGGCATGCCCGGCACGCTGACCATTCCGCCCAGCCGCGACTTTGAGGGCTTCTATATCGCCCTGGTCCGAAAACGCAGCTAGCGCACGGATCCAAAACTCAACAAGCTATCGCCGTGCGTGCCTGTCCTGCTGGTCCTTATGCCGCGCAAGCGCTTCACGCTCCTTGCGCTCGGCCTTTTTGCCCATAATGGCCGTGACCGCAAAGTAGATGACCGCGGCGGCAACGATTGCGCCCACGCATAGGCCAATCGAGCCCAACATTGCCGAGAATTCCATACCGCGTCACCTCTCTTTTGTATACGGGACATTCAAGATAGCACCTCGATTCCCGCCACCACAGCTCCTTCACGTTCGCCGGCCCTTCAGTCTAACGGATGGCGCAGCGGGGAAAAATCAACTCGTCAAACGATTTAGCACTCGCAACGCCGGTCGCACACTGCCGACCGCACAACATAGAAACGGACCGCCATGGATTCTCTCAACGATTTGAACGAGCGCGTCGACGCCTTTGTCGGCACCAGCTCCTTCGATACGTCTGCCACGACGAACGACCAAGCCCCCATCGATGTTCCCGCCGAGGTTCACGAGGACATCGTCGCCTCGGTCGACTTCTCCGAGGTAGAGCTTGCAGACGAATTTACCGAGCCCCAGGTGGCCGTAACTCCCAACGGCCTTTTGCCCATGGAGCCGCTGCCCATCGACGGGCGCCTGCGCAAGGCGGCCCTCCGCATGCCCGATGAGATCGAGGAGGCCAGCGGTTTTACGCTCTTTGGCCGCCGCATCAAATCGCTCATCTACACCACCGACGTGGCGGTCATCCGCAACTCCAATGCCGATGCCGTGTTTGCCGTCTACCCCTTCACGCCGCAGCCCGCCATTACGCAGGCGCTGCTGACTGTTGCCGAGTGCCCGGTCTTTGTGGGCGTTGGCGGCGGCACCACCACCGGTAAGCGTTCCGTGCAGATGGCGGCCGTATCCGAGATGCAGGGCGCGGCGGGCTGCGTGGTCAACTCCCCCGCTACCGCCGAGATGGTCGAGCACATCACCAACATCGCCGATATCCCCGTCATCGCCACGGTCGTTCGCTGCGACGATGATGCGCATGCCAAAGTGCGCGCCGGAGCCAAGATCCTCAACATCGCGGCCGGCAAGAACACGCCCCAGGTCCTGCGTGAACTGCGCGAGCACTATCCCAACCTGCCGCTCATCGCACCGGGCGGCAAGACGCCCGAGAGCATCCGTGAAACCATCGCCGCCGGCGCCAACGCCATCATCTGGACGCCGCCTTCGGCACAGCAGTTGCAGGCCGACATGATGCAGCGCTATCGCAAGATGAAGGAAGAGGCAACACCTGTCATCTCGCGCGACGATGTGCCCATTATCGACCAGGTCGCCGCCGCCGAGGTTAGCCAGGTTGAGAACATGAATCCCGACGTGCCGATCCCCGACGAAGTCATCGAACGCGTCGCTTCGATCCACGATCATATCGAGGAGCGTCGCGCCAACCGCGGACTCAAGCCCTCGCTGCACGGCTTCTTCTTCCGCGGAAAGAAACGCTAGCTGCAACAGCAAGGCCCGCCCCGCAAACAACGGGACGGGCCTTGCTGTTATCGAATGTCGGGAGGGACAGGCGCAGCCTTTAAAACCGTCAGCCAGCCCACGAGCGTTAGTCCACGCGCTTGTCGCCCATAAAGAAGACAGCCACCGTACCAGGGCCGGTATGTGAGCCAATCAGAGCACCGATGCTATTGATCTCAATCTTGCCTTTGAGCTGCGGAACCTGTTCCTCTATCAGCGCGGCAACAGCCTCGGCGTCCTCGCGGCACGCCGAGTGCGACATGATGCACTTGCCCGAATAGTTCGCGCCGTCCTGTAGATGCGCCATCACGGTCTTGGCCATCTCGGAGATCGCGCGCTTCTTGGTGCGAATCTTCTCACGCGGCGCCAGCTCACCTTCGCAATCGACCGTCATAAGCGGGCAAATCTTGAGCGCCGTGCCGATGATTGCACTCGCGGCCGAAATGCGACCGCCGCGCAGGTAGCTCGACAGATCGGTCGAAAAGAACCAGTGGTGAAGGTTGAGTTTATGCTCCTCAATCCAAGCGGCCGTCTCGTCGAGCGAAGCGCCGCTATCGCGAACGTCGGCGGCACATTCCGCCAGCAGGCCAAAGCCCGAAGACGCCGCCAGCGAATCGATGACGCGCACCTTGCCGCCCTGGGGATAGCGATCCGCGAGCATCTGCGCCGCAACGCAGGCCGATCCATACGTGCCCGAAATACCCGACGACAACGTCAGGTGCAGCACGTCTTTACCCTCGGCAACGAACGGCTCCCAGAACTCCTCGTACTCACCCACGCTCACCTGAGACGTCTTGGGCATAGCGCCCGCGGCAATCTGGGCAAAAAACTCGTCCGGCGTAATCGACTGATACAGATCGTCCGTATAGACAACATCGTCGATCTCGTAATGAAAACACACGACAGAAATATTGCGCGACGCAAAGAACTCACGGGTTCGATCGGCGGCGGATTCACAGGTCAGGACAAAATCACTCATATGAGGCTCCTTACTCATTGCTGCGTAAATTATTGCACAGCAAGCGTGAATACGGTACAAATGTCCACTATTTACCAAATTGAACCAAAGATAGTGAACATCTTTACCGTCATCATCTCTATCGATCCCGGAGGCATGCGTCTGCAAAAACGACCCTGCGTCTCCACTCAACCGCCATATCTACCTCAACTAAATCGATTTACCAAACCGTTCGGCCAACAATTCGACCTCCCATCCCCATTCGAAACAAAAGCGGCGCATACTGATAAACGTTTGACGCTGTTTGTCAGTTTTACCAACCACATCGGAAGGTGCTTCATGGTCGCATTCGATCGCAATCCGCAAGACTTCAAGTATCTGCGCCTGCTGTCGAGACAGTTCCCCACCGAGCAATCCGCATTCACCGAGATCATCAACCTCTCGGCCATCCTCAACCTACCCAAGGGCACCGAGCATTTTATGAGCGATGTGCATGGCGAGTACGAAGCCTTTATGCACATCCTCAACAACTGCTCGGGCGTCGTGCGCGAGCATGTCGACGAGATCTTTGGCGACACGCTCTCCTTTGACGAAAAGGGCGAGCTGTGCACACTCATCTACTATCCGCGCGAGAAGATCGATCTTGTCCGCAGCCGGCGCGAGGACTCGCCCACCTGGTACAAGACCATGCTCGACCAGCTCATTGTGGTTGCCCGCTCGCTTTCGAGTCGCTACACCCGCTCCAAGGTGCGTAAGGCCATCCCGCGTGATTACGCCTACATCATCGACGAGTTGCTGCACACGCATCCAGACGAGAACAACTACCGCGTGCGTTATCACGAGCGCATTATCGAATCCATCTTGGAGACCGCCAGCGCCGACGACTTTATCGAGTCGCTTGCCTCGCTCATCAAGCGCCTCGCCGTCGACCACCTGCACTTGGTGGGCGATATCTTCGACCGTGGCGGCGGCGCGGCCAAGATTATGGACCGCCTGCTCACCTATCATTCGCTCGATATTCAGTGGGGTAACCACGATCTGCTGTGGATGGGCGCTGCGGCCGGTGAGCCCGCCTGCATCGCCACGGTGCTGCGCAACAACCTGCGCTACGACAACTACGAGATTCTCGAGAACGACTATGGCATCTCGCTGCGCGAGCTTGTCGCCTTCGCCGACGCCACCTATACCGCCGGCGAGCCGATAAGCCCGCTGATCAAAGCCATTAATGTCCTGCTCTTTAAGCTCGAGGGCCAGATTATCCAGCGCCACCCCGAGTTCGACATGGCCGACCGCCTGCTGCTCGACAAGATCGATCACGACGCTGGCACAGTCACGCTTGCCGACGGCAGCGTGTGGCCGCTCACGACCAACGACTTCCCCACCGTCGATCCGGCGGACCCCTACACGCTCACGCCCGAGGAGCAGCACATCATCGACAAACTCGTGTCCGAGTTTGTCACCGCCGATCACCTGCATCGCCACATCGATTTCCTCTATACCCACGGCTCCATGTATAAGGTCGCCAACGGCAACCTGCTGTTCCACGGCTGCGTGCCGCTCAACGAAGACGGCACCTTTAGCAGCATGAATTGCCTGGGCACCTGGCACGCCGGGCGCGATTATTTTGATTTTTGCGACTATATCGCCCGCCGCGCCTGGCGCGTTGGCGACCGCGATGCCCTCGACTGGATGTGGTACCTGTGGATCGGCTTTAACTCACCCGCCAGCGGACGCGTGGTGCGTACCTTTGAGCGCGCCTATATCGCCGATAAGAGCACCTGGGTCGAGCCGATGGACCCGTACTTTACGCTTACCAAGTCGCCCTCGGTCTGCGACGACATCATGCACGAGTTCGGCGTTGCCCCCATGGCATGTTCGCCGACCGGCCACATCATCAACGGCCATACCCCGGTCAAAACCACCAAGGGCGAGCAGCCCATCCGCGCCAACGGTAAGCTGCTGGTCATCGACGGCGGTTTCTGTCGCGCCTACCACCCCAAAACGGGCATCGCCGGCTACACGCTCATCTCGAGCTCGCGCGGATGCCGCCTCAAGTCGCACCAGGCCTTTACCACCGTTGCCGAGGCACTCACCCGCAACGTGGACATCGAAAGCGAGACCAACCGCTTTGACGAGGCCGACCGCCGCCGCATGGTCAGCGATACCGACACTGGCGCCAAGATCCGCAGCCAGATCCAGGACCTACGCCAACTGCTCGATGCATATAGAAACGGTGCTATCGAGGAGCGCGCCTAGCCCCGCCTGCGGGGATTGGCTAAACTTGCTGAGTTTGTCATCCCCGCGGCGCTCCGGCGCCACTCTAAGGCAGGTACCATGCAAAAGCTCCTTGCGCAGATCATGAAGTTTGGCGTCGTCGGCGTCGTCGCCACGGTCATCGACTTTGGCATCATGAATCTGCTCCACTACGGTCTGGGCCTCAATATCCTGATCGCCAATACCAGCGGCTTTATCGTCTCGCTCATCTTTAACTACGTCGCGAGCATGAAGTACGTGTTTGCGCACAAGGAGGGCATGAGCCGCCGCCGCGAGTTCATTATCTTTGTCGTGCTGTCCGTGATCGGCTTGGCGCTCAACGACGGTATCGTGCTGGCGCTCAACGCCGGCCTGGGGCTCGAGGCCAATATCGCCAAGATTTGCGCCACCGCGCTTGTTATGGTCTACAACTTTGTGACCCGAAAGATCTTCCTGGAGGGCGACGAGACCAAGTAGCTCGACTTTCCCGCACAGCTACGGGGCCCACGGATGACGCACGTCGAGCACTGCGTTGTTCGTGGGCCTTGCTCGTTTACGGGAAGATTTGCAACGTTTGCGGATTACCTCTTGAATATTTGGCGAGTTCGTATAGTTCTTGGCAAAGCCCTTACGTTTCCCTTGCAAAAGCTCTAAAGTATCCTCTGCTCGATTCGTCAACGCATTGGATGTGATTACGTGCGCAAGGCACTGGCACAACCTCATACCAAGCAGTTCCTCAAGTTCGCTGTCGTGGGTCTTATCTCCTTTGGCATCGACTGGGGTATGCTCATTGCACTCGTCGAGCTGTTCCACCTCGACTTTTTGATGAGCACCACGATCTCGTTTACCACGTCCGTCGTGGTTAACTACTGGCTCAGCATGAAGTACGTGTTCGACCATCGCGAGGGCATGAGCCGCAAGCGCGAGTTTACGATCTTCACCATCCTGTCGGTGATTGGTCTGGGTCTCAACGACCTGTACATGTTTGTGGGCGTCACGTTTTTGAGCATCGGCTACCAGGCCATGAAGGCCATCGCCACGTTCCTGGTCACCTGGTATAACTACTTTAGCCGTCGCTTCTTCCTCGAGGGCGCAAGGTCGTAGATTGCCGAACATATGCTTGAACGCAAAACGGGCTGGGACATCACGTTCCAGCCCGTTTTTTGTTTGCCGAGCTTTCTATAATTGCCGATAAGGGCGCACGAGACGGATCACGATGCCGAAATGGGACACGCTTTCCCATGGGCCTCCCCGGGGAAATCGCATCCCAGAATAGGACCTCAAAACGGGACACAGTTTCCCAATAGAACTCCAACCGGATAGTGCATCCCAGAATTCAGCTCAAAAGTGGGATGCGCTTTCCGGTTGAGCCTTGATTGGGAAACTCCGTCCCATTCGCATCAAAAAACGGGCGGCCTGGATGTTTGTCCGAGCTGCCCGTTCCGTGCGTTATGTTGAGATCCCTAGCCTGTTACGTAATACCAGACGACGTTGTCGCCGTTGGAGAGAACGTAGTTGCTGCAGGCCGTCATGGGCGTCGAGCCGTTGACAGAGTACATCCAACCGCTCGTGCCGCCATACTGCTTCTCGGCCAAACCGCCGATCGCGGCGACATACGTGCCGTACGATGAGCCGTGTGCGTTGACGGAAAGCCCGAGCGCGCATAGGGCGTCGTAGACGGTGGCACCTTCATTAAAGGTATAGGTGCCGCCGGCGGACACAGGATTGCCCACGGCGCTCGATGTGACCGCAACCGTCACCGTGACGTAACTGGGCTCCTGCGTGCCGCCCTGGCCGCCCGAGGAGGCGGTTCCGCCGTTAGAAGCAGAGGCGCCGCCAGACGATTGGCCGCCGCCCGAAGAGGTACCACCAGACGTGTTAGAAGTATCGGCAGTTTCGGTATTCTGAGCAGCCGATACATCGCCAGACTTCTTGCCACGCTGGTCTTCAGACTTTTTGCCATCCGAGTTTTTATCCGAGCTCTTGTTCGAAGACTCGGAATCGCCCTTGGCGTCACCCGAGTCCTTGGACTTATCTTTCGCATCGCCCGAAGCCTTGGAGTTCTTAGAGTCAGCTTTGCCAGAAGCAGCAGCCGAGCCAGCTCCCCTGGCGTCGTTGGCAACGACGCTCTCCCCCGTCACGGCCTGAACGATCCAGTCGATGGACCAGGCACCGCTTGTGGAGGGATGGACAAACCCCAGCGAGACGACAATCAGGGCAACGCAAGCAGCCGTAAAAACGCCGACAAGTGCCTTGCGCCGCGGGGCGGACGCCGCCGAAGCGGCGCCCTTTTGCTTTGCATCGTCGAGCTGGATAAACGAGGAGTCGGGCTGCTGCCCGTTGGTCTCCTTGGGCTTATCGGGCATTACCGTCACCCTTGCCGCGCTTGGTCAGCATGAAGACGGCGATGAGCGCGAGGCCGATCACGCCGGCCGCGATGCCGACAATAGCGAGCGGGTTGAGGCCAGACTCCTGCGCGGAAGCCTCAGTGGACTTCTTGGCAGTGGTCGTGGAAGCGGATGCCTTGTCGGACTTGGAGTCGGACTTCTTGTCGGACTTGCCGTCCTTCTTGTCAGACTTCTTCTCGTCCTTCTTGTCGGACTTGTCGAAGTCCTTCTTGTCGGACTTGTTGTCCTTGGTCCCGGTCTTGGTCGACACCGTCGTCTTGGTCACCGGCTTCTGACCCGGGGCGACAGCGCCACCCTTCGAGCCGGAGCCAGTGCCCGCGCCAGCGCCCGTGCCGGTACCAGCACCAGTGCCGGAGCCGCTGCCACCGTTAGAGCCAGAACCGCCATTGCCGTCAGGGTTAACGGCGTTCTTGGTCCACTTGGCATACAGCGTCATATCGGCCGTCACCGGCGTGCTGAAGTCATACGCCTCCGTGCAAGCCTCATCGGTGTACCAGCCACCGAAGGTGTAGCCCTCACGCGTCGGATCGGCAGGCTTAACCAGCTTGCCGTCGGCCGTAGTCTGGAAATCGACCTTGGAACCATCGCCAGTCTCGAACGAGACCTTAACGCCACCATTCAGCTTGAACAACGTGCCGGAATCGTTGATGTAGTAGAGGTTGCCCTTGGCGTCGCAGGCAATCGGCGAGTCGCAGTAGTTGTTGTGTCCCGTTGCGCTAAACGCACCGGTCGCCTGCGCGTCACCCAGCTTGTAGCGATAGACACCGCCGCCCGAGGTGTAGTTCACATAGTCGGAAGTCGCACCGTAGTTAACCGTGAAGTAGACATACGTGCCATCTGCCTGGGCGCTCACGAGCGGTGCACCCTTGATGCCGCCGATGGGAAGCGCGGAGCCATCAGCAGACGAAACCAACGTCGTAGCAAAGTCATTATCAAGGTCGACAATCGCCAGCGCAGAGCCACCGGAAACCTCGCCGCCGACAATCAGCTTGTTGCCATACAGCGTAGGCATGCAGGCGCATCCCGTAAGACCCAGGTCGACGACGCGCTCTTCGGAAATGCGCGAAGCGGCATCCGCACCACGCGAACTACCGTCAGAAATCGCCAAAACGTGCAGCTTGCCATCGCGCGAAATCAGATAAGCATGGCTACCGTCGGCGGAGAGCACACAGGAGGAGTTAACGATAGCCCCAACGGAAACGCTTCCAAGCACAGCGCCCGAAGACTTGCCGAGCATCTCAACGGTACCGGCGCTGGTGGGAACCAGAATAAAGCCGTCACCCACGGTAGCACCCGTCCAGTAATAACCCTCATCGGCGTTGACGTGCTGCCAGGAAACGGCACCGGTCAGGATATTGATGCGCGTCAGATGGCCGTTGTTATACACGCCCTTACCATAGTCGACATCAACGGTGCCGACATAGAGATAGTTGCCATCGACCGTCAGCTGAGAATTCGACTGAGCAGTTTTGCTCACAGGGTCGGTAACCCAAACCGTCGTGAGCGTATCGGCCGTCAGAGCCTGGACCGCACCGCCATCGAGCGGGACGATGACCAAGCCGTTCGTATAAATCGGACGCGTCGTGTAGCCAATCGTAGTCTTAAGGTTCGACTCGGCAAGCACCTTGCCCGACTCTGCGTCGATCTTAAGCAAGCGCTTGTTGACGGCGAGATACACGTTGCCGTTTACGACAATCGGCTCGCTCGCGTTGGGATACGTGGCGCCCGAGTAGGCCTTCCAATCGAACGTCCAAGAGCTTGCCAGCGCGCCCGTAGGGGTGGACACGTTCTCGACCACCGCATTGGAATTGCCGTTCCAGTCGGCTTTCCAATCGGTCGGGCGCGAAGCGCTCGGATCCACGACGATTTCGTCAGGATTGGGCACCGTGTCGCCGGCAGCATATGCCCAGACGATCTTGTCGCCCGACTTGAGCGCGTAGTCACCATCGAGCTGAGTCCCGGGGTCCCCGTTTACAAAGAACGACCAGGAGCCCGTCAGCTTTGTGCCATCAAGCGGGGACACGAGGCTATGGACATTCCAATAGCCGCCATCATTGAGCATCACGGAATCAATGCCCAGGGCATCGAAATAGGCAGCAGATGCATCCTTAATCGTCGTGCCCTCAACGAACACCTGCATCGAAGGATCAGTCCAGCGCTGAGCCTTATCGTCCTTCTTGCCGATGATCTCCATCGAAACGGAGACCTGACCAGGCATGGTGCCGTCGGAGCCATAGACCCAAGCAATCTCGTCGCTTGCCTTAAGCGTATAGGCGCCCGCACCAACATCAACAGGCTTGCCATTGACAAAGAACTGCCAATATTTCCAGGTGTTTTCGTCAACCTTCTCGCTCGAGAGGGTCACGTTCTTTTCGAACGGCGAGGTCAGCGACTCGAGATACCAGCCAAACGAGCTCTCCCCCGTTTTGGCGCCAATGCCAGACTTTTTAAAGATCTGCTCGGAAAGGTCAGCAGCGGTTGTTCCCTCGTCCACGAGAGCTGTCGTAGGCTGTGCCCACGTCTGCCGGGCGCCCGAAGCATCCTGGCCGATAACGGTGCAGCTTACCGAAAGCTGATCGGCAGGAGCGGGGTCGTTGTACTTCGAGTAGTACCAGACGACGGAGTCGCCGGCCTTGAGCGTGTAGCCGCCGGCGCCGACCATGGAGGACTTGCCGTTGATGAACAGCTGCCAGTACGCTTCGGTCGTCGGGTCGTAGGCGAGCGTGCGGCCGGAGTCGAAGGGCGACGTGATCGAATTGAGCGCCCAGCCCCAGGAGCCGTTGGGGTCGTAGTCGGCCTTGAGGCCGGTCTGCTTGAAGAGCTGCTCGGAGAGGTCGGCCGCGGTCGAGCCCTTCTTCAGCGTAATGCTCTGAGCGGCGGCCCAGGTCTGCTGAGCACCCTTGGCGTCGGTGCCGACGACCGAACACGTCGCGGAAACCTGCGTGGAAACCGTGCCCGTGGGATCCTCGTACACCAGCTCGAGCGTGTCGCCATCGCTCGGGTAGTAGCCCGTGGCATAAGAGTTGGCAGCCTTGCCATTAATATCAAAACGCCAGTACTTATAGCCGGACGCCGTGTTTTCCATCGCGAGCGTCTGGGACTTATCGGGGTTCGTAACCGAATAGGGAACGCCGCCGTCCGTGCTATAGCTATAGCCGGCGTCGTCAAGCACCTTGGCAAAGATGTCCCAGGCAGACATTTTTTGGGTACTCGACCACTCAAACGAGGCCGTCGGCACCCAGTCCACAAGGTCATAGGACTGACCGACATCGTGCTTGCTTACGCCTACAACCCTGACGTTAACGGAAAGAGACTTTTCGTCGGAAGAATTAACGAGCCAAGCGGTGCTCTTGACATCGTTGTTGCCGGCGTTTGCCACGACATAGGCGTATTTGCCCTCAGCCGAGGCGGGAAGCGTGATCGCGCCGGTCGTTTCGTCGGCGCCAAACAGCTCGTGGGCATTTGTGCCCTCAGCGTCATCGGCGAGATACCAGCGGTAATCGACGAGGGAGCCCTCGGGGAGTGCCGTCTCGTAATCGCCCCAATCGCCCGTTGCCATGTAATTGGCAGTAGGGGTAAGCGTTCCGCCGACCTGTGCAAGGTTGCCGCTCGAAGCGACATTAACCGATGTCAGGGTATACGCCTTGGCATCTTCGCCCTTGACGATGGCATAACGCGTGGAGGCATAGTCGGTGTTGTAGCCACCGTCGACGATGCACTTGAGGTACTTGCCGACGTACTTTTGCGAAATTACGAACGACGGCCTGTGCGCGTTCTCATCCGTCAGCGTCGTGAACGGACCCTGGGCGCTATCGGCAATCTGCCACGTATACGTCAGTTGATCAGATGTAAGCTCGGCACCCTTTGTTCCTGCAGACGTCTTCTCGAATGCAGTAACACCGATCTTTTCGCCACTCTTGTAGACAAACTTGGCGTCATCGCTCTGATCGCCGACGATCTTTTTGAGATACGTCAGGAACAGCTCGTGCGAGCCTGCGGCCTTAACGGCCACAGCAGTAGTCGCCTCTACGGTGTTATCGCCCGCAGTGGCCGACACGCTCACCCAGCGCTTGGCGTAGTCACCGGGAATCGTAAAGCTGCTGTCGGTTTTGCCCTCGACCACATGCCAGTCGGTCTTCGCATCAAACGCAGAGGAAGACGGGTCGACAGAGGACCAACGCCACGTGTAGGTAACGCCCTCGGTAACCGGCTCAGACGAGTAATCGACCGCCTTGTAGGCGCACGCCTCAATCGTAGAGCCAGTGTCCTTGGCGCCCTTGCTCGCATTGGTAAATGCAACTGAATCGAGCGTCGTCGCGCCCTTGGGCAGAATGCGGCCCGCCTTGGTCTCACAGCTATCGGAGCCGGGGATACCCTTCTTGGCCTTAGCGACCACCTTGAGGTAGCGGTTCGCGCACTCCTTGGTAACCGTGAAGGTATCACCAGTTGCAACCTGCTCGAACGTGCCGTCAGCAGAATCGGCCACCCACCAAGAAAAATCGACCTTGTCGGAGCCATAGAGGTCAGTCGGCGTGTCGTAGTTAAGGTAGTAGGCGGCAGCCTTAATCGTGTCACCGACGTTAGCGTTGGGGACGTTCTCATAATCGTCGCCAAATTCGGCGCCGTTATAGGCGAGAACGATATGGCCTAACGCGATCTGGTCACTCGCGGCAACAGGACCCGGCGTATTGTAGCCAACAGACGCGGGCGTCCCGAAAGAGCTGCTCGGACCGTACAGCTCCTGGCCATCGCCGACAACCTTAACGCGAATGTACTTGCCCGCAAGTTGCGAAGCGAGTTCGTCCGTGATCGTCAGCGACTGGGCGGTCTGGCCCGGAATTGCCTGATAGGCGGAATCCTCGGCATCGCGCACGTCAGACGCAAGCCACTGATAGGTCCAGCCGGCCTGTGTCGCAATACGCTTATTGGGAACCGCTTCGCCGTCGTAGGCATTCGCCCAAAGCGTAGTGCCAGGGTTCAGCATCTCGGCCTTAACAGACGAATACGAGCTCGAATCGTCTGCCGAAGACTGGATGAGGACATAAGACTTTGCATCCAGTGCCGTCTTGGTAGGAACGGGCGCCTTGATGGTGTTCGTCGCTGTCAGCTTTTGGTTGTTGGCGCCCTTAGTCGGGCCGTAGATGACGTTACCGCTGGCATCGGTAATGCGTACGCGCAGGCACTTGCCGTTAAGCTGAGTGCGCAGGGCATCGTCCAAAACGATCGATGCGCCCGTCTGACCCTCGACAGGAACAAACGCGGAATTGTCCGCATCGCTCTTGTTGCTGATGTCGGCAGCAAGCCACTGATAGGTGCAGCCCGAAGCGCTGGCGCGCTTGCTGGACGAAGTCCAAACATTCGCATAGAGCGTAGTATTGCTCTGGATAAAAGCGGTGAAGTTAGAGCCAGCCCAACGAGAAGGCGACTGGCTCTTTCCGACGCTGACACCATTATTCGAGGAAAACGTAGCAGCGGCACGAGACGCGGCCTTGGCAACACTGGGCTCGCTGGCCACCGCAGTCGCGTCGCCGGTCTCGGCGGTGGTGTCAGACGCCTCGCTCGCCGGGGTGGCCGAAGCAGGGTCTGACGCAGCGGGGTCGTCCGATGCATCATCGCTCACGTTGTCAGGCGCGGCCGAACCCGTATCCCCAGTTTCGGAGGAGCCACCTGCAGCCGAATCGTTTGCGTCAGCAGCAGCCGCGGTAGTATCTGCAGCACCGTCCGTGGCCTGCGCGCCCTCGCTCGGCGTTGTGGCCTGAGCCACGGCCTCGGCAATGCCCTCGGCGCCATCGGCCCAAAGCTGGGCCGGCGTGGTGCTGAATGCCATCGCGAAGGCCAGGAATGCCACCAGGCCGCGCTTGGCTACGCCGCGCGCGATCGCCCCATGGCGACGCAACGAGGCGCGCTTGCGCTCGTCCTCAAACATATCCATTTGTCCCCCATTGTCTGTACTTGAGGCGTTACCATGCGGCTGCCCCACGTCATCGCGCATGTTGCGCTCGAGTTCCCCCATCGGGGTCCTCCTTCCCTCCAGAGCCCAACGCGTACCGGCGGCATACGCCGCGGCCGCGTGCAAGATGGGAGGCGATCCGACTTAACCTTGCCGGCCCGGGCGCGTCGTCCGATCTGCGACACGATTCTCCCGAGACATAAGGAATTACGGTTACTGGTACAGCCGGGGATTTGCACCCCGATTCTCCCAAACGCGCAGGAAAACCGCGCATTCGTGCGTCTCCGCACCACCATCTAGGCCATCGATTATTACTGTCGATATGGTAGCACGCAAAAGGGCCCCGCACACAGGCGAAGCCCAAGGTAAAAGCTATGGTTTGCGATAGAAAAGGGTGAGGATGGAATGCCGAGCAAAAGGATCCGTCTTCCTCTGATCCCGCGAAATCGTTACCGCTTGCCGCCGTGACTGTTGCGCCAAATCTCGCGGCCCAGCATCAGCGCCAGCACCAGCGCGCTCACGTAGCCCATAAAGCCAATGACCGGGATACCGAACACAACCGGCTCGATGCGCGCGTAGTACACCACCGACGAGCCGATAAACAGGCCGGCAATCACAATTGCCATCGACATGCGGTCGATAATTCCACCCAGCTGTCGCAGCGCCTTATCGCTGCTCATGATCTGCGTGTTTACCTTAAGCTGACCGCGCGTGAGCATACGCGACGCCAAGCCCAGATACTCGGCCGCCTCGAGCGAGCCTTTTGCCGCGCGATAGCTGCTCGCCGCAAAGTCGCGCCCCATTTCGCGGACGCGCGCATAGGCGCTCTTCTCGTTTTTGATGTGCGCTTGGATGATCTGGATCATGTTGACGTTGGGCATGTACTCGGTCAGCAGACCCTCGAGCGTCACCATGCCGCGGGCGAACATCGTCACCACGCTCGGCAGCTCAACGTCGTTTTTGCGCGCCAGGTTTAGCAACGAGGTCAAAAACTCGCCGATATCAAGATCCTTAAGGTCGAGTCCTGCAAAGTCGGCTACGATAAAGTCCAAATCGGACAAAAAGGCCGAATGATCGAGCTCGGCCGAATCACCGCGCGTCACGGCAAAACGCATGAGCGAATCCTTGAGCTTGGGCACATCGCCCTCGGCCACGGCGAAAATCATATCCTTGACGATACCGCGGTCGTGGCTCGACATGCGCCCGACCATGCCCAGGTCAATAAAGTAGACAATGCCGTCTTTGAGGATGATGTTTCCCGCATGCGGGTCGGCATGGAAAAAGCCGTCGTCGAGCACCTGCGTCGAATAGTCCTCGACGATCGCCGAGCCGATCTTTTCCAGGTCATAGCCCTCGGCCACCAGGCGCTCGGGATCGGCAATGGAGATGCCGTCGATGTAGTCCATGACCACGACGTGTTCGGTGCAAAGGTCCAGGTAGGATTTGGGACACGAAACGCCGTGCACGCTTTTGTGGAAGTCATAGAAATCGTTGAGGTTTTTGGCCTCGGCCAAAAAGTTGGTCTCCTCGCGAAATGAGGTCCACAGCTCTTCGACCACACCGTGCAGGTCAACAAACTGATCGGTGTTGACGAACTTGGAAACGATGCGCACCACCGAACGGATGATGTCGATGTCCTGCGCCATGACCTGTTGCGCGCCGGGGCGCTGCACCTTAACGGCTACGTCCTCGCCGGTCACCAGACGGGCGCGGTGCACCTGCGCGAGCGACGCGCTTCCGAGCGGGTTGGGGTCGATCGCGTCGAACATCTGCCCCAGGCGCTGGCCGTATTCCTCTTCCAGACAGCGGAGCACTACCTCATATGGCACCGGCTCTACGTCGGAGCGCAGGCGACGGAGCTCGTCGCAAAACCGCTGCGGCAAAATCTCGGAGCGGTTGGCCAGAATCTGCCCCATCTTGACGAACATAGGGCCAAGCTCTTCGAGTAGGCGGCGCAGACGCACCGGCGTGAGGTTATCCCATACGCGGTACTTTTTGATCAGGCGAACGATCTGCCCAATGCGCTCACGACGACCTGCCGGTGTGAGCTGATACTCCTCGTCCGGCGCCATCGCGTCGGGCTCCTCGGGGACCATATCGACAGCGCGTGGCTTCTTGCGAGCGCCCGAGACGGCGGCCTCGACCTCATCGACAACCGCCGTCTCGTCACCCAAGGGATCTAGATTGTTGTAATCGGTGGTGGAATCTGCCATCTGCGCTGTTACTCGGCCTCTTCGGTGTCCTCTGCGTCGTCGGGCTCAACAGACTCGACGGGTACCGAGGTCACGTTGTCCTCGACCGAGTCGACGATGTCGCGCACATGGGCCAAAAAGGCCGTGCGCTCGGGGGCGGTCATAACCCGGACGCGAGCCAGGATGAGCTCGTCGAGCACACGCTGCGCCGCGGTCTCGCCCTGCATGCCCAGGCGCTCGGACAGATCGGAGATAGTGCCGCCGGCCTGCTCGAACATGTCGGACACGCTGCGGGCGATATCGGGGGCACCGGCGTCCTTGCGAACCTGCTCGCCCTTGGTACTGAGGTCGTCGAGAACCTTCTTGCTGCCCTCGACGGCGACGGCGGCGGCGCCGAAGCCCACGTTGATGGCACCGTTAACAAGCTGATCGAGTTTCATAACCATGGTTGGCTCCAATCATGAACAACTGTATTGGCCTTCTTGTACCCAAGATTGAGCGAACGACACAAAAGCGTTTTACCACCGGGATAGAAAACGAGCGGGACAAAGCCTTTGACGGCGTTTGCCCCGCTCGCTCATTGCAAAGTGATCTTTACCTTACGTTGTCGTTCATCGCGAAGGAGTTCTTCATGGCACAGCTCGTGATGTAGAGCACCTTGCCCAACAGAGCATCGGTCTCCACGCGCACGAGCTCGGCAAAGGCCTCGTTGGCGCGCGCGAGCTCGGCGGGCACCTCGGCCTCGTGCAGCGCGGCTACGACAGCGTCAACGTCGTGAATCTGCTTGTGGCCCATGCCGCCGACCTTCTCCTGATAATCCTCGACCGCGCGACCGCACTCGTGGAAGCGAACATCGGCCAAGGCACCGATCAGGCGATTTGCCCAATAGAAATTCTCGGACGTCACGCGAGCCTGCGTGTCGGCATAGTACTCGGGCATGGTCTCGACATTGGCGTATAGCGGCACGAGCGCGTTAAACGAGTTAGAGCCAAACGCCATCCACTGCACGGCGCGATACGCCGGCTGCGCATAGGGGCGCAGCTGCAGCACGGCGAGCTGACTGTTGCGGTTGATGCCGATGGGACGGTAGGCACCGCGCGTGGCGGGCGTGCCCTTGCTGCCGTAGCAGTCGTACTCCGTGCCCTGGTAGTGACTCGAAAGCACATACTTGATGTCCTCGATGGTCACCTTGCGCTCGGGCACGCGGCTCCAGGGGATGTCATCGCTCTCGGGCGTATAGTCGGCCTCGGGACCGTCCCACACATCGCTGGGGTTGAGGCAACGCTGCATGTACCAAGCGCGCGGCGTGTTGTAGACATGGTCGCTGTCACTGTGCGAGCCAAAGGCATCGCGCGGGTTGAAGACCGCGGCGGGACCGTCACCCTTAACACCCAGGGTCAGGTCCAGATGCCACTCGGCCATCCAGGAGCGCAGGTCGGCGGAGCACATGTGATCGACTTGCGCGCCCTCGGCATCGTCCAGGTCAAAGCTGTCGATACCCAGCTGGTTGGGCATGGTCACATAGGCGTCATCGGGCACGCGCTTGGCGATCCAGTGGTGGCCGCCGATGGTCTCGAGCCACCAGATCTCGTCAACGTCGCTAAAGGCGATGCCGTTGTTCTCGTAGGTGCCGTAGCGCTCGAGCTGGTCGCCCAGGACACGCACGCCGTCGCGGGCGGACTTGGCGTACGGCAGCACCAGGGTCACCATATCCTCCTCGCCCAGACCGCCGGGCTGTGCCGGAACATAGCCGTCCTCGCCCTCGTTGCCCTTGGCGGCCACGTAGTCCACGAGCGGATCGGCGCCGCGGACGCGCTCGTTGGTGGTGAGCGTCTCGGTCGCGGACATGCCAACATTAAGCTCGTTGAAGCCGGCCTCGGCCCAAATGCCATGACCTGGGACAACGTCGGGGACGCTTGTGTAACGCATGGGATTGTCGGGCAGCTCAACGGTCAGGTGGCTCAAGACGCTCGTGTAGACACGCGGCTGCTCGTCGGGGTGCACAACACGCATGCGCTTGGGCTCAAACACCCCGTTGGACGAGTCCTCGTTGCGGGCAACCAGCGTCGACCCGTCGTAGCTCGCGTTCTTACCAACCAAAATCGTTGTGCACGGCATGCGCATCCTCCTTGAGCGAAGAAATCAAACGGCAACAGTGTATCGCTTCGGCGCAAAAAGGGCGAAACAGCCGCCCCGGCAACCCCTGTGGTCAAAAACGACTATTTCGATGCGCGCTCCGCCGCCTCGATCACGTGCTTGGCGAGAATCGCGGTGGTCACAGCCCCCACGCCGCCCGGCACCGGAGTAATTGCGCCAACGATCGGTTCCGCAGCATCAAAATCGACGTCCCCGACCAGCTTGCCAGCGGCCTCGTCCCAATTAATGCCCACATCGATGATCGTCTGGCCCTCGCGAACCGCATCCGCGCCAATCGTGCGCGCGCGTCCAACGGCCGCAACCACAATATCGGCCGCACGGCACTCGGCAGCCAAGTCGCGCGTATGCGTATGGCACGTCGTCACCGTGGCATTGCGAGCCGTAAGCATGGCGGCAACGGGACGGCCAATCACCAGCGACCGACCGACGACCGCGACCTTGGCCCCATCCAGCTCAACGCCGTAATGGTCCAGCAACGCCAGCACGGCCTCGGCCGTGCAGGGAGCAAAGCCCTCGCCGCGACCCGAAAGCGTGGAGAGCAGCGAGGCCGGCGTCATGGAGTCAACGTCCTTGGCGGGATCGAGTGCCGCGGCAACTGCATCCTCGTCAAGCCCAGCGGGCAACGGACGAAACATCAGGCAGCCGTGAACAGCGGGGTCGGCATTGATGTCCTTAATAGCCGCCAACAGCTCGTCCTGTGAAACATCGGCGGGAAGCAAAACGCGGCGAGCCTCAATGCCAATCTTCTCGCAGCGCTTGAGGGCGCCGCGCTCGTAGGACAGGTCGTCCTCGCGCTCGCCCACACGAACGATGGCCAGTGTCGGCACGATGCCCTGTTCGCGCAGGGCGGCGCAACGAGCGGCAAGCTCCTCGGTCAAAGCGCGGGCAACGGGAGCACCCTTGAGCAGTTCGGCCATGGCTATCCCCTCTTCCTTGCGGCGTCAGCAGCACGGCGCGCCAGTGCATCGGCGCGCGGCAGCCACGTATCTAGTAGTTCATCGCACGCCGCCTCGAGTTCCTCGGCGCGCGCCCGGTCTTTCATAGATGTGGTGTTGGCAAAGAGCGTCAGGCTCGCGCCTTGCATGGCGGCGCGGCAGAACACGGCGCCGCATGCCACGTCGGACAGCAACTGGCGCGAACCCTTGTCCGCCATGTCCTCGAGCAGCGCCAGCGCACGACCGCACGCATCCATGATCCGGTACGGCGGCATGGCTGCCACGTGCAACGCATCCTGAATCGCGGCCGGTCGAGTCGGATCCTCGCGCGGAACACCGTACGCCGCCGACACTTGGCCGTACGCACGAACATCCTCGGCGACCAGACCCACCAACTCCTGCGCCAACTCGTCTGCCTGGGCAAATGCACGCGTCAGATCGTCCGCCCGATCGCTAAGCGCGGGATTGGTCGCCCCGTAGCGAGCGACCATCCCGCAAAGCGAGGCGCCCAGCGCGCCCACAAAGGCGCTCGCGCTACCGCCGCCGGGAACCGGCTCGCGCGCGGCCAGCGCCTCGGCAAACCCACGGCAGGTCTTGTCCATCATCTCTTGGCTCATACGTATGCACCTTCAAGTCATATAGATCGGTCGGGTGGCAACTGCCGACCAACCGCATCAAACACGTAATGATGCTAAGTCTAGCCCATAAGCACATGAGCGTCAGCACACCTGGCCATCGCGGATTTCTATGACGAACGATAGGCGTCGGCGCCGCAAACATGGGACACATGGCCCACCTTTCGAGACTCCCGAATGGCACAAACTGGGGCATATCTATAAGTAAGGAACCCGTTGGGGCACGGCCGCGCAACGGCCACAAGCGATGAACGGAGGCATAAGCCGCACGGTACACAGAGACATCCGCCGCCAGCGCAATCAGTACCCCAACAGCATGCGGCGCCGTGATGTCATCGGCAGACAAGGAGGACGCCACCATGAAGAAAAAGACCCTATCGATCCTTTCCCTGTGCATCGCCCTCTTTGCCGCACTCGCCCTTGTCGGCTGCGGCGGGAGCGGATCGGGCGGGGGCAGCAGCGCATCCAAGAGCGAGGGCAAGGAAAAAGCTCCCGTCGCCAAGAAGACCGACTTTATCTGGTTTAAGATCGAGATGCCCGAGAGCGTTGGCGTAAGCGACTCCGCCGGCAAGAACGCCGACAGGGTCCAGCTCACCTTCCCCGAAGACGAGAACGGTTCGGCCGATCGCTTTATCCCCGTTTGGAAAAAAGCGCTGACGGCAGAGGAATCCCACGCCGACCAGGCAGAAAAGAAAGGTGATACGTTCCAGTGGAAGGATGGCGGGTCCGTCGAGTATAACGGCAGGACGTGGCTCGTCGGAACGTACGAGGACAACAGCGGCGTCTCAACCCTCCTCTTTACCGACGTTGAGCCGGGAAGCGTATACGTCCTCATCTCGAACTTTGATCTGCATAAGAAAGAAGCCGAGGCGCTCCTCAACTCCATCGAGTTTCCCGATGACATGGCGAAGGCAGTTGCCGAGGCACGCGAAGTCGAGATTTCGAGCATCGAGATCAAGCATTAGGGGCTCGCACGCAGCATCGCATGCGCAGTCATTAAATGATCGGACGCCCAGCCAGGGGAGGATCGGATCGGCCGGCCCTCCCCTCTTTTGCGCCCGGACATATTGCCACTTATCGGCGCAAATCCGGCCCCCAGAATGGGACACATGGCCCACCCGAACGAGCCGCTCGCGCGTACAGTAAAGACAGGTAATCCATAGGCGGTTACAGATCGAGGAGGACACGACCATGAAAAAGAAGGCCTTTGCGATTCTCACCCTCTGCATCAGCCTCTTTGCCGCAGTTGCCCTGGTGGGCTGCGGTGGCAGCGGCGGCGCTACCGGAAGTGGCGGTGGCGGCGGAGCTGAAAAGCCAGCCGTGGATATGAGGACCGACTTCATTTGGTTTAAGGTCGAGGTTCCCGAGGGCGTCGAGATTACCGACGTTGCCGGCGACACGGCCGACAGGGCCCAGTTTAAGTTCACCGAGAGCGAACACGCCAGCGACCGCTTCATCCCCGTCTTCGATCCTGACAAGAACGCCGACGAGCTGTTCGACTACGAGGCAAAGTGGAATGCCAGCTTTGAGTGGACCGAGAATGACCCCGTCAAGTACAACGGCAAGACTTGGCGCAACGCTTCCTATACACACTCGGGCGGCGTGACGACTGAGTACTTCACCGAAGCAGGCGGCGGCAGCGTCTACGTGCGCATCGACAATGTCGAGGAGCACAAGGATGCCGTCGAAACCATGATGAAGTCTCTGGAATTTGCCGATGACATCGCCGAGGCAAAGACCGAGGCCATGGACGTTAAGCTCGACGATATCGAGATCAAGCGCTAAGCGACTGGCGAGCACAACGGGAAACACAGACGCAGTGCAAACAAGCGACGGTATCCCAGCGCTTCGTACCCAGGGAGGGCCGGTAAGCCGACCCTCCCCATTCTTATGCCGGTAGCCGACGAACGCAGGATGCCGGGCTCCAAAACCATCCCAGACGTGATAACAGCACAAATAGACAAGTGCCCCAACACGTCCGCCCGCCGATTTATAGCGCCGCGCAGGCAATTTAAACCGGCGTCTTTAAACATCTGGGCAGTATAGTGACCAAAACAAGTGCATAACCGCACCCTGCGAACGGAGGAGATATGACCGAACACCATGCCATCAGCCGCCGAGCGTTTACGCTGGGCCTAGGGCTTGCGGCGTTGTCACCACTTGCAAGCCTGCCTGAAACCGCAGCGCCGGGCATTCCCCTGCGAACGGCATTTGCAGACAACACACCCGCACCGTCGGACAGCCTCGACAATTTCGTCATTCGCCTTCGCCCCGCGGGCTATTTTCGCACCGCGAGCGTCAACCAAGACGGCAACGTTCGCGGCAACGTCTGCCACCTGTTTAACGACGGCACGTCCAGCAAGCTCATCCTTGAGAACGTAACGACCAAGAATGACGATACAAACTGGTATGCTATCCGCACCTTGCTCAATTTCGAAGAGCATAAAAAGACGGGTTACAGCATTTGGTCGGTCGACGACGACTCGGACAAAGATGGAAAGGTCATCCACGTATGGGGCGGCGAGTATGACAACAAGCCCAGCCGCGCTTTTGCGTTCGAACGTCAATCAAACGGAACCTATATCATTCGAGACCGCACGGTCGAGAAAGAAACCGAGAAAAAAGACATTAAGTACCTGGCAATAGAATCGGACGGCAAAGACCAGGACAACAATAAGATCTGCCATAAGAGTAAGAGCATTCCGTGGGAGCTAGAACTTGTCGGTTACGACATGGGCAAGATCAATACCACAGTTAGAAGTATCGACTGGACCACGTATAGCAGCTACGTCGACGGACCATGCTGGATGAAATACGTCGACGACAACAAGTACCTCGACGAGCTGAGTATCCCGGGCACGCATGATTCGGGCACCTGCAGCGTGGACAACGACACCGAGCCCCAATCCTCACAAGCAAAGTGCCAGCAGGATTACATCCCGACGCAGTTGCTCGAAGGCATTCGCTATTTTGATATCCGACTCGGAAGGAACGACGAGAACGGCGACCCCGGTATCGACCATGGAAGATGCTACCTGCTCAAAAAAGACGGGGGCTTTATGCATCTCTCCGATGTCATCGGTTACTTCAAAACATTTTTGAACGAAAACCCGTCAGAAGCGCTCATCATGCTTGCGTCACGAGGCAACGACGAGGCTACCGACGAAAGCGTTACGACGGCTTTCGCCAAGGTTATGCACGATAATCCCGATCTGTTCTACACGTCGAGCCGAATCCCCACACTGAACGAGGTGCGCGGAAAGATCGTCCTGCTGCGTCGATTTGTACTCGCCGGCAACAGCGTAAGCAGCCACACGTGGGGCCTCGATCTCACCCAATGGGACGACAAAATCAAGGCGCATTCCGGGCAGTCGATGTGCCTCGTCCAAGACGCGCGAGGCTTTGAGACTACGGGCAATGCGGGCGACAAAGAGCCCTATTGCACCAAGGTATACGCCCAGGACCATTTTGAATGCACCGGAACCGACAAGATTAGCTGGGTCGATATGGCGCTGCGAGAGACGACCAATCTCACGCGCAACAAGGTGGACGTCGAGGACAATGATGGCGCCAAGGTGCAAGTCCTGGAACGCTGCTGGTCTATCAACTACACTAGTTGCACGAATTACAAACAAGGAAGCAATCCTTTTACCGCGGCGCGAGTGGTCAACGAGCATCTGTACAAGAGCCAGTACATCAATCCCAGCGGCAGCGATAAAACAAAGTCAGATTGCCTCAAGCACGTTGGCATTATCGCGTCCGACTTTGTCGATTCGGCACTGGCCCGGAGCATCTACCAACGCAATTACGACGCGAAGCACAAGCCAACAGTTTCATGCTGCCTCCCGGACCGCATGCACATGACGTATGGAGACTCGCTGAGCGATGCCTCGCTCCAAGATGGCAAGACCGTTGGCGAGGGCCATTTCCGCCTTGTCGACAGCAGCAACGTACTCAACGTGGCCGCTTCTGGCAGCGCGTTTGCCATCGAATACGTGGATGTCGACGCCCTGGGCAACGAGACCGTTACGGAGCTGCGGGGCTCCGTGCCCATCGATATCAATCCACGCGCGCTGACGCCCCATTTTGAGGGACTCGAAGGCCTTAAGGCCGGCGAAGACGTGCGCGCCAAGATTGCGGCATCACTCGAGGGCAAGCTCGAAACCGATGCCTGCACGGCCCAGCTCGAGTTTGTGCACGACGCGAACGGCGCTCCGGGAACGGCGATGGCCGAGGGCGAGGCATTTGCCGCGGGGACGTATTGGGTGCGTGCGAAAGGCCTGTTGGGCGACGCGGCACAAAACTACACACTCGCCAGCGATGGAGCCGTAAGCTTTACCGTAGCGGCCTCGGGCAGTGCAGGCGGCGCCGGCAACGGCACGGGCTCCAACACAGGCGGCGCCGACAAAAACGGCAAGGGCAACAAGAGCAAGGGCTCGGGCGAGAAGCTCGCCGGCACGGGCGACGGCTCTGGCATTGCCGCCGGGCTTGCCGCTGCCGCCGTGGCGACAACGGTCGCTGGCGCGGCAATGCTTGCCAGTGACCGCGAAAACGCTGGGGACGATAGCGAATAGGCAAGCCGGCCTTTTAAACACATCGACTCAATCGGGGGCGTAGGACACCGTTCTGTGCCCCCGATTTTTACCTTGGCCCGAACGCCGCCATAGGCTACATCACTATGTTCAGCACGTTGACGAATTCCTGAGGGGGGTGCGGACAGAAAGTTGGACCGTGAAGCGGTCCGGACTGGAGGTTCGCATGTACAGCAGGGAGAAGGTCGAGCTCTTCCTCCTGGCGACGGAGGACGGCATGGGGCCCACCGCCGCCGCGGAGTT
>CABUXY010000018.1:0-37641 GCA_902495645.1 uncultured Collinsella sp. | reverse complement strand
CGGTCCATCCGGTTCGACCGGGCCGCGCGGCAAGGAGATATATTGCCAGACCGGAGGGGCCCCGGGGGCGGGAATCTGGGCGAACACATTTCCTACACAACTGTGCCCTCAACTGACGCTTGCCAGTTGATAGCTACCGCTTGCCGAGCACATCTTTATATAGAGTGGCCCCTTGGCTATAGCCGATATGCGCCCCTGGCCAAAGCGCAGCCGGCATCTAGCAGCTCATCGCGCTCCTCCACCGAAAAGCCCTCGGCGTACACGCGCACCACCGGTTCGGTCCCGCTGGGACGGATCAGCAGCCAGGTGTCATCCTCAAATGCCAGACGCAAGCCGTCCATATGGCTTACGCTCTGCGGCGCCTTGCCGCATATCGACTTGGGATTCACGCCGGGAAGCAGCGTGCGCAACGTCTCGGCATCCTCGGCCTCAAGGCGCAAATCTCGACGTCCGTAACTCGTCTTGCCAAAGCTCGCCTCGAGCTGATCGATAAGCACGCCCAAGGGCGCGCCGGTCTTGGCCATGAGCTCGCACAAAATCAGGCAGGCAAGGATGCCGTCGCGCTCGGGCATGTGCGCGGCGATACCGATACCACCGGCCTCTTCACCGCCCACGAGAACGCCGCCCTTCTTCATCTCGGCGGCTATATATTTAAAACCGACGGGCTTGATGACCACGCGGCAGCCGAGTGCCTCGGCAATGCGACGCACAAGCGTGGAGCATGAAAGGTTGACGACGACGCGTCCCTTCAGATTGCGATACTGGACCAAATCGCCCAAAACGAGCGCCATGATCTGATGTGGATGTATATATCTGCCGCGCTCATCAACCGCGCCGATACGATCGGCGTCGCCATCAGTCACCAGACCGGCGCACGCCCCGTCTTCGACAACTGCGCGCTCACAAGCATCCACCCACGGCTCGACCGGGTCGGGGCAGATATCTCCCCTATCGGTCGTCTCGTCGGCGTGAATCTCATGGACTTCGACGCCAAGCTCTCGAAGCAAGTCGGCAAGATATCCCTGCGCAGCTCCGCCCATGGGGTCAACCACCACACGCATATGCGCGGCGCGAATGGCATCCGCGTCGACAAACGATGCCACCGCTCGCATATAGTCGGGAATGATATCTGCCGTGCGGTATTGCCCCTCAAGCCCCAGCGGCTCGGCGGCCATCGTCTCCTCGAGCTCTTCGATGACATCCTGGTTGGCCGTCGAGCCATCACCCATCCGCAGCTTGAGGCATAGATAGCCCTGCGGATGATGTGAGCCCGTCACCATAAGCGCGCCGCATGCCTCGCCGTCATACGCAGCCGCCCACGTAAGAGCGGGAGTCGGCACCGGTCGAGACACGAGCACGGCATCGAGCCCGTGGGCGGCAATCACGCCCGCCGCGAGCTCGGCGAACTCGCGCGCTTGCGGCCGAGTGTCAAATCCTACATATACCGTTTTACCGGGATTCGTCTTTTGCCATAGCCTGCCGATAGCATCAGTGACACGAGCGACGTTGTCGATAGTAAAGTCTCCGTCGACGCGAGCTCGCCAACCGTCAGTTCCAAAGTGAATTATCGCGCACACGCGCAGACACCTCGCAGTGTTTGGATCATGGTACGCATGAGGTATACCCGCAACGGGCATCCGGCAAGCCGCCGGCACGCTCGTTCACCGTTTAGGCAAAAGCGTCGAGGTGCGCACCGACAACAAAAACCGCCCCAGCGGGGGCGGTGATTCGATACTCCCATTTTCGGGTTCTATATATTGAGCGCATCTGCCATAGCGGCTGTCGTAACCGCCGTGGTTCCGCAGCAGCTGCCTACCATTGCGGCGCCCGCCCGCTTCCACTCGACGCATGCGCGAGCGAAGGCTTCGGGGTCCTCATGCCACACGGGACCATCCTGTGTCTGAACCGGATTTCCCGCGTTGGGACGCACCGTGACGGGAGTAGTCGCCGATGCAACCATCCTGGGCACCGCCGCGTTCGCGGCCGCAAGCGAACAGCAATTAACACCAACCGAGTTTGCGCCGTGTTTTTCGGCGTACAAAACGGCTGCCTCGATGTTGAGGCCATCGCCCAACAGGTCGCCTTTATCGTCAACGACAAAACTCACCAGGACAGGCATACCGTCGGCGGCATCTCGGGCGCCGGCAAGCATGGGCTGCAAATTACGGATAGACGTCACCGTCTCGATCAGCAGACCGTCAACACCAGCATTGAGCAAGGCGTGCGCTTGTTCGCGCGCAATGCCTCGGATTTCACGATACTCGGCAGAGTCCTCGGCAAACCACTCAATACAAATCGGGCCCATCGAGCCCAGCAGCAGCTGTGGGTGCGCCTGGCGAGCATCGTCGACGGCCCCGCGATTGACCTCCGCCACGGACGGCGCAATCTGGTCGTGCTTGAGGGCATAGCTTGATGCCTGAAAGGTGTTGGTAATGAGCACCTGCGCGCCGGCGGCGACATACAAGCGATGGATACGAGAAACGGTCTGCGGCTCTGCCAGATTCCAAAACGCCGGTGGAATGTCGGCGGCATCGTACTCACTCAACAGAACACTGCCCATGGGGCCCTGCGCCAACAAGGTCTCGCTCGACAAGCGGCGCGTAAGTTCCTCGGCACCAAAGCGGTTGTAATAACTCGTATCCATATATATCCCGCTATTCCTCGACGCTGATTCCCTGCTTTTCGAGATAGGCGAGCCAGCGGTTCATCGTGTCCTCGGATAGAGCATGCTCCATCATGCAGGCCTCGGAATCGGCTCGCTCAAATTCGACACCGAGCTCCTGAACCAAAAACGTGCGGACCAGACGATGGCGATACCAGATAGCCGAGCCGACCTCGCGCCCACGGTCAGTCAGGATAACTTTGCCGTAGTGAGACTGTTCGACAAGTTCAGATGCCTTGAGAGCCGAAACCGCCTTGTTGACCGATGCCTTCGAGACGCCAAGGCGCTGTGCGATATCGACCGACCGCACGCCGCCGGTCTCCCCATCTTCGCTTTCGATGCGAACCATGCACTCCAAGTAGTCTTCGTTCGCCACCGTTAGGTGTAGCTCGCGCGAGCTATTTGTCGTATCCATGAACATCCGTCCCTTCTGCACTCAATGGCTGATTCTACCCCATCCAAGCGTCGCGGTATGCCGCGGCATACCGTGCTAGAGTTCTTGTTGCACACGACGACCAAGATTGGAGCGATCTTTATGGAAAACACCACCACGAACCCCGACGTCCTCGAGCGTTTTTTGCGCTATGTCCAGATCAACACGCAGTCCGAGGATGCCAACTGCGACCAGGTGCCGTCGAGCACCGTACAGTTCGACCTTGCCAACGTGCTTGCCGAAGAACTGCGCGAGCTGGGTGCAACCGATGCCCATGTAACCGAAAACGCCTATGTCTGCGCGCACATTCCCGCTAGCGCCGGTTCCGAGAATAAGCCCGCCCTGGGCCTGATCGCGCACCTCGATACCACCGAGGTCGCGCCGGGCGCCGGCGTAGCGCCGCACATCGTGCACTACGAGGGCGGCGATCTGGTTTGCGGCATCGTCGACGGCAAGCCCGTGTCCATGAGCACCGCCAAACTTCCTGCCCTCAACAACCTGGTGGGTGAGGACCTTGTCTGCACCGACGGAACTACGCTGCTGGGCGCCGACGACAAGGCGGGTGTCGCCGAAATCATGGCGCTTGTCGCACGCATCGCGCAGGATCCCTCCCTGCCCCATCCCGCGCTCGGCATTTGCTTCTGCCCGGACGAGGAAATCGGTCACGGTGCCGAGCTGTTGGATATCGAGGCCTTCGGCTGCAAGTACGCTTACACGGTCGACGGCGGTCCGGTTGGCGAGCTTGAGTGGGAGTGCTTCAACGCCGCCGAGGCAACCGTTCGCTTTGAGGGCCAGTCCATTCACCCCGGCGACGCCAAGGGGCGCATGGTCAACGCGGGCAACCTGTTCTGCGACTTCAACGCCCTGCTCCCCTACGAGCAGCGCCCGGAATACACCGAGGGCTACGAGGGCTTCTATCACCTTGAGGGCGTCTCGGCAACGGTCGACCATGCCACGGCGCGCTATATCGTCCGTGATCACGATGCCGCCAAGTTCCAGCAGAAACTCGAGCTGATGAATGCCGCCGCCGCACTGCTCAACCAGCGACTGGGCGAGGAGCGCGTAACGGTCGAGATTAAGCAGCAGTATCGAAATATGGCCGAGATCGTTCGTGACTATCCCGAGCTTATTGATGTTGCCAAGGAAGCCTACCTTGCCTGCGGCGTTGAGCCCCAAGTACTGCCGATTCGCGGCGGCACCGACGGCGCACAGCTGTCGTTCCGCGGCCTGCCCTGCCCCAACCTCTCGACAGGCGGCTACTGTTACCACGGCGTCAACGAGTTTGTCCCGGTCAGCTCGCTCGTCAAGATGACCGACGTCCTGCAGGAGCTCGTCGCCCGTTTCGCATAAGACTGGCTGCATAAGCCCAAAAGACGAATCGCCCCGTCCTCAACCGAGAACGGGGCGATTTTTGGTGCAAGAAAAGTAGTCGGCATCGCAGGTTGAGCCAACGTCAGCGAGCGACGTCCAGAGCGAACAAGTTGGCATGAAAAAGGCAGGGCATTGACCTTCTGGTCATGCCTTGCCTTTTGAATGACAAATTGTCGCTCTGGGCGGCGCGCAGCGTCGAGCCGTTACGCGGGCTGGTAAGCCCGCGTAACTCTAGTAGTTGGCTTCGTAGCCGTTGCCGTCACCGGTGGGCTCTTCGTAGTAATCGGAGCCGTCGCTCGAATCGTCGGAATCGTCCGAGCCACCCGACGAGGTCGCGGTGCCGTATGCGTAGTCCTCGGACGTATTGTTGTTGAGGTCACCAATCGTGGAGCTGGAGCCGTCTGAAAGGCCCATGGTGTTGGGACCCTTGGGATCCTCACCGGCGTCGACGCGGGCCATCATTTCCTTAAGCTCGTCTTCGTAAACAAAGACATAGCTCACGCCGTCGATCATAGTGCTGTCGTCGGCGTACGAGGGCAGGTTGGCCGAGTAGATGCCCTCGACATCCATGCCGCGCATGGCATTGACCGTGGACACGATATCCTGAACGCTCATATCGGTTACGAGCATATCGGACAGCGAATTAACCAGGCCAAAGATCTTCGTGGCATCGAAGTTATTGAGAATCTGGTTGGCAAGGGCGCCAAGCACCTGACGCTGATGGCGCATGCGCGTGTAATCGCCGTCGGCATAGGTGTAGCGGCAGCGGGCATAGGTAAGGGCAGTAGCGCCGTCCATATGCTGCTGACCAGCGGTAATCTTAATATCCAGGTGCTCGGGATCGTCGACGTCGTCGGTCGCGTTGATGTCGATACCGCCAACCGAATCAATAAGCGACTGCATGCCGTCAAAGCTGACCTCGGCATAGTGAGAAATCTGCACGCCGCACAGCTCGTTGACCGCCTGGACCATGGCCTCGGCGCCGCCAACGGTGTGGCAGGCGTTGATCTTCATGGTCTCGCCCTTGTACACGACCTTGGTGTCGCGCGGAACGGAAATGAGCGTCGCCTGCTTTTGCGTGGGGTCGATGCGTGCCAGGATAATCGAGTCGGCACGATACGTATCCTCGCCCGGACGACCGTCGGTACCAAGAAGCAACACGTAGAACGGATCTTTTGCCTCATTGGTATCGACCAGAATCTGGCGCAGGTTGTTGGTAATGACATTGGAGTCGCCAAGCTTGCCCATGATAGTGGCAAACCACAGACCCGCAGCAGTCGTAGCGCTCAGCAGCACGCCGAGTACGGCGATGAGAGCTACGCGGCGAACCGTGCGGCCGCGACGGCGCTGACGGGCGCGCTCGGAATAGCGTGCGACATTGTCGCGGCTGTAGATCTTGGCCTGCGCACCAGTCGAGGGTCTTCGGGTGTTATCCGCTAGGGGTTTCTTGTTAAACATAGGCAACCTGCATTAGTAGATGACGGGATCGGGAACGGTGGCATGTTCGACATGCGCGCCAAGCGCCTGCAGCTTTTCGACAAACTGCTCGTAGCCACGTTTGATGTGATGGATGGCCGAGACCTCGGTAACGCCATCGGCGATAAGACCGGCAACCACAAGCGCCGCGCCGCCACGCAGGTCGGGTGAGGTGACCTGTGCGCCCGAGAAGCCCTTGACGCCGTGAATCATGGCGTGATGGCTCTCGATACGAATATCGGCACCCATACGCACGAGCTCGGAGGCGAACATGAAGCGGTTCTCGAAGATGTTCTCGGTAATTACGGAGCTTCCGTCGGCAAGGGCCGAAAGCACCATGATCTGCGCCTGCATGTCGGTCGGGAAACCCGGGAACGGAAGCGTCTGGATATCGACCGGCCTGATGCGCTCGACGCGATTGACGTGGACGCCGTTCTCGATACGCTCGCACTCGATGCCCATAAGTTCCATCTTTTTGAGCACCATTCCCAGGTGGATGGGGCAGAAGCCCGTAACATCGACGCCGCGCTCATCGGCCATGAGGGCGCCGGCGACGATAAAGGTGCCGGCCTCGATGCGGTCACCCACCACGCAATGGGTAACGGGATGCAGCTCCTCCACGCCCTCGATGGTCACGACGGGCGTGCCTGCGCCGACGATCTTGGCACCCATCTCGTTGAGCATGTTGGCAAGGTCGACGATCTCGGGCTCGCGGGCAGCGTTGTCGATAACCGTGGTGCCCTGTGCGCGCACGGCAGCCATGATGAGGTTCTCGGTGGCGCCCACGCTCGCGAATTCGAGCGTGACGGTGGTGCCGTGCAGACCCTGGGGAGCACTGGCGTTGATGTAGCCGTGGGCGGTGTCGAACTCGACGCCCAGAGCCTCGAGACCCAAGATATGCATATCGATCTTGCGAGCACCCAGGTTGCAGCCGCCCGGCATGGCGATCTTGGCGCGATGGAAACGACCCAGCAGGGGGCCCATCACGGCCGTAGAGGCGCGCATCTTGGCGACAAGCTCGTAGGGAGCCTCCCAGGAATCAACCTGAGAGGTATCGATTTCGAGCGTGTGCTCATCGAGAACTTCAATCGTGGCGCCCATGCCCTTGAGCACCTTGCCCATCACGTGGACATCGGAAATATCGGGCACGTTCTGCAGCGTCGTCTTGCCCGGCGCCAGAAGCGTTGCCGCCATGAGTTTGAGCGCGGAGTTCTTGGCACCCGAGACGGGCACGGAGCCTCCGATGGCGTGGCCACCCTCAACGCGGATAATATCCAAGGTCTACCCTTTCAAAAAGCATGCCCGGGGTGGCTGGGCCATCCCGGGCATGATGTGTTCGCAAATGGTCGAACGCTAAATCGTTTGACTATTGGGCAAGCTTGAGCTTACACCATGCGATTTCATTATAGAGGTAGGCGCGGCGTGCATCATCCTCCGACAAATTACCCAGCTTCTCTTCAAAACCTTGAATATCAGCTTTAACCTTGTCGGCATCGACAGTCGCCAAATCGCAAGCGCGCTCGGCGAGAACGGTCACGACATCGTCCGCAACCTGGGTATAGCCGCCGGCCACGGCAAACGTGTGGTCGACAGTGCCCATGGCCTTATCGGAAACGCGAACGTAACCGCGGTCGATCGTGCAGATCTCGCTGGAGTGAGCAGGCAGAACGCCAAACTCGCCATCCGTAGACGGAATCGACACAAACGCAGCGTCACCCTCATAGGCGAGGCTCACGGGGCACACGATGCGGATACGCATAACCTACTTCTCCCCCATCTTGCGGGCGCGCTCGCGCACGTCCTCAATCGTGGAAGCATAGCGGAAAGCCTGCTCGGGCAGGTCATCGGCCTTGCCGTCGACAATCTCGGCGAAAGAGCGGACGGTATCCTCGACGCGGACGTAGACGCCGGGGTTGCCGGTGAACTTCTCGGCGACGTGGAAGGACTGCGAGAGGAACTGCTGAATCTTGCGGGCACGGTTGACCGTAAGACGCTGCTCCTCGGACAGCTCGTCCATACCCAGAATGGCGATGATGTCTTGAAGGTCGGAGTACTCCTGCAGGAGCTCCTGGACCTTGACGGCGACACGGTAGTGCTCCTCGCCGACGATCGAGGGATCGAGAGCGTCGGAGGAAGATGCGAGCGGGTCGATAGCCGGGAACAGGCCGAGCGACGAAATGCTACGCGAAAGAACCGTGGTGGCGTCGAGGTGCGTAAACGTCGTGGCAGGCGCCGGGTCGGTCAGGTCGTCTGCGGGGACGTAGACAGCCTGGACGGAGGTAATGGAGCCCGTCTTGGTCGAGGTAATGCGCTCCTGGAGGTCGCCCATCTCGGTTGCCAGCGTGGGCTGGTAACCAACGGCGGACGGCATACGGCCCAGCAGTGCGGAAACCTCGGAACCTGCCTGGGAGAAGCGGAAAATGTTGTCGATGAACAGCAGAACGTCCTGGCCGCGATCGCGGAAGTACTCAGCGGTGGTAAGGCCGGCCAGACCGATGCGCAGGCGCGCTCCGGGCGGCTCGTTCATCTGACCATAGACCAAGCAGGTCTTGTCGATAACGCCAGACTCGCTCATCTCGAGATAAAGGTCGGTACCCTCACGGGTGCGCTCGCCGACACCGGTGAACACCGAGGTGCCGCCGTGCTCCTGGGCGAGGTTGTTGATGAGCTCCTGAATCAGAACGGTCTTGCCGACGCCGGCGCCGCCGAACAGACCCGTCTTGCCGCCACGGATGTAGGGCTCGAGCAGGTCGACGGCCTTGATGCCGGTCTCGAAGATCTCGGTCTTGGTGGTGAGCTCGTCGAAACGGGGCGCTGCATGGTGGATGGGGTAGAACTCCTCCACCTCGGGCATGGGCTTGCCGTCGACGGGCTTGCCCATAACGTTCCAAATACGGCCGAGCGTCTTGGGGCCAACGGGCATCTTCATGGGCTCACCGGTATCGGTGGCGATGAGGCCGCGCTGCAGGCCGTCGGTCGAGGACATGGCGACCGTGCGGACGACGCCGCCCGGAAGCTGGCTCTCGACCTCGAGGATCGTGCTCAGATGACCGATCGGGGTCTCGGCCTCGACCGTGAGCGCGTTGTAGATCGGGGGCACCGCACCGTCAAACTTGACGTCGACGACAGGGCCGATGATACGCACGATGCGACCATCACCGGCAGTCGTCTTCTTGGTGGCTTCCTCGACCGCAAGCTGTACGGTGTTATTAGCCATTACTGTTCCTCCAATGCTGAGGCTCCGCCGACGATCTCGTTAATCTCGGTCGTGATCGAAGCCTGACGCACGCGACTATACGTGCGGGTAAGGGTCGAGATGATCGCGGTGGCGTTTTCCGTCGCGGAGTGCATGGCCTTGCGGCGTGCACCCTGCTCGGCGGCCGCCGAATCGATCAGGGCCTGGTAGATGACCGTCAGGATATACGACGGTACAAGCTTGCCGAGAACATGCTCGGGAGAGGGCACGAACTCGAACGTGGACGAGATGCGCTTAGGGGCGTCGGTCTCGTTCTTACGCGGACCGTGGGCCATAGCGATCATCTCGGGATCGAGCGGCAGCAAGTGCTCGACGCGAAGCTCCTGATCCACGCGGTTCTTGGCGTGGTGGTAGACAAGCTCGACGCGGTCAAGCTCGCCGGCACGATACGCATCGCAGATATGAGAGGAAATCATGCGAGCCTGATTAAAATCGGGCTCGGAAGAATTGCCCTCAAAGTGCATGACGACGTTTGCGCGGTCGCGGAAATACGTGGCCGGCTTACGTCCACACGCAATGATCTCGCACTCGATGCCATCGTTCGCCCAAGAAGCGGCGAGCTTTTCGGCCGTGCGCTCCACCGTCGTATTGAAACCGCCGGCAAGGCCGCGGTCCGAGGCAATAACGACAATCAGGCCATGCTTGACGCTCTCATGCTTCTGTAGCATGGGATCGGTGCCCGAGCAGGAGGCGTCGCCGGCGACCGTCAACATGACGTCGGTCAGCGCCTCCTTATAGGGCTCGGCCTGCTTGGAGCGATCGAGGGCACGACGGATCTTGGCCGTAGAGACCATCTCCATCGTGCGCGTGATCTGCTTGGTCGTGGTAACCGAGGAGATTCGCTTCTTAATGTCGCGAAGGTTGGCCATAGGGCTTAGTTCTCCTCTGATCCAGTCGTATCGGCATGGTGCTTGGCCATGAACTGCTGCTTGAAGTCACCGATGACACGCAAGAGCTCGGTCTTGGTGTCATCGTCGATCTTCTTGGCGCGAACCTTATCGAGCAGCGAGCCAAAGCCGTTGTCCAGGTACTCGATAAGCTCAGCGCGGAAAGGCAGCACGTCGGCGATCTCCAGGTCGTCCAGGAAGCCCTCGTTGCCTGCAAACAGAACTGCAATCTGCTCGCCAACCTCAAACGGCTTGTAGCGCGGCTGCTTAAGGAGCTCAGTCATGCGGGCACCATGGGTCAGCTGCTTTTGCGTGGCCTCGTCGAGGTCGGAGCCGAACTGCGTAAAGCCGGCGAGCTCCTGGTACGAAGCGAGGTCAAGACGAAGATTGCCGGCAACCTGCTTCATGGCCTTGGTCTGTGCGTCGCCACCGACGCGGGACACGGAGATACCCACGTCGACTGCCGGGCGCTGGCCCTGGAAGAAGAGCTCGGACTGCAGGTAGATCTGACCATCGGTAATGGAAATGACGTTGGTCGGAATGTAGGCCGAGACGTCGCCGTCCTGGGTCTCGATGATCGGCAGGGCCGTCATGGAGCCGTAACCGTTCTTCTTGGACATCTTGACGGCACGCTCGAGCAGACGAGAGTGCAGGTAGAAGATGTCGCCAGGATAGGCCTCGCGTCCGGGCGGACGATGCAGCGTCAACGACATCTGACGGTATGCCACAGCCTGCTTGGACAGGTCGTCGTAGATGACGAGCACGTGGCCGCCGGGGTTGGTCTCGCTGGCGGGCTTACCGTCCTCGCCGTTGTACATGAAGAACTCGCCGATAGCGGCACCGGCCATAGGCGCGATGTACTGCATAGGGGCGGAATCGGCAGCGGTGGCCGAAACGATGATGGTGTAGTCGAGCGCACCGTGCTGAGCGAGGGTCTCGCGGATGTTAGCAACCGTGGAGGCCTTCTGGCCGATGGCGACATAGATGCAGACCATGCCCTTGCCGCGCTGATTGAGGATAGCGTCGATGGCAATAGCGGTCTTACCGGTCTTACGGTCGCCGATGATGAGCTCACGCTGACCACGGCCGATAGGCACCATGGAGTCGATGGCCAACAGACCGGTCTGAACCGGCTCGCACACCGGGGTACGGTCGATGACGCCGGGGGCCTTGAACTCGATGGGGCGACGATGCGTGGCGACGATGTCATCCAGGCCGTCGATAGGCTGGCCGAGCGGATTGACGACGCGGCCGAGCATGGCACGGCTCACGGGGATATCCATAATGCGGCCAGTGGTGCGGCACTCGTCGCCTTCCTTGATGGAGTCGACGGCACCAAACAGAACGGCGCCGACCTCGTCACGGTCAAGGTTCTGGGCAAGGCCGAAGACGGTCTCACCTGTATCGGAGCTCTTGAACTCCAGAAGCTCGCCTGCCATGGCGCTCTTGAGGCCGGAGACGCGCGCGATGCCGTCGCCTACCTCGTCGACCGTTGAAACCTCATGCGTATCGACCGTCGCGGAGAGGCTCGTGAGCTGCTCCTGCAGTTTCTTGGCGATATCCTGGGCATTGAGGGTTTCGGACATTAGGCTTCACCTCCGTACGAATTAGCAGAGTTTGCGAGGGTCTCCTGCGCGACGCGCAGCTGCGTCTTGACGGAAATGTCACGACGCTCGCCGCGGGCCTCGAGCACCAGGCCGCCCACGATAGACGGGTCGACCTGCTCGATAAGGAATACCTTGCGGCCGAAGTCCTGCTCGCATTTCTTAGTGATGGTTTGACGCAGCTCGTCGTCGAGCGGGATCGCCGTGGTGACGGTCACGCCCACTACATCCTCGTCTTCCTCGGCAACATACTTAAAGGCAGCTGCCACCTTGGGAAGAAGGTCGAGCTGGTCGCGCTTGGACATGGTGTCGAGCACGGCGATGATCTCGGGGCTGGCGCTAGCCAGGCGCTCGATCATCTCGATGTCCTCGAACACATGGTTCTCGGCCTTAGCGGCTTCCAGAAGGGAGCGCGCGTAGGTCTCGAGCACCTTGTCCTGATAGCGGCTAGTCGGCATTCAGGCTACCTGCTTCCTGGATGTAGCGCTCGATGAGCTTCTTCTGCTCGGCCTCGTCCTCGAGTGCCTCGCCCACGATCTTGGTGGCGACGGCAACGGACAGGTCGGCGATGGAGCTCGCGGCACCGGCGTAGATGGACTTGCGCTCGTCCTCGACGGTCGTATGGGCCTTGGCGATGATCTCCTCGGCCTCCTTGTGAGCAGCCTCGATGATACGGGCGCGCTCGGACTCGCCGTCTTTACGGGCCTCGAGAACGATGTCGGCAGCCTGACGACGGGCGTCGGTGACGATCGAGTCGGACTCAGCGCGCTTGGCGATAGCCTCCTGCTTGGTCTTCTCGGCCTCGTCGAGGCTCTCCTCGATCTTCTTGCCGCGCTCCTCCATGGTTTTCATGATGCCCGGCAGGGCGACCTTGGCCAGCACGATCCAGATAATCAGGAAGGCGATAAGCGCCGGGATGAACTCCGCCATCTTAGGGATGAGGATGTCCGCACCGGCAGCGCCGTCCTCGGCGAACGCGGAAACCGGCATGAGCAGCGCGGCCGCGGACGCGGAGAGTGCGATCGCGCTCTTCTGGGATGAAAGATTCATACTTGACGCTCCGTGCTATTTAACGATCAGCGCGACAACGAAGCCGATCAGAGCCAGAGCCTCGCCGAAGGCGGAGCCCATGATGAAGACAGTGAACACGCGGCCCTGGACCTCAGGCTGACGGGCCATAGCACCCGTAGCACCCAGAGCAGACAGGCCGATAGCAAGACCAGCGCCGATAACACCGAGACCGTAACCGATAACTCCCACGATTCCTCCTTTGTCGTGCGTGTCTTATTTCACGCAGGATAACCTTTTTATAACTGCCGGGCTCCATGGGTACGGGCACCGGCGGTTTAACGAATTGCCTTACCTTTAAGGCGCGAACGGAAGACTACTCCTCCTCCGCAACCTCCTCTGCCTCGGAGACATACACGGCGGTAAGGACCGTGAAGACGTAAGCCTGGATGGCGCCGACCACAAGCTCGATCGTATAAATCAGGATGAGGATGGCAAGCCAGGCCAGCGAAGGCAGGGCGCCGACGGCGTGGGCCGCGGAAACCTGCTGAAGCAGCGGCTGCATGAACATGCTCGCCATGATGGCGAACGAGCCCATGACCACGTGTCCTGCGAACATGTTGCAGAACAGACGGACGGCGAGCGTGATGAGGCGCAGGAAGGTCGAGAAAAGCTCGACGACCCACACAAGCACGTTCATCGGGAAGCTCACGCCCTGCGGGGCGAGGCTCTTGATGTAGCCGATCACGCCGTGAGCCTTGCATCCGTAGTAGATGAAGTACACGAAGGCGAAGATGGCGAGCGCGGCGGTGGAGCCGATTGCGCCGGTGCCGGGCTTCATTCCCGGGATCAGGCCGATCATGTTATTGATCAGGATGAACAGGAAAAGCGAGCACAGGAACGGGAAGTGCTTCTTCCAGTTCTCACCCACAACGCCCTTGCCGATATCGTTCTCGACGTACTCGATGATGTACTCGAAACCGTTGACGAAGAAGCCCTTGGGAACCAGGGTCTGCTTCTTCTTGAACACGGCCAGGACGATCAGGAGCACGATCGTGGAGACGATCAGCCAAAACGAGTACTGCGTGATGCCGCAGCTTAGATCGCCCACGACGGGGGTGGAGCTGAACTCGCTGACCAGATGATTAATCTCATCAGGCAGCTTTTCAAAAATTTCCACGACTTACCTTTCGACCTCATGAGGATCTCGCAGCGCCTTGGCGACACGAACCGTGCAGGCGGCCATAAAGGCCACGAAGCCGATCGCCTCGCCCAGAAGGAACATGCGAAATGCCTCTCCGAACAACGCAAACACAACCAAGGTAAAGACGAGCAGGGCGATTGCCGAGACCGCCAGACTCATCATGCCCTTGAGCATGTCCGCATTCTGCTTATCGTCAAGAACCGGCTTGAGCGTAAAGACAAAGGGAAGAAAGGCGATTGCGCCCGCGATGGCGCCTGCAACGATAGCGAGCAGATCGGCTACCTGAAACACTGGCGTCCTCACTTTCCTTTTTAACGCTTCACAGAACAGTTCCCGCCAAACATTGGTGACTATTGTACGAGCCAATCGCTAAAGTACAACCGAAAAAGCATCGGTTAATACGCACCTGTTCGTTTTCTTAAGACCTTCTTTATGCCGCAGGTACGGTAATACGTTTTTTCGCGAACCCTGCAGGGCAAAACGTCCGTTAACAGGGGTGAGCGCGGTCGCCTTTTATTTGTCCGCGCGCACCGTTTCTTCGTATTTTCGACGTTAGCCGGTTTGGCCCAGAAACTACAGCGTGCCGTAGATGCGGTCGCCGGCATCGCCCAGGCCGGGGACGATGTAGGCGGCCTCGTTGAGGTGGTCGTCAATGGCGCAGGTATAGATATGCACGTCGGGGTCTTTCTCGGTCAGCGACTTGAGACCCTCGGGGGCCGCGACGATGCACAGCATGCGGATGTCCTTGACACCGCGCTCGCGCAGATAGCTGATAGCCATCTCGGCAGAACCGCCCGTGGCGAGCATGGGATCGACGACCAGGCAGATACGCTGGTCGATATCCCTGGGCATCTTGCAGTAATACTCATGCGGCTCGTGGGTGACCTCGTCGCGCTCCATGCCAATGTGGCCCACGCGGGCAGAGGGCACCAGGTCGAGGATGCCGTCGACCATGCCAAGGCCCGCGCGCAGAATGGGGACGATGGCGAGCTTCTTGCCGGCAAGCTGCTTGAACGTGGCGGTCGTGATGGGGGTTTCGACTTCGACATCCTCCATGGGCAGGTCGCGCATGGCCTCGTAGCCGTCAAAGAGCGCGAGCTCGCGTACGAGCTGGCGGAACTGGTTGGTGCCGGTGCTCTTGTCGCGCAGGATCGACAGCTTATGCTGGACGAGCGGATGATCGACAAGCGTCACGCGAGACGTATCGTAGGTAACGGTCATGGGTCTTACCCCTTTCGTTGCGGCCGGAAGATGGCCTTGCTGACAAGGCACGCCGCGGTGCTGTTGCCACGCGCCGTGCATAAGTTTAGCGGTTTGTTGTATCGAGCGCCCCGTCGCAGCCCTATTGAGCGGTGCTGAGCGAACGCCTGACCGCATCGTGCCAACCGTCCAGGTTGTGCTCGCGACGCTCAACGGACATATGGGGGTGGAACGTCTTAACGATCTGGGCGTTTTGCTCCAGCTCCTCCAGATCCTCCCAATACCCAACCGCAAGACCCGCCAAGTACGCGGCACCGATTGCCGTGGTCTCCACCGACTCACATTGCAGCACGGGGATATCCAGCAAGTCTGCCTGGAACTGCATGATGAACTCGTTGCGCGAGGCGCCGCCATCGACGGACAGGCGCTCGATCGAAAGACCCACGTCCTGCTCCATGGCACGCAGCACGTCATAGCTCTGATAGGCCATGGACTCGCAAGCGGCACGCACGATGGTCGCGCGACTCGAGGCGCCGGTCAGACCGCATACGATGCCGCGGGCGTGCGCGTCCCACCAAGGAGCACCCAAGCCCGCAAAAGCGGGGACAAAGTAGCATCCCTCGTTATCGCCGATCGAGGAGGCGAGCTGTGCCGATTCGGATACGTTGGAGATAACGCCCATGTTGTCGCGCAGCCAGTTCATCGTTGAGCCGGCGGCAAAAATAGAGCCCTCGAGCGCATAGCTGACCTTGCCGTTCGCAGCGATACCGATGGTGGAGACCAGGCCATTCTTGGATTCGACGATCTCGTCGCCGGTGTTCATGAGCATAAAGCAGCCCGTGCCATAGGTGTTTTTGGTCTGGCCGGGATGGAAGCAGCAGTGACCGAACAGCGATGCCTGCTGGTCGCCCGCCACACCCATGATGGGCGGCATGTTGGTCATGATGTCGCTCGCGACGCGGCCGTAGTCACCGGCGCTCCAACGGACCTCGGGCATCATGGCACGCGGGATGTCGAAGAGAGCCAGCAGGTCATCGTCCCAGTCCAGCGTATGAATATTGAAGAGCGCCGTGCGGCTGGCGTTGGTGTAGTCGGTGGCGAAGGTTTGGCCGCCGGTGAGGTTATAGATGAGCCAGGTATCGATGGTGCCAAACATGAGGTCGCCCGCTGCCGCGCTCTCGCGCGCGCCGTCAACGTTGTCGAGAATCCACTGCACCTTGGAGGCCGAGAAATACGGGTCGAGCGTAAGTCCCGTGCGGGAACGCACCAGCTCCTCGCAGCCCTGCTCGGCCAGTTTATCGATTGTCGAGGCGGTGCGGCGACACTGCCAAACGATGGCGTTGTAGATAGGCTGGCCACTCACGCGGTCCCACACCACCGTGGTCTCGCGCTGGTTGGAGATACCGATGGCGGCGATGCGATCGGAATGGATGCCGCTCTTAAACTGGACCTCCATCATCACGCCGATCTGGCTGGCAAGCACCTCCGTGGGATCCTGCTCCACCCAGCCGGGGCACGGGAAGCTGGTTTTGACGCTACGACGCGCCTGGGCGACGATGCAGCCGTACTCGTCGACGATGGTCGCGAGTACCGAGGTGGTGCCGCAGTCGAGCGCCATGATGTAGGAACCGCCAAAGCTAAACGAGGCGTCTTCCATACCCAGGCTACCTAGATTCAACGACATCGCTTACACCTTTCTATTGCATCGGGTCGGACAGGACCCGCTCGATCTCTGATGCGGGAAGTGCGCCTTGGCGCAGGATCCGGAGCTCGCCATGCTTAAACGCCACGATGGTCGAAGCGTCGCGGCACGGGGTCTCGCCCGCGTCGACGGCCACATCGACCCCCTCCAGAATGCGGTCCTCAACGTCGGCAAAGCTTGCCGGCGCGGGCGCGCCGTGCGTGTTGGCGCTGGTGCAGGCAAGCGGACTGCCGCACGCGCGGATGAGCGCTTGGACCACGGGAGAGGCCGACGCGCGAAGGGCCACCGTGTCGTCGGCAGCGCGCATAAAGGTCGGCACGCAGGGGGCTGCCTTGACCACGATAGTCAGGGCGCCCGGCCAGCATCGTCGCGCGAGTACGCGGGCCTCATTAGGGATATCCACGCCATAGCGGTCGAGTGCCTCGGCATCATCGACCAGCCAGGCGACCGTTTGGGTGAGCTCGCGCTGCTTGAGGGTAAAGATGCGACGGTAGCCGGTACCGAGTGCGGGCACCGCGGCGCCATTGACGGCAACCTGCGGATCGCGCGGCCACGGCAGAGATTCGCTTGTATCTTGGGGCAAGGCGTCCGAGAAAGCGCTGACTGCCACAGCGACACCATAGACGGTCTCGGTCGGGATCAGGGCCAAGCCACCACAGCTGAGTACCTCGGCCGTACGCTCGACGGCGAGCCGATGCGGCTCACGCGCTCCCTCGAATACCCGATAGACCGTCTGCATGCGTATGCCAGCCCCTTACGCTCTGGTGAAAGTTTGTTTACTGAGGGGCATTCTCGCACGAAACGTTTAATCCATTTGTCCACAGCGCATGTTGGTTTGGTGAGCGGCTCTAGTAGTCGGTGAAAGTGAGGGGGTTATTGGACTGCGACAAACTTCTTTGGTCTTCCGGCGTGACGTTCTTGAGCGGCGTAACGCTCGATGCTGTCTATCGTTATCATCCGACGGCCGTCGACGAGTTCAACATCGAGCTTTCCGGCTTTGATCAGCGCGGTAATCCGCGGAGCGGAGACTTTGAGGTCCAGTGCCGCGTCTTTAAATGTTCGGCACGCCGCTTCCCGAGCGTCCTCGTGGTCGATTTCGACTGAAAGGGCCACGACCTCGGCCGAGCGTTCGTACCCTGCTGGAGTCAAACCGTTGTTGAGGTCGTCGGCCAAAAACGCCATCAGTGCCTCGGTGGCATGGGCAATCGCTTCTTCGCGCGTGTCGCCATCGGCAAAGGCGCCGGGAATCTGCGGGAAGCTAGCGCAGTAACCGTCGTCTTCTTTTATGAGAACGCAGTCATAGGTAAATCGCTGCCTCATTTTGCCTCCAACTACCATCCAGCTTGGCGACGAATACTTGCCCACGTGCCCTTCTTTGGTCGATCACCACCAGAGCCGTTCACGGTGACAGCACGGTCACCAGAAACATACTTAGCATGACTACCGACTTGCGCGACCTTCACGAATCCATCGTGCTTGAGTAGGGCAATGATTTCCCGAAAGGTAGGAGGTTGCATGGGCCGACCTCTTTCAGCCGTCCTAATTATAAACTATTTTATAATTTTTGCTAACCAGTTAATAAATATTACTGGCGCTGTTTGGGCTCGGTGACGATGGCTCGAACGATGCGGGGACGATCGGTGAGGTCGCGGACGATGCGCACGTCCGAGAGACCCGCCTGGCGGCAGAGCTCGGCGGCGGCGTCGAGGGCACCCTCGTAGAGCTCGCAGGCAAACAGGCCGCCGGCGCGCAGCATGTAAGGCGCCGCATTGAGCAGGCGGCGGAAGATATCGAGGCCGTCGGCACCGCCCTCGAGCGCTAAATCGGGCTCGAAGTCCTTGACCTCGTGCGGCAACGAGCGCATAACGTCGGTCGGAATGTAAGGCGGGTTGGAGACGAGCACGTCGAAGGTGCCCCATTCCTCGCGGGGGATAGAGCTCACCAGGTTTGTGAGGCTGAAGGCGACCTCATCGGACGTAAGCCCGAGCGCGTCGCGGTTTTTGGTGGCCAGCTCGATGGCGCGCGGCTCGATATCGGTAGCGGTGCAGGTGACATGGCTGCGGCGCTCCCAGGCAAGAGAGAGCGAGATGCAGCCCGTGCCGCAACCGACCTCGAGAACGCGGGCAGTGCGGGGCTCGGCTGGGGCAGGCGCAGCGGCATCCTGAGCTGAAGCCGTCTCCTGGTCGGCACCCTCGATGGCGATGCCGTATTCGTCGAGCTCGGGCTCGGCGACTTCCGCGGCTTCGGCTTCTGCTGCCTGCGCAGCGGCTTCCTCGGCCTCGCGATCGGCCAGTTCTTCGGCATAGGCACGACTGCCCAACACATCGCTACCCAACGCCGCCTCGTCGGCAGCCGTGAGGTTGGCAGCACGGCGCTCGGCCGTCGCTCGCTCGTCGGCCAATGCGACTTCGGCTTTGCGCGCTTGCTCGACTTCATCGTTCCAGGGCAGCTCAACGCGCTGACGGGCGGCAGCCTCGGGGCTCAGCACCTCGGCATCCAGATAATTGAGGACTTCCTCGACGAGCATCTCGGTCTCGGGACGCGGAATGAGCACACCGGGGGCGCATGCGACATCGATCATGCGGAACTGCGTGCTGCCGGTGATGTACTGCAGCGGCTCGCCCTTGGCGCGGCGGACGACCGCCGCATGCATGGTCTCGAGCTGCGCCGCATCGAGCGTCTCGTCCATGCGCATATATAAGTCGATGCGTGCCAGACCCGTGGCTGCGCACAGCAGCCATTCGGCAGAAAGACGGGGGTGTTCCTCGCCGCGCTCGGCCAGGTACTCCTTGGTCCACTCGAGACAACGCTTGATGGTCCAGATCTCGTTTGCCATGGGGTCCTCCCCTCTTAAGCGCCGGGCGGCGCGCGAATGTCGGAGCAGATTGTACGCGAGGCCAGCGCTTGGCAAGGGACGATTGGAGGCGATTATCGAGAATCAGCCCAGAATTTTGCACCGGGCTCGCTCAAAGTGTTCATTCGCCGACGTCTAGATTTGCATTCGTCAAGCTTTTGGCAAGGTTGCCCCAAAACTGACCAATATCTAACCAAACGCTTGCCACATCGCTTGACGCGCGACGCGTCAAAAATCACCCCGCGACTTCTTGGACGATTTTTCGAGCAATATTTTCGATAGCAGATGCATGTCGTTAATTGCTTTGAGCAGGTAGACAGCTTAATTTCTAACAAAGCAGATTAAATAAACTCGAAAAGTAATTTACCCAACCTAGTCATTTAAGAACGTCCCCAATGACTACCCAAGAGAACGCCGCAGGCAGAGGACGGACAGCGAGCGACGTCCAGAGCGAACAAGTTGGCTAGTCATTTAAGAACGTCCCCAATTACTACCTCTAAGGCGCCGCAGGTTGAGCATAAGTCAGCGAAAACGCCCCTAAGCGAGCAAGGTGACGTGAAAGAGGAGGGAAGCGTACTTCGGTACGCGACCGACGATTGAACGTCAGATTGCCGCTTAGGGGCGTTTGCAGCGTCGAGCCGTTACGGCGTTTGGTAAAACGCCGTAACTTAAACTGCTTGTGCCAGCTTCTCGGCACGCTCGGCGGCGGCGAGCGCCTCGATCACGGTGCCGAGCTGATCGCCCAGAAGGACGCCGTTGTAGGTGGAGTTGAAGCCGATACGGTGATCGGTCACGCGGTCCTGGGGCTGGTTGTAGGTACGGATCTTCTCGGAACGGTTACCGTGGCCGATCTGGCTTTGGCGCTCGGCACCAAGCTCTGCCTGCTGCTTCTCGAGCTCCATCTCGTACAGACGGGCGCGCAGCATCTGCATGCAGACCTCGCGGTTCTGGATCTGGGAGCGCTGCTCCTGCGACTGCACCACGGTGTTGGTGGGCAGGTGGGTGATGCGCACGGCGGAGTAGGTGGTGTTAACGCACTGACCGCCAGGGCCCGAAGCGCAGTAAGTGTCGATGCGCAGGTCGGACTGGTTGATCTGGACGTCAATCTCCTCGGCTTCAGGAAGCACGGCGACGGTTGCCGTGGAGGTCTGGATGCGGCCCTGGGACTCGGTCTTGGGGACGCGCTGGACGCGGTGCACGCCGGACTCGAACTTCATGACGGAGTAGACGCGGTCGCCCTCGACCTTGAACTCGATGGACTTAAAGCCGCCGGCCTCGCTGGGGCTGGAATCGAGCACGGTGGTCTTCCAGCCGCGCGACTCGCAAAAGCGCTGGTACATCTTGTACAGGTCGCCGGCGAAGATGGCCGCCTCGTCGCCACCGGCGGCGGAGCGGATCTCGACGATGGTGTTCTTGTCGTCGTTGGGGTCGCTCGGGATGAGCATGTACTTGATATCTTCCTCGAGCTGGGGAAGCTTGGCCTCGTTTTCGGAGATGTCCATCTGGAGCATCTCCTTCTCATCGGCATCGGTAGTATCGTGGAGCATTTCCTTGGCAGCCTCGATGTCGTCGAGCGCGCCGATGTACTCGCGCGAGGCAGCAATGAGGTCGGACTGGTGCGCGTACTCCTTGTTGAGACGCGTGAACTCCTTGATGTCGGAGGCGACGGCCGGGTCGGACAGCTTCTTCTCGAGCTCCTCGTAGGCCTTGATGATCTTTTCGAGCTTGTCGCGCATGGCGGGACTCCTTTATATGCGTGAAGGTGAAAATCGGCAGAGTTGATGGGGCGCGCGGCGCCACTGCGGGGGTAAGCCCGGCTAGAACATGTCGATCTTCAGATACATGCGCATCCCTTCGCGTGTGGGGTACATAGTTGCGGTCTAACCCATACATGATAGCGTGCGCAGACAAACCTGCATATAACCCGCACGGATTGATTGGCGCAAACAAACCTGGCCCCATTGCACCAAGGGCTTGCTTTTTGGCTAGAGCGTTTGGAGTAGAGCGACGAGGAAGCGGATACCCTGGAGGTAGGCGCGGCGGGTGATGCGCTCGTTGGTGCCGTGGACGCCGCGATCACACTCGTCGTCATCAACCACAAAGGCCGAGAAGCGAATGCACTCAGGGCAAATGCGCTGGTAGTTGGCAGCATCGGTCGCACCGATCACGGTCGAGGGCACAATTGTCACTGGCTCGAATGATCCGTTTTCCTCCGTCCCCTTTGGATCACGGAAATAGCGGGCGGCAATGGAGCGAACCGCCTCGAGGCCGGGACCACCGATGCGCGGGGACGGCGAGGGTTCGGAGCTGCCGGGGCCCAGCTCCACTTCGACACGACCGGCAAGGCCCGCCGCGGCAACCACCTCGCGGCAGCGGGTAACGACATCGGCCACGCCCGTGCCCTCGAGCATGCGGAAGTTGATATTGGCCCACATATCCTGCGGCATCACGTTAGCGCCGGTGCTGCCGCCCTCGATCTGCGTAGGCGCGCAGGTGGTGGTCACGAGCGGATAGAGCTTCTTGCTGGCGAGGCAGTCGCGGACAATGACGTCCCCGTTGGCGGCAATCTCATCCGCCGTGTAGAGCCCCAGCTCGACGAGCTGTGCGGCAAGTAGATCGGTCACGCGCGTCGGCCACTCGATATCGCAGATTGCGGCGATGGCGCGGCTCAGCACCTCGAGCGATGTGCCGCCGTAGGGGTTGGACGAATGCCCGCCTTCACTCTTCGTCTTGAGCACGATATCGGCATAGCCCTTCTCGGCAAGGTCGGCATGCATAAGCCAGCCCTCGCCCGCGCCGTACTCGGCAGCCGAAACAATACGGTAGTCGCCCTCGTCGATCAGGTACTCAAGCTCAATGCCGCGCTCCTCGAGCACGCGGCCGATCGCCCCCGCGCCGCACTGCGTGGTTTCCTCGTCCTGGCCAAAAGCGAGCAGCAGCGTCCGCTCGTGCTGCCAGCCGTGCGCCAACGCATACTCAACCGCCTCGAGAATACCTGCGACCTGGTCCTTCATGTCGATCGCGCCGCGACCCCAAATGTAGGTGTCGTCCACGTGACCACTAAAGGGGGCATGCGTCCAGTCGGCCTCGGTGCCGGGCACCACGGGGACCACGTCCATGTGGCCCATGAGCATGACGGGTTTGAGGGCGGGGTCGGAACCGCTAAGCGTCACCAATAGCGAATGGTCGATAAGCTCGACCTCGCCCGCCGCAAACACGCGCGGCCAGGCCTGCTGCATATAGGCGCGCAGGTCGTCGAACGGCTGCCAGTTCACCGCCTCGGCATCCATGCTCGAGATGGTCGGAAACGACAGCACGCGGCCCAGGCGCTCGCACGCGCCAGCTTCGTCCAAATCGGCAAAATCATTCTCATGCACAAAGAAGCGCCAAACCTCGGCCATGACATCCTTTCGATTGTGATGACGAGGGCCGCCCCACCGGAGCGGCCCTGCCACGTAAGCGTTTGCGGTCGGTTATTTGTCCTCGAGATAACGCGAGAGGAACTCACGAGTGCGCTGGTGTTTGGGGTTGCCGAAGAGCTCGGCCGGCGCGGCGTCCTCGAGCACCACGCCCTTGTCCATAAAGACCACGCGGTCGGACACGGTTCGGGCAAAGGCCATCTCGTGCGTGACGACGACCATGGTCATGCCGTCGGCAGCGAGCTTGCGCATGACCTCGAGTACCTCTCCCACAATCTCGGGGTCGAGCGCGGAGGTCGGCTCGTCGAACAGCATGATCTGCGGATTCATGCACAGGGCACGAGCGATGGCCACGCGCTGTTTTTGACCACCGGACAGGCGGCCCACGGCGGCGTGCGCGAACTTTTCGAGTCCCACGCTCGTCAGATGCTCCATCGCGACCTTCTCGGCTTCGGCCTTGCTCATCTTTTTGAGCGTGACGGGCGCGAGCGTGCAGTTGTCGAGCACATCCATGTTGTTGAACAGGTTAAAGCCCTGGAACACCATACCGATGTCCTCACGCAGCTTGTTGATGTTGCAGCGCTCGGCCGTGAGGTCCTGGCCGTGGAACCAGATGTGGCCCGCGTCCGGGGTCTCGAGCAGGTTGAGGCAGCGCAGGAAGGTCGACTTGCCCGAACCCGAGGCGCCGATAATGGTGACGACCTCGCCTGATTTGACGGACAGGTCGATGCCCTTGAGTACCTCGAGCGAGCCGAAGCTCTTACGCAGGCCCTCGACGCGGATGAGCGGCTCATTGGTCTGTGCGGCGGCCGCGGTGCCGGTAGTGGCGGTATCTGCCATGATGATTCTCCTCGTCTTGAGCCTAGTTGGAGCTGGGCAGCGTTGCCGGGGCCTCGGCGCCGAGCTTTTTGCCAAAGGCCTCGAGCAAGCGGCTCGCCACGAGCGTCAGGATCAGGTAGACCACGAGCGCCACGCAGTAGACCTCCATCTGGCGGTAGTACACGCCGGCGACGGTGGTGGTGGCGTACATGAGGTCGAACACGCCGATGACCGAAAGCACCGACGAATCCTTGATGTTGATGATGAGCTCGTTGGTGAGCGCCGGAATCGCGTTTTTTATGCCCTGGGGGAACACGACTTTGCGCATGGCTTGCCACTGCGACAGGCCCAGCGAGCGCGCCGCCTCGGCCTGGCCGGGATCGATGGACTCGATGCCGCCGCGCAGGACCTCCATCATGTAGGCGGTGGAGTTGAGCGAGATGGTGACGAGGCCGGCGGTGAAAGTACTCCAAATCTGGTTGGCCTGGGCGGTCTCGAAGCCCATGCCGCGCAAAACGGTGAAGCCCGCGTAATAGATGAGCAAACCCTGGACCATCATGGGCGTGCCGCGCACGATGGTGGAGTAGATGGTCGCAAAGCCGCGACCGATACTCTTAAAGAAGCGCACCAGGTCGTTGTCCACGCGATCGAACGTCTGAATACGCAGGAACACAAAGAGCAGTGCCAGGAAGAATGCGATGACGGTGCCGAAGGTCGCGAGCGCGATGGTAATCTCGATACCGCGGATAAAGAAGTCCCCGCTCTTGTAGGTCATGTAGACCAGGCTCGACAAAAAGTCGCTGGGGTTGGAGTCCGAGACAATGCTCACCCGCACCAGGTCGATAAATGACATGACGCAGCGGTCCACGAAAAAGATCGCCGCAATAGCAACGACGACATAGCTGCCCAGGCGCGCGCCGCGGCGGAAACGCTCGGATGCGAACGGCGACTTTTCGCGATAGTCATTCCAATGCATGAGTTTGGTGACCAGCGCCGCCGCCGACACGACAATCCAGGCCCAAAGAATCGCCCATAGGCAATCCTGGAAGATACCGGTGGGGGCTAAGAAGCTCAGCGGTGTGGGGTTGCGCTGACTAAACGCCAGGCCGAGCGCCGCGATGACGCTCGTGCCCAGGTACACATAACGGTGGTCGGCCTTGATAAAGGAGGCCAGACGATTGATGGTTTTCATGCTGCCTCCCTATGCCGGCTGACGGTCGAGGCACGCGTCCCACATTTGGTCGCGCTCCTCCTGGCTGACGCCCTTGAGTGTCTTGTCGATGAGCTTAAGGAGCTTGTCCGAGCCCTTGCGGCAGCCGACGTTTGCCGCGACTTCCTGCTTAAAGCCCTCGCCTTCGGCAAAATGAATGGGAACGATGCCCGGGTTTTGAGCCATATAGCCCTTCTCGTTCTCGGTGTTGTAGGTCACGGCGTCGCACGTGCCCTGCAGCAGATTCGAGAACACCGTGGGGACCGAATCGACCGGGTTTTTGTGCACAACGCCCGGGATCTCGTCGATGACGGTATCGAGCATGGTGTCCTTTTGGCCGAGCACCGTGGCACCGCTGAAGTCGCTGAGCTTGGTGGCGTTTTGGTAGGGCGAGCCCTCTTTTACGAACAGGCCAAAGTAGCCAATGAAGTACGGGTCGGAGAAACCGACCGACTCCTCACGCTCGGGCGTGGCGCTCATGCCGGCGATGATGAGGTCGATCTGGCCGTTGTTGAGCGAGTCAATAAGGCCCGAAAAGCTCTGCTTGACGGCGACGGGCTCGCCGCCGAGGGCCTTGCAGACGATCTTGGCGATCTGCACGTCGTAGCCATCGGCGTAGGCTCCCTGCACGTTGTCGATGGGAATGGTGTACTCGCTGGCTTCGGAGACCTGCCAGTTGTACGGAGCGTAGGCCGCCTCCATGCCAATGCGGATCTTGTCCTTGCCGATCACGGAATCGGACAGGTCGTCGCGGCCGCCGCCCGTCGTGGGCTGAACCACCTTGAGCGTGGACGGACGCTGACAGCCGGCGAGCGCGCCGGCGACGACGGAAGCGCTCGCAGCGAGAGCGCCACCCAAAAAGATGCGACGGCTGCATACCGGCTGTGGATGCGCGTCGCGTTGTAGTCGAGGTTGCATCTGATGCCTTCCCTGTTGAATCGTATGCTGACGACTTAACAGGATATACGCCAGCGACCAGCAGCGCAGCACAAGCTCGAAAAATTAATAGACACACGGTAGTCATTGGGGACGCCGATGTTTTGGCAATGCCGGCGAGCGACGTCCAGAGCGAACAAGTGGCATGAAAAAGGCAAGGCATGACCAGAAGGTCTATGCCTTGCCTTTTGAATGACAAATTATCGCTCTGGACGGCGCACAGCATCGACCGAGCGGCGGAACCTCTAGAGCAAGGTAACGCTAAAGGTACGCTTGTCGGTGGCGCCGGGAGCCAAGGTGATGGTGTTGACCTTGTGCTCAAAGACGTCGTCCTCGGTGTCCATGGTGGTGTGGCCGGTCCAAGGCTCGAGCGCCACAAACGGAGCGTCGTTGGCGGCAGACCACACGCCAATGTACTTAAAGCCCTCAAAGTCGATCTTGACGCCGTGGCCCGACTTGCGGCCGCGCAGCGTGAGCGTGGAGCCCGGGGTATCGGTGAACATGATGGCGTCGTTATCGAAGCTGCGGTGCGTGATGGGCAGCACGTCCGAGTTGTCGGGAGCCTTGTAGCTACCCTCGAACGTCATAAGGCCATCGGGCGTGATGACGGGGGCCTCGTTAGTCCAAGCCTCGGTAAACGCCAGCTCGTAGTCCTCGAACGCCTCGTCCTCGGCACCGGGGGCGGGCACGTTGAATGCGGGGTGGCCGCCCACCGAGAACGGCAGGTCCACGTCGCCGGTGTTGGTGACGGCAAAGGTCTGCGTGAGGGTGGCGTCGCCGGTCAGGGCATAGGTCATGTTGAGCTTAAAGTGGAACGGGAACGCCTTGAGAGACTCGGGCGTGTCGGTGAGCTCGTAGGTAACGGACGAACCGTCCTCCGACACCCCGACGATCTTGTGCTCGACAATGCGCGCGATGCCGTGGCGCGCCATCTCGCAGGTGCCGGCGGCAGACGTCGCCGTGTTGTTGCGCAGCGATCCCACGATGGGGAACAGGATAGGCGCGTGCTTGCCCCAAAAGGCCGGGTCGCCCTGCCACAGATACTCGTTGCCGTTGAGGGCAAGGCTCGTGAGCTGGGCGCCCATGGAATCGATGGCTGCGGTGAGGTCGCCGCGCTTGATGGTAGTGACGGTGGACATACTACTTCCTCCAAAAGTAAACAACAGTGTCGAGGGTTATTGTCCCACTCTTGGCGGCGGGGCTGAGCGGCAGGCACAGTTATTGAGCAATAGCGTAAAGGTCAAACCCGCCCTGCGGCGTGCTATCGACCGTGCCGGGAGCCTGTGAATTAAAACTCACCGGAACCATGCGCTTTGAGGCGCGGTAACGCGTGCCGTCGGTGGCGACGGGCGGCTCATCGACCGTGAGCTCGTAGTCGCCGGGCTTGAGCTCGATGCCGTCACCTTCGGAATTGACGTATTGATACTCGTCGATTGCTTGTCCCTTGAGCGTGCGGCCCACGATATGGACGAGCATTTGGCTGTCGCCGCGCGCGGTATCCCACGTCGCACCTTCCTTAACCTCGACTGACACATGCACCGAGCGCGTGCGGCTGAGCGATTGCTCGACGGACATCTCGACCTTGGCGGCGTCTTGGCGCTGCTGCTCGACATGGCCCCAGATGCTGCCGATTGCCGAGCAGGCGATAACGCCGGCCATGAAGGCAATGAGGATGGGGCCGAGCGGAGAGCGGCGACCCGCGTCTTCCTCATGAGCCAGGTCGGGGCGATGCGTTGGCGCAGGCGCCTGAGCACCCTGCGCGGGCACGTCGAGAATGCTGAAAGATGCCGTACTGCCGGGGTCGATGGTGTGGCGCGGTTGCGGGGTCTTTGCCGGCGAGATGGACATGTCGGCTGGCTCACCCAGCGTGGCCGTGGCATCGGCCTTTGCCTCGTCGGCCTCGGCCTGAGCCCAGGCCTGTTCAAAAGTCAGGGGCTCGGCGGCATCGGAGGCGGCATCCGTCTCGACGGCATCGTTGCCGGTCTCGTCCTCGTCGCCCGACACGTCACGCGGCGCGGGCTCGTCCCACTCCTCGTCCGGAGCCTCGCCCTCGCTATACCACCATTCAAAGTTATCGATATCCATACGGGGCGCCCCTTAGGCCTCGCAAATAAACACTTGTTAGCCTTATACCCGCAGATGGCGCTGGAGCTCGCACGGAATGCGATAAAGGGACTGCTCCTTTGTCGCATCGAAGTTGCGGTGGAATAGTTCCTGTTTGCACGCCCACTCGAGCTATTTAGGGACTATTTCACCGCAAGTTATTTGAGGGCGACGGGGATTTGGATACAGCAGAAGTCCTCTTGGTGAGACTCGTCGTAGCTCGTGGTGTCCAGGTAGCAAAAATCGAAAGCATTGCCGATGGGCTGGAGCGCGTGCCTGTCCATGCAGGCCACGATGGCGCGGATACCCTCGGGCTCGTACGGCATGCCCCAGCGACTCATGCACAGGTACGTGCCCTCGGGCAGCACCTCGACGCCAATCTCCGCCAGCTCGGCAGGATCGCTCGGCAGTATTTCCTCGGCACCACGCGGCAACACGGCAAAGGAACCGGCACCGGCGATGGGGTCGTCGGAATGCAGCGCCTCGCGACGCAGCATGGCGCCCCAACCGCGCATGGGGCGTGTGCCCGTGAGCGCACGCATGCGCAGAATCGCCCGCATGAGCGTGGGGTGCAGCATCGAGCGGCCACGCTCGATATCGCTCGGGAACTCCTCAAAGACCACGTAGCGGCGCTCGAATTGCTTGAGCTCCGGTTTGCCCTCGCGCTCGCGCCAATAGACCGCCTCGTCGTAAAAACTCAGCCGCTCCTGCACGCTCGCGCGCTCGGCTTTGAGCCCGGCAATCTGCTCGTCGAGCGCCTGCACCCGCGAGCGCAGGTGATCGGTCATCTCTCCAATGTCGAACGTCGAGGTCAGGCGATCGATCTCATCGAGTTCCAGTCCCAAGTCGCGCAGCATGCAGATCAGACGCATGAGCGGGATCTGCGTGGGCGAATAGAAACGGTAGCCTTTTTCGTTAACCACGGCGGGTTTAAACAGACCGATCTTGTCGTAGTAGATGAGCGTTTGGCGCGAAACGTTAAACAAGCTCGCCATCTCGCTAATCGCATACATACCCGTCTGCATAGGTCCTCCCGACACACCCTTTGACACGAAAAGCCCGCCGCCCACAGGGGCAGCGGGCTCAAACACTACTCGTATCCTACCCTAAAGATGCCTATGACCAGCGCTTATAGTTGGCGCACGACACGCCGACGGCCTCGAGTGCCTTGGCGGCGATGTGATGCACCGCCTCATCGAGCGTGGCGGGGCCGTTGTAAAACGTGAGCATGGGCGGTATGAGCATGACGCCCGGCACGCGCGCCAGGCGTGCCATGTTGTCGACATGGATCGCACTGAAGGGCGTCTCGCGCACCATAAGCACCAGGCGGCGCTGCTCTTTCATCTGCACATCGGCCGCACGCAGCAACAGGTTTTCGCTGTAGCCGCTCGCGATGCCGGCGAGCGTCTTCATGGAGCAGGGAGCCACGATCATGCCGTCGACCGGATAGGTGCCGCTTGCGATGGCAGCGCCAATGTTCTTGTTGTCGTAGACCACATCGGCATAGCACGCAAACTCGTCGAGCGTCATGCCGAGCTCCTGCTCGATGGTGATCTCTCCCCCGCGCGTGACGACAAGCGCCGACTCAGCGCCGGCCTGGCGCAGGCATTTGAGGCATTCAAGGCCCAGTGCCGCACCGCTGGCGCCAGACACGCCAACGACAATGCGACGGGGACGAACAGAAGACTCAGGCATGACAACTCCTTAACTACTTGGTAGGGCTACTTACTAGAAGGCGAGCTCGGCGGCCCACTTCTCTTCATCGATCTCCATGAACTGCGAGCGGATGAAGTTCTTCTTGAGGTTAAACGGAACCGTGCAGTCGAAGATGGCCTTGCAGGCGATACCGTGCTCGCGGATCGAAGGATCGAACGCGGGGTCGTTGGACGGATCGAGCACGTGGCAGTGGCAACCGGGGATGGTGATGAGGTCCACGTCGGCCTGGAAGCGCGTGGTCATGGCCCACATCACGTCGCTCATATCGAAGATGTCGACATCCTCGTCGACAAGGATGACGTGCTTGAGCTCGGAGAACGCCGAGAAGGCGAGCATGGCGGCGTTGCGCTGACGGCCCTCGTCATTTTTGCTCGACTTCTTGAACTGCATGATGGCAACGAACTTGCCGCCACCGCAGGGAGCGGCGTGAACGTTGAGCAGGCGGCCCGGGATAGCGGTCTCGACCATCTTGTAGATGGAGGCCTCGGTGGGGATACCGGCCATGGACACGTGCTCGTGCGAAGGGCCGATGCAGCTCTCCATAATGGGGTTGACGCGCGTGGTGACGGCGGTGATCTTGATCACCGGGCAGACCTTGGCGCCACCGGTGTAGCCGGGGAACTCGGGCATGGCGTAGCCGTGGCCGTTGACATCCTCGTTGATGGTCTCGTCGTGCATGAGGTAGCCCTCGAGCACGTACTCGGCATTGGCAATGCACTTCTGCGGAACGGTGACGCAGTCGGCAAGCTCGACGGCGCGGCCGCGCAGGGCGCCGGCGATCTGCAGCTCGTTGAAGCCGAGCGGCGTGGTGGGAGCCTCGAAGCCGCAGCACATGTACACGGCGGGGTCCAGGCCGATGGAGATGGAGATGGGCATATCCTCGCCGCGCTGGCAGTACTCGTCAAAGAACGCACCCAGGTGACGGCTGCCCGGGGTGATCCACATGGCGAGCTTGTCCTTGTCGACGCAGGAGAAGCGGTGGATGGTTACGTCGGACTGGGTGCCATCGGGGCTCGTGCCATAGGCGAGGCCCATGGTGATGTAGGGGCCGCCGTCAACGGGCGTGTTGGTGGGAGCGGGAACGATCTTGCGCAGGTCAAAGCCCTCGTCGGTCGCCTTGTACACGACCTCCTGGCAGTCGACGTGCTTGCCCTCGGCGATCTGCTCGGGGGCGATCAGGTTCTCGAAGCGCTTGCCGATCTCGAGGCCCAGGTGCTCCTCGTCCAGGTCGAGCAGGGCGGCAACGCGCTTGCGGCTGGCAAGCATACCGATGCAGACCTTGGCGTCGTCAAAGCCCTTGACGTTGTTGAAGACCATCGCCGGACCCTCTTTGGTCGGGCGCATGACGGTGCCGCCAGCACCGACGTGACGGTAGACGCCCGAGACCTCGGCATCGGGATCGACCTGGGTGTCGGTCTCGAGCAGCTGGCCCGGCATCTCACGCAAAAAGTCGAGCGCGGAACGCAGGTCGTGGATCTGGGAAGCATCGGTAGTGGACATGGCGTACTCCTTTCGGGAGAGTGTCCGGCGACGGGGTGCCGCCGGACGGGGTAACGTAATGGGGCCGCGGCGCTCACAAATGGAGCGCTCGACCACTCGAAGTTCAAGCGCTTGGCTGCTTACAGCCGGGGCGCTCGACCGCTTACATCAGGCCAAAGAGGTGGAACCAGGCGGCCTCGACCAGCACGACGACAAAGACGACCGCGGTGAGGGGGATGCCCATGCGCATAGCCTCTTTGGAGGTGTAGCCGCCGGCGTCCTTGCCTTCGCCGATAAGGATCGGCAGGTTATGGAACGGCAGGATGTAGTGGATGTTGATGGACGTGAAGACGATGAGCGCCACGGCGAGTGGGCTCACGCTGGAGCCGGCGGCAAAGCTGATAAATGCCGGCACGCACACGCCGAGCACGGCCATGACCGAGCCCATGAACATGTGGATGATCATGGAAAGCGCGGCGACGAGCAGGGCGAACAGGAAGATGTTCTCAGGCACGGAGCTGGGGAGCACGACGTCGGCGATCCAGGCGTTCATGCCGGTGGCACCGCCCACGGAGCCCACGGCCATGGCGGCCGTCAGGAACATGAGGGACTTGATGTCGACAGCGTTCCAGCTGGCGGGAGTGAGGACTTCGCCGATGATGGGCATGGCGAGAGCAACGCCAATGGCCAGGGTGACCCAGCCGATATAGTCGCCCGAGACGGTGAGCCACAGCGCGATGGCGATGACAAGCCACACGATGGTGCGGATCTCCTTGACGGAGAGCTTGCCGAGCGCGGCCTGCTTGGCCACGATCTGCTCGCGATCGTAGACGAGCTCCTTGCTGGGCTTAAAGAGGAAAAGGCCCAGGAACAGGGTGCACAGCAGCGCAACCAGCATAGGCACGCTCATGTACAGGAACCAGTCGACGAAGGACGGGCTCATGCCGCCGGCCTCGGCACTGTACTGCGCAACGAGCGGGTTAAGCGTGGAGTCGCCCGTCAGGAAGAACATGGAACCCGGGGCGGCAGCGGCAAACACGAGGAAGCCGAGCTTGCCCTTGTCGTCGTCACCGTAGCCGGCGGACTCGGCGATGACCGAGACGACGGCGAGGATGAGGAAGGCGCGGGGGAACGGATGCGGGATCAGCAGCGACAGCACAAAGGTGAGCGCGAAGATCGAGATGATGAGCGACTTGGCGTCGCGCACGAACTTGAGCATGAACGCGTAGGCGATGCGCTCGCCCAGGCCCGACTCCTTGACCGCGCTGGCGATGAGGTAGGCGCCGATGACGAGCCACATGGTGGCCTTGGTCCACGAGCTAAACGTGGAGGCGACCGTCGCCGAGATGCTCGCGGCGCCCGTGTCGTCCACGCACACCTTGAACAGGACGAGCAGTGCGCAGTAGAGCAGGCCCACAAAGCCCGGCTGTGCCACGCCGCATGCCCAGAACACCACCGTGGCGAGCGTCAGTGCCAGACAGGTCTGACCGCCGACCGTGAGCTCGACCGTCGAGCTCAGCTCCGCCAAAGGAAGAAACTTCACCAGCAAAAAGACAACGATACCCAGCACAAAGCCAATTTCGCGCTTGGTGATCTTAAACGCCTTCTTTTCCGCTTCCATCTCCCCACCTTTCTTGTTGGGGGCGCTCCGAATTCGCAGCCATGTTGCCGCTTAAAAAGGGGCGCCCGTTATCGGACACCCCTTACGTTGCGCTGTGTTGCGGCAATACAGTCAAGCGGATTTTTTGGATGAGAAGCGATTCCCTAGACAAAAACCGTCACAACATTCGACGCTTTTCCTCGTTTTCGAGATTTTCGCCGAATGTTGTGACGGTTTGGATGTGGCAAAGGGACTGTCTTTTTTACATAGCGAGGGCCGTGCGGATGAATGGGTCGCCGAGGGCCTCGCGGAGCCAGGGGGCCAGCTGCTCGGGGTGACCCTGCAGGTAGCCTTTGAGCTCGGACGGAGCCACGCGACGCACTTCCGAGATCTCCTCTTGGTTGATATGCAGCTCGCCCGGCTCAACATGGGCAAGGTAGACCTCGCACCATTCGCACTCGCAGCGACCGTCGCCGTGGTCCTCGCGGTACACCACGTGTCCGAGGTGCTTGAGCTGATCGGGCTCGCGCGTAATGCCGAGCTCTTCGTTGATGCGGCGCGCCGTGGCGGCCGCGACGTCTTCCCCGGGGAGCGGATGGCCGGCGCAGCTATCGGCCAGCACCCCGCCCCACAGGCGCTTGAGCGGACTGCGGCGACAGAGCAGCAGGCGCGCGTCTTCGCCCCGGCCCTCGACCAAAAGCGTCAGAAATGCCTGATGCAGGATGCCCTCACCAGCATGGGCCTCGATGCGGTCGACGGGGCCAAGCGCCTCGCCGGTCGCAGCATCGACCGCCACGACCTCGGCGCCCGCACCGCCCTCATCCCAGCCGGCGCGCAGAATGCGGGCTGCGGCTTCCTCGAGCGCGGCGATGAGCTCCTTGGTGGTGTCGAGCACGCGCTGCAGGTCGTCACCGCTCGCTTGTTCAACATGAAAACCCGTGCTTGCAACTACCGGCACGCCAAAGCGCGTGGCCAGCGCCGCCGCGATATCGTGCGCCGGGATCTCGTCTCGATGGCACGGAACGGCCAGGATGCTCACCGTTGCCGTACGGCCGGGCTCGGGGCGCGGAATGGCCTGCGCCGTGGCGCCCAGGTGCGCAAACTCCGGCGAGCAGGCGTACACCGCCATGCCTCGCGGCGTCACCGTCAGCTGGGCCTCGAGCGCAAACTTGCCCTCGCCCACTGCAACCTTTGTCGTGTGCATACCCATGGGATCTCCTGCCGCCCGCGATGTACCTGAGACCATCTTCGCCTGTATTGCGACTATACAAGCAAGCCCTCCATGTGACAAAGGGACTGCCCCTTTGTCACATTCTGTTAGAGTTGCAGGGATTGAATCCCGCTTATTCATGCGACATTGGAGTGACAACCTTGACCGCCGCAACCACGCCTAAAAGTAAGCCAACCGCCGCCGCGCTCTCCCCCGCGCGCACCAAGCTCTGCCTGGCGCTGCTCGTGCTGTTGGGATTCTCGCTCGGCTGCTCCGAGTTCGTGGTCATCGGCATCGAAAGCGACTTGGCAACGGAACTCGGCATATCACTTGCCACTGCGGGCCAGCTCATCAGCGTGTTTGCGCTCGTCTACGCTATCGCGACGCCGGTGCTCGCGCTCAGCACGGGGCGATTCCGCCGCTACCAGCTGCTCGTGTGCTATAGCGTCGTCTTTGTGCTCGGCAACCTGGTCATGGCGTTGGCTCCCAACTTCCAGGTGCTGTTTATCTCACGCATTGTCCTGGGCTCTGTCTCGGGTGCGCTGCTCGCCGTGGGCGTGACGTACATCCCTGAGCTGCTATCCCCGCAGCAAACCTCACTTGCCATCTCGGTCGTGTACGGCGCGTTTTCCGTGGCGATGGTCTTTGTGACCTCGATTGGCAAGTTTGTGGCCGACACACTCGATTGGCACGTGGCCATGTACGGCACGCTGACCTTTGCCGTTTTGATCTGTAGCGCGCTCGTGGCGTTTATGCCTCGCGCCGGGCAGACCGATGAGCCCGCCACCTTCCGCGAGCAGGCGGGGCTACTACGCGAGCCGAGTATCATCACCGGCATGCTCATCTTCTTGTTTGGCGTGGGCTCGGTCTACGTATTCTACGGCTACGTGACGCCTTATCTGGAGCAGGTGCTGGGCATGGATACCGTTCAGGCGAGCACCACACTTATGGCCTATGGCGTGTTCTGCCTGATCTCGAACATCCTGGGCGGATGGATCGATGCGCGTTTTGGCATGAAGGCGCTGCTGGTTACGTTTGTGCTGCAGGCGGCGGCACTGCTCGGGCTGTTTGCCGTGGGCGCCGCCATGCCGCTCGCGCTGGTCTTTGTCTTTAGCCTGGCGATGCTCATGTACCTGTTCTCGGTCTCATGCATCACGCACTTTATGGACGTGGCACGCAGCCGCCATCCCAAGTCGATGGTACTCGCAAGTTCGGTTGAGCCCATGGCGTTTAACGTCGGCATCTCGTTTGGCACCGCAGTGGGCGGCGCCGTGGTAAGCAGCGTTGGCATTGCGTACGTGGGCGCAGTGGGCGCCGCGTTCTCGCTTGTGGCCTGGGCCCTCACGCTGGTGACGATTAAGCTGGCTCGCTGGGAGCGCCGTCGTCAATCAGCACGGCCCTCAATACGGGCATAGGGGCAAACATAGCCCAAGGTGGCGAGTAACCGGTGAAAACCGCCCAATATGAGTATGTTTATCCGCCTGGAAGCTTCAGCAGTGCAATTTCGTGTATTTGAGATACACGCTTTTCTATTATTTCGTGTATTTCAAGTACATGAAATCGTACTAAACTATGTATCTGAAGTACACGAAATTGGAAAGGCGGCCCCATGCGCAGATCAATCGAGTCCGTTATCGAATCATGGGCGACAAAGGACGCCTCACGCCCCCTCCTCATCCGTGGTGCGCGACGCGTAGGCAAAACGTACGCTGCCGAGGAAATCGGCAGGCGAATCGCCGGCGATGCGTTTGTCAAACTCGACTTTCAGACCGATCTTGAGCTGATCGCTCCGCTGTTCGATTGTCCCACCGACGACGTTGACACCATCGTGGCGCGGATTTCAGACTATAAACGCGCCCCCATTCGCAAAGAAACCACCTTCATCCTGTTTGACGAGGTGCAGCTCTGCGAACGGGCGCTCAACTCGCTTCGCTTTTTTTCGGGTTCGGGCTGGCGCATATGCGCGACCGGCAGTCAGCTCGGCGTCGCCACGCGCAAACGTAAGCTGCCTTTTCCCAGCGGCGTTCGTCAAGAGACCATGCATCCTATGTCGTTCGAGGAGTTTCTCTGGGCGCTCGATGAGGAGCAGATGGCCGATGCCATTCGTACCCACGCCGGCACGCTCGAGACCTACGCCGCGCACCAAGCCGCGCTCAGCCTGTTTCATCGATACCAGATCGTGGGCGGCATGCCCGCCGCCGTCAACGCATATCGCAAGACGTTATCCATCGAGGATGCGCGCGTCGAGCAGCGCGAAATCAACGAGACCTATACCGCCGATATGACCGACCCCGAAAACGGGATCAGCGGCGTGGCGGCACGCAAGGTCTGGCGCTCCATTCCGTCCCAGCTGCTGAGATCGTCCACAAAAAAATTCAAGTACTCCGAGGTCGAACGCGGAGGCCGTCGCGCCAAGCTTATCGAGCCGCTCGACTGGCTCGAAGGCGCCGGTATCATATCGGTCAACAACCTGACCGAAGGCATCGAGCCTCCCCTCGTTCCCTTCGACGACGAAGATGGAAGTTTCTTTAAGGTCTATCTTCTCGATACCGGCCTCATGTTCTACAAACTCGGCATCAACCCGAGGCTCTGGCTCGACCTCAAAGAAGATTCCGCCATAGCGCTATCTTCCGACTTCCGAGGCGCCCTGGCGGAAAACTCGGTCATGCAAGCATTTTCGGGTAACAGCTTGCAGACGTATTACTGGGTGCCGCCGTCGTCTTGGAAGACGACCGGCGAGCTCGATTTTCTACTTCAGACCGACCGTATGGAAATCGTGCCCGTCGAGGTAAAGTCCGCACGCAACGTGCGCGCGAGAACCCTCGGGTCGTTCATGGACAAAGCCCGATCGCCATATGCCTACATTTTGTCCGAGAACAATTTTTTCCGCAGCGAAACCGATGACGGGCGCGAGCTACGCCACCTCCCCTTGTACGCAGCGGGCTTTATTGGAGCAAACTGCCTCAAGAGCAGTCTGTAAGCCCTGCACGACCGCCTAGAAAGGAAACCGCTCATGCAACGCATACTGTTTATCTGCCATGGCAACATCTGCCGCTCGACGAGGTAACCGCTGATTATCAGGCATATTAACCATTCAAATCATCTGGTCTACTACCTTTTTACTACTCATAGAGGCTCAGGCACGACAGGCCAGATGGTTCCGCTTTTCACAACAGCCCACTTTTTCGACCGTTCAACAGGTCAGTAGATTAAATAGCTTATCAGTATGCTAGAGTTGTACCTACTACACAGCTCTAGCATTTTTTAATGCTCGCGCTTCACAACTGAAAACACTCAAGTCAGTGACAAGGAGGGGTATTTGCCCTTTCTCCTTGCTGACTCGTGCTACCGCGAAGCGCTTGGAGCTGTGTAGCAACTGTGGGTGGATACTCCTCCTTTTAATATGAGCAGGACATTGTCAAGAGGCAAAATCGGGCCTGGCCCCAACGATATGGGGTCAGGCCCTCTCCCTATATCAGCCCGTCCGCGGCG
>CABUXY010000017.1:0-40070 GCA_902495645.1 uncultured Collinsella sp. | reverse complement strand
TCGCAGCCCCGACCCGCGGTCACGAGCGGGGGCTCCTATCTTTTTAGTGCCCTCGGATTGGGTCATAGTGTCTGTCGTTGCCAAAACATCGGCGTTGCCTTGGCCGTCAATAGTCATTGGGGCGTTCTTAAACGACTACCCAACGGCTATTGCGCACATGGCTCGCATGACAGCCGTCTCTTTTATGTTTCCTTTAGCCGTTGCTGCTTAGGATGGGGGTTAGTCGGTAGGAAGGGAGTGTCTATATGGACGACGCGAGCGAGCGTGCAATCGAAGAGGACATGCTCGATCAGTTCAATTACTTTGACGATGAGGATGAGGAGCTGATCGATCGTCGCGAGCCGGCACCGCTTGACTCATTTGATCTGGTCGATGAAGAGCCCGACGAGGACGAGGGCGAATCAGCGGAGCCCTCACGGTCTTCGCGCCTTGACTCGCTGCTTTCGAGAGCCCCCCTGCACCACGGCGTTCGTGCCGGCGCGCTCCATATGAAAACTGACTGGCATCAGATCGTGACGGCAGGCGATGAGCTTGCCGTCGATGCGCCGCTCACCGATAAGTCATCCATCATCTGCCGTACCGGCATGCTTATGCTGGCAAGCGGAACAGGTGCCTGGCGCGTGCGCGATACCATGAATCGTGTTGCTGCCGTACTCGGCGTCACGATTCACGTCGACCTGAGTCTTCTGTCGTTTGAGTGCACCTGCATCGAAGATGGCCACTGCTTTAACGAGGTCGTCAGCCTACCCACAACGGGGGTCAATACTCATCGCATTTGGATGATGGAGAGCTTCCTAAAGGAAATCGAGATTTACGGGCGCCGGTTTACCGTGCACGAGTACCACGAGATGCTCAAGACCGTTGAGAGCTCAAAGCCCGATTACGCTCCCTGGCAACAGGGCCTTGCGGCAGCCTGTGCTTGCGGCGCCTTCGTCTTTTTGCTCGGCGGCGGCCCTATCGAGATGGCCTGCGCGTTCGTGGGCGCCGGTGTCGGCAACTTTGCTCGCTCCCATATTCTCAAGCAGGGTCTTGGCCAGTTCAGCGCGCTGACGACTGGCGTTGCGCTCGCTTGCGTTTCGTATCTGCTGGCATTGCTCGGCCTTAGCCAGGTCATTCCAGGGGCAATGTCGCACCAAGAAGGCTATATCGGCGCCATGCTCTTTGTGATTCCCGGCTTTCCCCTCATTACGGCAGGCCTCGACATCGCTAAGCTTGACATGCGAAGCGGTATCGAGCGTCTTTCGTATGCTGTGTCGATTATTGTGATGGCGACCCTCGTAGGTTGGATGGTTGCTGAGTGTGTGGGACTGGCGCCGGATGACTTCGCCCCGCTCGGCCTCTCACCGTTGGCTCTTACGCTCTTGCGCATACTGATGAGCTTTATCGGTGTATTTGGCTTCTCGGTTATGTTCAACAGCCCGGTAAAGATGGCAGCGGCGGCAGGGCTCATCGGCGCCGTGTCCAATACCTTGCGCCTTACGCTCGTCGATGCGCCGACGATACTTCCTTTCCTGGGCCTGAGCGCAGGTATGCCTCCCGAGGCAGCAGCGTTTATCGGCGCACTGGTATCGGGGTTGCTCGCGAGCTTAGCCGAAATCAAGCTCACCTACCCACGCATCGCCCTCACGGTGCCATCAATTGTCATTATGGTGCCTGGCTTGTATCTGTATCGCTCGATGTATTACATGTGCACTTTCGACACGGTCAATATGCTCGGCTGGTTTGTGCGTGCAGTGCTCATCGTGGCGTTTTTGCCTGTTGGCCTGGGTGTGGCGCGTACGCTCACCGACCCTCGCTGGCGCCACACCAGCTAATTGGTACAAGGGGGACAGGTTACTTTGCACCAAATGAGTTGCGGTGAAATAGGGACTGAATTGCTGCTTAAAGGGTCAAAACAGTCCGTATTCCACCGCAACTTATGGGGTCGGGGGATTATTGGTGCCCTGCATCTCCACAAACTCAACGCTTACGAAGCGCATGCGTTTCGTGCTAGGCTGGTTCCACCACATAAGTAGTCGCAGACGCACGTACCACGGGCGGGCGAGATGAAGTCCCAACAGCTCCATCTTGCCCGCCCGTTTTTGTTGCGTGGTGCCGCGGCACAACACAGAGAGGAATCTGCCCTTCATGCCTATCAACAAACGAGAGAGCCTGCTGTTCACCTTTATCATGTGCTTTTGCATGGTGCTCTGGATGAGCATCTACAACGTTGCCCTGCAGCATGGGGCCATCAACGGCGAGGTCGTTGCCGCTGCGTGGCTCGGCTTCCCCGTTGCCTACATTTTTGCCATGTGCTGCGACTGGTTCGTCGCCAGCCCGCTCGCCAAGGGTTTCGCCTTTAAGTACTTGGTCACTCCGGGCAAGAGCTCGCCGCTCGCCATGACGCTCGCCGTCAGCTCCTGCATGGTCGTTCCCATGGTCATCATCATGTCGCTGTACGGTGCCTGCGAGGGTCTGACGCACATGCCCGGTGGCATCCTTGCGAACCTGTATTCCGTGCCCGCGATCTGGATGATCAACATCCCGCATAATTTTGTGATGGCGCTGCCGTGGAACCTTTTGGTAGCCGGTCCGATTTCCCACTTCGTCTTCCGTCGCGCCTTCCCTGTGGGGACGGTTTTCGAGGAGGAACATGCCGAGCTCTTGGAGCAGGCTATGGCTCCTGAGTGCGAGTAGCTCGCTTAGGGATCTGCTGAGCGCGGGCGACTTGCTTGGTTGGAGCCCTAAGCGTGGATAGCTCTCTCGGCGGCATCGCGGGCGTGAGCGGTGCGCATGACCGGAGGGCCCGTGCTGCTCCGTTGCCCGACGTGCTAGCGCGCAGAACAATCTGTTGGTGCATTCGGCGGCTGCTGAAGCGTTTCGGCAGCCGCATTTTATACGGAGTTTAAATACAACAGTCTGTTGTATTACGTAGAGTGGTATATCTCTAGCAGGAAAAATGCGAGAGACGGAGCATTATGGCGTTGCTAGTAGGACTGGACGTAGGGTCGACGACGACCAAAGTTTACGCGATGCACGAGGATATGACCGAGGCGTGGTGGGGATATCGCCGCCACGGGGCGTGTCAGACAGCGAGCGTGCGCGCCATGCTCGGCGAGCTCGCCGAGCGCTTTCCCCATGAGTCGCTGCGCGTTGCGGTGACCGGCTCGGGTGCGCGCGATATCGCGACCGCGCTGGGCGCCTCGTACGTTCAGGAGGTGGTCGCCAACGCGCTCGCGATCAGCAGGTTCTATCCGCAGACGCGCTGCGCCATCGAGCTGGGCGGCCAAGACGCCAAGATGGTCTTCTTCCGCACCAACGATAAGGGAGACATCGAGGTTGCCGACATGCGCATGAACGGCTCGTGCGCAGGCGGTACCGGTGCATTTATCGACGAGATGGCAAAGCTCATGGGGGTCGGCACCGAATCGGGCGAGTTCGAGCAGCTCGCAAGCCGGGGAACGACCGTCCACGAGGTTTCGGGCCGCTGCGGCGTGTACGCAAAGACCGATATCCAGCCGCTGCTCAACGAGGGCATTCCTACCACCGACCTGGCGCTTTCGGCGCTTCACGCGGTCGCCCGCCAAACGATCGGCGGTCTGGCCCAGGGTATCGACATCGAGCCGCCGGTAATCTTCGAGGGCGGTACGCTCGCCTACAACCCCACGCTGGTCCGCGTGTTCCGGGAGCAACTGAATCTATCGGACGATCAGGTTATCGTCCCGCGCGATCCGCAGATCATGGTCGCGCGCGGTGCCGCCCTGTCGCTGACCGACATGTTCGCATCGTCCCAACCGATCGACCTTCCCGACGCTTTTGTCCGGCTGGATAAGCTCGAGACGGTCGCGCCCGCAAGCGGGGAGGGACGTCTTGCCCAGCCCTTTTTTGCCACACCTGCCGAGCAGGCGGATTTTATGGCACGCCATGGCAAAGAGACGCCGGCAAAGGGTCCGGATGCGTATGCGCCCGGAGAGACGGTGCGTGTGGCGCTCGGTATCGATTCGGGGAGCACGACGACCAAGTTCGCCCTGGTCGATGAGGCGGGTGAGCTTGTCGATTCGTTCTACGCGTCTAATAACGGCAGACCGCTCGACGTCGCCCAACAGGGTCTTGTCAGCTTGAAGAACCGCTGGGAGACAGCGGGAGTCACGCTTGCGATCGATGCCGTGGGCACCACGGGATACGGCGAGGAGCTTTTCGCGCGCGCGTTCCACGCCGACTACCATACGGTCGAGACGGTCGCGCACGCCCGCGCCGCGTGCGCATGCGTTCCCGATGCGACCTTCGTGCTCGACATCGGCGGACAGGATATGAAGGCCATCTGGCTCAACCACGGCGTGCTGACCGATATCGTCGTCAACGAGGCGTGCTCTGCGGGCTGCGGCTCGTTCCTCGAGGGTTTTGCCAAAAACCTCGGAATAGCCGTTGAGGATATCGCGACCGAGGCATTTTCGTCCAAAGCCCCCGCCGTTCTCGGCAGCCGCTGCACGGTGTTCATGAACAGCAGCGTCGTTTCCGAGCAGCGGCGCGGTAAGGGTCCGGGCGACATCATGGCCGGTCTCTGCCGTTCGATTATCGAGAACGTGTTCACCAAGGTCATTCGCGTTTCAAATCTCAACCGTCTGGGCGACAAAGTCGTCGTCCAGGGCGGCACGTTCCGAAACGACGCGGTGCTGCGCGCATTCGAGCAGTATCTGGGCAAACCCGTCACGCGTGCGCCCCACCCGGGGCTGATGGGCGCTATCGGTATCGCCCTGCTCGCGCGCGAGAAATGCCGCAAGGGCGACGCCGGCACGTCGTTTATCGGGCTCGATGCCGTGGAGCGCTTCGAGCATCGCGAGTTCGGCGGCGTTACCTGCCGTCGGTGCAACAACCGCTGCCAGCGCGCGGTCGTGGCATTTGGCGACGGCTCGCTTTACGTCACGGGCAATCGCTGCCCGCGCGGCGGCGCCATCTCATGGGATGAGCTCGTGCGCGAGGTTCCCGCGGCGGAGGAGCTGCGTCCGCAGGGTGCTTGCGAGGCACATGCACCCGGCACGGGGCGCGACCGGACCGCGGCTGCCCCCAATCTCTTTGTCGACCGCGAGAAGCTGCTGTTCGAGTCGTGCCCCACGGTTCCCGTCTGCGGGGGGCGCGATGTCACGATCGGCATTCCCCGTGTGCTCGAGTTCTGGGACACCATGCCGTTCTGGTCGACGTTCTTCAGCACGCTCGGCTTTAAGGTGCGCGTCTCGGGACGCAGCACCAAGGCGATGTACGAGCGCGGTCTGGCGCACGTCACATCCGACACCGCGTGCTTCCCGGCCAAGCTCGTCCACGGGCACATCCGCAATCTCGTCGACGCCGGCGTCGACCGCATCTTCATGCCCATCATCACGACGGTGCCCACCGAAAACACCGCCTCTACCAGCGAGTGGATGTGCGCCGTCGTAAAGGGATACCCCTACGTGATGCGCAATTCCGATAACCCGGAGGAGCGTTTCGGCGTTCCGTTCGATACGCCGCTGTTCCACTGGTACGACGAGGGCGACCGAAACCGCCAGCTCAAGGCGTGGTGCAAGGAGACCTTCGATATCGATGCCGACCTGGTTGCCAAGGCGACCGAGCAGGCGGACCGCGCGCAGCAGACGTTTGAGAACCAGCTGCAGCTGCGCGGCAGGCAGGTGCTCGAGAACGTGCGCGAGGACGGCGGCTACGCGGTGGTGATCGCTTCGCGCCCGTACCACAACGACCCGCTGGTCAACCACGGGCTGCCCAAGCTCTTCTCTGAGCGCGGCATCCCCGTGCTGACGCCCGATGCGGTGCCGGGGGTCTGCAACGTCGATCTTTCCAACAGCCGCATCGACATCGTGAACAACTACCATGCGCGCATGCTGTCGTGCGCGGTCATCGTCGCATCGACGCCCGAGCTCGAGCTCGTGCAGATGGGCAGCTTCGGCTGCGGCCACGATGCGTATCTCACCGACGAGATCGCGCGCATGATGGGCGAGATGGGCTCCAAGGTTCCGATGATGATCAAGCTCGATGAGAGCGACGTCGCCGGTCCCATGGGCATTCGCGTGCGTTCGTTTATCGAGTCGGTCAACCGTCGTCGCGCGGAGGAGCGTGCCGAGGGCGCCCGGGTGCACGCGGTCCATCCGCTCGACGACCCGTATAAGGTCAAGTACACCAAGCGCGACCGGCACGACAAGATCGCGCTGGTCCCCAACACCTCCCATGCGTTCTGCAGGCTCATGACCGCGGCGATGCGCAATCAGGGCGTGCGCGCCGAGGCCCTTGACATCGGGCGCGAGGATGCCATCCGCCTGGGCAAACGCTATGTGCACAACGACATCTGCTTCCCCGCGCAAATCGTGATCGGCGAGGCGCTCGCGGCACTCGAGAGCGGTAAGTACGACCCGCACGACGTCGCCGTGGTGACTGGCAAGTATATCGGCGACTGCCGCCTGACGCACTACATGCCCCTGCTGCGCCGCGCGCTCGACGACGCGGGATACGACTATGTCCCGGTGCTCACCAACGACGACGTCGATGCCCACAATGCGCATCCGGGCTTCAAGCTCGGCCTTGGCCCGAGCATCCAGATCGCCTACGGTCTTCCCATGATCGATGCCCTCGAGGCCATGCTTAGGCGCATCCGTCCCTACGAGCTCGAGAAGGGCGCGGCGGACGCTGCGTTCGACCGCGCGCTCGATGAGGTTATCGAGGGCATGGAGCGCTCCGGGCTGAGAGGCCAGGCGACGGGCTTCAAACGCGCGCTTGCGATCATGGACGCCGTTCCGTACGACCGCTCGAACCCGCATCCGACCGTTCTCATCGTGGGCGAGTACCTGCTCAATTTCCATCTCGGCGCCAACCACGAGATCGAGCGCTACCTCGAGGACAACGGGCTCGAGGTCATCGAGGCGCGCATGACCGACGTGATCCGCAAGACCTATTTCTACAAGCATGCGCAGTCGCGCGAGTTCCACGTCGACCTGTCGCTGCCCGAAAAGGCCTGGTACGCCACGGCGGACAACCTGTTCGAGCTCGCGCACGACCGTTGCGACCGCCTGGGCGCGGCGAGCCCGCTCTACGAGCCGCCGACGCGCATGCCCGAGCTCGTGCGCGCGAGCGATAAGATCCTGCACCATACGTTCGATGCGGGCGAGGGCGTGCTGATTCCGGCGGAGATCCTCGAGCACGCCAAGCGCGGCTGCCGCAACTTCGTGATCCTGCAGCCGTTCGGGTGTCTGCCCAACCATGTCGTGGGGCGCGGGCTCATCCATGCGCTCAAGGAGCAGTATCCCACGGCGCAGTTCCTGCCGCTCGACTACGATCCCGACGCGAGCTTCGCCAACGTGGAGAACCGTCTTCAGATGCTCATCATGAACGCCAAGGCGCAGGGGTGCGGTGAGGCGCATGGCGAGACCGCGTAAGGACGCCGATGCACCCGATGCACGCACCCGTATCATCGAGGCGTTTTGGGAGCTCATCGAGAACAACAGCATCTTCGAGCTGTCGGTTGGCGAGGTGACCCGCGCCGCCCAGTGCAATCGCGGAACGTTTTACTACTATTTTCACGATTTCGATGAACTCGTCGCCATCGCCATAGCCCAGCTGCTGCAGGATAACGAGCTCATCACCGATGCCCTCTGGCATTTTTCGAGCGAGGGCGACCTTTCGGCGTTCGACCGGCGCGACGTCCGCTGCCTGCTGCGGCGCATCGTCATCACCATGAGGGCGGGTGCCGCCGAGCAGGTCGCGCAGGGCATCCATACGATCATCATCGACCGCGTGAGAGAGATCGTCCACCCCGACGGAGAAGAGCTCAAGGCAGATTCGAGCTTTGCGGTGGGCTTTCTGGTCTCGGGCATCATGGGCTTTGTGATGGCGGTCGGCTTTGCCCGGGAGGGCGGCGAGGAGATAGACCTCGAGCAGCTGGGGGACAGCGCGTGCGCGTACCTGAGGGCGGTCGCCATGCAGACGGTTGAAACGGTCGCGCAAGTCGAGGGCGTCGATACATCCGAGCTGCTCGAACGCGTCTCCAAGGAGGCCGATGCCTATCGCGCATCGCGTGCGACGAGTCCCGACGTGGTGAAAGACGTCTAGGGTTTCTCTTGCGGGGCGCCCGTCGCGCATCGCGCGGTGAGTCCCGCGATGCGGTCATAACCTGCATTCATGTGAGCCGGGTTTATAGATATTCCTCCAGCTGTTAACATAGACGACCTGTGGGTAAAGAGACAAAAGCGCCGCCGACGGGCGGGCGTTTTGATTTCGATGGACTCATGTAAGGAAACGAGCATGTTAGATAGATTTACCGATCGCGCGCGCAAGGTCATGTCCATGGCCAAGCAAGAGGCGCTCGATCTTCACTCAAATAAGGTGGGTACCGAGCATCTGCTGCTCGCGCTCGCCAAGGAGGACGAGGGCATTGCCGCCGAGGCGCTGCGCTCGCTCGATATCTCCTACGACGACATCATGGACACACTCAAAGAGGTCCAGACTACCGTTCCCGAGCTCAGCGAGGAGACCGAGGCCGCTAAGCTCGCCTTTACGCCGCTCGTCATCAGCGTGATGGAGCGCTCCTTCCGCGTGGCACGCGAGAACAACCAGACCTATGTGTCGACCGAGCACCTGCTCATCGGTATCGTCGAAGAGGGCAACGGCATGGCCATGGACATCCTCATGCGCCTGGGTGTGTCGTCCGCTTCCATTAAAAAAGCCATCGAGAAGCTTACCGCCAAGGATCAGGACAAGAAGCGTCCGCTCGCCGGCGCCGGTGCCGGGCGTCCCGGTGCGGGCCTGCCGTTCTTTAGCGGTTCGGACGCCTCGCAGCAAAAGGGGGGCGGCACCGATACACTCAAGCAGTTCGCCACCAACCTTACGCAGAAAGCACGCGACGGCGAGCTCGACCCCGTGATCGGTCGCGAAAAGGAAGTCCAGCGCATGATGGAGATCCTTTCGCGCCGCACCAAGAATAACCCGCTTATCTTGGGTGACCCCGGTGTGGGCAAGACGGCCATCGTCGAGGGCCTGGCGCAGCAGATCGCTGCCGGCAACGTGCCCGAGAACCTCATGAACCAGAACATCTGGACGCTCGACCTGCCGGGTCTTGTCGCGGGCGCCAAGTATCGCGGCGAGTTTGAGGAGCGCCTCAAGAACGTGATACAGGAGGCAACCGAGGCCGACGACGTCATCCTGTTTATCGACGAGATGCACACCATCATCGGTGCCGGTTCTGCCGAGGGTTCCATCGACGCAAGCTCTATGCTCAAGCCCGTGCTCGCGCGCGGCGCCTTCCAGATCATCGGCGCCACGACGGCAGAGGAGTTCCGCAAGTACCTCACCAAGGATCCGGCCTTTGAGCGTCGCTTCCAGACCATCGATGTCGAGGAGCCGAGCGTCGAGGACACGGTCAAGATCCTGACCGCGCTCAAGCCGCGCTACGAGGAGCACCACCATGTGCGTTACACACAGGGTGCTATCGAGGCCGCCGCGAACCTCTCCAACCGCTACATCCAGGATCGCTTCCTGCCCGATAAGGCCATCGACCTCATTGACGAGGCCGGTGCCCGCGCTCGCATCGCCGCGAATCGCGCGCCCGAGCCGGTGCGCGAGGCCGAGCATCGCATAGAGGAGCTCAAGGCCGCCGCGCAGGAGGCCACCGAGAGCGACGACATGAACAAGGCCGCCGAGATTACCGAGCAGCAGAAAGCTGCCGAGATCGAGCTCGCCGAGGCTAAGGCCGCCTGGACCGCCGAGCTCGACGCCAGCCCGCTCACCATCGATGTGAGCCAGATCGCCGATATCGTGTCCGTGACTTCGGGCGTGCCGGTGTCCTCGCTTACCGAGAGCGAGAGCCGTCGCCTGCTGCAGGCCGAAAGCGTGCTCAAGACGCGCATCATCGGTCAGGATGAGGCTGTCGAGGCAGTTGCCAAAGCCGTGCGCCGCAGCCGCTCGCCGCTCAAGGACTCGCGTCGCCCCGGCGGCAGCTTTATCTTCCTGGGTCCCACCGGCACGGGCAAGACCGAGCTCGCCAAGACGCTCGCCGAGTACCTCTTTGGCAGCAAGGATGCGCTCATCAGCTTCGACATGTCGGAGTTCGGCAGCGAGTTCGAGGTCTCCAAGCTTATCGGTAGCCCCCCGGGCTACGTTGGCCATGACGAGGGCGGTCAGCTCACCAAGGCCGTGCGCCGTCATCCGTACTCGGTTGTGCTGTTCGACGAGATCGAGAAGGCGCACCCCGATATCTTCAACATTCTGCTGCAGGTGCTGGAGGAGGGCCGCCTGACCGATAGCCAGGGCAAGACGGTCGACTTCCGCAATACGGTGATCATCATGACGTCCAACGTGGGCGCCCGCGAGATTGCGCAGGATGCGAGCGTTGGCTTTGGCACCACCGGCGAGCAGGGCCTTACCTCGAGCGAGATTAAGGGCCGTGCGATGGGCGAGCTCAAGCGCCTGTTCCGCCCCGAGCTGCTCAACCGTATCGACGACATCGTGGTGTTCCAGAAGCTTTCGGGCGAGAACCTGACCAAGATCGCTCACCTGCTGGTGGACGACCTGCGCCAGCGCCTGATTGCCAACGGCATGAATATCAAGCTCACCGATGCGGCCTACGACAAGATCGTGGCCGAGGGCACCGACCTCACCAACGGTGCGCGTCCGCTGCGCCGTGCCATCCAAAAGCTCATCGAGGATCCGCTGTCCGAGGAGCTGCTGGCCGGCGAGTGGGGCGAGGGCGATACCGTCCTGTGCGATGTGGCCGACGGCAAGTTTGTCTTTAGCCATGGCACGGGCGAGATCCCGGCACCGCGTCCGGCGGGCACGCTCGGCGGCGATACCGCTCCGGCGGCGCCGCACACCGGCAACGCCGCGCCTGTGAGCAGTGGCGTGAGCTCGGGTCCCGGCGGCATGATGCAAGCCGGTTCCGGCGCGCTGTAGGGATTAACATAGCTTTGCGAAGGGGCACTCCTGTCGGGGCGCCCCTTTTTATGAGTAAATGGTGCTATACTCGAAATACAAATATGTATAGCAGAAGGAGCTAGCATGCCTATATCGGTACTCGACTCACGGCCGGTCCAGATGAATGTACGCATGGATCGCCAACTCAAAGAGGCTGGGGACGCCGTGCTGGCGCATATCGGCATGACGCCGTCTCAAGCGGTGCGGACACTTTGGGAATATCTGGTCGTCAACGGACGCATGCCCTCGAGATCGGGGATTGCGGTACCGAGCTCTAACGTGCCAGCGACTGCGTCGGTGGAATCAAGGGTTACGCAAGGCAGCCACATCGTGCGCGATGCGTGCCTCAAATACGGCATCCCTGTTCCCGACCTCTCGGGTGACTACGATGACCTCTATGAGGAAGCAATGGCGGAGCGCTATCCCGAGTGGGTGGAGCTATGAGTGCAGACGGCATTCTCAAGTTGCTCATCGACACCAACGTATGGATGGATTACTTTTCTGGAAGGTCGGACCGGACAGCGGATGTTGTCCGTCTATTCGAGATTGCCGATGTCTCGGAGCAGATTGCCCTGTTTGCCTCGTCTCTTTCGGTCAAAGATGTCTCGTATCTTGTCTCGGCGGCGATTAAGAGGGAGTGCCGAAGGAAGAATGGTTCGCTGAGCGATAACGCCATTGCGGCGGCGGACGAAACGGCCTGGGCATGCGTTCGGCAGATGCGCGAGCTCGCCCTCATCGCGCCGGTCGGTGCAGACGAGGTCTTCGACTCCTTTGTGTTCAAGTATCATCACAATGACTTTGAGGATGACCTGATGCTGGGCGTTGCCAATCGCATCGACGTCGATTACGTCGTGACGGAGGACAAAAATCTCATTAAGCATACCAATGGTGTATGCATAAACGTTGATCAGGCGTTGAGGTTGGTTGAAGGGTCCAGCGTCCCTTCGGCGCGGCCCGTCTAACATGCTTTATCTTGATAAAGTGGTGTTTCCCCGCCGTTAGCCGATGATGCGGGGGCGCTCGGCGTTTTCGACTGGTTTATGCACGCAAAGTCTGGGAATATACAAGGCGCATGTCTTACTGTCTAACCAGTTGCGCCAAGGAGGCACCATGGACTACAAGATTACCGGCTACGAGCCCGCCCAGCTGTTCCATTTCTTTGAGGAGGTCAGCGCGATCCCCCGTGGTTCTGGCAACGAGAAGGGCATCAGCGATTTCCTGGTCGCGTTTGCCAAGGAGCGCGGTCTCGATGTGTATCAGGACGAGGTCTACAACGTCATCATTCGCAAGCCCGCATCTGCCGGCGCCGAGAATGCCCCGACCGTGATGCTGCAGGGTCACATCGACATGGTGTGCGACAAGCTGGGTTCCGTCGAGCACGACTTTACGACCGACGGTATCGACCTGGTCGTCAAGGACGGCGTCCTCACCGCTAACGGCACCACTCTGGGCGCCGACAACGGTATCGCCGTCGCGCTTATGCTTACCGTGCTCAACGACGATTCGATTGCCCATCCGGCCCTCGAGTGCGTATTCACCACCGACGAGGAGACTGGCCTGGTCGGTGCCGAGACGCTCGACAAGTCCCAGATTAGCGCCCGTACTATGATCAACCTTGACTCCGAGGAAGAGGGCGTTGCCACCGTCAGCTGCGCCGGCGGCGTCGTCGTTACCTACACCTGCCCCATCGTGCGCGAGCACAAGACCGGTAGCACCCTCACACTCGACATCTCCGGCCTGCTGGGCGGTCACTCCGGCAGCGATATCAACCTGGAGCGCGGCAACGGCAACCTCATCATGGCCCGCATCATCGACCGCCTGATGGTCGCTGGCGAGCCCGCCATCGTCAGCTTTAACGGCGGCACTAAGGACAACGCCATCAACCGTGAGTGCAAGGCTGTTCTGGTCTACGCCGACCACGCTGCCGCCGAGGCCGCGGCCCAGATCGCAAAGGGCATCATCGCCGACGTTACTGCCGAGCTCGAGGTCTTCGACCCCGGCTTTACCTGCACCGTTGAGATTGCCGACAACGCCGAGGTCGAGGCCATGGACCAGAAGTCCGCGCTTGCCCTCATCCGCGCCCTGCGTCTTGCCCCCAACGGTGTGATCCGCCGCAACGTCGCCACCGACGGCTCCGTCGAGGTTTCCTCCAACATCGGTGTGGTTGCCACTTCTGACGACGAGGTCAAGATCATGCTGTCCCCGCGCTCTTCGATCACCTCGCTGCAGAACGAGTTCAAGGACCGTCTGCAGACGCTGGCCGATGTCCTGGGCTTCGACGCCAAGTTTGAGTTCGAGTATCCCGGCTGGAGCTATGCCGAGCATTCGCCGGTCCGTGACGTCTTTGTCGAGAGCTATCGCGAGCTCTTTGGCTCCGAGCTGCGCATCGAGTCCATCCACGCCGGCCTTGAGTGCGGCCTGTTCGCCGAGGCCCTGCACGGCCTGGACGCCATCGCCGTGGGCCCGACGCTCTCCGATGTCCACACCCCGGACGAGAGCATGGAGCTCGCTTCTGCCGAGCGCTTCTACGAGTTGCTCATCGACGTTCTCAAGCGTCTCGCTGCGTAAAGGTTGCGCTAGCAGCAGTCCGAGCCACGTGCTGGTGGATTGCAAATGACATTACGTGAGGGGGCACCCGAGCTTTTGCGACAGGTGCCCCCTCTCTTCTTTTGGGAAATGGGAGATTACGGACACCTAGCCCATATCCGCCTTGATGAGGTCGAGGGTGCGCTGGCAGTTTTCGCAGACGGGGCCGAGCATATGCTCGCGCAGGTCCGCCATGCCGGGCAGGTCGGCGTATTCGTCCATGATCTCTTCCATGCAAATAGGTACCTCGTAGGCGAGGCCCATCATGGTCGCAAAGCAAAACTTCTCGGATAGCCCGGCATCGGTGAGCGCCGCCTCCAGCGCGGGGTCGCCCATACCGTGGTATCGGCGGATAGCGCCTGGGCCGATGCGTCCCACACGATTTTCGCCGCCAACGCTCATGGCAAGGCGCGCCCGGCGGCGCATGCGCTCATATGCCAAACCCGACGCGACATCGTACATGGGTGCGAGCGCCGCGTTTGTGCCTTTGCCAAGGATGATCGAGTAGTTTTTAGCGTGTGCGTCAGGCGCTCCGATAATGGCGTTATAGAACAACATATAGGTAAAAAGCACAAGATTCATGTGGTGGGGGACTGTGTTAATCAGTCGTTCTTGGATGTCTCGTGTAGTTGGTCCTCCGTCGGCGGTGTATTTCTGGCTTGGCAATACACCGAGCGCCTGGCAAAAGTCCTCCTGATGCAGCCTTTCGATATTTCCGCTGCTATTGACCATTCTGTCGTACCGTTCAACGACGAGCGCGGCTTCGTCTTCAAATGTGCAATAGGAGACGTTGGCAGTTGGAATGCCAACACGCCGAGCCGTTTTCATGCAGACGAATTCGTTTAAGGCCTGATGTTTGAACCCAACGACACCATTTTTGAAGATATGGGTAGTGGGGGATGACCCTAGACATTCGCACCATTGGCCATCATGCCAAGCTAGTGCAAATTTGCCTTGATTGCCGCCCAGGGACCAGCTTTCGTTGGAGCCCATCCATGTCTCTCTTTCGTCATCGCGAATTGCTTTGAGCTTGTGAGCGATTTGAGAATTGGTAAGCGGGCGGTATGCCGAGACCCTGCCGCGGGCGGCGTCTAATTGATCGGCTCGACAAAACTGAACGGCCCCCGCGCAGTCAAGACCGATATGGCACAAGAGGGCGACGGGGTTGTTGGATGCAACATCATGCTCGGTGGCAATAGCGCGACGCTGCTCTTGACTGTCGGGCAAAAGGCCAAATAGGAACGGGCGGACGATGTTATGGCCATACGTGCGATTGGAAAGCGGCATTGTTAGCGATAACGGTGCTCCGCGATAGGTTGGGGCGTATGCAAAGCTGCAGAGTCCATGCTCGTCTTGCCGGAGAGTGCCGGCGATTTCGCCACAAATGAGGGTCGCGAGTTCCATCTCTGCCATTTATTTCACAACCTTGCAGCCAAAGGAGAGGTTTGAAGTGCCGGAAAGGCCTTGCTCGGCTGCGATTTGGGCCAGCAAGGCACCATAGGAAGATGGCGTTCCTTGTCGAGTGGGTCGTCTGCCTACGCTTGGCTTTGGCAGGGTATTCGAGTTCGCGATAGGGAGGTTCACTATCGTCGTCGGATGTTCGGAGGGCGATGCGATGGAGTCGTTATCGCTTTGCGCGAAGAGACCTATGCCGAGTGCGTTAAAGACGGTCAGCAGCTTGTCGAGCCGAATACCCGTGGCATCTCCCAGCTCGAGCGATGCGAGCAGGCGCTCCGAAACACCGGCTTTTTTAGCGAGGGTCGCACGGGTGAGACCCTGAGCCTCGCGTGCCTGGCGCACGTAGATGCCAGCTTGGCGCGGTGTGGTGATGGGAAGGGTATCCACGGCGATCTCCTAACGTGCAGACTTTTGCATATCAGTATGACATGCAAAAGTCTGCATGAAAAGGCCTCATGCAAAAGTCTGCATGAGGCCTTGTGCTGGCGTTGAGTTTTGAGCGATTATGTTTGGCGTTACAGCGCCAAAATCCCCAGATGCTCAAGCAAAATCTTAAGCCCAATGAGGATGAGCACAACGCCGCCCACGATGGTGGCGGGTTTTTCGTAGCGCGCGCCAAAGGTGTGGCCGATCGCTACGCCGGCGACGGAGAAGATAAACGTTGTGATGCCTATAAGCGATACAGCGGGCACGATGTCGACCGAGAGCGCGGCAAATGAGATGCCCACGGCTAGGGCGTCGATTGAGGTGGCGATAGCGAGGATCAGGTATTCGACCAGGTCAATCTTTTCGGCATCCTTGCCGTCGCCTTCATCCTCGTCCTCGGTAAAGGCTTCCCACAGCATTTTGCCGCCGATGAAGGCGAGCAGGATAAAGGCGATCCAGTGGTCGATGGGGCCGATGATGCCCATGAATTGACTGCCGAGCGCCCATCCGATTACGGGCATGCCGGCCTGGAAGCCGCCAAAGAACAGGCCGAGCACCACGGCGACCTTAAGGTTGATCTTTTTCATACCGAGACCCTTGCAGATGGAAACGGCAAAGGCGTCCATCGAAAGGCCAACGGCGAGCAACACGAGCTCTGCGAGTCCCATAGTCTGGCTCCCTCTCTGCGGGCGAACCCGATTACACGACTACTCCCTCATTTATATGAAACCCGATGCTACCACATGAGCAGCTAAAAGAGCCTCGTCCCAAATGAGCTACCTAAGCGGTGTTCGCTCATTCTGTAAGCATCGGATTTCGCAAGCGCTGCGGGGACAAACCGTGAGAAACTATTTAGCGTTTATGGAGCGTATACGATGGGAGCGATGCCTTGGATAAGAACGAGCTGCAAAAGCGTATGGAACAGGCCATCCGCCTGACGGCACCTGGTCAGCCGATCCGCACCGCCCTCGACATGATCATCGCCGGTCACCTGGGCGCCCTTATCTGCGTCGGCGACACCGAAAACGTGCTCGCTGCCGGTAACGACGGCTTCCCGCTCAACATTTCGTTCACCTCGAACCGTCTGTTCGAGCTTTCCAAGATGGACGGCGCTATCGTTATCGATGGCGACCTCACCCAGATCCTGCGTGCCAACTTCCACCTCAATCCCGATCCCTCGCTTGCCACGAGCGAGACGGGCATGCGTCACCGCACCGCTGCTCGCATGTCGGTGCTCACCGATGCCATCGTGATCTCGGTCTCGGCTCGTCGTGCCGTCGTCAACGTGTACGTCCACGGTAAGAGCTACGAGATCCAGCCTGTCACCACCATCATGAGCTCGGTCAACCAGCTCGTCGCCACGCTTCAGACCACCCGTCAGTCGCTTGACCGCTCCCTGCTGCGTCTGACGGCCCTCGAGCTCGATGACTACGTTACGCTCGCCGACATCACCGGCATTTTCTCGAGTTTCGAGATCATGCAGCAGGCAAAGACCGAGCTTAAGGATTGCATTGTCAAGCTGGGCAACCAGGGCAAGCTCGTGCAAATGCAGCTCGAGCAGCTTGCCGGCTCCAGCATGGATACCGAGTACGACCTGATGATTCGCGACTATGCAAGTGATTCTTCCGAGGCTAATGCCGAGAAGATTCGTGCAGAGCTCGCTCGCATGACGCCTAAGGACCTGTCCGACCCGCAGCACGTGGCGGCAGTTCTGGGTTACGACGATCTGGACGAGGACTCCGTCATGACGCCGCTGGGCCTGCGCACGCTTTCGCGCGTGTCCGTCGTGCGCGACGGCGTGGCCGAGAAGATCGTCGACGAGTACGGCTCGCTGCAGGAGCTCATGGACGACATCAGCGAGGATCCGGAGCGCCTGGGCGACTTTGGCGTCAACAACCCTGCCATTCTTGCGGACTCGCTGTACCGCATGAAGGGCACCAAACAGGGGAACGCATAATGGCGCCCGTATGCGCCGTGGTCGTTGCCGGTGGCAGCGGCCAGCGCTTTGGTAACCCCGGTGGCAAGCAACTCGTCAATGTAGCGGGCCGTCCGCTCATGAGCTGGTCCATCCGCGCATTTGACCGTAGCGATAAGGTCGGCCACATCGTCGTGGTGTGCCCTGCCGAGCGCCGTGCCGAGATGCGCCGCCTGGCCATCGACCCGTTTGACTATGACACGCCCATCAGCTTTGCCGATGCCGGCGATACTCGTCAGGATTCCACCCGCGCCGGCGTGCACGCAGTGCCGGCGGGCTTTGAATACGTCGCCATTCACGATGGCGCTCGTCCGCTCATTACCACCGAGGCCATCGATCACGCTATCGACGTGCTCGTGAGCGACCGCGCCCTCGACGGTGTCGTGTGCGGCCAGCCCGCCATCGACACACTCAAGATCGTCGATGGCGATAACATCGTTGAGACACCGCCGCGCGAACTCTATTGGGCTGCACAGACGCCGCAGATCTTTAGCGTCGACGCTATGAAGCGCGCCCATGCCGCGGCGATTGCCGAGGACTTTATCGGTACCGACGATTCATCGCTGGTTGAGCGCATGGGCGGGCGCGTCCGCTGTGTCCAGAGCCCGCGCGATAACCTTAAGGTGACGGTGCCCGAGGACCTGCGTCCCGTAACCGCGATTCTGCTCGGTCGCATGGCCGAGGGAGAGGACCTTCCCCATGTTCAGTAACCTGCGCATTGGCCACGGCTACGACGTCCACCGTTTGGTGGAGGGGCGTCGATGTATCATCGGCGGGGTCGACATTCCCTACGAGCGCGGCCTGCTGGGCCACTCGGATGCCGATGTGCTCGCGCACGCCTTGGCCGACGCCATTCTGGGCGCCTGCCGCGGGGGAGACATCGGCAAGCTATTCCCCGACACCGATACTGCCTACGAGGGTGCTGATTCGATGGTGCTGCTCGCTCGCGTGATGGACTATGCGCGCGAGCTGGGCTTTGAGTTTGTCGATGCCGATTGCACCATTGCCTGTCAGCAACCCAAGATCACCCCGCACCGCGATGCCATGCGCGCCAACCTTGCCCATGCCCTGGGCGTTGACGTCGAAAATGTAGGCGTCGCCGCCACTACGACCGAAAAGCTCGGTTGGGAAGGCCAGGGCGAGGGAATCGGCGCCTGGGCCGTCTGCCTGCTACAGAAAACCGTTAAGGAGTAACGAATGCGTATCTACAACAGCGCTACCCATAAAAAGGAAGAGTTCCAGCCCATCGAGTCCGGCAAGGTCCGCATGTACGTGTGCGGCCCCACGGTCTACGACAACATCCACATCGGCAATGCCCGCACGTTCATCAGCTTTGACGTGATTCGTCGCTGGCTCATCGCGAGCGGCTACGAGGTCACGTTCGCCCAGAACCTCACCGATGTCGATGACAAGATCATCAAGCGCGCCAACGAGCAGGGCCGTACGGCTGCCGAGGTCGCGACGGAGTTCTCCGACAAGTTCATCGGCGTCATGCGCGCCGCCAACGTGCTCGATCCCGATGTGCGCCCCCGCGCCACCAAGGAGATCGGCCCCATGATCGCCATGATCAAGACGCTTATCGAGCAGGGCCACGCTTACGCAGCCGATAACGGCGATGTGTACTTTGCCGTGCGCAGCGATCCCAACTACGGTCAGGTCTCGGGCCGCAACATCGACGACCTTATGGTTGGCGCGCGCATCGAGGAGAACGAGGACAAGAACGACCCGCTCGACTTTGCCCTGTGGAAGGCCGCCAAGCCCGGCGAGCCCAGCTGGCCGAGCCCCTGGGGCGAGGGCCGTCCCGGTTGGCACACCGAGTGCGCCGCCATGGTGCACCGCTACCTGGGCACCCCGATCGACATTCATGGTGGCGGCTCCGACCTTGCCTTCCCGCATCACGAGAACGAGTGCGCCCAGGCCACCTGCGCCTGGCACCAGGGTTTCTCCAACACCTGGATGCACACGGGCATGCTGCTGGTAGACGGCGAGAAGATGTCCAAGTCGCTCGGCAACTTCTTTACGCTGGCCGAGGTCCTCGAGCAGCACTCCGCTGCCGCCCTGCGCCTGCTGATGCTGCAGACGAGCTATCGCTCGCCGCTCGACTTTTCTTGGGAGCGCCTGGAGGGTGCCGAGAACTCACTCACGCGTATCGCCGGTACGGTCGAGAACCTGCGCTGGGCCGCGAACCATGCGACGGCCGATGCCGATGCGGCTGCCGCCGAGGCGTTTGCCGCCAAGGCCGCTGAGACTCGTGCCACCTTTAAGGAGTGCATGGACGACGACTTTAACACCGCTGGTGCCATGGGTGTCGTCTTTGGCTTTGTCACCGAGTGCAATCAGTATCTGGAGCAGGCGGGCGATGCTGCCGACAAGGCCGCAGTCCTGGCAGCCGCTGATACGCTGACCGAGCTGCTCGATACGTTTGGCGTCGAGCTCCCCGAGCCCAAGGTCGAGTTGCCGCTGGGCCTGCTGGGCGTTGCCGCTGGCCTGGTTGCCTACACGGGTGACGATGTGGACGAGGCGGCTGCCAAGATTCTCGAGGCTCGCGCCGAGGCCCGTGCCGCCAAGAACTGGGATCTGGCAGACGCCATCCGCGATCAACTCAAGGACTTGGGCCTCACCATTGAGGATACGGCCGCGGGCACCCGTATCAAGACCCTCTAGTATTTGTCGACCGTTCGAGGTGCGGCAGATTGCCTTGAAAGAGGAGGGCATAGACCTGGTGGCCATGCCCGACGATTGAAAGGCAAGGTGCCGTGGCTCGGACGGTCGATTCTTGTTCGTTATCTATTTAAGGAGGCCGTCCTATGGCCGACAATCGCAAGCGTGCGCCTCGTGGCGGCAAGCAGGCTGCTTCTGGCTCGCGTCCGATTCGCCGCAATGACCGCGCTGCCGCTCCCAAGGGCCAGCGCGATCGCACCCAGGCCGCACGTCCGCAGCGCGATCGCAGCCGCGACGCTGCCCAGACTCCCAAGGGCGAGTTTATCGAAGGCCGTCGTGCTGCCGCCGAGGCGCTGCGCACTGGTTTTCCCATCAAGTGCGCGCTCATTGCCGAGGGCGGGGAGCGCGATGCCGCACTGTCGCGTCTGGTCGATGACCTCAACGCCGCGGGTGTCCGCATTAAGTATGTGCCGCGCACGCAGCTCGATGCGCTGTCGAGCCATGGCGCTCACCAGGGCATCGCGCTCGAGGTGGGCAACTTCCCCTATGCCGATGTTGCCGATATTCTCGACCGCGCAGGCGAGGGTCCGGCACTTGTCGTGGTGCTCGACCATGTGACCGACGACGGTAACTTTGGCGCTATCGTGCGCTCCGCCGAGGTCGTGGGCGCCGCGGGCGTCATCATCGCCAACAAGCGCGCCGCCGGCGTGACCGTGGGCAGCTACAAGACCTCTGCCGGCGCCGTCATGCACCTGCCCATTGCGCAGGTTCCCAATATCGCCCGTGCACTCGATGACCTCAAGGCCGCTGGCTTTTGGGTGGGCGGTGCCTCCGAGCACGCCGAAGGCAGTTGCTGGGATGCTCCCTTCGAGGGTCGCGTGGCGCTCGTCATGGGGTCCGAGGGCGATGGCATCTCGCGCCTGGTGCTCGAGAAATGCGACTTTTTGACCAAGCTTCCCCAGCGCGGCATGACCGAGAGCCTTAATGTTGCCCAGGCGACCACGGCGCTGTGCTTTGAGTGGCTGCGCCGCAACGCCGGCGAGCTCATGGGGGAGGAGTAGCACATGTCCAAAAAGAACCGTGCCAAGTCCAAGGCCAAGCGCTTTGGCGAAGGCTCGGCCAAGCCGATTGTTTCGGCCGCGACCTACGGCGTGGGCGGCAATGCGTTTGCGCAGGCTATCGCCGACCCAGTCTCGACGGTGCACTCCAACAAGCCCGAGCTGTTGGTGGTCGACGGCTACAACGTGATCCACTGCACGCCACGCTACGAAAAGCTCGTATACGACCATTCCGACGATCCGTATTCCAGCGACGTTCACGATATGGCGCGCACCGCCCTCATCAACGACGTCGCCGCCTTTGCCCAGGGCCGCTACGAGGCCGTGATCGTGTTCGACGGCGCGGGCAATATCTCCAGCGAGCGCCCCAACCTGCCGGCCCGCGGCGTGCGCATTGAGTTTTCGCCGACGGGCGTCTCTGCCGATACCGTGGTGCAGAAGCTCTGCATCGAGGCACGTGAGGAGGGCCGCGCGTGCTCCGTGGTATCGAGCGACGGCACAATCCAGGCCGTCGTCATGGGCAAAGGTGTTACGCGCATCTCGAGCCGCATGCTGGTGGACGAGATCAAGCAGATCGATAACGACGTTCACGAGGCAGAGGAAGCTCCGCAGATCAAGATGACCCTGGGCAGCCGCCTGAGCCCCGAGGCCCTGGCCAAGCTCAAGGCCCTGCGCGGGAGATAGGGGAGCTGACGGCGCGACGCTGTCTCGCTAACTCCATTCAGCGATGTCGATCATTCTTTCGAGGCGCCATGTAAGCGCCTCTTTTAGATATGGCAGCCTTGCCGTGAGTGCGTCGTTTCTGGACAGAATCTCGATTGCCTCGTCAACGAAGCCTTCGAGTTTGTCGTCGTCAAACCAGCCCATGTCCTCGACGAGCAACATTTGTTTGGCGGGGCTTGAATGAAATTGTGCGCTGGTAAAACTGTGCTCTCCCGCCCTAAGCTCCTCTAGTGATATGTTGCACCAGAGTGATGAGCCCGAATCGAAGATGGGGGCAGGTCTGCAGACCAGTGAGTTGACGTTTCGCACGAGGCCGAAGTTGCGCCAATGACGATCGTAGTTGGCAATGATGTCATCGCATACGATCATGCGGTCAAGGGCGTCTTTTATATCTGTCGCTCCAAGCTCCTTGCAGTTTGCTACATACCGTTCGTAATCGGTTAGTCGCTCGTCTGCATTTGCATGCTGGTTTACATAGAACGCAGGGACATATTCTTCTTCGTCAGTTAAGAAGACATTGCATGTGCTCAAGGCAGAAGTACCCGCGCCTTCGAGCGAATAGGGTACATAATCGCAGGCGTTTAGGATGCGACGGTGAAGTGCGGTCGCCACCATCTCGTTATAGGGTTCCTGGTTTAGATGCGCACCTGCCTTGTGGAGGATTCGACGGTCACCCTCGCATGTCCAATACTTCTGAAGATTGCCGTCCGAGGTGTTATCGGGCTTTGCGGCGGCTGCTTTGCCCTCTGGGGCGAAGGGTGCGATGGACAGAGAGACGTCGTCAAAAGCATTACTGAAGAAGTTAATATCCTCCCACGCGAGACCGGAATCTTGGGGTCTAATCCAATACTGGTCGGATAGGGAGAGGCCGAGATTTCGCTGGATGAGTTCGTCGGGAACATCGACTGCTGCTTCTGCCAACAGGGATGCAAGCCCAATGCGCGCGAGCGGGATACCGCGGCCTCGCCACCAAATGCGGAAAGAGTCGAGCGACACGGGACTATTGGGGCCAAGTACTCCAATAGGGGCGTGGGTGTAATCGATGTCGGCACCGATGTGGGTAAAGTCTTTTCGCGATGTGCTGTAGACCAGCTGGGCGACTTCGTGCGTGCGGTTCATGAGGGTAAACGTAATCTCGCTTTTTCCATGGCCTCGACGGGGGCGTCCCCCCGCTTTGGTCACGGAGCGGAGTCGTGCGTTGACACTGTCTTTGTCGATGAGCCATACACCAGAAGCCTTGCGTGCCTCAAGTGCTCCGTTTTTTATGAGCTCTTGCACCCTGCGCGGGGTGATGTCGAGTAGCTCTGCAGCTTCCTTCGTGGTCAACATCGTGAAACCCTTCGCCAGAACGAATAGTTTTATCTATTCCATTGTAATTAAAACTATTCGTTCTGACGAATAGTTTTGAGATGTGGTCGGTCAAAGGGCCTGTTGCGCCTCGTCCGCAATTCCTTTATTCTAAACAGGCTTCGCGCGAAAGCGCCAAGTGTGCCAGTGTGGCGCAACGGTAGCGCAACTGATTTGTAATCAGTGGGTTGCAGGTTCGATTCCTGTCACTGGCTCCATGAGAGTTTCGGGCTCTGTTCCTTGTGGGACAGGGCCCGTTTCTTTTTAGGTGGTGTGTCATCGGGTTGGCGCCCATCCCGTTTTCGGTTTGTCTCAATCTGTAACACGAAGGGGCGGAAAACCGTTCGTACTGTTACAGAATGAGACGTAAGCTGGGGTCTCTGCGTAATATCTCGATCTGTAACAGATAGGGGAGAAAATGCTCTCTAAATGTTACAGATCGAGACAAAGGCCGGGCCGGTCCCGGTCATCCTGGTCGAGCGTGGATTATCGGGCGAACGAGCGTGAAAAATCTCCTGCTTAGTGAATGAGCGTGGATAATCTGCCACTTTGGCCTTAGAGCCGCGCTAAAAGCGGGAGATTATCCACGCTTGATTGTGCCGTGGAAGCACGATCGCGACCTATGTAATAGTGCAAGAGGGTCGTTATCGAAGGTCGATGCTCTAGGCGTACTCCACCGTGCCAAAGTGTTCCCTTGGGAAATGACACCAGCACAGCCAAATCCACCGTCCTTCATATCTAAACTCAACAAAAACGCAGGTCAAAGGTATATAGATACGCCCGGCACCGTGTATCTAGAGGTTTTCGTTGACAGCCCCCAAGGTTGCATCGTATTATCTTTTTCGTTCGCGGGGGCGGCGGTCCAAAAGACCAAAGAACCTGCGGATACTTGAACGATTGGGAGTTTGCCCGAGTGGTTAATGGGGACGGGCTGTAAACCCGTTGGCTCTGCCTACATAGGTTCGAATCCTATAGCTCCCACCCGTCAAGTGCCTGTATAGCTCAGTCGGTAGAGCACTTCGTTGGTAACGAAGAGGTCACCAGTTCAAGTCTGGTTGCAGGCTCCATCCGGCGGTGTAGCTCAGTTGGTTAGAGCACACGGTTCATACCCGTGGCGTCACTGGTTCGAATCCAGTCACCGCTACCATAGGTAACACGGTGGCTTCTCAATAGTATGTTGAGAGGCCACTATGGTATAAAGGCAAAGTCCCGTCCGGGGACGACCTGTTAAGAGGAGGGCTTTATGGCCAAAGAGAAGTTTGAGCGCACTAAGCCGCATGTTAACATCGGCACCATTGGTCACGTCGACCACGGCAAGACCACGCTGACCGCCGCCATCACCAAGGTTCTCTCTGAGACCGAGGGCTGCAAGGCTGACTTCACTGCGTTCGAGAACATCGACAAGGCTCCCGAGGAGCGCGAGCGCGGCATCACGATCTCCGTCTCCCACGTTGAGTACGAGACTGCTGCCCGTCACTACGCTCACGTTGACTGCCCGGGCCACGCTGACTACGTCAAGAACATGATCTCCGGTGCTGCTCAGATGGACGGCGCTATCCTGGTCATCGCCGCTACCGACGGCCCCATGGCTCAGACTCGCGAGCACATCCTGCTCGCCCGTCAGGTCGGCGTTCCCTACATCGTCGTCTTCCTGAACAAGTGCGACATGGTCGACGATGACGAGCTCATCGACCTCGTCGAGATGGAGACCCGTGAGCTCCTCTCCGAGTACGATTTCCCCGGCGACGACATCCCCGTCATCCGTGGTTCCGCTCTGGGCGCTCTCGAGGGCGACGCCAAGTGGATGGACGCCATTCGCGAGCTCATGAAGGCCGTCGACGAGTACATCCCGACGCCTGCTCGTAACAACGACCTCCCGTTCCTGATGGCCGTTGAGGACGTTATGACCATCTCTGGCCGTGGTACCGTTGCTACCGGCCGTGTCGAGCGCGGTGAGCTCAAGCTCAACGAGCCCGTCGAGATCGTCGGCATCAAGGATACCCAGAGCACCGTCGTTACCGGTATCGAGATGTTCCGTAAGTCCATGGACTTCTGCGAGGCTGGCGACAACGTCGGTCTGCTGCTCCGCGGCATCAAGCGCGAGGACATCGAGCGCGGCCAGGTTCTCTGCAAGCCCGGTTCGGTTACCCCGCACACCAAGTTCACCGGCGAGATCTACGTTCTGACCAAGGAGGAGGGCGGCCGTCACACCCCGTTCTTCGATGGTTATCGTCCTCAGTTCTACTTCCGTACCACCGACGTTACCGGTACGGTCAAGCTTCCCGAGGGCACCGAGATGGCTATGCCTGGTGACCACATCACCATCGAGGGCGACCTCATTCACCCGATCGCCATGGAGGAGGGCCTGCGCTTCGCTATCCGCGAGGGTGGCCACACCGTCGGTTCGGGCATCGTCTCCACGATCATTGAGTAAATTAGCTCTTTGATTTAGCTGACTTAGAGAACCCGGCACTTATAGGGTGCCGGGTTCTTTTCTACGCGGGGCTTATTCCCCGCCGATTGCGCTTCGCTTGCCCTTAAGCCGAGCGTGAGGGATCGATTAGATCTCGCTGGCTTCATTGATGTGTTCCAAATATGAATGGATCCAGCGAGAACCAATTGATTCGAGGTTTTCATTGACAGCACTTACGTAGAGCTGATAAAGTACCAACTCGTGCCCGTACGGGGCGGAAATGAAAGGTTCAGGATAAATGCGTACTCTAGTTACTCTTGCGTGCACTGAGTGCAAGCGCCGCAACTATACGACCACCAAGAACAAGTCGAACATGCCTGATCGTATGGAGATCAAGAAGTATTGCCCCTGGTGCCGTCACCACACGCTGCACAAAGAGACTCGCTAGTCTCTAGTCACATACGCCAGTAGTTCAATTGGTAGAGCATCGGTCTCCAAAACCGAGTGTTGAGGGTTCGAGTCCTTCCTGGCGTGCCAGTCATTATTCCGTAAGCTCCCAATTGGGGGCTTACGGTTTACTCATGTATAAGCGCATTGCGCGGAGGTAACCCAAATGGCCAACAAGAAGAACAAGAAGAAGGCTCAGCAGCCGGCACCTGCCAACAACGCTGCCGCCAACTCCAAGGTTGAGGCCAAGAAGGCCGTTGCCAAGAAGAACGAGAAGGCTGCGAAGTCCAAGAAGAACGAGAAGCCTGGTTTTTTCGCCCGCACCAAGAAGTATTTCGCTTCGGTGAAGTCCGAGATGAAGCGTGTCACGTGGCCCGATAAGAAGGAGCTCGTGAACTACTCGGTCGTCGTTTGCGCTTCTCTGATCGTCGTCGGCGTCGTCATCGCTCTGCTCGATGCTGGCTTTGGCGAGGCTCTTGCTCTGTTCTCTGGATTGAGGGGCTAAACCATGTCTAAGCGTTGGTACGTCGTTCACACTTACTCTGGATACGAGAACCGCGTTAAGTCCGATCTCGAGCATCGCATCGAGACTATGGGCATGCAGGACCGTATCTTTGATATCGAGATTCCTATGGAGCGCGTCACCGAGATTAAAGAGGGTGGCAAGCGCGAGACCAAGGATTCCAAGATTTTCCCGGGTTATGTCCTGGTTCGCATGGAGATGGATGACGATGCGTGGACGTGTGTTCGCAACACGCCCGGCGTCACCGGTTTCCTGGGCGGCAATGGCAAGCCCGCTCCGCTTTCCCGCGACGAGTACAATAAGATGACTCGTCGTCCCGGTAAGGGCGATTCGCCCAAGCGTACGTCGGTTGATATTGAGGTCGGTACGTCCGTCCGCGTCACCGATGGCCCGCTTACCGACTTTGATGGCAAGGTCTCTGAGGTTAACACCGAGGCAGGCAAGCTCAAGGTCACGCTGATGATCTTTGGCCGCGAGACGCCGGTCGAGCTCGACTTTAACCAGGTCGCCGTCATCGCTTAAGTTTTCGTCCGTTCGCGCGAGCGTGCTTCTTCTGTGACTGCTCATCTCAGGAGTGCTTCTAACACGTGCGTGCTTACGATATAGCAAGTACTTCACACTCGTGATTCGAAAGGAATGACCATGGCTGAGAAGAAGGTTACCAACGTCATTAAGCTCCAGATTCCTGCTGGTGCAGCTAACCCCGCTCCTCCCGTCGGCCCCGCCCTGGGCGCTGCTGGCGTGAACATCATGCAGTTCTGCCAGGCCTTTAACGCCGAGACGCAGGACAAGAAGGGCGACATCATCCCCGTTGAGATCACTGTCTACGAGGATAAGTCCTTCTCCTTCATCACCAAGACCCCGCCGGCGGCTCACCTTATCAAGAAGGAGCTGAACCTCAAGTCTGGTTCCGCTAAGCCCCAGGCCGACAAGGTTGGTCAGCTCTCCCAGGAGCAGCTCACCAAGATCGCCGAGATCAAGATGCCGGACCTCAATGCCAACGACATTGACGCCGCCAAGAAGATTATCGCCGGTACCGCCCGTTCCATGGGCGTCACCATCGCTGAGTAGCGATTTCTTTAGGTAACGACGGGTGCTCCAACCGGGGCGCCCGTTGAATGTGTGCAATAGGGCACACGATACGATGTGGGAGGGCTCGCGCCCGTTTAACCACAGGAGGTAATGCACATGGCTAAGCATGGTAAGAGCTATAACGCCGCTGCCGAGAAGATCGACCGCGCCACGCTCTACACCCCCCTTCAGGCTGCCAAGCTCATCAAGGAGCTCGACACCGCCAAGTTCGACGAGACCGTCGAGGCCCACTTCCGTCTGGGCGTCGATACTCGTAAGGCCGACCAGAACATCCGCGGTTCCATCTCCCTGCCCCACGGTACCGGCAAGACCATTCGTGTTGCCGTCTTCGCCGAGGGCGAGAAGGCCCGCGAGGCCGAGGCTGCCGGCGCCGACATCATCGGTTCCGACGAGCTCGTCGCCCAGATCCAGAAGGGCGAGATCAACTTCGACGCTGCTATCGCTACGCCGAACATGATGGCCAAGGTTGGCCGCATCGGTAAGATCCTTGGTCCCCGTGGCCTCATGCCGAACCCTAAGCTCGGCACCGTGACCATGGACGTCGCCAAGATGGTCTCCGAGCTCAAGGCCGGTCGCGTTGAGTATCGCGCCGACCGCTACGGCATCTGCCACGTGCCCCTGGGCAAGAAGTCCTTCTCCGAGCAGCAGCTCGTCGAGAACTACGCTGCCCTGTACACCGAGATCCTGCGCGTCAAGCCCGCTTCTGCTAAGGGCAAGTACGTTAAGTCCATCTCCGTGTCTTCCACCATGGGCCCTGGCATCAAGGTTGATCCCGCTATCCAGCGCGACTTCCTGGCTGAGTAACTTTTAGTTACTGCCTGAGCAAAGCAAGCATTGCTAAAGAAACCCGGTTCTGTCTCGTGCAGGACCGGGTTTCTTGCTATCTCGGGCCAAAACCACCACAAAGGGGACAGGCACCTTTGTGGTGGTTTTGGCACTTTGGCGTCAATGTTATGGCATCGCAGCGAGCCGGTTCCAAGTGCCCCAGGTCGCCCCGAAAGAGGAGCGACGCGTACTTTGGTACGCGAGCGACGGCTTGAGGGGCGAGATGGGGTGCTTGGGGCCGGCGCAGCGTCAAGCCTTAAAGGTGGTTACCAGGGGGTTCTAGCGGTTGAGGACTCGATAGCCTCGTGGCGCTTGAGTTCGCGACGCATGGTTTGCGAATTGAGCCAGGCTGCCTGCCAGCCACGGATGGGGTAGCGCGCTTCGTCCAGCTCAAACTGCGTATAGCCGCAGGCGTTGATGATCGTTGCCCCGCATGCATGCTGACGCACACGTTGAAAGTCGCGACCATAGCATTGGTGCACATGCCCGTGCACCATGTAGTCGGGGTTCCAGGACTCGAGCGCTGTGTTAAAGCATTCGAATCCCCGATGTGGCAGATCGTCCAGATCGCCCATGCCAGCGGCGGGCGCATGGGTCAGCAGGATGTCACAGCCGCCGACCATCCTCACTTTGCGGGACAGCTTGCGCATACGCCTGGCCATCTCGTGTTCGGTGTACATGTTGGCGCCGTCGCGATAACGCATGGACCCGCCAAGGCCCGCAATGCGAATCCCTCGGTACGTGTACACGCTGTCTTCCACGCAGATACATCCGCCCGGTGCATGACGTACGTAACGGTCATCGTGATTGCCGCGCACGTAGATGAGCGGTTTGTTGATGACGGTGACCAAAAACTCAAGATAGTCCGGGTCCAGATCGCCGGCGGACAAAATCAGGTCGACTCCCTCAAAGCGTTCCTTGCGAAAGCACTCCCAAAGGCATCGTTCTTCGGTATCGGCTATGGCAAGGATTTTCATAGGGCAGGGACTTTCGGCTCATCGTCGAGCTGCGGAATGGTGCCTACCACGTTGTCTGCCAGCCAATTCATCTCGACAATCTGCGTGCTCGGCAGTGGGGGAAAGCCTTCGATCTGCACCACGCCGTCTTGGCTATGGAGCTCGCCGCCAAATGGATTGATGGAGCCCTCGACAATGCCATTGCGGAGCAGCTGCACCAGTTTGCGCGTCTGATAGGGCAGGCCCGGAGCGTAGCGAATGTCGATAACGCCCGAGCTCATGCCGTACCAGTAGTTGACGGCGCGAACCTGGCTGGCGTCACTGGTCTCATCCCAGGTGCCATGCAGCAGACTTCGCACGATAAGCTCGTAGTATCGGCGCCAGTTCCATACCGGCATGGCGATGCCGACGACCTTGCCATCGACCAGACGGTGGAGTCCGTAGGCCGTGGGGTCCTCCAGCGACTTGGACATGTCGGCGCCGGTCATGACGCTCACGCCTTCGCGACACATGGCCTCGGCAAGGCCACCGGCGGGCACATCGCCCCAGGTCAGGATAATTTGCGCACGGGGGTCGAGTAGCGAGGCTCCAATCGCAAAGGCGTTGATCTCGCTGAGTGCGCCCGAGGCGAAGACCGACGCGTGGTAACCGATGCGGTGGTTGTCCGCCATGCTGGCGGCAAGGGCGCCCAGGAGGAACTTGGCCTCGTACATCTTGCCAAAGTACGAACGGACGCTTTGGTGGGGAAGGCCGATAGAGCAGTTGAGGAACCGAACCTGGGGATACTCAACGGCAGCCCTGAGCGTGTATTCCATCAGGCGGTGCGAGGTCGAGAAGATGACGCTGTCTCCATGTTTGACAGCCGTTTCCACGGCGGCGTAGAACACGTCCGGATCGTGGCAGTCCTCGAACGCCTCGGTGCGCACGATACCGCCAAAGTGCTCATCGAGATACTGACGCCCTTGGTCGTGCAGGCTGTCCCAGCTCGACGTCGCACAGGGGAACTCATGGATAAAGGCGATGCGCAGGGGATTGGCCGCCGAATAGACGGTCTTGCCCATAAAGAAGTTGAGCACGCCGGAGGTGGACTTGGCGGGCGACTCTTCCTCATCGACGCTCGGTGCTTCGACAAGATCGACCTTGTCCTCGTTATTTTTGCCGGCAATGACCAGCTCACGCCAAATCTTACACAGGCGGTTTACGACGATATCCGTCGGCGTATCCAGCAGGCGGTCCTGGTTGTACACATTGAGGTAGACGAGCATGGCGTCTGCGGGCGTAATGTCCAGGTGGTCGCCGCCCGCGCGAAGGTAGGCGCGCTTAAAGAGTAGGAAGGTGTGGCGCAGGTAGTCGACCTTTTTCTGCGGCCATTTTTCGATAAGATCCTGACCGAGCATCTTGGCGAGCGTCTCGTAGCTTCCCTCGCGCGAGAACTCGATCTCGTATAGGGGGCAGACGCGCCAAAACGCGCAGAACTCACCGTACAGGCGGCTTTCGACGGAATCCCATGTGCCTGGGTAGAGACGGGTGACCTTGGCCGAAACCGTCGGGGCGTCCAGGAATTTGAGGACACTGACGCGTTTGTTGCCTTCCTGGACATAGAACCGATGCATGAACTCGGTGACGATGACGGGATCGCGATAGCCCTCGGTCACCTGGATATCGTAGAGGTTGGACCACTTGCGGGCGAACTCCGTGCTAAACGGCAGCAAGGGCATAAAGTTGCACGAAAAGGCGGACTGACGGCCCTTGGTAACCGTGCCGACGACCATTTCGAGCGGAATGTCTCTTAGACCGACATTCTCTCGCTGGCCTAAGGGGAGCTGGGCAACCAAGCTATCGAGGTCCGTGAGGTACGGATGCTCGCTTTGGCTAATGGCGCGTCGACGTCCTTGCTCGCCGCGCTTGCGTGCTTGACGATAGGCCTCTTCCATAGTTTTGCTCCCTTAGTCGTTTAAACAACTATATGAACCATGGTATCACGAATGAAAACCACCACAAAGGTGCCTGTCCCCTTTGTGGTGGTTTAGGCGATGATGGGGGCGATGGCGCGGATGCAGGCGTCGGCCGCCGTAAAGGTGGTGCTGTCGTCGCTGACGATAAAGATGATTTTGCCCTTAATGCCAAAGTCGCCGATCTCGCTAAAGAGCACGTAGGGTTCCTTGTCAAAGCTCGAGATGGGAAGCACGGCGGCCTTGGTGGCGCTGGTCAGCTCGTCTGCCAGCGCGTCGAGCGAGGCCCACTTGGATGTGTCCTTTACGGCAACGGGCACAGCCACACGCCCAAAGGGCATGAGATGCACGAGCGTGTTCTTGGAGATATTTGAGTTGGGGACGATGATGGTCTGCCCGCAGGCGTCCTCGATGGTCGTATGACGCCAGGTGATGTCCTGGACCACGCCCGACACGCCACCGACTTCAATATTGTCGCCGGGCTTGATGATGCCCATAAAGGTTACCTGCATGCCGCCGATAAGGTTTGAGAGCGTGTCCTGAAAGCCCAACGAGATGGCGATGCCGCCGACGCCAAGAGCGGCGACGAGGGCGTTTGCGTTAATGCCAAAGCAGTTGTCGAGGATAAAGCTGCCGCCGATCATCCAGATGACGGCGCGCGCAATGTTGATGAAGATACTCGATGCCGGAAGCGGGTTGTCGTCGCGGTTGAGCAGGTGGCACAGGGTCTTGGATACGACCTTGGTGGCGATGGCGGTGCCTATTACCAAGATGCCCGCCCAGATGATGTTGTGGACCCAGCGCTGCTCAAAGAAATGAAGAATCGGCTCAAACAATTCCATGTAGGGAAAACCTCCTCATGATCGTTCAACCATGATACCCACCAAAAGCCCGTCCGATCACATTCGGACGGGCTTCTGTGCTCGATATAAGGTTTGCACGGCGGGGCTGCAAGGCCCGGCGGTGTAGCTTAGCGGCGGCGCTTCCAGATCAACGCAGTGGCTAACGCAAGGCGGGGGAGTCTTTTCATGGCTGTCTCCTTACTCTTTAACAAAAACCACCACAAAGGTGCCTGTCCCCTTTGTGGTGGTTTTCTAGGTCGTTAGCTCAGCAGCATGCGGTCGTTGGCGAGCTCGCCGCCCGAGACCTCCTCGAATTTCTGCAGCAGGTCGGCCACGGTGAGCGACTTCTTCTCATCGCCTGCCACGTCGTAGATCACGTGACCCTCGTGCATCATGATCAGTCGATTGCCCAGACGGATGGCGTCGTTCATATTGTGCGTGACCATGAGCGTGGTCAGGTGGTGCTCGTCGACGATCTCCTCGGTCAGGTTGAGCACCTTAGAGGCCGTCTTGGGGTCGAGGGCCGCGGTGTGCTCGTCGAGCAGCAGCAGGCGTGGCTTGGTCAGCGTGGCCATGAGCAGGGTGAGTGCCTGGCGCTGACCACCCGAAAGCAGGCCGACCTTGGCGTTGAGGCGCGTGTCCAGACCGAGGTCCAGGCGCTTGAGCAGCTCAACGTACTCGTCCTTCTCGGCCTTGGTGACGCCCCACGAAAGACCGCGACGCTGGCCGCGGCGCTTGGCGAGGGCCAGGTTCTCGGCGATCTGCATGTCGGCTGCGGTGCCGCGCATGGGGTCCTGGAACACGCGGCCCAGGTACTTGGCGCGTTGCGACTCGCTCAGGCGCGAGATGTCGGTGCCGTCAAGCTCGATAACGCCCGAATCGAGCGGATACACGCCGGCGATCATGTTGAGCAGTGTGGACTTGCCGGCACCGTTGCCGCCGATCACGGTTACAAAGTCGCCGTCGTTGAGGGTAAGGTCGACGCCGGTAAGCGCGCGCTTCTCGGTGACGGTGCCCTTGTTAAAGGTCTTTTTGACGTGCGAGAGCTTAAGCATCTGCCTCATCTCCCTTCGTGTAGGAGCTGCGGAGCTTATAGCGCTCCCAAACCACGGGCACGCACAGGGCCACGGCGACGATCACGGCGGAGAGCAGCTTCATATCGTTGGCGTCCATGCCCAACTGCAGCACGATGGCGCGGATAAGGAAGTACACCACGGAGCCAAAGACGGCGGAGGCAAGACGGACGCTAAACTGCGTGAGACCGCCGGGCAGCAGGCGGCCGAGCACCTCGCCGATAACAATGGCGGCAAGACCGATAACGATGGCACCGGTGCCCATGCCAATGTCGGCGTACTTCTGGCTCTGGCAGATGAGCGCGCCCGAAAGGCCGATGAGGGCGTTGGAGAGCACGAGGGCGATCATCTTGGTGGAGTTGGTGTTGACGCCCAGGGCGCGGATCATGTACTCGTTGTTGCCGGTTGCACGCAGCGCCGAGCCGATCTCGGTGCCAAAGAACCAATACAGGATGGCAACGATGGCCACAGCGAGCAAGATGCCCAGGATGATGGCGACGGTGGACTGTGGCAGGCCCGTCATGTTGCTGACAGACGAGAAGATGGTGCCCTTGGCAAGGATGGGCGTGTTAGATTTGCCCATGATGCGCAGGTTGATGGACCACAGGCTGATCTGGGTGAGGATTCCGGCGAGGATCGCGGGAATCTCAAAGACGGTGGTCAAAATGCCCGTGACGGCGCCCGCGATGGCGCCGGCGCACATGCCGGCCAAAACAGCGAGCAACGGGTCGACGTTGTTATTGACGATGAGCACGGCGCAGACGCAGCCGCCGAGGGCAAAGCTGCCGTCGCAGGTCATATCGGGGATGTCGAGCAGGCGGAACGTGATAAACACGCCAAGCACCATAATGCCCCAGAGGACGCCCTGCGAAACGGCGCCCTGCAATGCAATAAGCATGCTTCATACCTCCTAGGATAGGGTGGACACGTGAGTCACCATGATAGCGGTAACAATGCATGAAAGAGCTGCGGCCGGATGTTTTGTCTCATCCGTAACAAGCAGGGCGAACGCCGGTTTTTGGCGTTCGCCCCTGTGGCTCAGATATTGAATAACGCAGCTATGGCGCGAGCGCGTGCCCTAGACGCGCTACCGCGCATGGCGCTACTCGTCCAGAGCGGAAAGATCGATGCCCAGAGCCTCGGCCATCTCGTCGTTCTTGACGACGACCAGGTCCTTGCTCGAGAGGTGCTTGATCGGCATATCCTCGGGCTTGGCCTCGCCCTTCAGAATCTTAACGGCCATCTCGCCCGCGGCGTAGCCCAGGTCCTCATAGTTGATGGAGAGGGTGAACAGGCCGCCGGCCATGCACATACCCTCCTCGCCAGTCACGAAGGGGAGCTTATTCTCCTTGCAGATCTGACCGACCTGCGAAGCGCCCGCGGCGATGGTGTTGTCAGTGGGGGAGTAGAGCGCGTCGACCTTGCCCACGGCAGATTCGACGACGGACTGGATCTCGTTGGAGCTCGAGACGGTGAAGTCGGTGTGCTCCAGGCCCAGCTTGTCGAGCTCCTTCTTGGCGGCCTTAATCTGGACGTCGGAGTTGGACTCGGCGGTGCAGTAGAGCAGGCCGACCTTCTTTACGTCGGGCAGGACCTTCTGCATCATCTCGAGCTGCTCGGCGACCGGGGTGAGGTCGGAGGCGCCAGTGACGTTGGTGCCGGGCTTATCGTTGTCCTGGACCAGGCCCGAGGCGGCGTAGTCGGTGATGGCGCAGCCAACGATGGGGATATCGGCCGTAGCGCCGGCGGCAGCCTGCGCGGCGGGCGTAGCGATGGCATAGATCAGGTTGACGCCGTCGCCTACGAACTTGTCGGCAATGGACTTACACGTGGACTGGTCGTTCTGGGCGTTCTTCTGGTCGATCTTGACCTTAAGGCCGCTCTTCTTGATAGCCTTGACAAAGCCGTCGTTGGCGGCGTCGAGTGCGGAGTGCTCGGTGAGCTGCAGAATGCCGACGGTGTAGTCGGAACCGGCGGCAGCAGAGCCGGAACCAGAGTTGCCGCCGCATCCGGCGAGCGGAGCGAGCGCGAGCAGGCCGGCAGAGACCAGAAGGCTCCTGCGGCTGATGGTGATGTCCTTCATATCGTTACCCCCAGTATAGAAATGGCTGGAAACACTGCACTCAAACAAAGTGCAAGTGGAACTATAGTAGCGCGGATGTCCATTTTTACAATAACCTGGCGGGTTTTTTAATACAGAACCGGATGGGCGGTACGGGTAGTCGAATGGACGGCGGAGGTTCTTATGCGGCGGAGGCGTCGTCCTCCTCCAGGGCGGCGAAGAGCTTCTTGCCGTCGAGGAGACGCGTGGTGACGTTTCTCATACGCCCGATCTCTACGGTACGCAGCGTGTCATCGGCGCCTCGGGCGTCATAGACCGTTCCCAGCAAATACGAGATGCCGTCTCGTTGCTTGATGGCAAAGGGGCGGAGTGTCATCCGTGCTACTTCAGTTTCGCCACGTGTCGTGACGCTCGAAATATCAAAACTCACCGTGGTTCCGTGGTCGATGGCCTGCTCGATGAGCTCGCAGGTGTCGATGCGCTTGACGGGCGTGCGCGTGGCCTTGGTGGATTTGCCACCGGCGCTTGGAGCGGGCTCGGGCGCATCGAGGTAGCCGCGAACGTCGGCACTCGCCATGGCGACCAAGTGCTGCGCCATGCTTTTTCGAATGGCGATGGGCGTAGAGCGGTTACGCATGACCATGCCGTGGAGCCGGATGATCTCTTCGTCGGTGAGCGGACGGGTCAAGAGCCGATACCCCACGCCGCGTTTGTACTCAATTTCGTATCCGGCATGGCGAAGTGCGGAGATGGCGGTGTAGATGCTGCGCCGCGCCGCCGAGATGGGCATGCGGGCGGGGTCGTCGGGATGGGCGAGGCGCTGGATCAACTCATCGGAAAGCATGGCCTTGTCCTCGCCGGTGTTCTCGCTTAATAGCTGCAAGATGCGAACGGCGCGATAGGCTGCCATCGAGGCGGCGCCTCTCGTTGTGGTGTCGTAGGTTTCAACAGCGGCTTCGGTCATGGTGCCCACGTCCTTTCCGTTTTGGGTGGCGACGGTATGGAGCCTAGGACGTGGGGCTTTCCCAGGGGCGCAGGACGCTCTGGGCGGTCGGTAGTCGTCGGCAAACGGCGGTTCGAGTTTTCAACAGCCCTGCCCAACTGACCAAAAACTTGCCAAAAGCTTGACGGATGCTGTTGAAAAAAGCGTCTCTCGACCGATGTCGAGAGACGCTTGTGCGATGAGCGTTGGCGTGTGGCGACGCGAGCTAACGTCCGACGATTAGAAGTCGGCGTTGCCCACGGTGCGCGGGTGCGGCAGGACGTCGCGGATGTTGCCCACGCCGGTCAGATACATGACCAAGCGCTCGAAGCCCAGACCGTAGCCGGCGTGCTTGCAGGAACCGTAGCGGCGCAGGTCAAGGTAGTACTTGTACTGCTCGGGATTCATGCCCAGGTCCTTGATGCGGGCCTCGAGCAGATCCAGGCGCTCCTCGCGCTGGGAGCCGCCGATAATCTCGCCGATACCGGGAACCAGGCAGTCGGCGGCGGCGACGGTCTTGCCGTCCTCGTTCATGCGCATGTAGAACGCCTTGATCTCGGCCGGGTAGTCGGTTACGAAGGTCGGGCGCTTAAAGTGCTCCTCGGTCAGGAAACGCTCGTGCTCGGTCTGCAGGTCGATGCCCCAGCTCACGGGATAGTCAAACTTGTGGCCGGCGGCGACGGCCTGCTCCAGGATTTCGACGGCCTCGGTATAGGTGACGCGGGCAAAGTCGGAGTTGGCGACGTGGTCCAGGCGCTCGATCAGGCCCTTGTCCACAAACTTGTTGAGCATGTTGAGCTCGTCGGGGCAGGTGGCCATAACGTCCTTAAGGACGTACTTGAGCATGGCCTCGGCGTTATCCATGTAGTCGTTCAGATCGGCAAAGGCCATCTCGGGCTCGATCATCCAAAACTCGGCGGCATGGCGCGTGGTGTTGGAGTTTTCGGCGCGGAAGGTGGGGCCAAAGGTGTACACGTCGCCAAAGGCCATGGCAAAGTTCTCGGCATTGAGCTGACCGGACACGGTGAGGCTTGCATGCTTGCCAAAGAAGTCCTGACTCCAGTCGACCTCGCCGGACTCGGTGAGGGGCGGATTTTTGGGGTCGAGCGTGGTCACGCGGAACATCTCGCCGGCGCCTTCGCAGTCACTCGTGGTGATGATGGGGGTGTTGACGTAGACAAAACCCTGCTCCTGGAAGAAGCGGTGGATGGCGGCAGCCGCGACAGAGCGGATGCGGAACACGGCGCGGAACAGGTTGGTGCGCGGGCGCAGGTGCTGCTGGGTGCGCAGGAACTCGACGGTTGCGCGCTTCTTCTGCAGCGGGTAATCCGGGGCGCTCGTGCCCTCGACCTCGATGGAAGTGGCAGAAAGCTCGAAAGGCTGGGGTGCATCGGGGGTCAGTTTGACGGTGCCGGTGCAAATGAGTGCGGCCGAGACGTTTTGATGTGCGATCTCGTCGTAGTTGTCGAGTGCCTCGCGGTTCATGACGACCTGCAGGTCGCGGAAGCAGCTGCCGTCGTTGAGCGTAACAAAGCCAAAGTTCTTCATGTCGCGGACGGACTTAACCCAGCCGGCGACGGTGACGGTCTGGCCGCCGAGCGACTCGGCATCGGCATAGAGCTGCGCGATTTTGGTGCGGTTCACGTATCCTCCCATAACGGTTGAATGATAGTTATCCATACAGTTCGATATTCTAGCAGCTCGGCTCATTTGGGCTATACAGATAAGGCATTGGCGGGATGGTTTTTCAAACGAAAAGCGCCCGCGGCCAAATGGTCGCGGGCGCTTGACGAGGTGCCTTTTGGCTGTATGGCGCGGGGCCTGGCTACTTGGTCTTGGCTACCAGCAGCGGGTCGCCCAGCTTGACGAGCGGGTTGCCGCCGATAAGCGTTCCAGATTCGCCGACATGGTCGATGCTCTTAAGACGATCGAGCTCGGAGACGATGACGGTCACGATATCCTCGTGGCCGGCGGCCTTGATGGCCTCGCGGTCGAAGCTGATGAGCGGCTGGCCTGCCTTGACCACATCGCCCATCTCGACAAAGCGGGCAAAACCCTTGCCGTTCATTTCCACGGTGCCCAGGCCAACATGGATGAACACGCGAAGACCGTCCTCGGTGATCATGCCAATGGAGTGGTTGGTGACGGTGGTGGCGCCGATGCGGCCGTTGGCGGGCGCATAGATGGTGCCGGTAATGGGCTCGATGCCATAGCCCTGGCCAAGCATGCCCGAGGCGATCGTCTCGTCGGGGACCTCGTTCAGGTTGACGAGCACGCCGTTGACGGGGGCATAGATGACGCCTTCGCGGGTGGCGAAGCTTGCTGCGGGCGGAACGGACGCCTCGCCCGTCGAGGTGAAGGTGGACTTAAGCGAATCGAGCAGACCCATAGTTGCCTCCAACTTAAATAGGCGCATATCGCGCGTTTGGTTTGCCGGAAACGTTTCATATGTGTTTCGCGGCTTGGTCAACGTCCCCTATTCTACGCTGCTCAGCGATACCTCTGAGCTGGGATTATGTGATATATCAGTTGAAGGGAAACTAATTGCTGGAGTGTTTCTGCGCCACGGGTTCAAGTGGGGTACGCTTGAAGGCGAAAAACAAGGGCGCGTAATTTGCGCGAAGGGAGCACATATGATTGCCGAGAGCCATGCACTGTGGGGCGAGGAGCCGACCGAGGAATATCCGGCGACGTTTACGTATTTGGGTGCCGAGCCGCTCCCCGATAAACCGAATGGCCGCCGCCCCGCGGTGATCATCTGCGGCGGAGGCGGGTTTACACATATCGCTCCGCACGAGCAGGACCCGGTGGCGTTTGCATTTTTGGACCGCGGCTACCAGGCCTTTGTGCTCAACTATGTGACGAGTGGCACGGGCGATGTGAGCTTTCCGCACCCGCAGGCGGACCTTGCCAAGATGGTCGCCACGGTGCGCGCCAACGCCGACGAGTGGCATGTCGATCCTAAGCGCGTGTGCGTCGTGGGATTCTCGGCGGGCGGCATGATTTGCGCCTCGCTGGCAACACAGTGGAAGACCGGCTCCTTCGCGGCACTTGCCGGGGTGCGTCCGGACGACATTCGTCCCGATGCCGTGGTGCTGGGCTATCCATTGCTCGACTTTGCCTATGTGCGCGACATGCAGACGCGCGATCCGCGCATTGACTTGCGCGTGCCCAAGACGGGCGGCAAGACGGGGCGCGATTTGCTCAACGACTACCTGTCGATGGTGACGGGTGGCGAGGCAACTGACGAGCACCTGGCCGATATCTGCCCCACCACACATGTTTCGCGCCAGATGCCGCCGACCTTTGTGTGGGGCGTGTCCGATGACAAGACGGCGCCGATCGCGCAGGTCTATCCGTTTGCGCAGCGCATGGCCGAGGAGGGCGTCGCATGCGAGATGCACGTCTTTGACCAGGGCGGCCACGGCCTTTCGCTCGGCAACGCCAACACTGCGGTCGACAACGAGGACAAGCAGGCGGCTGTCCGTCCTTGGATTCGCCTAGCCTTCCGCTTCCTGGAGCGCCACGGTTTCTAGTTACGCGGTTTTACCAAACCGCGTAACCAGCCGACGCTGCAAGCCCGCCAGAGCGGCAATCTGCCTTTCAGCTTCGGTGACATGACCAGAAGGTCAATGTCACCTCGCTTCAAGGCACCTTGCTCGCTCTGGCGGGCTTTCGCTCATATGACCCAATCCGCTGTCAAGAGCCACAATGGCCCCGCCGACCGCTTGCAATCGGTCGGC
>CABUXY010000016.1:0-41558 GCA_902495645.1 uncultured Collinsella sp. | reverse complement strand
ACCGGCTTCGGCCGCCTGCCGGCGTCCTCGCCCGCTCGCTACAAACGCTTCGCGTTTGCTTAACGCTCGCGCCCTGCATAGAGTTCGATTCTCCGCGGTATCTGTAAGTAATAAAAAAGCAGGTAGGTGCGTTTACCTACCTGCTTGTAACTATTGGTGGAGGCGCGGAGAATCGAACTCCGGTCCACGAAAGCCCCCTGATTGGCATCTCCAAGCTCAGTCGCTGGTTTAGTCTCGGACGCTTTGCACGCAGCGACACGCTCGCGGCGTCCTAACCGGTTCGGTCTTAGCCTGCGCCATACCGATTACGTGCGCAGGAGCATTCCCCTAAAATGACGTCGCACCGGTGTCGGGGAAATCACCGGGTTGACGCGCCGCTATAAACTAAGCAGCGAGAGCCATAGGCTCAAAAGAAGAGTTGTTGTCAATTCAATTTGACGATACCCCTGTTTAACGAGGCGAGGAGACCTCGGCTTGCTTCCTCTCTCAGAGCTATCGTGTCGAAACCAGTCGCCCCCGAATGTTGGGAAAGTCTGGATGGTATCGGACCTGCAAACACCCGATAACCGTCGACTTTTCAAGGAACACGCGGGGTGAGCCCCGCTCGTGGATAGCTATCTTACCACGTTCTAAAGGCAGACTTCCATTCTATGCACGAGCTGTGAAGACCCTAATGTGCACCACACTTCGCACTTTTGCTACTGAACACGTCACGTATATTTTCGCCAAGCAAAATTGGCCCGTCGAAAGGACCGTTATGGATACCAAGCAGCAACTCGTCAATGCCCTCGCAGGCCTGGGCTCAACCATTACCGAAGCTATGGATGTCATCGAAGGCTTTGTCCCCTGCGGACATCCCGCCCTCACGGTATCGAACGCACTCGCCGTGCTGGACGCTGACGATGATGCTGCTCTCGCCCAGCAGCTTGAGACCGTCGAGGGCTTTATCGACCACGTAAGTGAGAACCGCGGCGTGGCCGCCTACCACGGCATCGAGGTCGAGCTCGCGGGTCCCAAAGCCGATCTGCTCACAGCAATCCGCGAGGTAGGCGCCCTTATGCAGACCGCAGGCGTCAAGAACACCCAGGTCAACGAGTGGGTCTACCGCAGCCTGGCAGCACTAAACGATTCCGACGAAAAGGCAGCCGAGCAGTTCGCAGAAAGTCACGCCATCAAAGCTGCACTTATCTAAAAAGGCCTGCACCCTGGCGGCTGCGGTGCTGCCCGAATGCAGGCCATATACTCAATCGAAAACGCTAACGCAGATAAGCCTTTGCGTTGCCCAGGCTGTAGGCGATCGTTGAGCCGTTGTGCAGTAGTGACGACGTCTGCGGAGTGATCATGCCGGTAATACCCAATGCCAACAGCGCCGAGTTGGTGAGCATTACCTTGGAATACGAGCTCGTCAGACGGTCGATGAGCCCCTGACTCATGCGGCGCAGGCGCACGATTGCGGCCAGATCCGTATCGGTCAGGATGATATCGGCGACCTCCTTGGCGATGTCGCTTCCGCCGCCCATGGCCAGCCCCACGTCGGCCAAACCGAGCGCCGGCGAATCGTTGACGCCGTCGCCCACCATGGCAACGTGGCGCCCCTCGCGCTTAATGCGCTCCACATAGGCGTACTTGTCCTCGGGCAGCAGTTCGGCCTTAAACTCGTCGACACCCGCCTCGCGCGCAATGCGCTCGGCCGTGCGCTCCGAATCGCCCGTGAGCATAACGACATGCTTGACGCCCAGCGCATGCAGGTCGGCGATGGCCTCGCGGACCCCGGGCTTGAGCGGATCCTCGATACCGAGCACGCCCACAACAGTGCCGTCGATCGCCAGGTAGAGCGGCGACAGGCCCTGCATCTGGGACTTGATTTGCTCCTTGATGTCGGATTCGAGCTGTGCGCCCTCGTCCTCAAATACAAAATGCGCGGAACCGATGATGGCGCGACGCCCTTCGATGGACGAAGCGATGCCGTGTGCCACGATGTACTCGACGGCGGCGTGGCGCTCGCGATGTTCGAGCCCACGCTCGCGGGCGGCGTTGACCACAGCGCGCGCCACCGGATGCGGAAAATGCTCCTCCAGGCAAGCGGAAAGGCGCAGGACCTCGTCCTCGCTCCAGCCATCGGTGGTGAGCACGCAGGCAAGACGCGGCTGCGCCTCGGTGAGCGTGCCGGTCTTATCAAACACAATGGTGTCGGCCTTGGCAAACGACTCAAAGTACTTCGCGCCCTTGACCATGACGCCCATCTTGGCAGCATCGCTCATGGCAGTCATGACGGCGACGGAACCCGTGAGCTTGAGCGCGCACGAGTAGTCGACCATCAGTGCCGCGGAGGTCTTGATGAGACTGCGCGTGGTGAGCGCAACCAGGCCCGCGAGCAGGAAGTTCCACGGAACGATCTTGTTGGCGAGGTCCTCCATGTGCGACTGACCCTCGGACTTGAGCGAGTCGGCCGTCTGCACGAGCGAGACGATCGAGCGGAGCTTGGTCTGAGCCGTATTGGCGCGCACGCGCACCAAGATGCTGCCGTCTTCCACGACGGTTCCGGCGAACACGTCGTCGCCCACGCTGCGCGCGACGGCCAGCGGCTCGCCGGTCAGGGTCGCCTGGTTGACCATGGCGCTCCCCTGCTCGACAACACCGTCGATGCAGATGGACATGCCAGTGCGTACGGCGACCAGATCGCCGGGCTCGAGCTCGGTCGCGGCAACGCTTACCTCAGTGTCGCCGACGACCTTTTGTGCCTTGTCGGGCACATCGAGCAGCGAGTTGATGAGCTCGTTTTCGCTCATGGCGCGGGTGTAGTCCTCGAGCAGCTCGCCTACGTTGAGCAGGAACATCGTCTGGCCCGCGGTGTCGACATCGCGTTTGACGAACGAAATGCCGATGGCCGAAGCGTCGAGCACGGGAACGGTCAGGCGCGGCTGCGCGAGCTCACGGAGGGCGGCGCGCAAAAAGGTCATGTAACCGGCCACGACAAACACTGCGCGCAGCGGCGTGGGCAAAAACCATCGGCGTGCATAGTGAGCGCCGACAAGTGTGGCAAGATCCATGACGAGCTTGTGCCTGCGTGGCTCAAGCTGCATCACGTAACCCGTCTTTGCGTCGGCAATAGCCTGAACGTCGAGCGCACCAACGGCAGCCAGCACGGCATCACGGCGCGGCTCGTCGTATTCGAGCGCCATCTGGCCGATACGGCCGTAGACGCGCACCTTGTGCACACCATCAATTTCGCCGCTGAGCTTTAGAAGCGCATCGAGATCGCTCTCTGGCACAGGACCCGCCAACTGGAGGCGGGTCCTGCCGGGGATCTCGCTGATAATCGAGAATCTCATAGTTTGTGCCTGGGAGTGCTACTCGGCTGCCTCGTCAGCAGCGGCCTCGCTCTGGGTGATGTAGGCAGCCTCGGCAACCATGTCGTCGACATTAGCCTTGGCCTGCTCGACCATGTCCTGATAGCCGTTCTTGATGCGCATGCCGCACGCGATACCCTGCACGCAGGCATTCTTTACCGGAGCGCTGGTAAGCAGCTTGATGCCGGCCGTGCCAAGCAGAAAACCGCCACCGACAAGCAGGGTATTGAACGTCGACTTCTTCATGTTGCTTCTCCCTTTTGCCGCATTGGACGCGGCACGGTGCCTCAGCACTCGAGTAAACAAGTTTGCTCGAGCACACTTTTGGAAAATAGTTTAGTTTATCTAACTATTAAGGTCAACAAAGGTTAACTTTTTGGAAATCTTATGGTGCGGACCAGCCGGCTTCTGGCGATCCGCCCGCCGCGATGTACATCCGTGACGCCAAAGAGGAGGCCCTCTTCCCTCCAGCAAATTGAAGGTGAATGGTTTTCCGCGAAGTGAACGAGCAAAATTGGACCCCCGAAGCATCCGCATTTTTTCGCAGCAAAACCGCAGGAAACCGAGCCAGAAAAGTGTTGATGTTTCAGGGGTCCAAAATAGGTCGTTCACTTCGCGGAAAAGTATTCACCTTCGTTTTCAACATCCATAAAGAATGAGGGCGCCAACGGCGCCCTCATTCACCAAATTCCATTCAGCCTACCTGACCCGAACGGCCGAGTCGTCACAGAACCCGGGAGCCCCGGCAGGGCGGGTGCTTGCTCAAAATGAGTTCCCTTCAAAACAATGGGCGCGCCAACGGCGCGCCCATTCACTCTATTCCATTCAGCCTACCTGACCCGAACGGCCGAGTCGTCTGGCCGGGGAAGCCCCGAGTCGCCGGGGTGTTTGCTCCAAATGAGTTCCGCATGCAAAGAAGGCCACTAAATGTGGCCTTCGTCTTGCATAGGACTGTTTGAAATTTGGAGGAAATACCCCGGCGACTCGGGGCTTCCCCGGCCTCGCAGCTACGAGAGCGACGTTCTCAGCAACTCGTTGAAGAGCTTCGGGTTGCCCTTGCCGCGGCTCGCCTTCATGCACTGGCCCACCAAAAAGCCGATGACCTTCTGGTTGCCGTCACGATACTGCTGCGCCTGATCGGCACAGTTTGCCAGCACCTCATCCACAATCGGCTGCAGCGCGCCGGCGTCGCTCACCTGACGCATACCACGCTCGTCAACGATCTTGTTGGGGTCGTCGCCGGTCTGGGCCATGGCCTCAAAGACCTCGTGTGCCTGGTTGGAGCTGATGGCATCGGTCGCGAGCAACTTGGCAAGCGCCGCAACCTGAGCCGGCGCAATGCCGGACTCGGCGAGCGACACGCCTGCGCCCTTAAGGTAGGCGATCATCTCGTTCACCAGCAGGTTTGCGACCGTCTGGGCCTCCTTGCCGGCCATACCGGCAGCAGCGGCCTCAAAGAACTCTGCAAACTCCGGGTCGCCGGCAATCTGCTCGGCATCGGCCGCCTTAATGCCAAAGTCGGCCTCAAAACGGGCGCGCTTGGCATCGGGCAGCTCGGGAATCTCGCCACGGCAGCGGTCGATGAACTCGTCGTCCAGATCGAACGGCGCCAGGTCGGGATCGGGGAACAGGCGATAGTCGTCGGCCGTCTCCTTCACACGCATAACCACGGTACGCTTGCGACTAGGCTCCCAGTGGCGGGTCTCCTGATAGATGATGCCGCCTTCCTCGAGCACCTCGGCCTGGCGGCAAATCTCGTAGGCAAGACCGTCATGCAGGCTCTTAAACGAGTTGAGGTTCTTGAGCTCGGTCTTGGTGCCCAGCTTGGTCTCGCCGCGGCGACGCAGCGAGACGTTGCCGTCGCAGCGCATGGAGCCCTTCTCCATGGAGCAGTCGGAAATGCCCAGCGTCACAAAGATGCGGCGGAGCTTCTCCATAAACAGGCGAGCCTCCTCAGGCGTGCGCAGATCGGGCTCAGTCACGAGCTCAATCAGCGGCGTGCCGCAGCGGTTGTAGTCGACGAGCGACTCGGCCGCGGCGGTAATGCGGCCCTCGGCACCGCCCACGTGCACCATCTTGGCGGCGTCCTCCTCCATGTGGATGCGCAGAATGCGAATGGGCACCGTATAGGAACCGTCCTCGCGACGCTCGGGCATCTGCAGGTTGGACGCATCGTAGCTGGCCAGGTGGCCGGCGCGCTGGTTGCCCTCGCGCATGGTCGACGTCATTGACGTGGACAGACCCTCGGCGTTGGCCGAAGCGCTCGCCAGGCTCTGGGCCTCGGCCTCGCCAAACGCGCAGTCGGGGCGCTCGGCGGCGCCGCGACCGGTCACGTCCAGATCCAGGTGGCCGTACATGGCAAAGGCGACCGGGCCCTGCGTGGTCTGGAAGTTCTTGGCCATGTCAGGATAGAAGTAGTGCTTGCGGTAGAACATCGAGTGGCGCTGGATCTCGCAGTTGGTGGCGAGACCGGCCTTGACGATGCTCTCGATTGCCTTCTTGTTAGGCACCGGCAGGGCGCCGGGCAGGCCCAGGCACACCGGGCACACGTTGGCGTTGGGCTCGTCATCGTGGCTGAGCTTGCAGTTACAGAACATCTTGGTATCGAGTGCGGTGAGCTCGGTATGGATCTCCAGGCCAATCACGGCCTCCCAATCCTGCAGGACCTCGGAAAGCTCCTTCATTACAGCTCGCCTCCCTTCCCGGCAAAATCGGGCGCGACGGAAAGCGCGGGCGCACCCGTGGCGGCATCGGCAAAGCCGCGCTCCAGAGCGCGGGCAAACGTGAGCAGCTGACGGTCCTTAAAGGCCGGACCCACCAGCTGGGCAGAAACGGGCAACTGAGTATCCTCGCCCAGGCCCAGCGGCACCGAGATGCCACCGTTGCCGCAAATGTTGAGCGAGATGGTGTACAGGTCGGAAAGGTACATCTGCGTGGGGTCGCTGATCTCGCCAAACTTAAAGGCCGTGCGCGGCGAGGCGGGCATGAGGATGGTGTCCACCTTGGCATACGCGGCGTCGTAGTCCTGCGTGATGAGCGTGCGGGCCTTTTGCGCAGCGTAGTAGTACTTGTCGTACACGCCCGAGCTCAGCAGGTAGGCGCCGAGCATCTGACGACGCTTGGCCTCGGCGCCAAAGCCGTGGGCGCGCGACAGCGAGCTCTGGTCGGACAAGTTGGCGCAGCCCTCCTCCTGATAGCCGTAGCGAATGCCGTCGAAGCGGGCCAGGTTGGAGAACGCCTCGGCCGGGCCGATGACGTAGTAGGCGGCGATGGCGGCGTCTAGGTGCGGCAGGTCGACCTCGACCAGCTCAGCACCCTGGTTCTGCAGCTCCTGGGCAGCGCGCTGAACAGCGGCCTTGACCTCGGGCGTCAGGCCCTCGGCCTCCATAAACGCAGGGATGATGCCCACGCGCTTGCCCTCGATGCTGTCGTTGAGATGCTCGGTAAAGTCGACGGCGCAATCCTGGCTGGTGCAGTCGTACGGATCGTGGCCCGCGCCGGTAAGCGCGTTCATGGCCAGCGCGACATCCTCGACCGTGCGGCCAAAGGGGCCCACCTGGTCGAGCGACGAGCCAAAGGCAACCACGCCGTAACGGCTCACGGCGCCATACGTGGGCTTAAAGCCCACCACGCCGCACAGCGACGCCGGCTGGCGAATGGAGCCGCCGGTGTCCGAGCCCAGCGAGAGCGCAACCTCGCCCGCGGCGACGGCGGCAGCGGAGCCGCCCGAGGAGCCGCCGGGCACGCGCTCGGTATCCCAAGGGTTGTTGGTGCGGTGGAACGCCGAGCTCTCGGTGGAGCTACCAAAGGCAAACTCGTCCATGTTGGCCTTGCCCATGGGCAGGCAGCCGGCATCGAGCATGCGCTGGACGCAGGTGGCGGTGTAGACGCTCTGGTAGTTCTCGAGCATGCGGGAAGCACAGGTGGTGCGCGTGCCCACGAGGTTCATGTTGTCCTTGATGGCCAGCGGCACGCCCGCGAGCGGGGGCAGCGGCTTGCCTGCGGCACGGTCGGCATCCACGCGCGCAGCGGTCTCGAGCGCGAGCTCGGGCGCCACCTGCAGGAATGCCTGGACCCCGCCCTCGCGCGCCTCGATGGCGGCAAGAGAGGCCTTGGCCACCTCGGTAGCGGTAAAGTCGCCGGCGGCAACGCCCGCGGCGATCTGGGCGGCGGTAAGGGAATCGAAGCTCTGAGCCATTACTCGCTCTCCCCCTCTCCCAAAATGGACGGCACGCGGAAGTAGCGGTCGCGCGCGCTGCCGGCGTTTTCGAGCGCGACGTCGAGCGGCAGATCGCGCTCGGGCTCGCGTAGGTCATCGCCCATCACGTTGGACAGGCTTCCGATGGGATGGAACGTGGGCTCCACGTCGGGCAAGTCATATTGCAAGACGGGCTCGAGCATCTGGACGGCGTCGTTCATGTAGGACGTCATCTGGGTGAGCTCGTCATCGGTCAGTGCGATCTTTGCGTACTCGGCGATGCCGCGCACGTCTTTCTCGCTGAGTGCCATAGGCGCTCCCTTCCGCATAACAGATAAACCGCTCTAGTATACAGGGCGGCGCCGGCTCGGAGCAGGCGCTTTACCCAAATGCAGCGAAAACGTAACGAGGGCGGCAGCTGGCAGGCGGCAGGCTGGCGGTTCTGCAGCGAAACCGCACCGTCCACAGCGAAAACCGTCTCGCCCACAGCGGAAACCATCACAACATTCGACGCTTTTCGCCAAAATCGCGATTTCCATCGAATGTTGTGATGGTTTGAAAGTCCCGACCACCACAAAGGTACCTGTCCCCATTGCGGTGGTTCTGGAGAATGTCTTATGCCGAGACCTTAGCCTTGCGGCGCTTGCGGACCGCGTGGACCACGATGTCCAGCAGCAACAGCACAATGGCTACGACCACAATGAGCACGGCAAACTCGCGCTTGCCCCAGTGGCGGCCGGCCAGCGACTTTTGCTTGTCGACGTCCTTCTTGTTGTACTTGGTGCGTACGCAATGCACCAGCAGGCGATGGTCGTTTACGCCGTAGGGCGTGCAGGTGACGAGCGTCACCTTGTCGGCGCCGGGCTCGATGGTCAGCGACTCCATCTCCTCGGGCAGCACGACCTCGGAGTCCACCATCTTGTAGGCGAGCGTCTTGTTCATGGTGTGCAGCAGCACCAGGTCGCCGGGCTCCAGCGAATGGATGTCGTCGAACATGCTCAGGTTACGCATGCCCGAGTGCGCGGTGAGCACGCAATGCGTCGAGGTGCCGCCCACCGGCAGGCTCGTGCCCTCCAGGTGGCCGACGCCCGCCATAAGGACTTCCTCGCTCGTGCCGTGGTAGATGGGCATGCTCACGTCGATGGAAGGGATCTCGACCCAGCTCATCATGGGGTCGCGGTCAAAGATGAGCTGCTGGGCGTAGGGCTCGATCTGGTCGGCGGGAAGCTCGGTGACCTCGCCCGCCAGCTGCTCGTTAAAGGAGCGAGCCTGGAGCAGGATGCGCTCGCGCTCCTCGGTAGACAGCGCGTCCACGGTGCTGGACACGGTGCTGATCTGGTTGAACACGCCCGAGGCCTCGAGCCGGTCCAGGATCCACGGCCAGGTCATAAGGCCCACGCCAATAAGGATGATGACGATGGTGATGAGCCGGTCGGCCCAGCGCGGCAGTCGCTTGCGGCGGCGCTTGGGTTTTGGTTGAGGTTTGGGCTGAGGACTTGAGCCACCGTTGTCCGCGGCGTTATTGCTCTTCATATGTTTGGCGCCCTGCACCATCGCCGGTCACTCCTCTACAACTCAAGTTGTCTAAACAAATAATAGCCGATTAGCAAGCTTCCGCGCCGGACAACGCAGCCTGGCAGCATTGCGCAGTGCGAGTATGGGCCCGCATTTGAGTTTTCAAAATGTCCCGAATCGGCGGGGTGATTCGGGATACAATGTCAATAGGAAACGACGCACCCCGCGTAAGTGTACGAGAGCGCGGGCGGCCTAGTTTTCTGGTTTTGTTAAATGCCCGGGCCGCTAACCCCGGGCATTCTTATTTGCGCTTGTTGCGGCGCAAATGCCTTCTACCGTCCGCACCGCGCGTGCGCCTACGGACCTTAAACCGAACCTCATACGAGTCAAGAAACGCGATGACGAACGTGCCCACCGCCGCGAGGGCGGCGAGCGCGTTAAGGAATTTCAGCATTTGGGGACCTCCGATCGAGTCGTCGGCCGCCCGCGCACGGGATGCGTCGCAAGGGTATTTTACTGCGAGCGTATGCACCCACAGCTGGTAAACGCAATTATGACAAACATCTGTTCGCTAACCATACGTCCGATCTTACGAGCAACGGCGCCCCGGCTGCTATGTCCAAAAAGAACGGGGCAGACTCCAGTGCGGAGTCTGCCCCGAAAAGAGAATGGCAAAGCAAGAACGTGGATGGACGAGAAAAGTGTCCGCAAGTCTCATGGCCATCACATCCCACCTGCCAAAGGGATGGGTGAGCGAGCGTTACTCCTGCTCGGACTCCTCAGCCTGCTTACGGCTGCGGATGAGGTGCGCCACGCCGATGCACAGCACCGCGCCACCAGCAATCCAAGTGAACGTCACGCCGTTAAGGCCGGTGAGCGGGAGGCCAACGGACTTGGTGTTGCCGACGGTGATGTTAATTTCACCGGTTTCGACATTAGCAACAGTACCTTTCTTGGCGGTTAGCGTGTTGTCGCCCGGAGTGTTGTCGAGCGTGCCGAGAGCGACATCGGGACGATGCTCATCATTTTTAGAAGGACTGACTGTAATCTTCTCAAGCTCCGCCGCATTATCCTTATACTTTGCCTCGATAGTAAATGTGAAGGGATTAGCGACGGTATATTTATCGTTCGGTGCCTCAATCTCAGTCACTGTGTAGGTACCAGCATCGAGACCTTTCACAGCGATCTTGCCCTCGTCCGTAGACTTGAACTTTACATACTCGGGAAGGTCGCTGTTATCGGCAACGTCCACAAGTTCGCCTGCGACAAAACCATTCCCGTCTTCTGAAGCAACATATTTGTTGTTAGACTTGATGGTAAAGACGGCACTCCCAAGGCCCTTCTCGGTGCCCTGATCGACCTTTTTAATGTTGAGCTGGAAAGTAAAGTCTCCGGCACCGCCCTCGACGGACGTTCCCGTTCCCTCGACATAGGGGTTGTTGGAGTACTCGAGCTTAACAGTATTGAAATTGCCCTTCTTCTCCCCATTTCCGTTACCGGTAACGGCATTCTTGTTGAGCTTCGCCTTATAGAAGACAACGATCTGGGTGTTGGCGTCTACGCCCTGGACATCCTTGAGGCCCTTTTTGTTGTTGTCCTTGTCAACGGCAAAGTTAACTGTCAAAACGCGGCTGCTCTCATTTGGAGGAGTAACGTCATAGCCGCTATTGATGGGCGTATAAGTGCCATTGTTCACCGCATAGACCGTAAGCGAACCATCTACGTATTCGAGGCCGCTCGAAAGAGTATCCGTAAACTTATATGCATAGGAATCGTAGGTGGCATAGTTATCGGCGACCGATCCGGTAAGCTTGTAGGTCACTTCCTGGCCGATTTGGGAGTCGATAACGCCAGCCCAACCAGTTGCGCTCGTGGGATTATTCGGCGCCGAAGCCAGTACCTGCTTGCCGACGGTAGGGATACTGGTCTTCTCAGTTACAGTTACAGCATTACCGCCAACAACAGCAAAAATCGGGGACGTGCCGGTATCCTTCTTGGACGAATCGCTGAGAGCATTGGTCACAAACAGGTAATAACCGCTATCGTTAGGAGTCCAAGCGGTGCCAGCGACGATATCCGACTTGACCGGTACCTCATCCCTGATGGCATTCGCAACTGCATAGAGAATATTATCGGTCGCGATTCGTGTTCCTTTGGTCGATTCCGACCCCGCGGTGCAGACTCCCGCATGCGCAGTGATGAAATCCGCGACTTCCTGAGGCGTAGGCTTGTTAGGCAGCTTATCCTCAGCCTTCAAGCTGTGATCATTCTCCCAGCGATTAATGGCATCAATCACCTTCGGGCCAACCGTATCGCTTGCCCACGTAATGTTCTGAGCGGTCTTGCCGCCGTTTTTAGAGTCGGTCACAGTGGCCTTAAAGATCTGGTACGCCCTGAACGTAGTGTTCTCGTTACCCTCAACTTGGCTGATCGTGATACTGCCCGTGTTGCCCTCAGCTGCAAACGCCATCGTGACCGGGGCCATGACGCCGCCGAAGCTCAGCGCTGCTGTGAGGCCGGCGGTTACTGCCAGGCGTGCGATGTTCTTGCTCATGCTCATCTTCTTTTCCTCTGCTTTCTGCTTGAATTCCATTTGATCTAAATCTGTCTGTCTGTGTCTTAGCATCTACTTCGTTACGTCTCGCCCCGCTCTCTGTGGGGCTGCCAGCTACTCTTTATGGCTGCCACCTCCCCGCTTGACCAGGAGCGCGACCACGATGAGCGCGGCTCCGGCGACCGCTGCGGCGGCCGCGGCGTACATTGCCATATCGCCAGTCGAGGGCATAAAGCCTCCGGTGGTAATGCTAGGGGGTGTGCCGGCGGGCGTGTTGATGAGCGACGCCTCCAGGCTGCCCGTCGACCCGTCCGCGCTGTCGGCGCGCAGGGGCGACTCGGCCGTGATGGTGAGCTTGGGCTTGGCGGCGGCCACCTGGTCGACGTCCAGGCCCTCAGCCTTGACCGTCACGGAGCGCGTGCCCTCAAAGGCGGTGTAGCCCTTGGGCGCCTTGAGCTCGCGGACCTCCAGCTTGCCCGAGTCCACGCCCGAGACGGTCACGCGGCCGTCCTCGCCCGTGGTAACGGTGGCCTTGCCCTCCGCATTCCACGTGCCGTCGGCCGCCAGTGTGCGACCGCGGTCGTCGGCGATGCTCAGGACCGCCCCGGCAAGCGGCTTGTCGCCGTCGCTGCCGCGCTTGGTGAGCGCGAGATCCCAGGTGTAGGCGCACGCATCGTCGCTCGGCGTGCGGGTGAAGCCGGCGTCACCGGACTGATCGGCAAAGGGAGAGCGCGGGTAGCGCAGGTAGACCTCGTTGGGGTTGCCCTTCGCGATGCCGTGGTTGCATGCGCTGTTGAGCGGCGCATTGTACACGGCGACCACGCGGGCGCCCGCGGTGAAGGCGTCGGCCCCGCCGAGCGCGGCGATGAGGTCGCCGGTGCGCACGGTGAAGGTCTTGCCGTCGGCCGCTACCTTGGTGGCGCACTGGGCCGTGATGTCGGTCCAGCCCTGCGCGGGCTCGGTGCCGACGCGGCCGTCCTTGCCGGCCGAGACGGCGTCGAAGCCGCCGTCTGCGCCCGCCGCCACGTACACGCGCATGCTCGCGGCCACCTTGGAGGGGTCGAGTCCCACGCTCATGGTGTCAACGAACCGCACCGTATAGGTGTCGTAGGCCGTGAGCCCCGCCGGGACCGTGGCAGAGAGGCGCCAATACAGGTCGTCGGCGACCGTGGCATCGGCGGCCTTCTGCCAGGCGGCGGTGCTGTCCTCCAGCACATGCTTGGCGACCTTGGGCGTCGCCACCTTGGGCTTGACGGTGACGGCGCTGCCGCCGACCAGGGCCATGATCGGCGCGGTGCCGACCTCGTTCTTGGAAATGGCGGCGTCGTCGGCGACGATGAGCCAGTAGCCACAGGGCAGCTCGGCCGTCGTGCCCGCGTTAAGGGCCACGGGCTCGGCGCCAGAGCTCTGGAGGGAACGAGCGAGCTGTGCGCTCAGCGCGCTCGTAAGGTGGGAATCGGTGTTGAGCCACTCGGCAGCTTCCTGCGCGGTGGTCCGGGAATTGGGCATACCGGCGCTGTGCAGCACAGGCAGCGCGGCGTCGCTCACGGCGTCGCTTGCCCAGGCGAGGTCGGTGGCGATCTTAGCGTCGCTGTCGCCGTCGACGACGTTGGCGCTAAAGATCCGGTAGGCGTCGTAGCTGCTCGCCACGGTGCCGCTCACCGTGATGGAACCGGCCGAAGTCGGCGCGGCCTGCGCGGATGCGGGGAACACAACCGCGCAGGTGCCGATCAGGAGGGCAAGCAGCGCAAACAAGATCGGGAAGGAGCAAACTTTCTTATTCACGACGCTCACCTCCCTTCGCATTCGCCTTGCGACGAATGTGCATCCAGGCCGCAGCAGCGCAAAGCACCGCCGCGCCGGCAAGGTACGTCAGAGTGACGCCCGACATACCAGAAAGGGGCAAAGAGGTTGAGTAGGTGTTGGTGAAGGTGGGGTTAGGGGTTGAATTCGCGCTCACATTATCGTTGGCGTCGACCTCGTAGTAGACCGGCGTGCATTTCAGCGTGCCGTCACCGTTGTCCGTTGCCGTTACCACGACCTTGAACCTCTTGGTGTCGTTCTTGTAGCCTTCGTGTTTGGTGCCATCGGCCTCGCTGGCGTCGCATTCACGGATGTAGTAGGTGAACGTTGCTTTGCCATTGGTAAGATCATTGATGCCCAGTGGACCGATTGGTACCGGATCGAACGTTACTGTCTGAGAATTTCCCGACTCAGCAGAAGTATATTTGGTCTGAGGGGGTGTCTCCGTGTTGTCGGAATTCTCAGCATACAGCTCGAACTTGAACCTCTTCATCTCGCCGCCGTCGACTTTCTTGGTCACCTGAGGTGTCCAAGAGCCCTTGGCTGTGTATGCATTAGTAAAGGTCTTATCATTAATAAAGATCTTACCGTTCGTGAGATTAACGGACACATTACTGACATCGCTCGGGGTAACCTCCATCGAGTCCCCTTTGGTGAGATTAGTGACCTTTACTTTTCCAACCGAGTAGTAGGTGTAAGTAATGTCCAGCACCTTCTGTGTCTGGGCCACCGTTGTTTCAAATTCAATCTTGTAGATAGTCTCGTCGCAAGTCACGCCAGAAACGGGATTGTCACCGGGGTCCTCAACGAGGTAGTAGACAATCGAGCCATCGGAGTAGACCTCGCCCAGATTAAAGGCAAAGTTGCCGTCACTATCATTCGTGACCCCATCGCCAACTTTTGTGCAGCCATTGAGTTGCAGCTTGTGATCGGCAAACGAGGGATCCTGCTTGTTTGTACCCCGTTTGAGCAGCTGGAACTTGAACTCTCCGTCTTTAAGCGCACGACCCGTTAGCGCCTTAGTGCCGTTGAGCTTCATCTTGGGGTACACGTTCACCTCCGTGGTGGAGCCAGCGATTACGTCGCCGTTGGTCATGATGCCGCCACCGTGAATGTTGGATCTGTTGCCCGTGATGAAGAGGGACGCAGCCGCGGTAGCAGCATCTTTATCTTCCTGAATCGGCTCAGATTTAAGGCCAATCCTGTACTTAGCTTGGGCGCCCTCGTACTTGCCGATAGACGTTGGTGTTTTGTCGATCGTGCCCGTCCAGTTGGCAGCACCGCCGCCAAGCATCTGACCCGTTACGGCTGCGATGTATTCACCGTTAGTACTATCGCGAATAAGAAAAAGATCCTGGTGACCGGCTTTTTTAAACTCTTCAGTTATTTCGCCGCCTTTGTTGTTAGGGAGCCAATCCTTGTCATCGGTCTTTTCGTGTGTGCCGCCCGATCGGTTATAACTACCGTCAGGTTTACCGTCAGTATTACCGAAAACCGCGATGCCATTGGTATCGGTAATGGCAGTCTTACCAGTCGGGCAAGCGGCAAACCCGCCGCCAAAGCCATTGGCATGATTGTTGGTAATCAGCGCGTTATATATATTGAGGCTCGCCGATTTAATGCCTTGTTCACTGCTACCCTGAACGAACACGCCACCGCCACCCCAGTCGTTGGTGGTATTGGTCGTATTGTTAGTGATATAAGCGTGTGAACCTTTCGGCACTTCAAACACACCAACGGTAGGCGCAGAGATACGGATACCGCCGCCCTCCGAGTTTTGCGCCACGTTGCTAGCTATGGTTCCACCAGAAAACGTAAACCCGGAAAGAGCACTATTCCAAGCGCCAGCATAAACGCCGCCGCCAGCCTCGGCAGAGTAGTTGCCCGTGATGTAACCGCCTGCAATTGCGAGACTGCCGCCATTGAAAGCAGCAATGCCGCCACCACCGTGGCAACCGTTACCCTTGTGACTATCATCGTAGTGCTGATATTTGTTGTTAGTAATGTGACCATCCGTAATGGCCACATTAGAGTTCTCAGCACAAATTCCCGCGCCAAAACCGCTTTGAGAATTATTTGTACCGTTACCGGAGATAATACCGCCAACCATGTGTACCGTAGAATTCCGGGCATAAACGCCGCCGCCACTGGGGGCATAGTTACCAGCAATTACGCCGCCAGAGATCTCCAGGGTTGAGCCCTCATCCAGGGTTGAGCCCTCAACATGAATTCCAGCACCAGCACCATCGCTGCCCATAGAAGCACCACAAACGTATCCGCCACTCATGCTGACGGTAGAGCCCTTATCGGCATAAATCAGGTGGCGAACATTTGCGTCCTGATTCGTGGTCAGCACGCCGCTTTGAAGGTTAAACGTACCGCCACAGACGTTGATGAGCCTCATCGTAGAGTGAGCAGTGGTGCCCACGATGGCGCCATTGATGGCAACCTCGTGCTTGAAAAGGGTCTCGGTAGTAGCAGTGTCACTCGAAGTCGAATCAGTCACGTAGTAAGTGAGCTTACTGGGCGTTGTGCCGTCGTAATCGAGCTTAGCAAGGTTGCCGTTTTTGTCGCCATCCTGCTCGAACTTGTTATCAGCCGCCTGCTGCAGATCCTCAATCGTGAGCGTCGCACCCTCGGGCACATTGAACATGGACATGTTGGGCGACTTGCCAGGCTCCACGCCCGAGTGTTTGATCTTATGGCCGTTGAGGTCGATGGTGGTTTCACCCTGGCCAAGCGTAATGTCGCTTGCATACTCAATATCGAGATTCAAGCGATATTTGCCGGCCTTTTTATCATTTTGAAGGTAGTGAGATAGGTCGTCTGCAGAATTAATCAGCGTATATTCGGTCGCATCCTCCGCAACAGGTGGAATTGCGCCCTCATTGCCAGCGTCATCCGCGGTCTGCTCGGCATCCTCGTCCTGCGAGTCTTCCTCGGACAGCCCCTCAGACTGGACATCATCTCCAGCCTCGCCACCCTCAGCGTCGTCACTATTCTGGTTGTCGGTATCCCCATTGTTGGTGTTTTCTACATCAGTAGACTCAGTTGAGGAACCCCCCCCCATCACAGTTTCCTCGGCAGAAACCGTCTGGGCATCGTTGGCAATGGCCTGCGAGACCGGAGGCATGACGAGCGACAGTACCAGGCTCAAAACGGAGGCTCCGCACAAAACACCTGCCAGTACACGGCGCGTCGCTTTATTACTCTGCTTAGATTTATCTGAATTTGCTTTCATCGATGTCTCCTCCCCAAGAGACCGCGATCTTGCTCTTTCACTATCAAACGTATCTGCGCAATCTGTAATTGCGCTCGTTTAGTAAAGTTATTGTAACTATTGTTTAAACATATGAGCAACAAAACCGGCATTTTTGTAGCGAGCTCTCAACTCTCTTGACATTTACTCAGATTTGCCTTCGTTTATTCGCTATCTATTTTTGGTTTCTACTGGTAATTTAGTTGACTATCATTTTTTAATGGCATTAGATTTATTTGCACAACATTTTGCTCAAGAGCAAACATCCCGCTCACGGTCGAAAATCGACCGTGAGCGGTAGGTCATTAGCCAGCAGGAATACCTTACCAAACTGATGAGAATATCTTTAACCCATCGGTGGTTAGAAGCGTGATGTTCAGACAATCATATTTGATTTTGTGCGCAGATTTTAAGCATCAATTCGCCCAAATCGCCTGAGCGTCTAATTGCAATCAAGTGGCCACCACGAAGGCGCCTGTCCCCTTTGTGGTGATTCTGCCCTAGCGCTACAGCAGATGCTCCTCGATAAAGATCGCGATGCCGTCTTTGTCGTTGCTCGCGGTTACAAAGTCGGCGGCGGCACGGGTGGCGTCGCTGCCATTTGCCATGGCCACGCCCACGCCGGCGTCAGCCACCATGCAGGTGTCGTTGTCCGCATCGCCAAACACGCAGATGTTCTCGAGCTCCATGTCGTTGAGCTCCGCCACGCGTACAAGGCCGCGCGTCTTGGACACGCGCGGATCCATGAACTCGTAGAGCCGCTGCGTGGTTTGCAGAGCCGCCGCTTTAACGGTGCCATCGGCAAATGTCGACGCTCGCTCAATCACCCGCGGCATTACCTCGGGCGCCATGGTAAACATCACCTTGGTCTGCGGCTCGCGCAAAAACTCGGCAAAGTCGACCACCTTGTAGGGCACGCCGTCGACACGCGACAGGTGCTCGACGCATGCATTGCTCTCGGGCACGTAGAGCACGCCGTCCCGAGGGCAAACGGGTGTTGCCGGCAGGCCTGCCATGTACTTGCAGATGCGCGCGATGGTCTCGCCCGGCAGCGGATAGCTCAGCTCGTTGATGCCGTGCGCGCGGTCGATGACCTCGGCGCCACCGCAGCCCACGAGCACGTCCACCAGACCTTCGATGCCCCAGAGTTCGTACATGGCCTCGGTCGCGTGGGCATCGCGCCCGGTGCACAAGCCAAAGAGCACGCCGCGCTCGCGCAGGGCGCGGATCGCCGCCACGGTGCGCGGGGACACCGTGTGCTGGTTCGTGAGCAGCGTGCCGTCGATATCGCAGAACACGGCTTTGATGTGACTGAAGGTGGTGTCCATGGGGGCCTTTCTGGGCAGAGCGGCGGTGTGGGGTGTATTCGCAAACGGCGTACATGGTATACCAAGGCGCGGGCGCGGCCTATCAAAGCAAAAACCACCACAAAGGTGCCTGGCCCCTTTGTGGTGGCCGAACCCGAAGGGTGGCCTGGCCGGAGCGCAAACCATCACAGCATTCGACGTTTTTCGGCAAAATCGCGATTTTCGCTGAATGTTGTGATGGTTTTACTGCCTTGCAGCACGATCGAAATGCCGGCGGCCAAACAGCAGCAACGCCGCGGGAACCGCCGTCACGACCATGCCCGCCCCGACGAGTGTCTGCTGCACACCAAACGTCGCCGCCAGCCAGGGGGCAATCGCCAGCGGGGCCACACCAGCGAACATGTTGCCAAAGCCCATGACCGAGTTGACGCGGCCGAGTTGCTCGAGCGGCGCCGTCGTTTGCACGATGGTGTTGTGGAGCGGATTAACGACGCCCCAGGCCACGCCCAAGGCAATCTGGCCAATGAGGGCCACGCCTATGTACGGCGTCCCCACGTAGAGCAGACTTCCCAGGCCCACACACATAAGCGCTACGAGCAGGGTTTTGAGGCTGACGAGGCGCGGCGGCAAGCGGAGCGCGACCACGGCGCCCAGTACCGCGCCGACGCCGCTGGCCGACGAGAGCCAGCCCATCCATTCGACACCGACATGCAGGACATCGCGGTAGAAGAACGACTCCAGCGGATCGAAGGCACCGTAGCCAAAGTTCGAGAGGAAGATGATGCAGAACAGCAAGGCGAGGATACTGTTGGTGAAGACTGTCTTGATGCTTGTCGCGAAGGTGGCGCGGGCGAACGTGCTGGGGTTGGAGCTTTGGCTGGCAGTACTTGCCGTCGCACCGCTTTCCGCGAGATCGCTTTCGCGCGCGGCGACGCGACCCGCTTGCGGCCTAAAGCCCCAACCGGCGACGAGCGCCAGTACGGTAAAGATCATCATGAGCACGAACACCGCACGTGACGATGTAGCCGCCGCGACAAAGCCGCCCAGCGTGGGGCCAACGATGATGCTCACGTTTGAAAACATGGCGATGGCGGAGTTGATGTCTTTGAGCTCGACAGGATCGTCGGTGAGGTAGGCCGGATAGGATGTGGCGATGGGCTGGGCGAACCCCAACGCAAAGCCCAGGAGCACCGCGCCGAGCAGGACGATACCGGTCGCACTGCCAAAAACAAGGATCGCCGCGCCAGTTGCCAGCGTGCCGACGATGCTCAGCAAGAAATGACGGCGCGGGCCCCAGGCGTCGAGTGCCGCGCCGCCCGCAAAGGACCTCAGGATCACGAAAACGTTCATAAACAGAACGGCCAGCGATGTCGCCACGACCGAGGCATCGTCTGCATAGGTGAGCGTTCCGATGACGCCGATAAAGTAGCTGGTCTGAAAACCGGTGTAGATGAGAAAGCGCATCGCAACCAGGCGCTTGGCCTGCACGAACAGCGATGATTGAGGTTTTGAGAAAAGAGGGGCGAGCATAGAGACTCCTTGTTTCATACGAATACGGACGGCGGGCATTCGCCACCGTCTGTCAAATCAATCTATCCGCATGAAACATTAAGGACGCATCAAGCCCCTTCTCTCCGTTTTTCGCCCGTCATGAACTACTTGGTAGATTGTAAGGCATGTCCCACACATCTACCAAAGCAAAAACCACCACAAAGGTGCCTGTCCCCTTTGTGGTGGAAGTGACGTTTGCCCAAGTAAAACCTGCCAAATTAACCTGTCCCTTTCTGGCAGGTTTTAGGCCAGGTGGTCTTGGATCAGGTCGCAGATGGCTCGGGCGTCGTTGATGTTGATGGCTCGGGTCGCAAAGCCGGCGTCGAAGGCCTGACGCGCCAAGGCCTCGTTACAGGCAAGGGCCAGCGTGCGGCCGTCGACCAGGTCGAGCGAGCTCTTGCCGCGCAGACGGTCGACACCGGAGCGCGCGACGACGATGTTGTCGAAGCCCTCGGTCTTGTAGCCCTCGATGATCACCACGTCGACATCGTTGTAGCGCGACAACAGCTCGCGCGCGGGCATCTCGTCCTCCTCGCGCGTGTCGGCGTACTCCGCCCAGCGCGTGGCGCAGATGAGGCCCACGTGCTTGGAGCCGGCCTGGTGATGGCGCCAGGTGTCCTTGGCGGGCACATCGATATCAAAGCCGTGGTGCCCATGATGCTTGAGCGACCCCACGCGCAGGCCGCGGCGGGTGAGCTCGGCGATAACCTTCTCGACGAGCGTGGTCTTGCCCGAGTTTTGGTAGCCGATAAACGCGATCGCGGGGACGGCCGGTGTCGGAGCTGCGGGTGCGACGGCGACGGGTGCGCTCGCGGGTGCAACACCGTCAGCGGCCACGGCCTCAGCAGCAGCGGTCTGACGCTCTGCACGATCCCACACGCCCGAGCGGCCGCCCTCCTTGTGCAGCAGGCGCACGTCGACGATCTCCATACCGCGATCGACCGCCTTGCACATGTCATAGATGGTCAGGCACGCGGCGCTCGCGCCGGTCAACGCCTCCATCTCGATACCCGTCTTGCCCGTCACGCCGGCCGTAACCAGCACGTGAAAGCCAACCTGCCCGTCCGCGCGCGCCGGCGCCCAGCCCTCGGGCACGTCATCGACAGGCGTCCCCGCCGGAGCGATGGGCGCAATGTCGCACTTGCTCTTGGTAATGAGCAACGGATGGCACATGGGGATGATGTCGCTCGTGCGTTTGATGGCCATGATGCCCGCCACGCGTGCGCAGGCAAGCACGTCGCCCTTTTTGGCGCGGTCCTGCAGCACCATGGCTTGCGTCTCGGGGTGCATGAGGATGGTGCCCTCGGCGATGGCGATGCGATGGGTCTCGGCCTTGTCGGACACGTCGACCATGCGTACCTCGCCCTTGGCGTCCACGTGCGTCAGCTCGTCGCGGCGGGCGTCGCGGGCGGGCTCGGTAGCAGCGCTGGCAGTCGGCTGCGCGCCTGCAACGGCATCGCTGGCCGCAGCCGTGACTTTGTGGGCAGACATCGCGGCCCTGCGAGCGGCCTTGGTGGCATCGGCGTACCTGCTCTTGGCCATATGATCATCCTCCGATTTGAGACATAAATCGTTGCGTGCCCTCAATTATCGCGTGTTCCTGCGGTTTGTGGGCCACGGCATCGCGCCAAATCGAAAGCACCTGCATATCATCACCACGGCGCAGCGCCTCGCGCACCGAATACTCGGCATCGCTGAACAGGCACGGACGCACGTTGCCATCGGCCGTCAGGCGCAGACGGTTGCAGTTCGCGCAAAAATGATTGGACATGGCGCTGATAAAGCCGACCGTTCCCGCCGCGCCCGGAAAGTGCCAATAGCGCGCAGGACCCGCGCCGGCAGGAGCGTCGTTGATGTCGAGCGGCTCGAGCTCGCCAAGTCCCGTCGCGGCGGCCCCGGCATTGATGCGCGCCCGCAGCTCGTCGCTCGGCACGGTATCGCTCGCGTCCCACAGCTCGGGATTGAGCGCGGGAGCATGCGGATCCACAGCGCAATGCGAGCTCGTGCGCTCGTCACCGATGGGCATATATTCGATAAAGCGCAGGTGGATGGGGCGGTCGACGGTCAGCCGTGCGAGGGCCGCCACATCCTGGTTGAGCCGGCGCACCACAACGCAGTTGACCTTAACGGGCTCAAAGCCCCAAGCCAGCGCCGCGTCGATGCCAGCCATAGTCTGCTCGAGCCGACCCAGGCGCGTGATCTTTCCAAACAGCGTAGGGTCGAGTGTGTCGAGCGAGATGTTAACGCGGTCAAGCCCGGCATCTTTGAGCTGCGGTGCCAGCTTGGGCAGCAGGGCGCCGTTGGTGGTAAGCGAGATGTCCTCGATCTGCGGAATCGCGCGGATGTCGCGAATAAGCGGAATGATACGGCGGCTGACCAGCGGCTCGCCACCCGTCAGGCGCACGCGGCGAATACCATCCCCCGCCACTAGGCGCACAAAGCGGGCGATTTCCTCGGCGCTGAGCAGCTCGTCGTGCGCGCGGGGCGCCACGCCGTCGGCCGGCATGCAGTAAATGCAGCGGAAATTGCACTTGTCGGTACTGGCAATGCGCAGGTAGTTGATATCGCGACCAAAACCGTCATGTTGCACGTGCCCGCCCACGCAGCCTCCCCTCACGCGGCGTTTTATTCTTCGGAAAACATAATACCCCACGAGAGAATCATGCCGACACCCGTACGACAGGACAGGTCGCTTCGAGCAAAACGGACTTTCCAAGCCCATCCTCAGCACAGACCATCACAACATCCGATGCTTTTCCCGATTTTGGCAAAAAACGTCGGATGTTGTGATGGTTTGCCTGCCGCAGCGCCCCGTAGAAGGACCAAAGCACCCCTAAAGGCCGCCGTCCCAGTGTCGAATCACGAACTCTCGCAGGTCGTTCTGACGTTTCTGGAATGTCTCGCTTCGGTCGCACTTAAGGCCCATAGCGAGCGCGATGGCGTTCATCGCCCGGTGCAATTGCAACTGGTGGGCAAACTGAGTCCCGGTGAGGACGATCATCCTAAAGCCCAGCGCGCTCAGCACGGTCATGCGCTCCGCATCCGACGCACTGCGCTGTTTATCAAGATGGTCCGAGCCGTTGTATTCAATCCCCGTACCGCTCGCAGGCGCATATACGTCGATCTCGAAATACCCGGCCTTAGCAAGATACTTGAACTCGTTGGGAACATCGACCCGATGGTTGAGCTCGATCTTGGCGTATCCCAGCCCTCCCTGAGAACGTTTTGCTACGACCATGATTGCGGCGGCCGTCTCCATGGGCGACCGCGCGGCGTCGTGCACGCGCTTGAGCACGGTGGCCGCGCGTATAGCCCCCTGACGAGATCGGTTCTCATTGCAATAAGCAATCAAGTCGGCAACGGTATACCTCTGCCCCATCTCAATATAATCGCCTGTCGACAGATGATTCAAATGGTATCGGGCACAGATTTCGTAGCCATATTCCAGCTGCTCGGGCTCACTCATCCACGAACCCGCTTGGACAAAGCACATGGCCTCATCAACCACTAGAAGGCCCTCTGCCACCTCGATAAGATGGTCTGGAGGTATCGGCGCTCCAAACACGTGGCACCTAAATCCAGCCGGCGTCGAGCGCTCAAAATCGAAGTTGACGAGCGTATCGATATGATCGAGCTCTTCTCGTGGAATACCAAGCGAAACCAGATGGTCGGTAACGATCCCAACTGCCGTTGAAGCCCTCAGCCCCTTGGCATCGAGTCCCAATTTGGGCAGGCTCGCGGTCGGTTCCGCCTCGTTAGCAAGCGAGTCCTCATCGTATAGGCTGCTTGCTCGCGAGAGCAGCTCGGACGGACGTGCCACGTTGTGGTACAGCCAGGCAGTCTTATGGGACAGGACGATCGGCAGGTCCATGAGCCCTCCAATGGAATCGGATAACCAACCTTATTCCCCTGCCCACGGATCCGCACACCTTCGTGCGCAAGAAAGCGATTCCACCCGATCGAGTGGCAGAAAAACCATCACAACATTCGATGCTTTTTCCGATTTTGGCGAAAAACGTCGAATGTTGTGATGGTTTGAGGCGAGGTAAGAGGCACGGAGAGATCAAAGCATCGTGCTCGAACGGGTTAATCCAGCTCTTTTAAGCCATGCGCCAGCTGCCAGTACTCGCCGTGCTGGGCGAGTAGCTCTTCGTGCGTGCCGCGCTCGATGATGCGGCCGTGTTCGAGGACCATGATGGCGTCGGCGTCGCGGACAGTGGACAGGCGGTGCGCGATCATAAACGTGGTGCGACCGCGCATGATGCGGTCCATACCGCGCTCGATGAGCTTTTCGGTACGCGTGTCAATGGAGCTCGTGGCCTCGTCCAGGATGAGCACCGGCGGATCGGCGACGGCCACGCGCGCGATGGCGAGCAGCTGACGCTGACCCTGCGACAGGTTGGCGCCGTCGGCCGTGACCGGTGTGTCGTAGCCCCGCGGCAGGCGGCGGATAAACGAGTCGGCGCAGGCGGCCTCGGCAGCGGCGCGCACCTCCTCGTCGGTCGCGTCGAGCTTGCCAAAGCGGATGTTCTGCGCAATGGTGCCGCTAAACAGGTGCGTGTCCTGCAGCACAATGCCGAGCGACCCGCGCAGGCTGGCCTTGGCAATGTGCTTGACGTCGATGCCGTCGTACGTGATCTCGCCGTCATCGACCTCGTAGAAGCGGTTGATGAGGTTGGTAATGGTCGTCTTGCCGGCGCCCGTGGAGCCCACAAACGCAATCTTTTGCCCCGGCTTGGCAAACAGGTTGAGGTCCGTGAGCACGCGGGCGCCCGGCACGTAGGAAAAGTCCACGGCATGGAAGCGCACGTCGCCGGCAAGCGGGACCAAGCCGCACGTGAGCTCGATGCCGTCGGCGGCCACCGCGCGGCCCGACTCATCAACGGCTGCCACGTCATGCAAATGCCCGTAGACGCCCACGCCCTGGCCCTCGGGAATTTTCCACGCCCACGCGGCATCGCCCGTCTGCACCAGCTCCACGCAGCCCTCGTCCACCTCGGGCTCAAGGTCCATAGCCGCAAACAGGCGCTCGGCACCGGCCAACGCGTTGAGCAAGAAGTTGCCGAGCTGCGTAAACTGGTTGATGGGCATGGCGGCCTGGCGCACAAAGACCAGGTAGCTTGCAAGTGCGCCCACGTCGGCGAGCCCCTTGATGCAGAGCATGCCGCCCGCCACCGCGACGATGGCATAGTTGACGTAGCCAATCACGACGGTCATGGGCACCATGGAGTTGGCGTAGCTCACGGCGGCGGTGCCGGTGCGGCGAAGCTCGTCGTTGCGGCAGGTGAAGCCGGCGACATTCGCTGCCTCGCGGTTAAAGACCTTGATGACCTTTTGGCCCGAGACCATCTCTTCGATATATCCGTCCAGGTCGCCAAGCGATGCCTGCTGGGCGGCAAAGAAGCGCTTTGAGCGCGCGCCCGAGTAGCGCGCATACAGCACAATGGCCGCATCGCACACGAGCGTGATGATCGTGAGCTGCCAGTTAAGGATGATGAGCATGGCCGTGGTGCCCACAACCTGAATGGCGGCCTGAATCACGTTGGCAAAGCTGTTGTTGAGCGCCTCGGAGACGGTGTCGACGTCATTGGTGAAAAAGCTCATGATGTCACCCGAGCGCGTGCCGTCAAAATAACTGAGCGGCAGCGTCTGGATGTGCGCGAACAGGTCGCGGCGAATATCGGACACCACGCGTTGGGCCGCGCGCACCATAATCTGCGAGTAGCCCAGGGCCGAGAGCACGCCCGCAGCGTAGATGATCACCGTCAGGATGACCTGCTTGGCAAGCAGTTCCTCCCCGCCCGTGGCCAAACCGTTAACGATGGGGCGCACCATGTAGGTGCCGACGAGGCTCGCGATGGCGGCGACGGAGGCGAGCACGCCCACCGCGAGCAACGAGAACTTGGCATGCCCCATGTAGGAGAGCAAGCGGCGCACCGTGCGCTTGAGGTCGGCCGGGCGTGCTTGGGCTGCGGTCTTAGGCATGGCGCTCACCCCCTTCCACGGGTGATCCGCTGGGGACGGAGGAAAACGGATCATTCGCGCAGCCATCGTCGCTGTCTCCGGCGGCGTCCGCGTTACCCGCAAACTCCATCTGCGAGGCATAAATCTCCTGGTAGATGTTGTCGCCCGCCAGCAGTTCCTCGTGCTTGCCCACGCCATGGACACGACCGTCGTCCAACACCACAATGCGATCGGCATCCATGACGCTCGCGATGCGCTGGGCGATGATGAGCACGGTCGTATTGGGAATCCGAGCGATGTGCTCGCGAATCTTAGCGTCGGTCGCCATATCGACCGCGCTGGTGGAGTCATCAAAAATGAGCACGCGCGGATGCTTGAGCAGCGTGCGCGCGATGCACAGGCGTTGCTTCTGGCCACCCGAAACACCGGCGCCACCTTGACCCAACTCGCCGTCCAGCCCGCCGATGCGATCAAGGAACTCGTCCACGCACGCTGCGCGGCAAGCCGCGAGGAGCTCATCGTCCGACGCCTGCGGATTGCCCCACTGCAGGTTCTCGCGCACGGTGCCCGTGAACAACACGTTCTTTTGCAGCACAATGCCCACGGCGTCGCGCAAGGCGACCAGGTCGTAGTCGCGCACGTCGTGTCCGCCCACAAGTACGACGCCATCGGTGGCGTCGTACAGGCGCGCAATCAGCTGCACAAGCGAGCTCTTGCCCGAGCCCGTGCCGCCGAGGATGCCCACCGTCGAGCCGCTCTCGATGCGAAGGTCGATATGCTCGAGCACATCCTCGGCTGCATCCGCGCGGTATTTAAAGGAAACGTCGCGGAACTCGATACTGCCGTCCGCTGGCGCCGCAGTCGCGAGGTCTCCCGCAGGGCTGGCGATAAAGGGCTCCTCATCGAGCACCTCTGCGATACGGCCCACACTCGTGAGAGCGCGCGTGAGCAGCAAAAACACGTTGGAAATCATCATGAGTGAGTTCATGATCAGCAGCACGTAGCTCATAAAGCCCGTGAGCGAGCCCACGCCCAGCTTGCCGGCGAGAATCATGCGGCCGCCAATCCACAGGATGGAGAGCGCAGCCACGTACATCGACAGCTGAAACACCGGCAGGTTGAGCACGGCGGTGCCGAAGGTCTTGGTCGCCGTGCCGGCGAGCTCGGTATTGACGGTGTCAAACTTGGCCTCCTCGTGCTCGGTACGAACGTAGGCCTTGACGGCACGCACGGCGGTGAGGTCCTCCTGTACCACGCCGTTGAGGTGGTCCATCGAGGTCTGGAGTTGGCGGTAGAGCGGACTGACGCGATAGGTGATGACGCCCAGTACGATTGCCAGCACAGGCAAGATGATCGCAAAGACGGTGGCGAGCGGGCGCGACAGCATCAGCGCGTAGATAAGGCCGACGATAAGCGTCACCGGGCCGCGCACCATAGGGCGAAAGCCGTTGCCCACAGCATTTTGGATAACGGTGATGTCCGTGGTCATGCGGGTGACGAGCGAGCTGGCGTCGTAGTTGTCCAGGTTACCAAAAGCGAGCGTCTGAATCTTTTTGTACTCGGCCTCGCGCAGGTTAGCGCCTAGGCCCGAGGCAACGCGGGCGGACGTGCGGGCATAACCCAAGCCCAGTACCAGCGAAAGCGCAGCGCACACCAACATGTACGCGCCCTGCAGCAGCATGTAGTTGATATCACCCGCAGGCACGCCCACATCGATGATGTTGGCCATGATGACCGGGATAAACAGCTCGAGCACCGTCTCGACCGACACAAAGAACACGCCGAGGATGGCATCGCGACGGTATGCCCCTAGATAGGAAAACAGTATTTTGAGATTGCGCACGCAGGTTCAACCCCCATCAAACGTTGTTCGCAAACGCACGTATTATTGCGCGCCGAATAATGGTGTCAAGTATTCCGAAATCGTTTTCTGCAAGGTTAGCGCAGTCGCTCACCCCGGGCGGCGCGTGACCGTATTCAAATGGAAATGATTACGAGCGTGACTTTTTTCGCCCCACTGCCAACACAAAGCTTGACTCTACAATCGTTGTAGGGTTTTCACTACACTGGTAGCTAAACGAACCAAGCCAGAAAGCCCCGCCCATGGAACACGACCTCACACGCGGCAATGTCCTTAAGACCATCGCGGTCTTTGCCCTGCCCTATATGCTCTCGTACTTTTTGCAGATGCTCTACGGCATGGCCGATCTGTACATGATGGGGCAGTTTAGCGGCGCTGCCGGCATCACCGCCGTGGGCAATGGCGCGCAGACGCTTTACATCATTACCGTGACGCTCGTGGGCCTGGCCATGGGAACGACGGTCATCGTCGGCCACGCCGTGGGCTCGCGCCGGTTTGACCGCGCCGAGACCGCCATCGGCAATACCATCACGCTCTTTATGGGTGTCTCGGTGGTACTGGCCGCTGTCCTGTTCGCGCTTTGCCCGCAGATTGTGGCGCTCATTGGCACTCCCGCCGAAGCCGTCGAAGGCACTGCCGCCTACCTGCGTATCTGCTTTATCGGCATTCCTTTTATCGCCGCGTACAACATTCTTTCGGCCATCTTTCGCGGGCTGGGCGATTCACGCTCGCCCATGTACGTGATCGGCGTGGCGTGCATCATCAACATCGCGCTCGACTTTCTGTTTATCGGCCACATGGGGCTCGGCCCCGTGGGCGCGGCGCTCGGCACGGTGACCGCGCAGACAGCCAGCGTTGCCCTCGCGCTCGTGTGGCTCAAGAGCCGTCGCACGAACATCCACGTTAAGCGCAGCGACCTGCGCCCCCAGCCCGAGGTGCTCGGCAGCATTCTTAAGATCGGCGTGCCCGTGGCCGTGCAGGACGGCTGCATCCAGGTAGCGTTTATGTTTATCACCGTCATCGCCAACCACCGCGGCCTGGTCGACGCCGCCGCCGTGGGCCTGGTCGAGAAGATGATCAGCTTTTTGTTCATCGTGCCAAGTTCTATGGGCGCCACCGTCAGCGCGCTCACGGCGCAAAACGCCGGTGCGGGCAAGGGCGACCGCGCGCGTCAGGTACTCAAGGATGCCATGACCATCTCGGTGGTGTACGGCTGCCTGATCACGGTGCTGATGTGGCTAGTGGCGCCGGCGTTTATCGGCTTTTTTGCCAAGGACCCCGCGGTGGTCGCGGCCGGTACCGGCTATATGCGCAGCTACATTTTCGATGCGATTTTTGCCGGCATCCACATTTGCTTTAGTGGCTTTTTCGCTGCATACGGCAAGAGCTACATCGGCTTTGCGCACAACGTACTGGCCGTGGCGCTCATTCGCGTGCCGGGCGCGTGGCTGCTGTCGAACGCCTATTCCGATACGTTGTTTCCCATGGGCATCGCTTCGCCGTGCGGATCGATTTTGTCGGCAGTCATCTGTGTTGTCGCGTTTACCGTGCTCAACCGGCGCGGGGCTTTTGACAAGCTGATGGCGTAACGGAGCGACGCAGGCCTGACGCCCCTCCCCCGCTTTTTACCGAAAGGAACGGTCCCATGACCGACTCGCCAGATGAACATACAGAGGGCCTGCTCCGCATTGGCGAGGTGGCACGCCTGTTTAACCTGAGCGTGGGAACGCTACGTCATTACGAGCAGATCGGCTTGTTGGATCCGGCGCGCATCGATCCGGCAAGTGGGTACCGCTACTACGGATCGCGGCAGCTCTCCACCCTCAACACCATCAGCCACCTGCGAGTTCTCGACTTGCCGCTCGCGCAAATCCGCGAGTTTGTGACCACGCGCGATGTGGACCTCATGCAGCGGCAACTGGCTCAGCAACAGGAAATCATCGAGCGCAAGCGCCGCGAGCTCGAACGCGTGTCGCGCAAGATTAACAGCCGGCTTGCCCTGCTGCACGATGCCTTGAACAACGAGCTCGATATCATTTGCACAATCGATGCGCCCGAACTTCGCTGCGCCGTGCTGCGCGAACGCGTCAACCCTACCGACGCCTATGCGCTGGAGTGGCAAATTCGTCAACTGCAGACGGGCCAGCACGAGACGTTTGTTTTTCTGGGCAACTTGGGCGTCGGGATCGCGCCCGAACGCCTTGCCGCCGGCGACTTTGATGGCTACGACGAGGTCTTTCTGCTGCTGGATGGCACGGACGATTACCTGGGCGATGTCGAAGTACGTCCCGCCGCGCGGTGTCTGACGGTCAGCTTCCGCGGCACGCACGGTCAGGCGGCCCCGCGCTATGAGCGCTTACTCGATTACATGCACGAGCGCGACCTGTCCCCCGCCGGTCCCTCGCGCGAAATCGCCCCCATCGACGACATCATCAGCGACGACCCGGGGGCGTATGTGACGAGGATCGCGATACCGGTCCGCTAATCACTACCATTTATCGAGCAATTCCATCCATTTACCTTAATCCGAATTAGATTGTATTATGTAGCAAATAAAATGACAGCATATTGCCCCCCATAGGCAGGAGACATTATGCCCAGAGTTCAATCACGTCGCTCGTTTCTTCTCGGCCTAGCCTCGATCATCGGCTTATCCACGTCACGCCCAACAAGAGTATTCGCTGCCGACTCAAACTCATCCGTCGCTTTTACATCAGACCTAGCACAAGACTACGCGCTTTCCCTGTTGCCCATCGTCGACGGATCCGCGAACTTAGAGATCGAGCAAATCGTTCCCGTATGCCAACAAATCGGCCTTATCTGTGGCTATGAAATCAGTGTCACAAGGGAAGGAAGCCCTTACGGTTATTTAGTACTTGACGCATCATATCCTGGGCTTCTGAAGGAGATAACCCTCGGCGATACCATTCTTCCGATTTCAGCTTCTCTATCAAACGCCATTTCAACTTATTCCGGCCAACAGGCCACAAACCCAACCGTACTAATTTCGTACAACGATATTGAATATGGAACTTTGGTGCCAGGAACTAGAGACTGTGTAACCAACTATAACAATATACGGTCTGTCCCGATTGTCACCGAAAAGGGTATAACACCTCAAAGCAATAACCCAACTTCATGGAATGCAGTCATTATCAATGAAGATGACTTGATGTTGCATTTCCAAATAGACGATTTAAACGGAATACCGTTCCGAGGAGTCTCGGAATCATTAGTTGAAGCCCGCACTAATAAGTATGCATGCGTCGTTTCTGCCTTGTACGCTGTATCAATGCATTACGGTCTCACCAGTTCAAACGCTAATCAATTTAATCCCGATTATTATAAAGAAATATGGAACGTCACTGGCACAACAACGTATAAGACCAATGATCAGGGCGTCGAGTACGGAAGCACGATCATCCCAGATGGAATTGTTCCGTTTAAAAGTCTTGCCGCTCAAAAGGGTAGAGCACTTAATACTCAATTTTTCGGTTATCAGCCTCAATTCGCTCAGTACAGAGCAACTATCGATCAAGGGAATATCGGCTTGTATCATATGTGGATCAACAGCCGAAACAGTGAAGGATCCGTCGAGCTATCAGGTCATACAGTCACGGTAACTGGCTATTTTACTGGGCATAATGGAAGCTCTGGCATCGAACTGCAGTGGCTCGAAGTATTCGACGGATGGAACACTTATCCCCGAGCGATTAACTATGCAACGCCCAATATGGTCAAATTGAACGGAACAGTCTTTTGGTAAACCGGATGGCACCATCAAAATGCTATGGCACCACGGCCTTTGCCCTGGTTACGATATTGGTGATTTTCGCTATGTTTGCATCCGTTTCTTCATGCACAGATAGAGCCCGCTATAGCGGAGGAGATGATTACCTTGTCTTTGGAGTCGGCAGCGTTCATTCTATTGAGGGAACGGAACTCGTAATCCAAACAGACAACAGTCCCCGCTACACCGACGCTGGAAAGCAAACCCGGATTACATTCCCCTCATCTGGCCGAATCAAAGACAAGCTTTCCCAAATCAAAGTTGGGACAAGAGTTTCCTACTCACGCTTTGAGTCGGTAGACGCATCTGGATCATACGAGGGAAACGATATCGAAATTGAACAGGCAAACACTATAAGGAGATGTTGAGGAACTGAGCCTCTGCGCAGTTCCTCAACAAATCATTATGCCTCCGGGACCCTACCCGTCGCCAAAATCTGTTCAAGTGCCGCCTCATCCAACACGGGCACGCCCAGCTGCTCGGCCTTGGTGAGCTTGGAGCCCGCTTTGGGGCCGGCGACCAGATAGCTCGTCTTCTTTGAAACACTGCCCGAAACCTTGGCACCGAGCACCTTGAGCGCCGCACCCGCCTCGTCGCGGGTGCGGTTGACGAGCGTGCCGGTGAGCACGAAGGTCAGACCCGCGAGTGGCTGTGCGTCGGCGAGCTCGCCTGCCACGCCAGCGTCGGCTGCGGCTTGCGCGTGCGCGGCGCCCAAGTCGACCTCGAGCGAAAGGCCCGCTTGGCGCAGACGTTCCAGCACGGCAAGGTTCTCGGGCACGGCCAGGAACTGCTTGACGCTCGCCGCAATCTTGGGACCGATGCCCTCGCACTCGGCGATGTCCTCTTCGCTCGCCAAGATGAGCTTGTCGATCGACAGGAATCGCTCGGCGATGACCTCGCCCACGCTCTTGCCCACGTGGCGGATGCCCAGGGCAAACAGCACGCGACCGAGCGGCTGGCTCTTGGACTTGTTGAGCTCGGCGATGATTTTCTCAGCCGTCTTGAGGCCCACCGGAATAGGATCGCCCTTCTTGACGCCCTTTTTGCTGTTGGAGCTGGCATAGGTGCGCCCTGTGTCCAGTCCGGCGATGTCATCAACCGTGAGCTGGTAGAAGTCCGCGACGTCGTGAATCAGGCCGGCGACGATCATCTTGTCGACGATCTCGTCGCCTAGGCCGTCGACGTCCATGCAGCCACGGCTCACCCAGTGAAGCAGGCGCTCCTTGAGTTGTGCGGGGCAGTCGATGGAGACGCAGCGGTAGGCAACCTCGCCGTCCTCGTGGACCACGGGGCTACCGCACACGGGGCAGACCTCGGGCATGCGCCAGTCGACCGAATCGGCTGGACGCTTGTCGAGCACCGGACCCACGACCTCGGGAATTACATCACCCGCCTTGTGCACGATGATGGTGTCGCCCTCGCGCACGTTTTTGCGACGGATCTCGTCGATGTTGTGCAGTGTGGCGCGCGCGATGGTGGAGCCGGCGACCGTCACCGGGTCGAACTCGGCGACCGGCGTGAGCACACCGGTGCGGCCCACCTGGATGCGAATCTCGCGCAGGACGGTCTGCTTTTCCTCGGGCGGGAACTTAAAGGCAATGGCCCAGCGCGGTGCGCGGGCGGTAAAGCCCAGGTCGAGCTGCTGCTGGAAGCTATCGACCTTTACGACCACGCCATCGATGTCATAGTCCAGGTCACCGCGATGTTCGAGCGCCTGGGCACAGAACTCGTGGACTTCGGCCGGCGTGGCGCAACGGGCCACGTTGGGGTTGACGCTAAAGCCGGCGCTGCGCAGCCAGTCGAGGAACTCGCGCTGGCTGTGAACGTGCAGCGGATCGGTATCGGCGATGGCATAGATAAAGGTGGCCAGGTCGCGGCGCGCCGTGACCTTGGGGTCCTTTTGGCGCAGGCTGCCGGCGGCGGCGTTGCGCGGGTTGGCGAAGGGGTCGCGCCCCTCGGCATCGGCCTCGTCGTTCAGACGAACAAAGCTGCCCTTGGGCATATAGACCTCGCCGCGCACCTCGATGGTGCGCTCGCGGTCGGCGCCCATGTGGGCGAGCGCCGGCTCGGACAGGTGCATGGGCACGTCCTTGATGGTACGCACGTTGAGCGACACGTCCTCGCCCGTGGTGCCGTCGCCACGCGTGGCCGCACGTACGAAGGTGCCGTTTTGGTAGGTAAGCGCCACGCCCAGACCGTCGATCTTAAGCTCGCAGGTATAGGTGGCGCTACCGGCACCGAGGGCATCCTCAGTGCGCTGGAGCCATGCGTCGAGCTCGTCCAGATCCATGGCATCGTCCATGGAATACATGCGCGCCATGTGCGTGACCGGCGTAAACTGCTCGCTCACGTAGCCGCCCACGCGCTGGGCATAGCTGTCGGGCGTCACCAGGTCGGGGTAGGTCGCCTCGATTTCCTGCAGCTCAACAAGCATTTTGTCAAAGGCGGCGTCCGTGATCTCGGGTGCATCGAGCATGTAGTAGCGATAGGCGTGGTAGTCGAGCTCGTGGCGCAGCTCGGCCGCGCGCGCTGCCGCCTGGGCACGGGCATCGGCCGGTGCAGCGGCATCCGCACTCGCGGGCGTTTCGGTATCGATGTCCACGCCGTCACCAAACAGGCTCGATTGCTCCATAGCGGCACTCCTTCGCTCGATTTCAAACGGATACTAGAGTACCACCGGTCACCATGGCGCCGAATAGCCCTTTCGAACCGCACCGAATCGGCAGCCGACGGACCGGGGCTGATCCGGCGATCAAACCATGCCCTTGCCATTTCTAAATGATCCGTTTTCCTCCGTCCCCAACGGATCAATAAGAAAAGAGGGGCTGTCCCACACTTGGCGGGACAGCCCCTCTGGCTTCGGCATATGCGAAACGGCTCGCTAGTAGCCCTGGCCGTAGCCTTGACCCTGGCCCTGCTGGCCCAGCAGCTCCTCCAGATACTGGCGCAGCTGCTCGTCGGTAATACCGCCGTTGCCGGTGTCGGTCGAACTGTCGTCCTGCTGCTGGTTCTGCAGCTCCTCATCGGAGCCCAGCTCAACCGTGACCTTCTTCTCTTCCTTGCCGCGCATAAGCGTGGTCTCGACCTTCTCGCCCACCTCGTGGCTGCGCAGCGCGATGATCAGGCCATCGGCGCTCGTAATCTCATCGTCGCCCAGCTTGGTAATGACATCGCCCTCCTGGATGCCAGCCTTGGCGGCGGGACCGTCCTCAACGACGCTCGCCACATACGCGCCGCTATCGGTGCTCAGCTTGTTAGTGCGGGCGTTAAGCGCATTGACGCTCGAAAGCGTAGCGCCCATGTACGGATGCACCGGCGTCTTGCCGTCGATGATCTGGTCAGCAATGTTCTTGGCGTAGTTAACGGGAATGGCAAAGCCCACGCCCGAGCTGGAGCCCGAGTAGCTCTCGATGAGCGAGTTGATGCCCACGAGCTCGCCATTGTCGTTGACGAGCGCGCCGCCGGAGTTGCCCGGGTTGATGGCAGCGTCGGTCTGGATCATGTTGGCATAGATGGTGTTACCGCTGGTAGAGCTCATGGCCGTGGAGCGATACAGCGCCGACACGATTCCCGTGGAGACAGACTGCTCGTTGCCGAACGGCGAGCCGATGGCCATGACCCACTCGCCCACGTTGAGCTTGGAGGAGTCGCCGATCTCAATCGGCGTAAGCTTGGAGGCGTCGGCGTCCTTGAGCTTGATGACGGCCAGGTCGCTCGAAGCATCGTTGCCCACGAACTCGGCCTCGTAGGTGGTGCCGTCGTCCATGGTGACCACGTACTGGTCGTAGCCGTCGACCACGTGGTTGTTGGTGAGGATGTGGCCCTCGGTATCGAGCACGACGCCCGAACCGACGCTGCCCGAGCTATCCGACTCGTCGGCAGACTGCGAAAGCGAGCCATTCTGGCTGCCGCTCGAAGTGGCGGTAATGGAAACGACGGAGGGCAGGGCCTTGGCAGAAACGGCCTCGGCCAACGTGGTGTCCTCGGAATCAATCGTAATCTTTTGCGTCGATGAGCCCGAAGCGCCCGCCGTCACTGCGTTCTTGCCGCCGCCAATGTTGAGCGTGCCGCTCATAATGAGCGCAATGACCAGCAGGGCTCCGCAGGCACAGCCGGCAAGCGCCGTAATAAAGATCGGTAGCTTTTTGGTCTTGGTCTTGACCACCGTGTGCTTGTTCACGACCTGCTGGCCACCCAGCGGCTTTCCGGTCTGCGTGTCGTAGGCCTGCACGTAGGGAATGTTACTGCCGGCAGGCGTCGACTCCACCTGCACACGCGGCTGCTGCTGGGTCTCGCCGGCGTTGCCCGCATCCTGGGGACGCTGGGAATCGTACTCGCTCATGGCTGCGATCCTTTCGTCAAATAACCAAAGGCCCGCCAAACATGTGGCGGGCCATCATTGTTCACGTTGAGTTGTACCCCAATATGCGGGCGCAAGTGTATGAGAACGCAATCTTTTAGGAAGGCTTAAGTTCTGCCGCAGACCCGAAAGGAATCCGTACCTGCGTCAAAACCACCACAAAAGTGCCTGTCCCCTTTGTGGTGGAAAGCTAGTCCTTAAACAGATAGCCCACGCCGCGGACGGTGGTGATGTGCGCCGCGATCTGCGGACCCACCTTGGAGCGGATGCGTCGAATGTGCACGTCGACGGTGCGCGTGCCGCCGCAGTACTCAAAGCCCCACACGCGGTGCAGCAGCACCTCGCGGCTGTAGGCGCGGTTGGGGTGCGTCGCCAAAAAGCTCAGCAGCGAGTACTCCATCAGCGTCAGGTCGATGGGCTCATCATCGAGCGTCACCTGGTAGGTGGCCAGGTTAATCTCGAGGTTATCGATGTTGAGTACATCGTCGGCGGTGACGGTCTCCTCCTCGCCCATCAGGCGCTGCGCACGAGCCTTGAGCTCGTTGGGCGTCGCCGTGGGGCACACAAAGTCGGCATGCGCGTGATTCGGCAGGCGTAGGGTGCCAAGGGCCTCATCGTCGACGATCACCAGCATGGGGACGCCGCCACGATCGTCAAGCCACTTGGCAATCTGATCGATGCGGTCGCTGCGAATGCCGTCGGAATCGAGGATCAGCAGGTCAAAGTCGTGCGCCGCAGTCGGCGAATCGGGGGTTGCCAGGCTCACCTCGACACCCAGGGTGGTCGTCAAGCTGCGGGCAAACTCGTGGAAGCGCGTCGTGCGCGCCATGAACAGGGCACTCTTTTCGGACATATCGGCCTCCAAAGAAATGAGCTCAATCGTACTGGAACAAGCCAGCGCGATTAGGAGTTCGCCAGGTAGTGCTTGATCTCCCACTCGGTGATCGTAGACTCAAACTTATGCCACTCGTCACGCTTCTTTTTGAGGAAGAAGCTGTGGATGTGCTCGCCGAGGGCATCCTTCATAAACTGCGAGTCCTCAAACACGTCGAGCGCCTCTTTGAGCGAGCGCGGCAGCGGCGTGTAGCCGGCCTCGACCATCTGGCGGTCGGTAAGCTTGAGCGTCTCGGCCGTGGCCTCGGGCGGGAGCTCCAGCTTGCGCTCAATGCCGTCCAGACCAGCCGCCAGCGTGACGGCGTTGACCAGGTACGGGTTGGCCATGGGGTCGGGGCTGCGAAGCTCGATGCGCGTAGACAGCTGCTTGCCGGGCTTGTAGACCGGAATGCGGACCATGCTCGCGCGGTTGCGCAGGCCCCACGTGGCGTACTGCGGCACGGAGTCGCCGCCCGTGGTGATGCGCTTGTACGAGTTGACCGTGGGGTTGGTGATGGCGCTGATCTCGCGCGCGTGCGCCAGGATGCCGGCCATGTAGTGCTTGGCGATATCGGAGAGATGGTACTTCTCGTCGTCCTCGCCCCAAAAGACGTTGTTGCCGTCGTGGTCGAATAGCGACTGGCACAGGAACATGGCGCTGCCGTCCTCGCCTGCCAACGGCTTGGGCATAAAGGATGCGTGGCAACCGCTCTCGTAGGCCTGCTGCTTAATGATGAGTTTGGCCGTGGTGATGGCGTCGGACATGCTCAGGGCCTCGGCGTGGCGCAGGCTCATGCCGTGCTGCGAGCGGCCGGCGGCATGGAAGGTGTACTCCACGGGCACGGACATCTTCTCGAGCGTGAGGACCGTGTTGCGGCGCAGGTCGCGGGCGGCGTCACTCACCGAAAGGTCAAAGTAGCCCACGTTGTCGAGCGGCTCGGGGGTGTGCTCGTCGGGGAAGTAGTAATACTCCAGCTCGGCGCCCACGTTGAGCAGATAGCCAGCCTTCTCGGCCTTGCGGAACATGCGGCGCAGGGCATCGCGCGGGTCGCCGGCAAACGGCTGGCGATCGGGAGTGCACACGTCGCAGAACACGCGGGCGACGCCGTTGTGGCTCGGGCGCCACGGCAGAATCTGGAAGGTCGAAGCATCGGGAAACGCCAGCATGTCGGCTTCCTCGGGCGTGGCAAAGCCCTCGATGGCGGAGCCGTCAAAGCCAATACCCTCCTCAAAAGCGACCTCGAGGTCCTCGGGGCTAATGGCAAAGTTCTTGAGGCGGCCGAGAATGTCGACAAACCACAGACGCACAAAGCGGATGTCACGCTGCTCTACGGAGCGAAGTACGTAATCGATGTTCTGCTGGTTCATGTCGCTCCCCTTTCTTTCGGGCGGGTTTCGACTGGTCTATATCGCAGATACTATCGCAGAAAAATGTTTCCGCAGGGTTAAAGCGTATCAAGCGCTCAAAAAACGTGCGCGAACAGGCCGTTGCGAACGAGCGGCTAGCGCGAGGTCGAAGCGCGGTGTTCGATGTGGCCGGGGACCTCGATACGCTTGGGGGCGAGCTTTGCGGCCTCGCCCACCGTGGTGGTGACGACGTCGATGCGCTCGGACAGGCGCTCGACCACGCGCTCGGCGATGGTAAGGGTGTCTTGCGCGGCCGTGGTCACACCGCCAAAGAGCACGTGGTTCCAGGGATAATCGTCAAATGTCGCGATCTTAAGACCAGCCGGCAGCGAGGGACCAAGCTGCGCCAGCGCCTCGGTCAAACGCAGGAAGACCAAGCCGTTGACGGCAATGAGGCCGAGCTTTTTGCCTGCATAGCCGCGGATGGTCTCGTCCAAGCGACCGACGCCCGTGGCGCCACCATCGGCCAAGGTGACGACCTCGCCCGCAAGGTCGCGTCGCGAAAGCTCGTCGGCAAAGGCCTCGGCACGCTCGCGACGCACGGGGCTGTCGTCGCTTGCCTCGGTGAGCAGGCACAGGCGCTCGCTGCCAGCGGCGGCCAAGGCGTCTACCAAGCCGGCGACCAGCTCACGGTTGTTAGATGTCACCAGATCGACACCGCCGTCGGCAACGTTGCGGTCGAGCAGCACTACGGGCAGGCGTCCCGCTGCCGCGGCGATTGCCTCGTCATTGCCTCCGCAGGTGTTGACGACCAGACCGTCCACGCCGGCATCGATAAGTCTGGTGAGCGACTCGGCCTCCTTGGCGGGATCGTTGCCGCTAATGGCCGTCATGAGCGAGCAGCCGCGCGCCGCGGCGCTGGCGGAAAGGCCCTCGAGCATGGCGCTCGAGAACGGGTTGGCGATGTCAGCCAGAATCACACCGATGAGGTTCGTACGCGAGCTGCGCAGATTGCGCGCGGCGGCACGTGGGCGATAGCCGGTGCGCTCGATAACTGCCGCGATGCGAGCACGGGTCTCCTCGGTCATTTGCCCGGGGCGGTTGTTGAGATAGCGCGAGACCGTGGCCGGGCTCACGCCCGCCTCGGCGGCAATGTCCTTGATTCTCATCTGCGCCATAACGCACCCCGTTTCCCAATTGTCGGCGATCTGAGCCATTTTAGGCATTTTTTTAAAAATCTCGGTTGCAAAACGCTGTAGGTGAGTATACTACAACTCGAAACGAAACCGATTTCGTAAACCGATTTCGGCGAGCGTTGGCACGCAGGTGCAAAGACGCACCCTACCGTCTTGGCACCTGCGTGCCAACGCCATATCAAAGGTGTACGCACGAGTAAAAGGAGCTGCGCGACCATGGGTAAAACGGTTCTTACCTTCGGCGAGATCATGATGAGACTCTCGCCCAAAGACCACCTGCGTATTGAGCAGGCAACCGAGTTTGACGTCCGCTACGGCGGCGCCGAGGCCAACACTGCGCTTTCCCTGGCCTACCAGGGCGACAAGGCCGCTTACGTCTCCGTTGTTCCGGCCAACCGCCTAGGCGAGTGCGCGCTGCGCTCGCTGAAGGCCTACGGCGTCGACACAACGCGCGTCGTGCGTCAGGGCGACCGTCTTGGCTCCTATGTGTTTGAGGTCGGCGCCTCGCAGCGCGGCAACGGCTGCGTCTACGACCGCAAGTTCTCTGCCATCAACATGGCCAAGCGCGATGTTTTTGACTGGGACGAGACCCTCAAGGGCATCGATGTCTTCTACTTCTCCGGCGTGACCCCCGCCGTCTCCGACGAGATGGCCGCCGCCTGCAAGGAGGCGCTCGCCGCCTGCCGCGCCAAGGGCATCACCACCGTGTGCGACGTGAACTATCGCGGCAAGATGTGGTCGCCCGAGAAATCGCAGGCCACCATGAAGGAACTCCTGCCGCTCGTCGACATCTGCATCGCCAACGACGAGGATGCGCCTGCCGGCCTCGGCATGACCTGCGTCTCCGGTTCCCTTGCCCACGGCATCGAGGAGCGCGACACCTACGTCGAGATGGCCCGCCAGATCTGCGCCGAGTACGGCTGCAAGAAGGTCGCCTCGGTCGTCCGCAACATCTCCTGCGTCGAGCGCTCCATCTGGATGGGCATGCTCTTTGACGCCGAGAGCGGCGAGCACTGGTTCTCCCCTGCTCACGACGTGCACGTGCTCGAGGGCGTTGCCGCCGGCGACGCTTTCAACGCCGGCCTCGTCCATGCCCTCATCAACGATTTTGACCCGCAGGACGCCGTCAACTACGCCATTGCAGCGTCGATCCTCAAGCTCACCATCAAGGGCGATTCCAACTTGGTGACCGCAGACGAGATCGCAGCCGTGGCATCCGCCGCCGACGGTGGCACCCGCGTCGCGCGCTAGTCCGTCTCCATTCCGCGGGCCGCAGCTTTCCAATCCCATACCCCTGCGGCCCGCTCCCCGATTCCTCCGGCCGGACAAAACCACCAGTCCCATTCCGGTTTTGCCTGGCATTCCCTACATGACTGGTCGAGCAGCTGGTTTTGGAATTGCTTGAACCCCAAGCAGTGCCTCCGATAACCAATCCAAAATCGGCTCCTGACCAGCATATTTGGCAATCACGCGCCCATGCGCGCCATACATCGAAAGGAACATTATGTTCGATCAGTTCTACACCACGCTTGAGTCCCTGGGCATCGTGCCGGTCGTCGTGCTCGACAAGGTCGAGGACGCCGCTCCGCTCGCCCACGCCCTTATGGCAGCTGGCATGAAGTCCGCCGAGGTCACCTTCCGCACCGCCTGCGCCGCCGAGTGCATCGCCGCTATGGCCGAGGCCGAGCCCGAGATGTGCGTTGGCGCCGGCACCGTCCTGACCGTCGAGCAGGTTGAGCAGGCCCGCGCAGCCGGTGCCAAGTTCATCGTCTCTCCGGGTTACAACGAGGACGTTGTGAAGCACTGCATCGACATCGACCTGCCTGTCCTTCCCGGCACCGTAACCCCCTCCGAGGTCACCGCAGCCGAGAACCTGGGCCTCAAGGTCACCAAGTTCTTCCCCGCGTCCCAGTATGGCGGCCTGAACACCATCAAGGCCCTCGCCGCTCCGTTTGTCGGTCACCGCTTTATGCCCACCGGCGGCGTGAGCACCGCCAACGTCGAGGAGTACCTGAGCTCCTCCGCCATCATCGCCTGCGGTGGCACCTGGATGGTCAAGCCGGCCCTGTTTGCCGACGGCGACTTCTCCAAGGTCGAGCAGATCGCCCGCGAGGCCATGGACGTCGTCAAGAAGGTCCGCGGCTAGGTTTAGCTCTCTATCGTGAAAGGGGGTGTGCCCTAGACCTCGCCCCCTTTCTTTTAAAGCGGCTCGGAAGCGCGCCGTTTCCGTCACGGACAAGAACCAAAACCGTCTTGTATGCTGATAGAACGTGACGGAAGCGACACGCCCCCGAGCCGCTTTGTCTACTCGGCTGACAGTCGCGCTCAACTAAGCCATATCGACGAAAGCCGAGCCATCAAAACAGCTGCGGCGCCGTCTGGAGGAATGGACCCTTGCTTCCGGTCTTTTCCTCCAAGCGGCGCCGCAGCTTTTTTGTGCCCCGGTAGCGTCTCGCACTTGCGGTGAAATACGGACTGTTTACACCATCAGAGCCGCAAAAGGGGGTGCGGACAGAAAGTTGGACCGCGGGGCGGTCCGGACTGGAGGTTCGCATGTACAGCAGGGAGAAGGTCGAGCTCTTCCTCCTGGCGACGGAGGACGGCATGGGGCCCACCGCCGCCGCGGAGTT
>CABUXY010000015.1:0-44008 GCA_902495645.1 uncultured Collinsella sp. | reverse complement strand
GCCGACCGATTGCAAGCGGTCGGCGGGGCCATTGTGGCTCTTGACAGCGGATTGGGTCATATGAGCGAAAGCCCGCCAGAGCGAGCAAGGTGCCTTGAAACGAGGCAGCATTGACCTTCTGGTCATGCCGCCGAAGTTGAAAGGCAGATTGCCGCTCTGGCGGGCTTGCAGCGTCGAGCCGTTACGCGGTTTGGTAAAACCGCGTAACTTACATAACCATAACGTAGCGCGATCCCACGTAGTACTGCTTACCCATCAGGACCGGTTCGCCATTGGGGCCCGTAAAGCCGGCACGCAGGTTGAGCAGCGGATCGTGCGGAGCAATGCCCAGCTCGGCCGCCTGCTCGGTATTGGCACGAACGGCCTCGACCGTGCGGTAGCCAACCGAGACAATCGGCGTTCCGCCAACACGCTCGACCTCGGCAAAAATCGACTTGTCCTCAAGATCGGCCGTCAACAGCTCACGGTAGGCATCAAACGGCACAAAGATGTTCTCCTCAAAGATGGGCTCGCCGTCGGCCGTACGCACGCGCTTGATATGCAGCAGCAGCGCATCCTTCTGCAGGCCAAAGAACTCCATCTCGTTTTGGCGCGCCGGAACGATCTGGCGATCGATCACGTGCGCACCGGCCTTCATGCCGTTGCCGGCACACAGCGCGGTAAACGTCTGCAGCGTCGAGGCGTGAAACTGGCGATTGATGTGCGGCGTGGAGACAAAGGTGCCACGGCCCTGCTGCTTAACCAGGTAGCCGTCGGAGCACAGCTCCTCGACGGCGCGGCGCACCGTAATGCGGCTCACGTCGTACTGCTCGGCTAGCTCAAGCTCGGACGGAATACGCTCCTTGGGTGCATAAACACCTTTCTCGATCGCATCCTTGATTTCGTCGTAAATCTGCTGGTAAAGCGGTGCATTTTTGGGCGCAGGCATATCTAATCACTCTTATCGAAATATCGAAATAACTAATACGTATATAACGTCTAGTTTCATATTACCTCATAATGATAAAACGATACACCCTCCCTACCAAAAAGCGACAGCTTCATTTTGGTAGGTTTTATCTGGGCAAACGAGAGCCTCTCGAAAGCAACGGGGCTTTCGGGGGGCTCGTTCGGATGGGTTGCGCAGGACCGGCAAAATGCCAATACCCTACTTGCAGTCGTCCTGCTGCAGGCTGTCCTGTTCGCTGAGGCGCGCCTGCCTGCTGGCCATGCGTGCGGGCTTGTCGGGATCGGGAACGGCCGTGGGCATGGGCTCGTCGACATGACCACCCCACCAGCCGCCCACAAAGTTGAGCGTGTGGAACACGTTGATCACGGCGCCGGGATCAACGTCGCACACCAGCTTGATAATGTCCTGACTCTCGTAGGTCGAGACAACAGTGTTCAGCAGGTACATCTTTTCGCGGCTATATCCGCCGACGACCTCGGCGCAGCTAATGCCGTGCTGAAAATGGTTTACGTAGGCAGTCATGACCTCGTCTGCCTTACGCGTCGTGATCTGCAGCGTCACGCGATCGTAGCGACGATAGAAACTGTCGATAGTCTTGGTCGAAATAAACTGGAACACGATGGAATACGCCGCCTTGTCCCAGCCAAACATAAAGCCAAAGATCGCCAGGATAAAGCAGTTGAAACCAAAGATGACGCCCCAGATGGTCTTGCCCGTGTGGTTGGAAACCCACAGCGCGATAAAGTCGGTGCCGCCGGTGGATGCGCCGGATTTAAGCGCGATGGCAGCGCCCAGACCCGAGACCACGCCGCCAAAAATGATGAGCATGATCTTGTCGCCCAAAAACGGCGCGAAGTGAAAGACGTTGAGGAACAGCGATGAGAGCACGACCTGCATCATCGAGAAGATGACGAAGCGCTTGCTAATGCCGCTCCAACATAGGAGCGCCACGGGGATGTTGAGCGCGAGCATGCCGAGCGAGATGTCGATATGAACGCCACCCAGCGAGGTAACGCGATCGAGTAGGACCGCGACGCCGGTAAGACCGCTCGGAAGCAGGTCGGCGGGCTGAATGAACGCCTGGATCAGAAATGTCTGGAGAACGGCGGAAATGGTGACCGCCACAGCGGTAATGGCACGGCGGACGATGGTGAGGCGGCCGAGCACGAGCACGCGGTCCGTGAGCTGATCGATGGCGTTCGCCACGCAGGCTCCTTTCGAAGGCAGATGTGGTTGTGGGGCATGCCGGCGATTGTAGCATGGCGCGTGCGGGGGCGCTTCAATTCACCCTCCCTCGACAACCAAAGCGGGACCAACAACCCCCACGACCAAAGGCCCAAATTACAAGTGAGTAGACTTTACGCGACCTGCAGAGCACACCCAAAACTGCCACCCCTGTGACCTGCGGTTTTACTAGAGCAGATGCGCTTTGTGCTCGTCCTGCACCAAAAAGTCTACTCACTTAATCCGAATCGAAGCCAAACGGATCCAAATAGATGACAAATTAAGCCAATCCGCAGCAAAAGACGCGTGAATCAGTGCTTCTCGCGGCGGATTGACGCTACAAAGCGGCCAAAATGTCGGTCAGATTATCGATAACGGCATCGGCTCGCGATTGATCGAGGTTGACGCCCTCGTGCGGACGCAGCGCCAGGACACGGGCGCCGGAGCGCTTGCCGGCCTCGATGCCCAAAGGCGAGTCCTCGATAACCAGGCACTCGGTAGGCTCCACCCCCAGCGCCTCCATGGCACGCAGGTAGATCTCGGGGTCGGGCTTAAACGCACTGCACTCGTGACCGCTGATGGTGTAGTCCAGCACGTCGGCGATGCCGGCAATCTCCACCAGCTCGTCAATGAGCTCGCGATAGGACGAGCTCGCGATGGCGCACTTCACGCCGCGGTCGTGCAGCTCACGCATCACCGGCTCCGTCTGCTCGTTGAGCAGCTCGGCATACGGAACGGGGTGGTCCGGGCTGTAGACCTGCTTGTACTCCACGCGCAGGCGCTCGCGCAGCTCAACATCGTCGGGCACCAGCGCCTCCCAAATGGCCGGCTCGTTAGACCCCGAAAGATCGGGAATCTCATCAAAGTGGAACCCCTTCTCTTCCATAAACGCCACGCGGCGACGGTTGTAGAACCACTCGGTATCGACCAGCACGCCGTCCATGTCAAACAGCACTGCCTTGATCATACGCATCTCCTCCCACCTGCCAAAAAGGGACAGGTTTATTTTGGTAGGTTTTATCTGGGATTTGCGACGCGACAGACACGCCCCCCCCCAGAGCAAAAAAGGGGACGGGGCGCAAACCCCATCCCCTCTCAATCAACCCGTAAGGTCTACTTACTTGTGATTAGTAGGAAAGCTTCCACATGTAGCGACGCATGGTCAGCGGGTGCTGACGGGCCTCGGCGATCTGGTTGCCGTACTCGCGCATAACGGCGAGGTGCAGCAGCGGGTTGAAGTAGGTGACGACGCTCGCGGGCACGGCGTCAGCCAGGCCGTAGTCCTTGGAGTCGATCAGAGCGACCTTGGCGCCCATGCGCTTAAGGAAGGTGAGGGCGCGGGCGTCCATCGGACGGGTAGCGCCATCGGACATGAAGAAGACGTAGGGCTTACCCTCGGTGGAAACCTCGAACGGACCGTGGAAGTACTCGCCGGTGTTGTAGGCGGCGGCGTCGATCCACTGCATCTCGGTGAACAGGAAGGCGGCGTGAGAATAAGCCATCTTCTCGGAGGCACCGGAAGCCATGAAGTAGATCATCTTGTCGTCCTTGAAGTCCTCGGCGAACTTCTTGGCGAGCTTCTTGCAGTGCTGAGCGGCGTTCTCGCAGAGATCGAAGACGTTGGTGAGGCCGGTGATCATGTCCTCGTAGTGGTCATAGCCCTCGGTCTGCTGAAGGATCTCGAGAGCAAGAGCGATGGCGTAGCCAGGCTTCTCGCACTTGGCAGCGTAGTTGGCGTGGAAGCCGTGGACGATGACGTGGTCGGCGTCGACGGTCAGAGCGGAGCCAGCCTTGTTGGTGAGGGAGACGACCGGGCAGTTGTGCTTCTTGGCGGTCTTGTTGGCCTCGACGGTCTCGGGCGTGGAGCCACCGAGGGAGCAGGTGATCACGAAGGTGTGCTCGTTGACCCAGGAGGGCGTGTCGTAGTTGAACTCGTTAGCGGTGAAGATCTGAACGTTCAGCTTGTCCGTGTTGTTGGCTAGGAAGTACTTGGCGGGGTAAAGGTCGGACATGGAAGCACCGCAGCCGACGAAGGCGACGCTGTGGATCTCGTGGTTGGACAGGACGTCAGCGACGATCTGCTTAGGGAGGTTAAGGTCGATCTCGTACATCTGACACATTCCTTTCGATTTTTGCGGCGCCACATTGCCGGGCGCTCACAGGGTTACCGTGGTTTGGACCGAGTCGCCGGCCCGTTGAGGATGCGACAAGGGGACTGTCCCATTGTCGCATTTTGGGAATGGAAGCCTGCCTGGGGTATGGGATGCCAGGCAGGCCCCCGGGGGAAAGCGGTTAGACGCTTGGTCGCGACTAGGCCAGGATGCCGGCCGCGGAGAGGGCGATACCGCCCACGATGGCGATCACGAGAAGCCAACCGGTGTTGACGTTCTTCTTGATGAGCCAGTACATAAGGCCGGTGAGGCCAAGGGAGATCATCTGGGGCATCATGCCGTCCAGGATGTCCTGGATAACGACGGTGCCCTCAGCGAACTGCAGCGGGGTGGTGGCGCCGATCAGCGTAGCGATCATGCCGCCCACGGACATAAGACCCACGATGCCGCAGACATACATGAGCTTCTCCATGAGGTCGCCGCCCTGAAGCTTGCTCAGGTACTCGTGGCCGCCCTGATAGCCCATCTTGGCTGCGAACCAAGTGATTACCACAGAGGGGACGATGGAGATGAGCATGGCCAGGATCGGGCCCATGATGGAGCCCTGCTGAGCCAGCTGAACGCCCAGGCCAAAGGCGATGACGCGGATGGTGCCCTGGAAGAAGGAGTCACCGATGCCGGAAAGCGGACCCATGAGGGAGGTCTTGACCGCGTTGATCGAATCGGGATCGAAGTTCTCGGGATCCTTGGCGTACTCCTCCTCCATGGAGGCGGAGAGGCCCAGGATGAAAGCGCTCGTCTGCGGGGTGCAGTTGTAGAACGCCATGTGACGGTGGTAAGCCTCTTTCTTAGCAGCGAGCTGCTTGGGGTCGGACTCATCCGGATAGAGGCGATCGAGCGTGGGGACCATGCCGTAGAGGAAGCCCATGTTCATCTGACGCTCGTAGTTCCAAGAGGCCTGGATGGCCCAGGAGCGCCAGAAGAACTGGCTGACCTTCTTGTTCAGGGACACGTCCTTGGTTGCGGTTGCCATAGTGTGTTCCTCCTTAGTCTTCGTCGTCTTCGAGCGGATCGTAGTCGGAATCGACACCGGCGGCTGCATGGGAACCGTTGAACTTGAAGCCCATGAAGACGACAGCCAGGCACACACCGATCAGAGCGACCGCGATGACGGACAGGTTGAGGTAAGCGGCGAGCAGGAAACCGATGAACAGGAACGGAGTCATACCCTTCTTGATCATCATGGTGAGCAGCAGGGCCAAGCCGTAGGCGGTCATGATCTTGGTCGAAACGTTAAGACCAGTGGACAGCCACTCGGGAACCATGTTGACGATGGCCTGAACCAGGTCGGTGCCAACAAAGACGGCGAGGAAGATCGGCAGGAAGTACATGACAGCGTACAGACCGGAGCCGGCGCAGATGTGCATACGGTAGGCGGTCTTGAACTTTCCGTTATCGATCGCGCTATCGGCCACATGGGTGAGGGCGGCGATGATGGAACGGAACACGATGCCGAGGAGCTGACCCAGGACGGCGACCGGGATGGCGATCGTCATGGCGGTCTCGGCGGAAGCATCGGTCAGGCACGCAAAGGCAGCGGCCACGATGCCGCCCAGGACCATATCGGGCGGAACGGCGGCGCCGACCTGCACCAGGCCCATGGACACGAGCTCGACGGCGGCACCGACGGCAAGGCCGGTGGGCACATCGCCCAGCAGCAGACCGACGAGCGTAGCGCCAACGAGGGGCTGCTCGAAGTTAAGACGACCGAGCAGGCGGGAGTCCCACATGCAGAACACGCCGACGAGGCCGACGAGCACCGCACTGATGAACGTATTCATACCCTTCTCCTTTCAGTCAGGCAAAAGCCTGGTTGATTACAGCTTGGCGTCGATGTCGACGCTCTGATACGTAGGGGTCTGCTGGACGTAGAGCTTGATGCCCATGTCGAGCAGCTGGTTGACGTCGGCCTTCTGGGTGGCGTCGAGGAAGACGGAGCTGTCCTTGCCGCCGACCTGATCGGCACCGTCGTGGTTGGCGGTGGCGCCCAGGTTGATGGCGTCGAGCTTGTAGCCCTGGCAGAACTGCAGCATCTCGGCAGTGTTGCCAAAGACGAACATGACGCGCTCGCCGAGGGTGTTGAGCTTGTCCATCTTGGCGAGGGCACGCTCGACGGTGAAGACGTTCAGGCGCACGCCCTGGGGCTTGGCAAGCTTAAGAGCGCCCTTCTTGATGTCATCGTTGGCGGCAGCGTTGTCGACGACGATGATGCGCTCGGCCTGAACCTTGGTGGTCCAGGTAAAGACGACCTGGCCGTGCAGCAGACGGTAGTCAAGACGTGCGAGGACGATCTTGGCGGGACCGGAGCTGTGACGGGACGCCTTGGCCTTCTTGGCGGGAGCCGCGGCGGCCTCGACCGGTGCGTTGGGGTTGGTCAGACCGGTGCGGGCCTCGTTGATGAGGGCCGCGAGCTCGGCGCCCTTGACGGGGACGGGGCTCATAGCGAGCGTGAGCGCCAGCGGGATGTTGAAACCGCTGACAACCGTGAACTTCGTGCCGTTCTTGGAAAGCTCGACCATGTTGTTGTTGACCGAGCTGCCGAGCATATCGGTCAGCACATAGACGGTGTCGTCCGCGTTGAACGTGGCGATCATAGCCTCAACCTTATTGGTGATGGGCTCCTTGTCGTCACGAGCAAGCGACACGACGTGGACGTTCGACACGTCGCCGAGAACCATCTCGAGCGTGTCTTTGGCGCCTGCGGCCAGGCCGCCATGAGATGCGAGAATGATCTGATTCATCTTGCCTCCTCCTTTTCGTTATGGTCATTATAACGTCTTATACGTTGCTTATATTGCTAATTAGTATAAAGACCGTTCGCGGGTGAAAATCGACCGTTGACGGGTTTAACGTAATCGAAACGTTGGGTCTGGGCAGGCCGACGCTGGCTGGATAACCCCAGGTCAGACCCTGCGCGCAATCCCCTATCGCACAAAGTACCAGGGGCTTTCCTGCACAGTGGGCTCCAGCGCGATGCCGGTGCGCTCGCGGAACAGATCCATGTCCTGCGATTTCTCCGTCCACCACGCGTTGGGCTTAAAGGTCATGCTCTCAATGACATGGCCGACAAACACACTGTTGCGCAGCTTGGAGAAGTCGGTGTTCATAATCAGGATGGACGCGAGTACCAGCACAATGCCCAGGACCTTGATCGCGCCGGCGGGCTCGGCGTAGATGCCAATACCGACCAGAACGGTCGCCACGGTTTCGAACGAAGCCACGACCGGCACCTTCGACGTCTCAAGATCCATCGAAAGGCCCTGCATATAGAAGATGTACGCAAGAGCCGTCGGAATAAAGCCAAAGCCTGCGAACAGCAGGATGAGCTGCGGGGACATTGCCGCGGCTACATCGGACCACGGAGCCGAAAGCACCGCCATAAAGCATCCGCCAAAGACAAAACCCCAAAACGTTACGGCCAGTGGATGGAGCGTCTTGGTAGCCATACGGCTAAACACCGCCAGCAGCGCACCGCAAAGTCCGGCGATCACACCCGACGCGACGCCCCAAGCCGAGAAATGGAAACCAGACAGGTCACCGCTCGTCACCGCGAGCACACAACCCACAATGTTAAAGACGATGGCGACGAGTTTGTTGGAGGTCACGTCCTCGCGATAAAGCACGCGGCCGAGCATGACTCCAAACACCGGCGAGGTGTAGAGCAGCACCGAGGCCGTGGACATGCCCACCTCGCCCATGCACTCGTAATAGCAGGTGTTGGCGACGGCTAAACCGACGATACCGACAAGCGCGCAGGGAACAAGCTCTTTAGGACTTGCCTTGAACAATGCCATGGGACCCGAGGCTTTTCCCTCACGAGCGCCTCCCTGGCAACCCATAAATGCCAAGACCGGAGCCATTAAGACGGCACCCGACAACAGGCGAAAGGCCGCCATGCTCTGAGACGAAACACCCAGGGCCGATATTCCGTTAACAAAGATTCCGATGGTGCCCCACATAAGCGCGGCGATCAGCACCAGCGCATAGCCCAGATTGCTTTTCTTCAACGCAGCCTCCTCGGTGTTGTTTCCAATATGTTTCGTACTACGTTATAGTCGTTATATACATTTTTCAAGACACAAATCGCCGAACGGAAAAATGATCCGCTGGGAACGGAGGAAAACGGATCAGTGACTCAGACCAGTCCCTAAGTGATCCGTTTTCCTCCGTCCCCAGCGGATTACTTGGCGGTTGCGGTGAAATAGTTCCTAAATAGAGGCTTCAAGCCCCCAAACAGGAACTATTCCACCGCAACTTATGAGGACATCGAGCTGTTAGGCCGCTCTATCCCCTAGTAGTCCAGCTTCCACATGTAGCGGCGCGTCATGTAGTCCTTGTGGGTGACGGCAGAGAGCGCGCGCATATACACGTTGTTGAGGATCGGGGCAAAGATCAGGTGGTTGAAGTACTCGCTCACGCTGTCCTTGATGTCGTTGAGGCCGAGCTCCTTGGCGTCGAGCTGATAGACGCGCTCGCCACCGTACTGGTTGACGAAGCGGATGCCGCGCTCGTCGTTGCAGCGGCTGCGGCCGACGCTGATGAGCTGGAACAGCGAGGTGCGCTTGTCCAGGATCTCGAAGGGGCCATGGAAGAAGTCGCAGGTGTTGATGGTGCAGGAGTCGATCTGCAGCATCTCCTGCACGTTGCAGATGCTAAAGACGTAGGCGGCACCAAAGAGCGGACCCTGAGCCATGACGTTGATGCAGGGCTTGTCGGCGTTCTGCTCGGCCCACTTGGCAGCGAGCGGGCGAGTGTACTCGACGGCCTTGCGATAGATGGGGTCGACCAAGTCGAAGGCGGCCATAGCGGTCTCGTACTCGGCATAGCCCTCGGTCTGCTGCGTGAGCTCCATGGCGATCATGGTCACGACGGCGGAGTTGGTGCGGCCCATGCAGGACTCGTCGACGGCCAGGCTGTCGTACTGGATCTTGTAGTCGCAGACCTCGGTGAGGCCGGACTCGTCAACATAGATGGCGATGGTGCTGGCGCCGTGGTCCTTGGCGACCTGGGCGGCGACGATGGTCTCCTTGGTGCCGCGCATGGACACGACGACGGCCAGGGTGTTCTCGTTGACGTAGGCCGGGGTGGCGTGCACGAACTCGTTGCTGGTGTAGCTGGAGCTCACGACCTGCGTGGCCTCGTGCTCCATAAAGTACTGGGCAGGATAGTTGCCGCCGTTGGATCCGCCAGCGCCAATCCACACGACGCGCTTGATGCCGCCCTTGTCTGCCTTGTCAGCCAAAACCTGGGAGACGACATCCTTAACCTGTTCCTGAGTAGTCATCGTGCATCAGCCTTTCTTCTCGTTTGATGCTCTCGATGGCATACAAGTTACATACATGTTTTGGTTATGTCGACTAGTTGTATGCTATATTTATCTTAGAAATTTTGCTGGTAAGGTTTTCGGTAGCTCGATACCAGCAGTTTTATTGTTGTGTTGAATACATGCTTGCTTAGATAAGCATACAAGTTAGATATAGGCTGATCGCATGAACGCTTCATCTAAAAAGAAACTAAGCCAATACGAGCGCTTGGCGGGCATGCTGCGCGACCGCATCGCCGTCGGCACCTACGCGCGCGGAGACAAGCTGCCGTCCGAGATGGAACTCATGGACGAATCGGGGCTGTCGCGCAGCACCGTGCGCCACGCCCTTAAGGTGCTCGTTGATGAGGGCCTGGTGCGCACCGAGCGCGGGCGTGGCGCCTTTGTGGCCGACACGCCCGCGCTCCACGAGAACAACCTAGTGTTTTCGAGCTATACCAAGCAGGTCGAAGGTCAGGGCATGAAGCCCACCACGCGCACCGTGGACTCGGGCTTTGCCAAGGCGGCCGGCAGCATAGCTAAGTTCTTTGACGCCGCCGTGGGCAGCAAGCTCGTCAAACTTGTCCGCCTGCGCTACCTGGACGACGCGCCGCTGTGCCTGGAGACCACCTACCTGCCACCAAGCTTCGAGACGCTCATCGATCGCGATATTAACGGTTCACTCTACGCCACGCTGCGACAGGAGTTCCATCGCGCGCCGGCACAGGGGCATAAGACCTTTGAGGTGTGCTACGCCTCGCAAAACGAGGCGTTTTTGCTCAACGTTGAGCGCGGGCAGGCGCTGATCCTGATCACCGACTACGTCTACGACACCGACGGCCGCCCGCTCCACGTCTCCAAGCGCATCCAGCGCACCGACCGCGCCAAATACACCGAGCCCATCGGCTAACCAACACCAAAACCACCACAAAGGGGACAGGCACCTTTGTGGTGGTTTTTAAGGTTAACGCGCCAAAAACGACCGAGTTTTGAGAGAAACCACCGCGAAGGTGCCTGTCCCCTTTGTGGTGGTTTTAGGCGAGGAGGTCGGGGAACCAGATTGGCTTGGGTTTGTTGGGTGTGCGCTCAGCCAGGACCAGCTCCATCCAGCACATGTCGTACCAGCGGCCGAACTTTTGGGCGCAGCGGTCGAAGGCGCCCACCAGGCGATATCCCATATGGGCATGGAAATCCTGGCTGTTGTGCGTCAGGTACTCGTCGTCCTTATCGTGCGGCACGGCAATGAGTGCGCACATGTTGGTGATGCCCATCGCGACCAGGCATTGCTTAAGCGCGTCGTGCAGCTTGCGACCCAGCCCGCCATGGCGCACATCGCGCGCCAGGTAGATCGACGTCTCGACCGACCAGTCGTATGCCTCGCGGCTGTTGAGCGGACTCACGTAGGCATAGCCTACCGGACGCCCGTCCAGCTCCATCACCAAATATGGATAGCGCTTGAGCGTACGCTCGATGCGCCCGGCGAACTCCTCAACGCTCGGCACCTCGTATTCGCAGGTAATCGCCGTCTGGCGCACATACGGCTCATAGATGGCAAGCAACGCCGGCGCATCATCGGGCGTCGCCAGGCGAATCGTCGGCTCGGACATCTCGGTCATACAACCCTTCTCCCCCAAAAGCAAAGGCCGCCCTGCGCCAAACCCAGCGCAAGGCGGCCCCTCGTCATTACATCAGACTACAGGACAGCCGCCAGCGCGTCGATGTCCTCCTGCGTCGTAGCCCAGCTGGTACAAAAACGCACCACCGTGTGGGTCTCGTCGTACTTTTCCCAGTACTCGATCGAAGCATGCTCGCGAATGCGGGCCATATCTTCGTTGGGCAGAATCACAAACTGCTGGTTAGTCGGCGTCTCCAAGAAGAACCGGTAGCCGTGCTCGTGCAGCACGCGACGAAGCGCCTGCGCGGTTTCGATCGCCTGTCGACCAATCTCAAAATACAGGCCATCGGTAAAGAGCGCCTCAAACTGCACGCCCGTCAGGCGGCCTTTGGCAAGCAGCGCGCCATGTTGCTTAATGCGAGGAATGGAATGCGCCGGGGCGTGCATGCCGCAGAACACCACAGCTTCGCCGCAGAGCGCGCCGCACTTGGTGCCGCCGATGTAGAACACGTCACACAGCTGCGCCAGCTCGGGCAGGGTAATGTCGCACTCATCGGCCGCCAGCGCATAGGCCAGGCGAGCACCGTCCACAAACAGCGGAATCTCATGCTTCTGGCACACCGCGTGAATCGCCGCGAGCTCGACCTTGGAGTACAGCGTGCCGTACTCGGTCGACAGGCTCACGTACACGGCGCCCGGGAACACCGTGTGCTCGTAGCTCTCGTTTTCGTAGAACACCTGGATATAGTTTTCGAGATCTTCGGCGTGCATCTTGCCCTCGTAGCCGGGGATGGTGAGCACCTTGTGGCCGCCAAACTCGATGGCGCCCGCCTCGTGACAGGCGACGTGGCCAGTCTCGGCAGCAACGACGCCCTCGTACGGCGCGAGCAGCATGTCGATCACCGTCGCGTTGGCCTGCGTGCCGCCCACCAGAAAAAACACGTCGGCATCGGGGGCCTGGCAGGCCTCGCGAATAAGTTGCTTGGCGCGCTCGGTATGCGCATCGGTACCGTAGCCGGGCTGTGGCTCCATGTTGGTATCGACGAGCGCCTGCAGCACCGTCGGGTGTGCGCCGTGGGAATAATCGTTGTTGAACGCGAGCATGGCAATCCTCTCTTACCGGGTATCGGTCAGATGATTCAAACGGAGCTATTGTACGCCGCTGGGATAGGCAATGCGCGCGGCAAGGCACTCAAGCGCCAGCACCAGGGCAAAGCCGCAGCTCACGTCGCTCAAAAAGTGTGCACCGATCACGATGCGGCCAAACGCGACGAGCGCCGCGACCACAGCCGCCGTCCAAAAGACCACGCGGCGGCGCGACGGCTTTTCCCTAAAGGCTGCCGCGGGAAGCCCGGCGAGCATGAGGCCGATCGCCGCATGCGCCGTGTGTCCGCTCGCAAACGACTTAAAGCCGTCCTTGATCACGCCGGCGGCAACATAGGTCCACTTGTCGGGATTGCCGATTACCCACCACGGCTGAAAATCGAGTCCCTGCGTCACCTCGATCACTCGCATGCGCGGGCGCGACCACAGCGGCTTGACGATCACGTTGAGAATAATGGCCTGAGCGACCCACACGGCAAGCACCATCAACGCCCAGCGCGTGAGCTCGTCAGGCTCGGTCGTGCGCGTGAGACGATAGACGATAAGGTTGGCAGCGATGACCAGCACAAACGTCAGCACCAGCTGAACGGCAATGAGTTTGCCGCCAACCTTCAGGGACGAGACGATCTCGTAGCCGGCCAGGCCAACGTTGACGAGGACGCCGAGCACGGCGAGCCATTTGCTCCCCCCGGAGTCGGGACGCACCGCGCGCACGAGCATAACGCCCGCGACGCTCGCTGTCAGCTCGAACGGCAGCTCGCCGGCAGCCTCGATAAAGCGGCCGTACATGCTGCCGATGTTGAACAACGCGCTCGAAATCTGATAGTCGAAGAAACTACCCACGCCCAGACAAAGGGCAAGGATAACCGCGATAGCAGCGGCGTCTTTCTTATAGATGTACCCGAACATGCTTTCCTTTCGGTCGGGCGAAGGGCGGTCAACCTGCAATGTGGGTGAGACGAAGATGGCTTTGTCCCGTAAATACCCTTACAGGTTGAGCATAAGTAAGCGAAAACGTTCCATTTGTGGCAAGGTGGCCCGAAGGAGGAGGGAAGCGTACTTGCGTACGCGACCGACGAGTGAGGGTCAGATTGCCCAAATGGGGCGTTTGCAGCGTCGACCCGTTAATCGTCGTCGCTGGCACCCAGCTGCTGCAGCAGCATGAGTGCCGCGGCAACGGGACCGGTGCCGTCGTTGGCGTCGAGACCGCGACCCAGGCCGCTGCCCGCGCCGGCGCCCGCCCTGTAGGGCACCGAGAGCTTGCGGCTCTTGGGGAAGTTCACCGCGCCATAGCGGGTCTTAAGCTCAAAGGCTACCTTCTTGGGAACGTCAACCCCCAGGAAGGTAATGCGTCCACCGCTGAGCGTAACACTCTCGAGCCCCAGGCGCTCGCCGCGGATACGGATGCGCGCGCGGTTGAACAAGTTGAGCCCCGCCAACGGCAGCTCACCGTGCGCCGCCTCGGTCTCCTCCTGCACCTCGTCGATGCTCTCCAGGTCCTCGGCCGCCGCGAGCTTGCGGTACACGAGCACGCGCTGGTCCACCGCTGGCATGTACTCCTCGGACAAGAAGTAGTCGGCCGGCAGGTTGATGCCCACGCTCGCCGCCTCCACGCCGGCATCGTCGTCGCCGCGCGCCTCGGCCACGGCCTGGCCCAGCATCTGCGTAAACAGGTCAAAGCCCACACTCGACAGGTTGCCGTGCTGCTCGGCACCCATGAGCGAACCGGCGCCGCGGATCTCCAGGTCGCGCATGGCAATGCGCATGCCGCTGCCCAGGTCTTGGAACTCGGAAAGCGCGGTCAGACGCGCCGTAGCCTCCTCGGTGAGCGGCAGCTCACCCGGGAACATAAAGTACGCGTATGCCTGCGTGGCCGAGCGGCCAACACGGCCCTTAAGCTGGTAGAGCTGTGCCAGGCCCAGGCGCTGCGAGTCCTCGATGATGAGCGTGTTGGCGGTCGCGTTGTCGATGCCGCTCTCCACGATGGTCGTGGCGATGAGCACGTCGATCTTTTTGGTCGCGAACTCGATCATCACGTCCTCGACCTCGCGCGGGCTCATCTTGCCGTGAGCCACACCCACGCGCGCCTCGGGCGCGGCCTCGTGCACACGCGCCACGGCGTCGTCGATGGTCTTGACGCGGTTGGACACGTAGTACACCTGGCCGCCGCGGCCCACCTCCAGGCGAATCGCCGCGCTCACCACATCGGGGTCGTACTCCCCCACGTGCACGATCACGGGGCGACGCCCGGTGGGCGGCGTGGTAATCAGGCTCATGTCGCGCACGCCGCTCGTGGCCATCTGCATGGTTCGCGGAATCGGCGTTGCCGAAAGCGTGAGCACGTCAATCTGCTCGCGCAGGTTCTTGAGCTGTTCCTTGTGCTGCACGCCAAAGCGCTGTTCCTCGTCGATGATCACCAGGCCCAGGTTCTTGGGGTTCACATCGGCCGAAAGCAGACGGTGCGTACCGATGAGCACGTCGATCGTGCCCTCGGCAAACGCCTTGAGCGCGCGCTTTTGCTGCGCCGGCGTGCGGAAGCGGCTGAGCACCTCGACCTCGAGGCCAAACGGGGCAAAGCGCTCAAAGAACGTCTCATAGTGCTGCTGCGCAAGAATGGTCGTGGGGCAGAGCACCATGACCTGGCGGCCGGAGTCAACGCACTTAAACGCCGCGCGCAGGGCGACCTCGGTCTTGCCAAAGCCCACATCGCCGCACAGCAGGCGGTCCATGGGCTTGGGCGCCTCCATGTCGGCCTTAATGTCGGCGATGGCTTCCAGCTGGTCGCGCGTCTCGTCGTAAGGGAAGCTCTCCTCCATCTCGATCTGCTCGGGCGTGTCGGGCGGGCAGGCGATACCGGTAATCGACGAACGGCGCGTATACAGGTCAACCAGGTCAAACGCCAGCTTTTTGGCATTCTTGCGCGCCTTATTGGTGGCACGCGTCCAGTCGGCAGTGTTGAGCCTGGTCAGGCGCGGCTTGTCGCCGTCGGGACCAACATAGCGCGTGATGCGGTCGACCTGCTCGAGCGGCACGTAGAGCTTGTCGCCGTCGGCATATTCCAGCAAAAAGTAGTCGCGCTCCTTGCCGCCCACTTCCTGGCGCGCGATCTCGCTAAAGAGCGCGATGCCGTGAGTGGCGTGCACCACGTAGTCGCCCGGCTTAAACGGAAACGTGATCTGCGTAATGTCCACCTTGCGGCGGCTGCGCGCGCGGTTGGCATCCATGCGGGCGTTGAGGTCGGCGATCGAGAACACGGCCAGGTTGGCATCGGGCACCACCACGCCCTGCGGCAGGGCGGCATCGACAAAGGTCACGCGTCCGCGCGAGATAGTGGGCACGGCAGCACCGGCGGCAGCCTGGGCCGCGCCCGCCTCGAGCGAGCGGGCGTTGAGCGCGTCAGCCTTACGCTCGCGAATCGAGGCATGAGCATCCTGGCGGGCGGCGCGATCGGCAGAGTCTGCCGCTGCCACGCGTACGCGCTCGCCGATAGCGCCGGCGTTTTCGGGCGCTGCCGTCAGCGATTCCTCAAAGGTGATGCCCTCGTCGCCAAAGGTGAGCTCCATCGACTCGCGCGCACCGCGGTCGGGAATGGCAAACACGCAGGCGTAGCGCTTGCCCACGACTTCCTGAATGCGCGTCATAAAGCGATTGTCCGAGCCCGCAATGGCCGGCTGCTCAATCTTGAGCTCGGCCGTCACCGCACCGCCGGCACGGATGAGGCTCACATAGTTCAGGCGCTGCTGAGCACCAAAATCGAGCTGTTGAGCGCGCACGTACAGACCGTCCAGTCGGTCAATCCCCGCCTCGCCGGCACGCGCCTCGATATCCTCATAGGCGCGCAGGCAATCGTCGAACAGCGAGCGCGGCTCGGACAGAACCACGAGCGCCTTGCCGCTCACGTGCGCCAGCGGGCTTACGGTCTGGCCATACATCACCGGCAAAAAGCGGTCGAGTTCGGGCGTGACAATACGCGCATCCACCATCTCGAGCAGCGCCGCCAGCTTGCTGTCGTCCTGGCTGGCGCGGTAGAGCGCCACATGCATGTTGTGAACGGCATCGTCGGTAAGCGCCAGCTCACGGCAGGGGAAGATCTCGATACTGTCCTCGTTGCCGATGGTCTGCCCCGTTGAGCTCACCATGCGGCGGATGCGGTCAATCTCGTCGCCGAAGAACTCGATGCGCACGGGCGCCTTCTCCTGCGCGGGGAACACCTCGACGGTGTCGCCGTGCACGCGGAACAGTCCGGGCGCGTCGGCGGCGCCGGCATTAGTGTAGCCCATGCCCACCAGGCGCTGCGGTACCTCGTCAAAAGGAATCTCCTCGCCCACCGCAAAAGTGGTGGACTCCCAATAGCGACTCTCGACCGGCGGCACGCAGCGCAGCAGCGCACGGGCCGAGGCAACCATGATGCAGTTGTCCCCGCGCACGATGCGCCCCAGAGCCTCGCAACGCTGCGCCACCACGGCGTCGTCGGGCGCCTGCTCGCGCCACGGATAGTCCTTGCGCTCGGGAAAACGGCACACATGCGCAAGGCCCACGTAGGCGGCAAGGCTGCGCGCGGCGCGATCGGCCGCGTCCTCGCCGCTCACAATGTAGACCGTCGGTCGCGGACGGCGCGCAAACTGGGCGGCCGCCATAAGCGTACGGCCCGACTGCGACACGGCCAGCGTCACGTCCTCGCCGGCATCGAGTCCGGCCTCGACGGTCTGCAAGGCCTCGGCAGTGTAGAGCTGCGCGGCTATACGGTGAATGAGCATGCTGTTCCTCCGGCATTGCAACGCCAAAAGCCCGCCGGGGCAAGCTCGGCGGGTATGCGGCGGATTTCATTGCCTGTCATGGTAGCGCATGAGATGGACACGCCAGCGCACGCCAAACAGCTACCCCAAAACGCGCACGCTGGGGCAAAGGTCTGCCAGCGGGCACTCGTCGCACTTAGGTTTACGGGCATCGCAGATCTCGCGGCCAAAGGTGATCCACTGGTGGTTGACCGACTCCCAATACTCGTGCGGCAAAATCTTGAGCAGATCTTGCTCGGTCTTGAGCGGCTCCTTGGCATGCGTCTTGGGGCTCAGCATCAGGCGGTGCGCAATGCGGTTGACGTGCGTGTCCACCGCAATGCCCTCCACGATGCCAAACCCCACGTTGAGCACGATGTTCGCCGTTTTGCGGCCAACACCCGGCAGCTTGACGAGCTCCTTCATGTCGGCCGGCACCTCGCCACCGTAATCGGCAACGATCATCTGCGCGGCCTCCACGGCGTGCTTGGCCTTGCTCTTATAAAAGCCGAGCGACTTAATGGTATCGGCCACATCGGCCACGCTCGCCCCCGCCATGGCCTCGGGCGTGGGCCACTGGGCAAACAGCTTCGGCGTCACCTTGTTGACCTGCGCGTCGGTCGTCTGCGCCGAGAGCAGTACCGCGATGAGCAGCCTAAAGGGATTCTCGTGATCCAAAAAACACTCAACCGGGCCATAGCGACGGTTGAGGCGCTCGCACACCTCAACGGCGCGCTCGCGTTTGGCGGCATTGGTCTCGCGTGGCATAACGACTCCTCGGCTCAGCGGCATAACAAACCTATGGGCACGATTGTCCCACGTATGGGGTCTTTACGCCTCCAAAAATGCGCCGGTCTGGCGGCCCCACAGGCTTGCGTACTCGCCGCCCGCCTCGACAAGCTGCGCATGCGTACCGTCCTCGACAATCTCGCCGTCCGCCAGCACCACGATGCGGTCGAGCGCCGCCACGGTAGACAGGCGATGTGCCACCACAATGGAGGTGCGGCCGCGCATCAGATTCTCGAGCGCCTCCTGCACCAACGCCTCGGACTCGCTGTCGAGGGCAGACGTCGCCTCGTCGAGCACCAGAATCGGCGCGTCGGTCAGGATGGCACGGGCGATGGCCACGCGCTGGCGTTGGCCGCCCGAAAGCTTAACGCCGCGCTCGCCCACCATGGTGTCAAAGCCACGGGGCAGGCGGTCGATAAACTCCAGGGCATTTGCCAGACGCGCGGCCTCGCGGATCTGCTCGTCGGTGGCGTCGGGGCGGCCGTAGGCGATATTCTCGCGAATGGAACGATGGAACAGCAGCGCCTCCTGCGGTACGTAGGCAACCTGGCGGCGCAGGCTCTGCTGCGTGCAGCGCGAGACGTCCTGGCCGTCCACGAGCACGCGGCCGCCCTGTACATCGTCCAGGCGCAACAACAACTTGGTGAGCGTCGTCTTGCCCGAGCCCGATTTGCCTACCAGGCCCACGCGCTGGCCCGCCGCCACATGGAGCGTCAGGTCGTCGAACACGCTCTCGCCCGCCGCGGCGTCACGGTATGCAAAGCTCAAGTGCTCAAAATCAATCGCGCCCTCGCCCACCTTGAGCTCGGGGGCGTTCTCGTCGTCTGCCACCAGACGCGGCTCGTCCAGTACGCGCGTCATTTCGGCCGCATCGCCCAGTGCGCGGTTAATGCGCTGCATCATGGAGCTTACGTAGTTCAGACGCATGGTGAGGTTGTACGTATAGGTAAAGATCATGACGAGCGCGCCGGCAGAGATGCCAAACCACGCGTTGCCGCCCGCGACGAACACGCTCACCACGGCCATGGTAATGACGATAAGGCCCGAGGTCGTAAAGTTGCGCTGCATCATGGCGTGCATCGAAACCGTCTCGGCGTCGCGCGCGGCGCGGTCGGCGGTATCGAACAGGTCGCGCTCAAAGTCCTCGCGCCCGCAAGTCTTGACGGCCAGGATGTTCGTGACCGCGTCGGACAGCACGCCCGACAGCTTGTTCTGAGCGGCGGACGTCGCGGCCGAAAGCGGCATGATGCGCTTGTACATAAGCCAGACAAACGCGATGTAGACGACCATAATGCCCACCAGGATCACGGTAAATGTCGGCACCACCGGAGCGAGCGCCGCCACCGTGCAGACAACCGAGGTGATGGTGGGAATGAACGAATACACCGTCACGTCCACCAGACCCGTGTAGCCGCTCATAAAACGGCTCGTTTGGCTCACAAGCGATCCGCCAAAGCGGCTGGTGTGAAATGTCATGGATTGATTGGAGAGCGTGTCGAAGCACAGGCGCGCCAGGTGGTAGTTACCCGCAATCTCGAGCTTGTAGACGGTGTAGTCCTGCAGCTTGGAGAGGATCTGGCCCGCTAGGTTAACGAGCACGAGCGCCAGAATGTAGGGGCCAAAGACCTCGAATACTTGATCGCCCGCCACGGGACCGGCTTGGACGCGGTCGACGATGAGGGCCATCACGTAGGTGTTGGCAAACGTGAGCAAAAAGATATAGCCCGCCGACGAGAACGCCGAGAGAAAGACGATCAGCGGCTGCGTGCGCGTGACGTCCCAAAAACGCTGCAGCGTGCGGCACACGGTGGAGCGTTTGAGCGGACTGGTGTTTCTCTGAGACATGGGCTTCCTTTCGCGTCTGATAGGGCGAAACGCCATTGTTGCACACTAAAGCGCACTTCAGGCAAGTGCGACGCGAAAAGCACCCGCGTCCCGCGCTTGTGTAGGCACCCCGCCGTCAGATGCAGCTAGTCCTCGTCTTTTTGGTCTGTGAGCAGCTCCGCGGACGTGAGCCCCAAGATCTCGTCGGCCTCCTCGGCATCTTCCAGTGCGTCGATGTCCTTGAGCTTGCGCTCCATAACGTTGGTGCGCGTGGTGATGATGCCCTCGACCGTTTTACCCGCGGTCTCGATCTGCTGCTGGGCGCGGCGCAGCGCCGCCTGATAGCGCGGCAGCTCGGCCTTGACAGCAGAGAGCACACGCAGCACGTCATCGGTGCGTTTTTGCAGTCTAAACGTCTGGTAGCTCATCTGCAGACTGTTGAGGATGGCCGCCATGGTGCTGGGGCCGGCAACGTTGACGTGATAGTCGCGGCCCAGGGTCTCGATAAGTCCGGGGCGGCTGACGACCTCGGCGTACAGGCCCTCAAACGGCACGAACAGAATGCCAAAGTTGGTGGTCGCGGGCACGCTCAGGTACTTTTCGCAGATGTCCTTTGCCTCACGCTTTACCATGGCGTCGAGCGTCTTGCGCGCGGTGGCCACAGCCTCGGCATCACCCGACTCTTGCGCGTCGAGCAGATGCTCGTACGCGTCGCCCGGGAATTTGGAGTCGATCGGCAGCAGCACGGGATCGCCCTCGTCTACCGGCAGCTTGACGGCAAACTCAACGCGCTCCGAGGCGCCGGGCTTGGTGGCGACGTTTTCCAGATACTGGTCGGGCGTAAGGATGTCCGCCAGGATTGCACCCAACTGCACCTCGCCCAAAATGCCACGCGCTTTTACATTGCCCAGCACGCGTTTGAGGTCGCCCACGCCGGTGGCAATGGACTGCATATCGCCCAAACCCTTGTACACAGCCTCGAGCTGGTCGCTCACCTGCTTAAACGATGCAGACAGGCGATCGTTGAGCGTGCGGGAGAGTTTCTCGTCCACCGTCGCGCGCATCTGATCGAGCTGCACGTTGTTGTCCTTGCGGATGGCGCCCAGCTGGGCATCGACCGTCTCGCGCACCTTGTCCAAGCGGTGCTCGATGCCCTCGCGGTTGGCACCGAGCTGCTGGGCCGTCTCGCGGCGCAGGTCATCCATACGGTCGCCAGCCTGCGAGAACTCACGCGCGATGGTCAGGTAGCGCTGCTGCTCTACGGCCGCATCGGTCGTCTGCTGCTGCGCGATGGCATTTGCCGTGCGGCGGGTTTCTGCCAACGCGACGTTCAGGGTGTCGAGCGCGTTGTTGGCCTGCTCGAGCGCAGCCAGCATCTCTGCCCCGCTATCGCCGCGCTCCCGCAGCTCGGCGCGAAGGCCCTTGAGCTGCAGGGCACAAGCCACAGCAACCCCCACCGCCACCAAGGCGATCACAACAAGCACGATATCAATAGCAGACATAGTCTCCGCCCAACAAACCTCATCGACTATCAATCAAAACCGCGATCAATCTTACCCCGCCACACGCACCGGGCGCTCCACGGCAATCGGGCAAATGGATTTTGGGCCACAGGCATCAAAACGCTAACTCTCCCAGCCGGCGCGGATGGTTGTTATGACATCGCCCAGGCGCTGGCCGAGAGCTGCCAAGTGCTCAAGCACCTCGCTGGGCGAGGCGCCGTTGAGAATGCACGTGAGGGCATATGAGGCCAAGAAGATTGCCGCGAGTCCCAACGGGATCAACACGATCATCGCCAGCGTACGCAGGCGCTGGGCCCAGCGACGGCGACGTGCACGACGTTTATCGAACGCGAGCTCCTGGGCATATGAATCTTGCTGTACGGAATAGGCTCCTGGGTCCACCTCACTCGAAGACGATACCGCGGGCGCGGCGTTTTGCACAGGAGGCTGGACGGCCGCCCCTTGCATTTGCATCTCCATAAGCCGTTGCTGCTGGCGCAACATACGCTCGGCTTGTTGCCGCGGGGTCTCAAGAAACAGATCCATGTTGGCCTCCTCAATCGGAGCATTCGACGCTTACGCCCAGCATCCCGCACCATCGCGGCCGCGGCAACGAAATCCGCGGCAATAGCCGCAAAGATTCTATAGTCAGAAAGCTGTCGAAAACCTCAACAACTCCCCTACCAGCACTTTCTCTGAGCTTTTTTATCGAATGATCTTTTGCCCTTCCGCCCTTACGCCAACCGACCAAAACCTAACCAAAAGCTTGACGGAAATTGTGAAGACCGGGACCCCACACAAAAAGTGCCGCCCCTAAAGGGGCGGCACACAAACTTCTAATCAGCTTTTCAGTAACGAGCACGCGACGACCCGAAGCGGGCCGGGAGGGCCGGACTACCTTCCCTCAACGCGACCCTGCGAAGCCGTGAGCGAGGAGGGAAGGTAGTCCGGCCCTCCCGGCCCAGCTCACGCTAGCACCACGCGCTAGTAGTTCACCACCTGTTCCTCAAAGTACGCCTTCGGGTGGTTGCACACCGGGCATACCTCGGGCGCCTCGGCACCAACATGCAGGTGTCCGCAGTTCAGGCACTTCCACACCTTTACGCCCTCGCGCTCAAACACCTCGCCCGATTCAATGCGCTCGACGAGCTTGTTGTAGCGCTCCTCATGAGCCTTCTCCACGGCGCCGACACCACGGAACTTTGCGGCAATCTCGGCAAAGCCCTCCTCCTCGGCGGTCTTGGCAAACTCGTCATACATCGTGGTCCACTCGTAGTTCTCGCCCGCGGCGGCGTCGCGCAGGTTGTCCAGAGTGCCCGGAACGGCACCGTCGTGCAGGTACTTAAACCACAGCTTGGCGTGCTCGGACTCGTTGCCCGCCGTCTCGGCAAAGATATTCGAGATCTGAACGTAGCCGTCCTTTTTGGCCTTGGATGCATAGTAGCGATACTTGGTGTGTGCCTGGGACTCACCGGCAAAAGCGGTCTCGAGGTTCTTCTTGGTCTGAGAGTTCTCAAAATCCATAGGTGTACTTCCCTTCAACACGTGCCGCCCATAGGCTTTGAGCGGCCTTGTCTTTAGGATGCCCTCATGTCGAGAATCTAAACCTTACAATCCTGTTCTTCAGATTTGAGTGGGCTATATACTCAACCAACGATCGCCCTCGGAGCGGCAAAAGCCCTCGCGCTCCAAATCGGCAAGAATGCTTGCGGCCAGCTCGCGCTCGACCGGCTCTCGGCCGGCCGCCGTCTCCATCTCGTTAACGCCTGCAACGGCTTCATCAAGCGTAATACCTGCCGGCTGTCCATCGCGCGCTGCCAGCAGCATGCGCACAATGTGGGCGCGCTTTTGGCGACGCGAGCCCTCAAACTTGGACTGACGACTATAGCCCGCCGACCGCCTGGACGGATTGGGCAGCGTCTTTTTAAGATACGCGCCGTAATCCAGCAACGCGTAATACCACGCGCGCGGCGTGTCAGCATCGTCTTGAGGCACGGCAAAGGGCGCAATCTCATCCGCCGGCGCACCGGGGGCCGCCGGACAGGCGGCTTGAATCAGCGGCACCAGCTCACGATCGGGAACGGCCGGCACATCGGGAAAGAAATGATGCAAAAAGACCGTGCGCACGTTGGTCTCCAGATACACGCCCGGAAGATCGAATGCAAACGAACGGATGCCCTGCGCCGTTGCCGGGCCAATACCGGGCAGCGCGACCAGGTCGTGCGTCTCGCGCGGAAACTCCCCGTCCCAGCCCTCCACAACGCACTGTGCAGCCCTGTGAAGCGCCAGGGCGCGGCGATTGTAGCCCATCCCCTGCCACGCATCCAAGACATCGGAAGGGGCGGCCTGAGCAAGCGCCCGGACAGTCGGAAAGCGATCGAGCCACGCCGGCATGCGCGTCTCCACGCGCGGCACCTGCGTCTGCTGCAGCATGACCTCGGAGAGCCAGATGATATACGGGTCGCGCGTGCGGCGCCACGGAAGGTCGCGATAGCGCAGGACCCCTTCCGAACGAATCATCGAACGAAAGGGGTCCTGAATCATGGCAATGCTCCTTATGCGGCGCTATTCCTCCCGGCAAGCGTACGCGCAGGCAGCGTACTCGGGAAACGCATCGCGATCGGCGAACTTGGGATCGACGGCCGGGAACCGGCGATGGGCGACGATATCGCCGAGCGAAACGGAATCGAGATAGTCGCGCATCAGCGCCTGGGCTCCGGCCCACAGGGGATGATAGCAGCACGTGCCCATGCGCGCACAGTCGCCATCGGGCGCGGTGCAATCGTTCATAACCATAGGACCCTGAACGGCCTCGACGACCTGGCGGATAGTGACGTCGTCCGGACTGACCTTGAGACGCATGCCACCGTGGACGCCACGCAGGCTCTCCACAATACCGGCCTGGACCAAACCGTGCTGAATCGAGCGGGCAAACGAATACGGGACATTGACCTCTTCGGCAGCGGTGCGAACAGAAAGCAAACGCTCCGGATCCTCGGCAAGCATCGCCAGCATGCGAAGGGCGTAATCAGTCTTCCTCGATATGTCCATTTTTCCCCTTTCAAGGAATACGAACAGCTCGAACGAGCTCCGGGGCCGAGCTTGTGTCGAGACGCTAAATGACCGCCTGAACAACCAAATTATAAATTGGGTGTCCACTGAATGCCGCACTTGAAGACTGGCTGAATCAGGTACGGCCTACAGTGAAATTTAGTATAGCCTAACCCCCCTGTTTCATTGAACAGATGTTGCGCAACAACCCCCCCTCCGTTTGGATACACATATTAGTAGAGGCTGGCTCGCTCGTTGCAAATGCGGTGATTTGGATAAAGAGGCATGTAAGATCGATGACCTATTAAACGCAAAAAGCCACGTCCGAAGACGTGGCTTTAATTGCGTTGGCGGGAAGTACGGGGCTCGAACCCGCGACCTCCGACGTGACAGGCCGGCGCTCTAACCAAACTGAGCTAACTCCCCAGGCAGTCGTTCGCGTTTGTTTCCGCTCGCGTGCGCTGCGGGGATTAGTATACACAGAAGTCTGTCCGCCGCGCAACAACTTTTTTGAAAAAGTTTTTCGGTCCCTCCGGGAGGGTCTCCGGGGCCACTTGCTTCAAAGACTTTGTTCCTCGCCGCTTCCGCGGCTCGAGGTCCCCGTTCTCCTCGGCGGGGTTGTCTAAGATTGTTGTTGAACTTCGGCCTTTGGCTCAAAGAAAAACGGGAGATGCGATCTGCATCCCCCGTTTTTGTTGCACCTACTCTAGGTCAATAAATTTGGTGCTCAGAATCTTGCCGTCCTTGACGAGCATTCTGGCCATGGTGGGGCCTCGGGTGCCTCTTGGATAGCTGGCACTGCCTGGGTTGAGGACCAGGCAGCGACCCACTTGGGCTTCTTTGGTTACGTGGGTGTGACCGTTGATAGCTACGTCTACGGATCCAACCGGGAGGTCTTCGCGGTAGTGGGCTACGGCGAACTTGAGGCCTTCGTAGGTAAAGAGCGCCAAGCGGTCCACATCGGGGCCGTAGTCGCGGTAGTAGTCGTTATTACCCAGCACCGCTCGCACGGGGGCGATGGTGCGCAGGTGTTCGTAGTCCATCTCCGACGTAAGGTCGCCGGCATGGATAATCAGATCCGCACCCTTAAGCTCGTCCAAGAGCGCAGGCGAAAGATAGCCGTGGGTGTCCGAGATAATGTCGATACGCTTGGCGCTTGCACTGTTCATGGGATCCCTTCCGCAAAAAGATTTGGTGCATTCATGCAAAAAGCCCCACGGCTCCGCAGACGATTTTGGTCTACAGGGCTGCGGGGCCAGTGTACTAGAGGCTCAGGGCCTTTTTGAGCGGCACGACGCGACGGCGCGAAACCGGTACGCGTTCGTCGACGCCCGTAATGCCCAACTGGATAGCGCCCGAGGGAACCGTCTCGACGTCGGTGACACACGCCAAGTTGACGATATAGCGGCGGTGAACGCGGAAGAAGCCAAAATCGCAGAGCTTGGCCTCGAACTGTGCCAGCGAGGTCGTGGACAAAAAGCGGTCATCGACCGTATAAATACAGGAGTAATCGTCCTTGGCCATAATAAAGCGAATGTCGTCCACGGGAATGAGGACCTTGCGGCCGCCCTTTTCCACCGGGATGCGCTCGATGGTCACCTTGCTGTCCGTGACAGGCTTGGCGCGTTGCATAACCTTATCGATCGCTCGATCCAGGCGAGCCTCCTCGACCGGCTTCATCAGATAGTCGACGGCATCCACATCAAACGCCTCGACCGCATGATCGCTGTACGCGGTCACAAACACGATCGCCGGCGGATTCTTGAGCTTATGCAGTGCCTCGGCAAGTTGCAGACCCGAAGCGCCAGGCATCGAGATATCGAGGAACACAACATCGACGCGGCTCTCCATAAGCATCTCGATGGCGGAGCGAACGCTCGACGCTTCTGTGATCGTGCCGATCTTGCCCGTCTGCTCGAGCAAGAAGCGAAGTTCCGAACGGGCCGGGGCCTCATCATCCACAATCATCGCACGCAGCATAGGGATAAAACCTTTCGTCAACTAACTACGTCGGGCATCCGCCAACTAGCGTTAAACCCGTAACCTATCATTCTACTCTTGAATGTCGAAGATGCTCTCCGACAAATCGAGATGCAGGAGCACTTTAGTGCCCTTGCCCGGGGCCGATTCGACGCGTGTATAAGAGTGCGGTCCATAAAAGCGATGGATGCGCTCCGAAATATTGTGCATGGCCACACCGGCGCCGCCGCCCTGCGGGGAGCTGGCGTCGGGACGGGCGGAGCGTTCGTCAAACAGTCTGGCAGCGGTGCCTTCGTCCATGCCCACGCCGTTATCGGCGACCACAATCAAAATCGCATCTTCGCCATCCCTGTGGACCGACACGTCGATCCTCAGTGCATCGTCGTCGCCCATGCCATGGCGCACGGCATTCTCGACGATTGGCTGAATTACAAATGCCGGCACCAGCGTGTCCTCGACGTCCTCGGACACGTCGAAGGTCGCCAGCACGCGATCCTCGCCAAAGCGCGCCTTCTCAAACGTCAGGTAGCGCTTGGTCTGCGCGACCTCGCGCGACACGGGAATGAGCGAGCCCGAATTGTCAAGCGTGGCGCGATAGAACGAGGAAAACTCGCGCAGCAGCTCGCGGGCGCGCAGCGGATCGGTACGCGTAAACGACGCGATGGTGTTGAGCGTGTTGAACAGAAAATGCGGGTTGATCTGCGCCTGCAGGGCACGCACCTCGGCACGGGCCGTGAGCTCCTTTTGCACCTCGAGCTCGTGGATGGCGAGCTGCGTGGACAGGATCTCGGCAAAACCCGAGGCAAGCGCGTACTGAGTGCGGTCGACGGCACGCGGGGTCTTGTAGTAGAACTTGAGCGTACCGACGGTGCGGTCGCCCACCTTGATGGGCGCGATGATACCGGCAGGAACCTGGTTGTGCGAGCCATCCGAACCCACGACGTCCACCACGCGATTGAACGACTGGACGATACCGTGCTCGATGACGTAGCGCGTGGCAAGTGTGTGGATGGGCGAATCGGGCAGCAGCTTTTCCTCGAACTCGCCCGCGCAGGCCAGCACGTTGCTCTCGTCGGTGATGGCAACCGTCATGGCACGCGTCTCGGGCAAAATGCGCTGGCACACCAGACGCGCCGACTCCTGCGTCAGACCGCCTTTGATGTCCTCGAGCATGGCAGAGGCCACCGAGAGCGTCTCTTCGGTGTACTGCGAACGCACCGAATCGGGATTGAGCGTCAAATAGATAAAAATGCACAGAAAGATGCACAGCAGTGCGCAGGCGACCACGGTCGCGATCGGCTCGATTCCAGTCGCCAGGGCAAAAATAAAGTACACCAGCACGCAAATGGCGCAGACAACGGCGATCACGCGAAAGATTGATATTGAATTATCGCGCTGGGCGCGGCGGTCGATCATTCAGTCCCCTCCAGGATGCTGGTCAGTTGTGCGTCGCGCCAGAGTCCGTCCATGATCTTGGGCCAGAAGCTCTGGAAACGCAGGTAGCTTGCGGCGTTTTGGCGCGCGTAGGTCTTGGCTTCGTCAATACCGTGACGCCAAATGCGCAGGTATCCCTCGTGCTCGCGGGTAAACATGCTGCGAACCATGGCGGTCTTGCGCACGCGGTCGTCGAGCTCGCGCGAAATCCACGGGCCCGGATAGGGCATGAGCGACGCGGCTGTGACAGGAACGAGCTCCTGCTGGTGCGCGGCAAATGTCAGCTTGGCACGCTCGTAGTACCAACGGTACACATCCTGCATAAAGCGCGGCGCGCGCTTCTCGGACTCGGGCGGCAGGTGACGAACGACCCACTCGTTGTCAAACCACACGTCGTAGCCAAACATGCGCATGTTAAAGAGGTAATCTAGGTCCTCGCCTCGGGTGATAAACGGGTCAAACGCCACACGGGTAAAGGCGCGGGCATGAAGCGCCACAAGGCCGCCGCACACGTAGTTTGAACGCGAGATACGGGTGCCCGAGAGCGCCTTTTTCATCCAGCGATTAAACTCGATGCGTTTGGTCCACCAACGATGGCAAATGCCCACCTTGTCTGTGGGCGCCAACGGCGATCCGTCTCGATCGTAAAAGTAACCGCTCTTAACCAAAATCGGCAGGCCCTGACGCGTCTGCTGGCCCAGTGCATAGGTCGCGCGCTTCATAAAGTCGGCATCGATAACGGTCTCGTCGTCATCCAAAAAGACAACGGCATCGTGGCCGAGCACCGCAGCGCAGGCAAGCCCCATATTGCGAATGGCGCCGTATCCGCGCAGACTCACGCACTCGCCCGAGCCCTTGGGAGCAATCTGTGCCACACGGTCGGCGATACGCGATGCCTGGGTGTTGGTAACCACGGTGACCTTGAGCGTAGGGTGCGCGTCGACGATTTCGTGGACGCGCTTCGACACATCAGCCGTGACCGAGATGGGGCAGACCACCAAAAGGATAATCCTCGGAATGTCGTGCACCTGCTCGAGCGAGGCCAGGCAGCGGTCGAGCTCGGGATTGGCGGCGTTGAGCTTCGTCGAGTGGTCATAGACGCCGGGAGCGTTTGCATGGGCATCATCGTCTGCCCAATACGTTGGAATCACGACCGTGGCGTTCATGCCTTACCCTCCCTGCAACACAAAAACGGGACGCCGCCAAACACAGGCGACGCCCCGCGACCTAGCTGATTCCATCATACCCACTTGGGCAAATCATTGCTCGCAAGTCGCAATGTTTATTGCGGATAACCCCAAAAGAGTACCGTGGACAGGCACAATAGCCGCTCGCTCCTATGCGGCATGCTCTGCCGCCCGAGTCATGCGGGACAGGCGGACCAGCAGCATAAAGCCAACGATCAGCAGCACGCCAATGGAAAGGACGCCCAGCGACGGGTTGCCGGTCAGCGAGGTGACGACCGACACTAGGAAAGTGCCCATGACGCTTGCATAGCGACCGAAGATGTCAAAGAAGCCGTAGTACTCGTTGGACTTTTCCTTGGGGATAATGCGGCCAAAGTAGCTACGGCTGAGCGCCTGCACGCCGCCCTGGAACAGGCCGACCATAATGGCAAGCACCCAAAACTCAAAGGCGGTCTTTAGGAAGAACGCGGCGAACAGCACAATGCCCATATAGGCGGCGACTGCCACCAAGATCATGTTGAGCGTGCCCACGCGGCCGGCGAGCTTGCCGTAGATGATGGCGGACGGAAAGGCCACGAACTGCGTAACGAGCAGCGCCAGGACCAACTGGGTCGAATCGATGCCCAAGGCCGATCCGTAGCTGGTTGCCATGGAAATGACCGTGTGCACACCGTCGATATAGAAGAAGAACGCGATCATGTAGACCAGCACGGTCTTGTTGTGGGCGATCTCGCGCATGGTGTGTCCGACCTCGGAGAACACACCGCCCACGATGTGGCCGATAGTGTCCTCGGGACCGCGCTCGCGACCGTACTTTTGCTTATAGGTGCGAATGAGCGGCAGGGTAAAGACGAGCCACCAGGCACCAGTGATGATAAACGACAGACGCGTTGCCAGCATGGTAGGGACGCCAAGAGCGGGGCCACCCATGATGAGCGCCAGGCAGATGACGAACGGCACGGTGGAACCGATGTAGCCCCAGGCATAGCCCGAGCTGGACACGGCGTCCATGCGCTCGTCGGTGGTAATGTCGGGCAGCATGGCGTCGTAGAACGTCATAGAAGAGTTAAGGCCGATGGTGCACAGCACGTACACGGTCAAAAATGCCATGGCGGACATTGGGATAGCCTGCGCCAGGCAAAGCACCAGGCCCGTGAGGAAGAAGCCCAAGAAGAACTTGATCTTGTTGCCGGCGTAGTCGGCAAGCGCGCCCAGAATGGGCATGAGCATGGCGATGACCAGCGAGGCGATCGTCTGCGCATTGCCCCAGGCGACCACCAGGTCGGCCGAAGAAGCGCCGGTATTGATGGCGTTAAAGTAAATGGGCACCACCGAGGTATTGAGCAGCACGAGGGCCGAATTGCCCACATCATACATAACCCAGTTACGCTCGAGCTTGGTGTATTTCATGGACAGGGACCCTTCGTATTCGCCCGATATGCAGTTAGTTCATCGTACCCCAATTGTCCAGAACCGCCGGTAAGGATTCGGCAAAGGGGCACGCGGCCATACGGGGCGGTGAGGCAAACCCGCATCCCCAACGCAGTTGCGGTGAAATACGGACTGTTGGACCACTAAAGGCGCCTATTTAATCCATATTCCACCGCAACTTATTGGAGAGCGTGGGCGAGACGGTTCGTTATTCCTCGCGGTCGAACTCCTCATCGGCTTCGAGCACGCGACCGCTGTAGTTGACGTGACTGGTCACGGCATCCATGTCACCGGTCTCGATAAAACGTGCGACCGTGCACTCGTAATCGACCAGCGCGCGATCAAAGACCTCGGGGAAACTCTCGTTCGAGACCTCGTCGGTAAAGGGATTCTTCCATGTCAGATGGCCCAGGTTACCGGTGCGCTCGGGCAGCTCCGTCGTCACGCGATGGGCAAGGCCGTCGAGCAGCGAGTAGTCGTGCACCAAGCCCTCAACCAGCGAGATCGCGCGCGTCTTTGCGGAGCCGGCCGGCTCAATCGCGCGGTAAAGTCGCTGCATATTGGCAACGGCAGCACCGTACTCCCCCGCCGGAATGTCAATGCCGTACACGCGTCCGGCAACATAGCTCATCAGCACGCCGGCCACGCGATTGATGCGATCGGTGGTGACGATCTCGCCCGCCGGCGGGTAATCGTCGACCGTAGCGCCATCGCGTTTAAGCTGCAGCATCAGTACATCCAGGTCGCTCTCGATCACGGCATGGACCTGACTGCTCGAATCCTCAAGCTCTGAATCGGACTCCACGATGCCAAACTGCTGCTCATAGACAAAAGGATGGGCGTTGCGGTCGAGCACGTAATGAGACAGCAGGCCCAGCGCAAAGGCGCGACCCAAGCTGGCGTCGCGCGGCAGCAGATGCGACACGCCGTCGCGCAGGCACGCGAACTGGCGAGACATGCGCGACCGATGCATGACCTGCGCCAGCAGCGTGCAGTCGGAAACACGCGGTGTCAGAATGTGAAAGAAAAACGGGTCGGGGCCTTGGTTGCCCAAGATAAAGGCAATGCGCTCTTCATCGGACGTGATGACGCCCTGCGGAAGACGGTCGATGCTTTCCTCGCCAAACAGATGATGGGTGATAAGCGCGGGCATAATGATCCTTTCGATTTCATTCGATGCCACCCATTATGCCCACCGCGCGCCCATGCCAAACCTGCGATGGTAAACGACGGCACGCAGACCGTCTACGCAAGCCCCAAGTGTGCTTTAACCTCGGCAGCGCGACGGCGGGACACGGGCACCGTCGAGGTTACGCGATCGAGCCTGAGCTCCATAAGACCCGTGGAACCGATCTCGACATTGTGCACGTCTTCCAAATTGACCAGATAGCTGCGGTGGACACGGATAAAGCCCTCGGAGGCCAGGCGCCGCTCGAGCGAGGAAATCGACTCATTGATCAGGTATGTTCCCTCGGCGCAGACGGCGTTGCAAAAATCGGCACGCGCCTCAAAGTAGCAGACGTCTGCGGCGGGAATGAACACCTTTTTGCCCCCGCGGTCCACCGTCAGACGCAAAGGCTGGCGCGGAGCGTGGATAACACGACGGACACCCAAGGCTGCCTCGATCTTGTCGAGTGCCTTTGACAGGCGTGCGTCCTCGACCGGCTTGACGACATAATCGACGGCATCGAGGTTATAGGCATCGGCCGCATACTCGGCAAACGCCGTCACAAACACAACCACCGGCGGCGTCTTTAGGTTCTGCAGCGTCTCGGCAAGCTCAATTCCCGAGCGACCGGGCATGGTAATGTCTAAAAACAGCACGTCGGGCTTGTTCGACAGAATCGACTCCACGGCTTCGGTGACATTGCCCGCCTCGGCAATCTGGCCCACACGCGTATCCTTTTCCAACAGATAGCGTAGCTCGGCCCTAATGGGAGGTTCGTCATCAACCACCAAGATGTTCCAGCCTTCGGACATATGTGCTTCCCCTCTTTTTCTCTCAATCCAACCGCGTGCTACGCCGTCAACGGCGCGGGCTCATGCGGCTCGCCGTTCAGCTCGACGATGACCTGCGTTCCCACGCCCTCCTGGGACTTCACGCGCATGCCGGAATCTTCTCCGTAAAAGAAATGGATGCGCTGAAGCACGTTGAAGAGCGCCAGGCCGCAACCTCGCTTGACGGAGCCGTCGGCGGTAATGCTCTCGGGCTCCTCCAGGCGATGCTGCTCAAACAGATGCGCGCAGACTTCTTCGCTCATACCGATGCCGTCGTCCTCGACGATGATCTCCAAACCGTCATCGGTCTCGAAAGCCCTAACATGAATAGAAAGCGGCTCGGTCTCGCGCTGCGCGTGCTTGATGCAGTTTTCGAGCAACGGCTGCAAGATAAACGGCGGCACCATGCAATCGCGCACCTCAAAGTCGATATCGACCGAGACGCGCAGACGGCCGTCGCCATAACGAGCCTGCATAAGGTTGATATAGCGAGTGCCCTGTTCCACCTCGTGCTCGAGCGTGGTGAGCGTATCGGAATCAGAAAGCGTCTGACGATAGTAGTTGGAGAAGTCGATCAGCAGCGACCTGGCCTTGTCGGGCTCGGTTCGAACGAGCGACACGATGGTGCTGATGGTGTTAAACAGAAAATGAGGATCGACCTGCGATTGCAAGGCACGCAGCTCCACGCGGGCCGTAAGCTCGTCCTGGCGCTCAAGCTCAAAGCTCGCAAGCTGCGTGGAAATGAGGTCGGCAAAGCCCGAGGCAAGCGCCGTCTGGCGCATATCGATGCTGCTCAGACGGGGATAATACAGCTCGAGCGTGCCCACGCAATGCCCGCGCACGGTAAGCGGTGCGACAATACCGGCGCGCAGGCGCGGAAAGTAGCCACCCGTCTCGGTCGAGGCATCGCGCGAGAACACGCTTTGCTCACCGCTGTTGATCACGTTGAGCGTAGTCCGCAGTACCACCGGGGTGCCCGCGGGGCATTTTGCCGAGTCCTCGCCCCAGCTTGCCAACACCTGCTTGCCGTCGGTAAAGCAGATGGCAGAGGCGATAGTTTCGGACAGGATGATCTTAGAGGCGCCCAGGGCAGCTTCGGGCGTAAGGCCGCGCGACGTGTAGGCGAATATTTTTGAAGCGATGGCGAGCGTGCGGTCGGTTGCGCTCGATGTGAGGTCGTCGGGAACGACAAAGACGTACGAGAAGAAGAAGCACAGCATGACCAAGCCGGCAATGACGACAACGGCCGGAACGGGATTGGGATTATCGGTTAGATCCCAGATGAGCAGCAGGATAAGCAGCGGAACGACAATACCGAGCAAGATGGCTTGAACCACATGCTGAGCGGTACGAAAGACCTTGGTAGAGTTGTAGCTCTTGCCCAGAATCAGCCTATTGAGATCCACCGTCATCTCCTTCTTACTGACGCACCCCATAGCAATAAAGAGGGCCGCAAGCGACCCTCTCCATTGCATTATGCAATCAAATACTGTGTTTTACATCAAGCCATCGATGAACGGTAGCTTAGGCGCTGTACTTGTTTGCCTCGCCGAAGGTGCCGGCCTCGACAATCCAGCCGTCCTTCATGATGACGTCCATGTTGTCGGTGTTGAGCACGTGGATGTCGGCGGCGACGTCACCGTTGACGACCAGCAGGTCGGCGCACTTGCCGGCCTCGATGGAACCGGTCTCGTCCTCGATGTGGCACATCTTGGCACCGTTGAGAGTGGCACAGGTGATGGTCTCGACCGGGGTGAAGCCGATCTTGTCGACGAACTCGTACATCTCCTCGATGGAGCAGGTGCCGTACGGGGTGACGAAGGAGAAGGAGTCGGAGCCGATCGTCATGACGACGCCGCGCTTCTTGGCCTCGCGCAGGCAGTCGTAGTTGCGCTGCAGCTCCTTCTCGACCAGGGTGCCCTCGTACTTGTCGTGCAGCTCGGGGACGTAGACGGGCGGATAGGTGGCGTACCAGGTGGGCAGGAAGGCGATCGTCGGGGTGAAGAAGGTGCCCTGCTCGGCCATGAGGTCCATGGTACGCTCATCGATATCGAAGCCGTGAATCAGCTGCTCGCAGCCAAAGCGAACGGAATCGTAGGCAGCGGCGTGGTTGTTGTAGCAGTGGCTCCACACGGGGATGCCGACCATCTTTGCCTCTTCGACCACGGCCTGAATCTCCTCGGAGCAGTAGTGCTGGTCGCGGCCGGAGTCCCAGCGCCAGATGCCGCCACCGGTAGCCCAGATCTTGATGGCATCGGGGTTCTCGCGCAGACGACGACGGACGGCCTTGCGCAGATCCCAAGGACCGTCGACCTGATCGCCCCAGGGGTGCGATTCCTTGTTGAGCTCCTGGCTGCAGTGGTGGGAGTCGCCGTGGCCGGCAACGCGGCAGAATCCAAGGCCGGTGGCCAGAACGCGCGGGCCCTTGAAGACGCCCTTGTCGATGCAGTCACGGATCTGGATACCAAAGCGGCCGATCTCGCAGACGGTGGTGAGGCCGTGGGTGAGGCAATCGTAGGCCTGCTTGACGGCGACGGCCTGCTTCTCGAGGAGCGGCTGCATGACCCAGTCGGTGTCATCATCGGTCAAGTTGCCCGAGAAGTGCAGGTGGGTGTCGATCAGGCCAGGAAGGACGGTCTTGCCGGCGGCGTCGATGACCTCAACGCCCTCGGGAAGGTCCTGCATGGCGCCGGCGTACTCGATCTTGCCGTTGTCGTCGACGAGAACGAGGGAGTTCTCGACCGGCTCGGCACCGGTACCGTCGATGAGCTTGCCGCCAACGATTGCATACTTAGTGGACATGGTTCCTCCTTATGGATCCATATATGTGGGCGAGGCCGTGTTGGGTCGCGGCCTCACAAAGCTACCCAAGTGATGCCGGGTTCGGTGCGCGGAAGAGAGGGTCCCGCGCACCTGGTCCGCCCCGGCTCGGCGTTACTTTTTGCGGGAATTGGTGAAAGCCATGAGGGCCAGGCCAATAGCCAACCAGCCGATCACGATGCTCCACTCCACCATGTTGAGGGAGGCGGGAGAGAACGGGATCACGAGCAGGCCGATGATGATGGCACAGGCAGCGATAGCGAGGCCGATGCCAAACTTGCCGCCGGGCACCTCGTAGGGACGAGGCAGGTCGGGCTCGGTGAAGCGCATGCGCAGGCAAGCGAGGGCGACCATGCCGCAGGAGAAGATGAAGGCGAGAGCCGACACGTTGGTCAGAGGGATGAGCATGTTCTTGCCCAGGAACGGACCGACGACGGTGATGACGCCCAGAACGACGCAGGCAAGCTTGGGAGCGCCGGACTTGGGGTCGACCTCGGCGAACTGCTCGGGCAGCTGGCCCTTGCGGCCCATGGCGAGCATGATGCGGCTCGTGGCGCCGTAGAAGGAGTTCATCGGGCCCATGGGTCCAAGCGTGGCGATGACGAGCATAGCCAGGTACAGAAGCATGTTGATGCCCTTGAGGCAGGCAAGCGCGGGAACCGGGCTCTTAACAAACTCATGCCAGTCGAGGATGGTGCCGAACGAGTAGATGCAGACCATGTAGAAGCCGCCGGCGGCCAGCAGGGCCAGGGAGATGATCTTGCCGAACTTGTTCCAGTTGAGGCCCTCAGCTGCTTCCTCAGCCTGCTGAGGAATGGTGTCGAAGCCAGCGTAGAAGAACGGGGTCAGAACCAGGACCGACACGATGCCGGCAAACAGGCTGGAGCTCTCGGTAGCGGCCTTGCCGCCGCCAGCGCCGGTGACCTGGGAGAACACGGGCATGGCATTGTCCGGCGAGCCGGTGAACAGCGAGACGCCCATGGCGAGCAGCATGCCGCAGAGCAGGGCCTTGGTCAGGAAGGCCTGGAGCTTGGCAGCCGAGCTGGCACCGCGGAAGTTGAGGAAGATGACGTAGACTGCAAAGCCGAGCGCGATCAGCGTCGGGAACAGGTAGACGTCGGCCCCCAGTATGGTGTAGAGCTTGACGGCGCGCAGCCACTCAAGGCCGGGCAGGCTGCCGAACATCTCGGACACGAGGGTCGAAATGGCGATGGCCTCCCACGGGCACAGGATGCCGTTGCCCAGGGCCAAAAGCCATCCGGTGATGTAGCTCAGCGTACGGCCAAAGCTACGATCGACATACTCGACGATGCCGCCCGAGATGGGGATGGCAGCCGTGAGCTCACCGAAAACAGCTCCGACGGGCACGAGGAAGATTGCACCCAAGAGGAATGCGATCATAGCGGGAACGGGACCGCCGCCCACGACCATCCAGTCGCCGACCTGCAGAACCCAACCGGTACCGATGATGGCGCCGAAACCGATGGTGAAGAAGTTCCAGAGCGAGAGCGTTTTCTTCATGCCGCCGTTATCCTCGACTGCAACCTCTGCGTTCTTGTCCGCCATTGTTCCCCTCCTTTCCTGTTTGACGCCCTTGGCGTCACCCCTTGCGCGGTCCGTTTTGCCGCGCGCTTTTATTCCATGGCTTTAAGATACGGCCTTGGCGCAGCAGCGCCGCTCGCAGCTCGACCGAAGGCAGAACTGCAAAACGAGCGGCACCGTTTTTGGGACGAACGGCGGGAGACGTCATTCGTCTTGGACGCTTTCATCTTGTCTGCTTTTGAATACCTGTTGCCGTGGCGCTTGGCGCGCGGCGCGGCAACGTTCATACCATTTGTCGGGCTTTTGGCGCACACGCCCATGTGTCGTGCATCTTTTTATGTAGGATAGACAAGTTACACATGAGGCAAGGTGATTCGAATGGCATACGGATACAATGACGGCGACCAACGGCCACAAAGCGTGCGCCTTGCCGGCCGCACCACGCCAACGCCCAGAAGCACCTCCGACAACGACAGCCTGCAGCGCCCCCAAGAGCAGCCCGGGGCTTCTTCGCGGCAGCAAAGCCGTACCGTGCAGCAGTCAGACCGCGTGAGTACGAGCACACGCCAACGTCAGACCGACACATCGCAGCCACGCCGCTACGATCGGCATAAGACCGACTACTACGTCAAGCGCTCCTTTTCGCGACCTCAACGCGATCGCGGCAATTCCGCCCCTCACCCCGCGTCGCACACCACAAGCCACGCGCTTCCGGCCCGCCGCCTACGCCTTGCGCTTTGCTCCATCGCCGCCTGCCTCGTCTTTGTGTTTTTGGGATCCTGTATCTCCCACGGATCAGCCGGTCTTGAGCCCACCGCCGAGGACAAGCTGCTTAAAGCTCCCGTCGCGCCCGGCTACTCCTTTGCGTTCTCGACCCCACGCTCGCAATGGCAGGCCGGCACCATGCCCCACATCTACCAAATTGACCCCGCATGGTCGGAGCTGCCCTATGCCGGTGGCACTATTCGCGAAAACGCTTGCGGTCCTACCTGCCTCACCATGGTCTATATCTTTAAGACCGGCCATACCGATAAGACGCCGGTCGATATATGCGCACTGGCCGAAGCCGGCAACTACGCCCCCACTGGTGCCACCGAGTGGTCGTTTATGACAGGCGGTGCGTGGCAGCTGGGGCTCAACGGAACACAGCTCTATAACAATCGCGAATCGATTACCCAAGCACTTCGCTCGGGTGTGCCCGTCATCGCCGCAGTGCGCCCCGGTACGTTTACCAACGTAGGCCACTACATCGTGCTCTACGGCATCGACGATGCCAACCAAATTGGCGTCTACGACCCCAACTCGGCCAGCCGCAGCGCCCGCCGCTGGGGCGTCGTAGAGGTCCTCAACGAAGTCGAAGCCATGTGGGCCTACTACTAGTCATTGGGGACAGACTTAAATAAGTGGTCATTGGGGACGCTCTTGTTTGACTAGTCATTTAAGAACGTCCCCAATGACTAGGTGAATAGCAAAAGCCCCGCAGTCGGAGCGGACTGCGGGGCTCATGAAGAGAGGCTAGTTTGTGGGCGCTTTGCCTGGCGCCCACGAGAGAGGCAACAGAGTAGAGACTACTCGTGGATGCGGGTACCGGAGAGGCCAGCCATGGTCTCGGCGGCCTTGTCCAGAGCGCCGATGATGCAGGTGCGGCCCTTGCGGGAACGGGCGAACTTGATGGCAGCGCGAACCTTGGGCTCCATGGAACCCTTGCCGAACTGGCCCTCGTCTGCCAGGCGCTCGGCCTCGTCGGCGGTGAGGTCCTCGAGCTCCTCCTGGTTGGGCTTGCCAAAGTTGATGGCGACATGCTCAACGGCGGTCAGCAGGAACAGAACGTCAGCATCGCAGTCCTCGGCCAGCAGCTCGCCGCCCAGGTCCTTGTCGATGACGGCGGGAACGCCCTTGTAGCAGCCCTTGTTCTCGTAGTCGCGGACGACGGGGATGCCGCCGCCACCGCAGGCGATGACGATGAACTCGTTGTCGAGCAGGTTGAGGATGGAGTCGGCCTCGACGATCTTCTTGGGATCGGGGGAAGCGACGACGCGACGCCAGCCGCGGCCGGAATCCTCGACGAAGACCTTGGAGGGATCCTCGGCCATGAACTCCTTGGCCTGCTCCTCGGTGTAGAAGGGACCGATCGGCTTGGTCGGGTTCTTGAACGCGGGGTCGTCGGGATCGCACTCGATCTGGGTGACGACGGTGGCGGCGTGCCAACGCTTATAGCGCTTGTGCATCTCGCGGCCGATGCCCTGCTGCAGGTGATAGCCGATGTAGCCCTGGGACATGGCGCCGCACTCGGGCAGCGGCATCTCGGGGGTGCCGATGGCGTCGTGGGCAGCGGCGAAGGCGTTCTGGATCATGCCGACCTGCGGGCCGTTGCCGTGGGTGATGATGATCTCGTTACCCTGCTCGATAAGACCAAGGAGAGCGTGGGCGGTGTTGCTCACGGCCTCGATCTGCTCGACGGGGTTGTTGCCGAGGGCGTTGCCGCCAAGGGCGACGACAATACGATCGGGCTTGCCAAGAGGCTTAGACATTGCTGGAATCCTTTCTGTAAAAGGCCTACAACCCATTAATAACCCGCGTCCGTGCAATACGCGAGTTTATTAAGGTTTATATTCTCTTTATCGCTCATTTTATTCATTTTGAAAATAGCGGAACGGTGAACGGTCGTTTTTGTCCGCTCAGCGTACAGAACTCCAGCTCAGACATATCTACGTAATTTACGTGCGACTTTATTTAAATGAAGCGAGGATTATGTCGGATTATGCAAACTACATCTCTGCTAAACACAAAACGGACAGCGCAATATCTTACTCGCGCTATACGAGATTCTATGCACTTATAAGTCGAGTATGCACCCCTGCAAAAACAAGGGGCTTTTCATCCAGCAAAAGGAATAAAGAAGCGCTCCGAAAAGGCGGCAACAGCCAAGTCCCCCATCCATCCCCAAAGTGGCGCGAGGTTTCGCGGCAAAGCCGCGAAACAGCGAAGGGACGGAATACCCGGCCAACTACGTCCTTCATCCGCCCACACAATCCGAGGACGTAGTCGTAGCAGGATCTGAGGGCTGACCTTCGCGGACACTCCGCAGGACGAAAGAACCCCCGCCGCACGTTAGTGCGCAGCGGGGGTTCTTTCATGTCCGAGGACGTCCGCGAAGGTCAGCCCTCAGATCCTGCGGTGGGAGACCTAGACCTCGTTGTACACCGTCTTGAGCTTCAGCAGGTGAGCGTAGCGGTCCATGGCGGCCTGCTCGTTCTCCTTGAAGAGCTCCTCGGCGCGCTCGGGGAAGGAACGCGTCAGCGAAGCGTAACGGGCCTCGTTCATCAGGAACTCCTGATAACCGCCCGCGGGCTCCTTGGAATCGAGCGAGAACTTCTTGCCGGCAGCAGCCTCGGGGTTGAAGCGGAAGAGGTTCCAGTAACCGCACTCGACAGCCTTCTTCATCTCGGCCTGGCAGTTCTGCATGCCGCCCTTCTTGATGGAGTGCATCTCGCAGGGGCTGTAGCCGATGATGAGGGACGGACCGTCGTAGGCCTCGGCCTCGTGGATGGCCTTGAGGGTCTGAGCCGGGTTGGCGCCCATGGCGACCTGCGCCACGTAAACGTAGCCGTAGCTCATGGCAATCTCGGCCAGGGACTTCTTCTTGGTCACCTTACCGGCAGCGGCGAACTGAGCGACCTGACCCAGGTTCGAGGCCTTGGAGGCCTGACCACCGGTGTTGGAGTAGACCTCGGTGTCGAAGACGAAGACGTTGACATTGTGGCCGGAAGCCAGGACGTGGTCCAGGCCACCGAAGCCGATGTCGTAGGCCCAACCGTCGCCGCCGAAGATCCAGAAGGACTTCTTGGTGAGGTAAGCCTTGTCGGCGAGGATCGCCTTGGAGGCGTCGCAGCCGCACTTCTCGAGCTCGGCAACGTAGGCAGCGGCAGCGGTCTTGGAGGCCTCGGCGTCGTTGACGGAGTCGATCCAAGCCTGGCCGGCAGCCTTGAGCTCATCGGACGGACCGTCAGCGGCGATGATCTCCTGCGTAGCAGCGATCAGCTTCTTCTGAACGGCCTCGTAACCGACGGCCATGCCCAGACCGTGCTCGGCATTGTCCTCGAACAGGGAGTTGTTCCACGCCGGGCCGTGACCGTCCTTGTCCTTGCAGTAAGGAGCGGTGGCAGCGGGGTTGCCCCAAATGGAGGAGCAGCCGGTGGCGTTGGAAATGAACATGCGGTCGCCGGCGACCTGGGTCACCAGACGTGCATAGGCGGTCTCGGCGCAGCCGGCGCAGGAGCCGGAGAACTCCAGGTAGGGCTGCTTAAACTGGCTGCCCTTGACGTTGGCCGCGATGAGCTCCTTCTTCTCGGAGACGTTCTCGACCATGTAGTCCCAAACGGGCTGCTGGTCCATCTCCTGCTCGGTGGGAACCATCTCGAGGGCGCCCTTGGGGCAAACCTTGACGCAGTTGGTGCAGCCCATGCAGTCGAGCGGGGACACAGCCATGGTGAACTTCATGCCCTTGGCCTTGGGGCCCATGGCGTCGAGCGTGCGGGTAGCCTCGGGCGCGGCGGCAGCCTCGTCCTCGGTCATCGCGAACGGACGGATGGTGGCATGCGGGCACACGTAGGCGCACTGGTTGCACTGGATGCACTTGGTCTCATCCCAGTGGGGAACGACCACGGCGACGCCGCGCTTCTCGTATGCGGAGGCGCCCAGCTCAAACTGGCCGTCGGCGCAATCGACGAAGGCGGAAACAGGCAGGCTGTCGCCGTCCATGCGATCGATGGGCTCGAGCAGGTTCTTGACCTGCTGGGCGATAGCGGACTTGGTCTCCTCGGAGAGCTCGACGGGAGCGACATCCTCGGCGGTAGCCCAGTCGGCCGGAACCTCGAACTTACGGAAAGCGGTAGCGCCGGCATCGATGGCCTTGTGGTTGGCGTCGACGATGGCCTGGCCCTTCTTCATGTAGGACTTGGTAGCCGCGTCCTTCATGTACTGCAGGGCGTCCTCGGCGGGCAGGACCTTGGCCAGCGCGAAGAAGGCGGACTGGAGCACCGTGTTGGTGCGCTTGCCCATGCCGACCTTGGCCGCCAGGTCGATAGCGTCGATCAGGTAGACGTTGACGTTGTTGTTCGCGATGTAGCGCTTGGCCACGGCGGGCATGTGCTCGGCGAACTCCTCGTCGCTCCACTGGCAGTTGACCAGGAAGGTGCCGCCCGGCTTGACGTCGCGAACCATCTTGAAGCCCTTAACGATGTAGCTGGGGTTGTGGCAGGCGACAAAATCGGCCTTGGTCACGTAGTACGGCGAACGGATCGGAGAATCACCAAAGCGCAGGTGCGAGACGGTGACGCCGCCGGTCTTCTTGGAGTCGTACTGGAAGTAGGCCTGGACGTACTTGTCGGTGTGGTCGCCGATGATCTTGATCGAGTTCTTGTTGGCGCCGACGGTACCGTCGCCACCCAGACCCCAGAACTTGCACTCGATGGTGCCGGGGGCTGCGGTGTTGGGCGCATCCTCGACCTCGGGCAGGCTCAGGTTGGTCACGTCATCGACAATGCCGATGGTGAACTCGCGCTTGGGCTCGTCCTTCTTGAGCTCCTCGAAGACAGCGAACGCGGACGCGGGAGGCGTGTCCTTGCTGCCCAAGCCATAACGGCCGCCGACGACCTTGATGCCCGTCTTGCCAGCCTCGTAGAGAGCGGAGACGACGTCCTGGTAGAGCGGCTCGCCGATAGAACCCGGCTCCTTGGTACGGTCCATGACGGCAATCTTCTGGACGGTCTCGGGGAGAACGTCGACGAAGTGCTTGATGGAGAACGGACGGAACAGACGAACCTTGACCAGGCCGACCTTCTCGCCGTGAGCGTTGAGGTAGTCGATGACTTCCTCAAGCACGTCGCAGAAGGAGCCCATGCACACGACGACGCGGTCGGCATCGGGAGCGCCGTAGTAGTTGAACAGGCCGTAATCGGTGCCGAGCTTCTCGTTGATCTTCTTCATGTAGCCCTCGACGACGGCGGGAAGCTCGTCGTAGACCTTGTTGCAGGCCTCACGGTTCTGGAAGAAGATATCGCCGTTCTCGTGGCTGCCGCGGGTGTGCGGGTGCTCAGGGTTGAGCGCGTGGTCGCGGAAAGCCTGGACGGCGTCCATGTCGCACATCTCGGCCAGATCCTTGTAGTCCCACATGGCGACCTTCTGGATCTCGTGGCTGGTGCGGAAGCCGTCGAAGAAGTTAAGGAACGGGGTCTTACCCTCGATGGCGGCAAGGTGAGCCACCGGCGAGAGGTCCATGACCTCCTGGACGTTGCCCTCGGCGAGCATGGCGAAGCCGGTCTGACGACAAGCCATGACGTCGGAGTGATCGCCAAAAATGTTCAGGGCGTGGGAAGCGACGCAACGCGCGGAGACGTGGAAGACGCCCGGGAGCTGCTCGCCCGCGATCTTGTACATGTTCGGGATCATCAGGAGCAGACCCTGAGAAGCCGTGTAGGTGGTGGTCAGAGCACCGGCGCCCAGCGAACCGTGAACGGTACCGGCTGCACCTGCCTCGGACTCCATCTCGACGACCTTGACCGGGGTGCCGAAGATGTTCTTGCGACCCTGGGCCGCCCACTGGTCGACATGGTCGGCCATCGGGCTGGACGGCGTAATGGGATAGATTCCCGCTACCTCGGTGTACGCATACGAAACATATGCGGCCGCCTCGTTGCCGTCCATAGACTTAAACTTACGCGCCATATACCCCTCTCCTCTCATATAGGTATACAGGCCCCGGCGATCGCCGGGATGTTGGCGTGATGGGATTTACGCTGTTGCTTCCAATCATCTGGCAGGCAGGCTCAGCAGCAGGTACGTGGCGTGGAGAGAAGACATGCCGAGGCGAGGGACAGCTGATGCGCCCCACAGACCCGACCGCCCGTCTTGCACATGACCGAGCGCCGCAAAGGCCGCATGCCGGATGCTCCCGGGCACGCCCCGGCGATGGGAAGCGCCCGCAACGGAAATCCGCATGCGGGTTTATTGTACCCCGCCGTCAAGTGTAATTTCGGCAAATATAGGCGGGCGGTAAAGGTTTACCTCGGGTGACCGCCAAGGGCCAAAATGGCCCCTCCATCCCCGGGCGACCGACTCTGGAGCGCCAAGGAGTGTCCCCAGATGCCGGCAGAAAAAGAACGTCCCTATCTGCCGGCCAGAGAGCACCGACGAGGATGGCGTAGGTAGTTGATTCGCCGAGCTTGAGCTCGTCGCCGGGATTGAGTTGGGCGGAACGGCCGGGCTCGACCTGAATGCAGACGCGCGTGGCCCCGTTTACCACCACGGTT
>CABUXY010000014.1:0-46095 GCA_902495645.1 uncultured Collinsella sp. | reverse complement strand
CACGGTTGGATTAGACACTCACCATTGTCGGCCTAATCCGCGGTCTTTCATGCAGCAGGGGCTCTCAATGTTTTTATGTCCTGCTCATATCGTCTGTGCCGGCAGGTGGGGACACTCCTTTGCTAGAAGATCCGGCGCAGGTCTCCGCGGTTGAGGGCTTCGTCGAAGAGGTGCTTGAACACCACGCTGCCGTGCAGACCGTCGTGCTCGAACTCGTTGGTCACCCAGGCATGCGAGTCGCCCACGCGGCTGAGCGTATCGAGCTGCAAGCCCGAATCGACGTACATGTCGTCGAAATACACCGCGGCCTGGAGCGGCACCTCGTTGCACGCCAGTCGCTGCGGGTCGTAGATCTTGTCCCAGCTGGTGTCTTCCATCAGCAGGTCCATGGCGGGTTTGAAGGGCTTGAGCTCGGGCATCTGCTCGAACATCCACGGGAACATTGCCTCGCCGGTAAACATGAGCGGGCGCGCGAGGGTGTCGAACTCGGCGCGGTGTGCCTTCTCTTCGGCCGCGGCCCAACCAATGGGCATAGTGTCGCCGTCGGCGTAGATGAACTCCTGCAGTGTCCAGTACAGCGGGTTTGTACGCGTGTTGGTGCGCTCGAAGGCGCGCATCAAAAAGCTGTCAGATACCGAGGCGCCGCAGGCCAGCGTGCCGTCGCCGTCGGCAAAAGCGTGATCGACAATCCAATGCATGCGCTCAAAGCTCGGCTTCATACCAAAGTCGCTGCCCATGAGCTGTAGGCGCTCGACCGTCATCGGTGAGCCGTCGGGCAGCACGGGCTTCTGGGCCTCGAGCGCATCGGCCAGTGCCGCCACGCGCTCGACGTCGGCGGGGTAGCGGTCGTAATACTGCTGAGTCTTGGCCGCCATGCGCGGGAAGGTGTGCGCGTAGACCTCGCTTGCGCTCGCTGGCACGTGTGGAATGCCGCCGCAGGTAAAGCTCGCCGCCACGCCTTCGGGGAAGAGCGACAGATAGCTCAACGTCAAAAAGCCGCCGTAGCTCTGCCCGAGTGTGACCCAGGGCTTGCCGCCAAAGCCCACCAGGCGCAGGTACTCAAAATCGCGCACGATGGAGCTGGCGAGGTGGCGCTTGAGGAAGTCAGCCTGCGAGCGTGCGGCATCGGAGCCGGCCGCCGTCGCGCGCTCGCCCAGTGCGGCAATCGTGCGCCCGTCCACGCAGCAACTGCGTCCGGTGCCGCGCTGGTCGGGAAGGACCACGCGGAAGTGCTTGACGGCCTCCTCGATCCAGCCGTCGCTTGTGGGCGACAGCGGACGCGGGCTCTCGCCGCCGGGGCCGCCCTGCAAAAACAGGAGCAGCGGCAGATCGTCGTTGATGCGGTCGGGCGCGCAAACCACGCGGTAGAAGAGCTTGATGCTCTCGGGCGCGCCGGCGATTGGTGCCGGCATGGCGCCGCGGCGCATGGTGCTGCCGACGGCCAGGAGCATCGGCTCCAGGCCGCGCCAGTCAAGGGGGACGTCGATGCTGTGGTCCTCGACGTAAAGGCCGGGGACGTGGTACGAAGTGATGAGGGCCATGTGAGTCTTCCGTTCGTTGCGGTGTTTCGGGTTGACCAATTCTACCGCCGCGGGCGAGGCCATGCGCAAATCGGCTACCATTGTTGCAAACTTCTAGGAGAAAGGGCCGCCCATGTCGGTCGATATAGCCACGTACGTCCACGATCTTGCCGTTGCCGCCAAGGCAGCGTCGGCCTCGCTTGCCACGGCGAGCGATGAGCAGCGTCAGGAGGCCGTGCGCGCCATGGCCGCGGCGCTGCACGATGGCGTCGATTCCATCGTTGCCGCCAACGAGCTCGATATGTCCGCCGCGCGCGATGCGGGTACCTCGGCCGGACTGCTCGATCGCCTGCTGCTGACGCCCGAGCGCGTCGAGGGCATGGCCGCCGGCCTGGAAAAGCTCGCCGAGCTGCCCGATCCCGTGGGCCGCGTGCTCGACCACCGCGTGCTTGCAAGCGGCGTGGACCTGACCCGCGTGAGTGTGCCGCTGGGCCTGGTCGCTATGGTCTACGAGGCGCGCCCCAACGTGACGGCCGACGCCGCAGGCATCTGCATCCGTACCGGCAACGCCTGCATTCTGCGCGGCGGCTCGCTGGCCTATCACTCGTGTGCCATGATCGCCGAGCTGCTGGCCGATGCGCTCGAGGCCAAGGGCTTCCCGCGCAAGGCCGTGTCGATGATCGAGTCCACCGACCGCGAGGCCACCGGCGAGCTCATGAAGCTCCGCGGTATTGTCGACGTACTCATTCCGCGCGGCGGTGCAGGCCTGATCCAGCGCTGCGTGCGCGAGTCGCTTGTGCCGGTGATCGAGACGGGCACGGGCAACTGCCACATCTACGTGCATGAATCCGCCGACTTTGATAAGGCGCTCAACATTATCGTTAATGCCAAGACCCAGCGCGTAGGCGTGTGCAATGCCGCCGAGTCGCTGCTGGTCGACCGTGCTGTGGCCGATGCGTTTTTGCCCGCGGTCGTGACCGTGCTGCATGACCACGGCGTGCTGATTCACGGCGACGAGGCAACCTGCGCCGCATGCGCCGATGCCGGGCTTGTGGAGGGCGATGACTACGTCGCCGCGACTGAGGAGGACTGGGGTCGCGAGTACCTGGCGCTCGAGATGAGCGTGAAGGTCGTGGCAAACGAGGACGAGGCCATCGCACACATCAACCGCTACGGCACGATGCACTCCGAGGCCATCGTTGCCGAGGATACGGATGCTTGCGAGCGCTTCCTCGATGCTGTCGATGCCTCGGCCGTGTACTCCAACGCCAGCACTCGCTTCACTGACGGCGGCGAGTTTGGCCTGGGTGCCGAGATCGGCATCTCGACCCAAAAACTCCACGCCCGTGGCCCCTTTGCCGCCGAGGCCCTCACCACCTACAAATACAAGCTCCGCGGCACCGGCCAGGTCCGTCCCTAACGCCCGCGCAAACAAAAACCACCACAAAGGTGCCTGTCCCCTTTGTGGTGGTTTTAGGTGGCGTTGACGGTTAGGCCTGGAAGGTATCTCGGTCGGGGGCGAAGGACTGCATGGCCGCGATGGTGCGGTCAAAGAGCTCGGGGAGCTCCCAGCCCAACATCTCGGCGCCCTGCGAAATCACGTCGCGCGAGCAGCCGGCGGCAAAGCGTTTGTCCTTGAACTTCTTCTTGAGCGACTTGGTCGTAAAGTCCATAACGCTCTTGCTCGGGCGCATGATGACGGCAGCGCCGATCAGGCCGGTGAGCTCATCGCAGGCAAACAGGATCTTTTCCATCTGCAGCTCGGGCTTGGGTAGTGAGGTGTTGAAGTCCGACGTGTGCGTCTGGATGGCGCGAATGAGCTCGGGAGACGCACCTTCGCCCTCAAGAATCTCGGCAGCATAGATGGTGTGGTTAATGGGGTCGTCCTCATGCTCCTCCCAATCCAGGTCGTGCAGCAGACCGACGATGCCCCAAAACTCCTCGTTCTCGGGGTCGAACTCGCGCGCAAAGTAGCGCATAGTGCCCTCGACCGTCTCGCCATGGGTGATATGGAACGGGTCCTTGTTGTGCTCATTGAGCAGTTCGAACGCGCGGTCGCGGGTGATTCCGGCGGTAAACGGCTCTGCCATAAGAGACTCCTTGTGCTCGTGGGTATCGATAAGAATGAATACTACTAGAACAAGAAAACCACCACAAAGGTGCCTGTCCCCTTTGTGGTGGTTTTTGGTGCGGATGGGTTAGTTGAGGGCGGCTTGGGCTAGGCGGGCTTCGGCGGCCTCTTCGGTGACGCCCAGGGCCACGGCGAACTCCTCGATGGAGCGGCGCTTGGCCTCCTTGAGTACGCGCATGTAGTAGGAGCTGGGCTTTTTATCTGCTTCCTCGGCCTGGCGAATACGGTGCATCATGGTTTTTGCCACGCGAACCGTCTCGGGCGCGCCCAGCTTGAGCTGCTGCTTAAAGTGCGTCTCCTCGAGCGAGCTATTGCGCTCGGTAAAGGTGTCGCACTCCAACTCATCGTAGTGGCTCAGCAGGTGCTCTGCATCTTGCTGGGAGATAGCGGCATGCAGACGGTCGGCCTGCGCCACGGGGTACATGAGAATCGTCTGCGCATGTCCCTGCTTGGTCTCGAGCAGCAACATGGGCTGTGGCGTGTCGTCCCTAAAACCGACGACGGTGCAGACTCCCTGACCCGGATGAATGACGTGTTGACCGATTGAGAACATGCTACCTCCAACTTATACGAATTTGTGTATGTTAAGAATACCACGCTGACGTGCACAAACCATTACTTTATGCAGGAAAAGCACACAACTCCGATAGGTTAGAGTATTCGATATATAGAACAGCTTATCCATACGTTTATGCATTTCCAGAACGTGTATAAACTGCAGGCAAACCGCCAACTTTGTACAGCCGCGCAAGAGCGGTAGTCATTTTTGTGCATATGCAATATCTATTAGCTTTACCCTGCGACAGTAGCTACCGCTTGTGATAGAGTGCTACAAACTCTGGCTTTTGCCCTACGAGTGACCAAGAGCTCGAGGGCTTTAACACAAGGAGGATCTATGCCCGAGAAGATTGAAGAGCTGGTACGCGCTGCGCTTGCTGCGGCCCAGGAGGCCGGCGACCTTTCCGCATTTGAACTTGACGATTGCGCTATCGAGCGACCGGCTGACACTTCTCATGGCGAGTGGACCTCCACCATGGCCCTGAAGTCCGCCAAGCTGGCTCATTGTGCCCCGCGCAAGATCGCCGAGGCCGTCGTCGCCCATATGCCCGAGGACCCCGCAATCGAGAAGGTCGAGATCGCCGGTCCTGGCTTCATCAACTTCTACCTCTCCGTCGCCGTCAAGAACGCCATCTTTGGCGAGGCACGCGAGAAGGGTATGGACTTCGCTAAGTCCAACGTCGGTGGCGGCCTGAAGACTCAGGTCGAGTTCGTCTCCGCCAACCCCGTCGGCCCCATGCACATCGGTCATGGCCGCTGGGCCGCTCTGGGCGACTCCCTTTGCCGTGTGATGGACCACGCCGGTTACGACATCCAGCGTGAGTTCTACATCAACGACCACGGCTCTCAGATGAACACCTTCGGCAACTCCATCAGCACGCGCTATATGCAGCTTGCCGACATTATCGCCAAGCAAGGCGTGGATATTGACGAGGCTCACAAGCTTCTGATCGCCGACCGCGACGCCTTTGTTGCCGACGAGAGCGACGAGCATCCCGAGACCCATCCGTATCAAGATAACTTTGCCGAGACTCTGGGCAAGGACTCCTACGGCGGCGACTACATCATCGACGAGGCTGCCGAGTTCTGGCGCACCGATGGCGATAAGTGGGTCAACGCCGATCCGCAGGAGCGCATGGAGAGCTTCCGCGAGCGCGGCTACGTAAAGATGGTCGACAACATGCGCGACCTTTGCCACGCCGTTAACTGCGACTTCGATCGTTGGTTCTCCGAGCGCTCTCTGTACGTGAAGGACACCGAGGGCGAGACCGCCGGCACCTCCGCCGTCGACCGCGCTTTTGAGAAGCTCGACAAGATGGGCTATCTCTACACCAAGGACGGCGCCCTGTGGTTCCGCTCCACCGATCTGGGCGATGATAAGGACCGCGTCCTGATCAAGTCCGATGGCGAGTACACCTACTTCGCCTCCGATGTTGCCTATCACTGGGATAAGTTCCAGCGCGTCGACCACGTCATCGACATCTGGGGCGCCGACCACCACGGCTACATCGAGCGCGTCCGCTGCGTCTGTGACGCTCTTGGCTATCCCGGCAAGTTTGAGGTTCTGCTGGGCCAGCTCGTCAACCTGCTGCGCAACGGCAAGCCCGTCCGCATGTCCAAGCGCAAGGGCACCATGGTGACCCTGCAGGAACTCGTCGACGAGGTCGGCTCTGACGCCGCCCGCTACACGCTCATCTCCAAGAGCTCCAACCAGATGGTCGACTTCGACATTGAGGCCGTCAAGAAGCGCGACAACTCCAACCCGGTGTACTACGTGCAGTACGCTCACGCTCGCGTGTGCTCCATCCTGCGCCGTGCCGCCGACGTTACCGCCGAGCAGGCCGCCGAGATGGGCATGAAGGCCGTCGCCGAGAAGGCTATTGGCGAGAACGTCGATTACTCGCTGCTGACCGACCCGACCGAGCTTGCCCTTTCGCGTAAGCTCAACGAGCTCACCGACCTCATCGGTAGCTGCGCTCGCGATCGCGCCCCGTTCCGCCTGACGCACTTTGCCGAGGAGCTCGCCGGCGACTTCCACAGCTTCTACGCTGCCTGCCAGGTTCTGCCGAGCGAGGGCCGTCCCGTCGACCCCGAGCTCTCGCGCGCCCGTCTGGCCGCTTGCGACGCCGTCCGCGTGACGCTCGCCCTGGTGCTTACCCTCGTTGGCGTTTCTGCTCCCGAGCAGATGTAAGCGCTGGTCGTTTGACTGCGTTGGTTTGGTTTAACTGAGCCTTCTAAGCCCGATCTCCCATGCGGAGGTCGGGTTTTTTGCATTTTTCGAGACTGTTTGGTTTGCTGGAAAATGCTATCAAATCGCAACTATACCGGTTTACTACGATGAATCGAGGGATTCCAATCACATGGGCTTTTCACCGAAAAGTGCAAGCCATCTAGCTGGGGTTTTATTTTTTCGGGTTTTGGCATGATCGTGGTTGAGCGATTCATCGTAGTAAACCGTCATAGTTTTGAAAATGACCCTAGGGGATGGAGGAAAACGGATCATTTTTGTCCTGTGGAGGAGCGGTGGGATACCTTCTGCTAAGAATCGGGGGCATCTACTACGTTTAAGTACGTACCCCGAACCACGCCGAAAATCGCAATATTGAAACCGCAGGTAGCGGACTCGCTGTTTTTGAAAAAACAAGGGTATGGTCAGGGGTCCGGGGGTATGCGTAGTAGATAGGCGCGTTTCGTGGCGTGTCGATCTTGGGGCCGATGCCTTTGCCCCTTAGCTGTTCCGTTTTCTCGATGCTTGAGGCTTGACCTGCCTTCTTCTTATGAGTTGCGGTGGAATGGTTCCTGCTTGAGAGGTGTCGGCCGGGATTTGGGAACTATTTCACCGCAGCTTATGATGTGGCGATGGTGTGCGCCGGAACTTTGTAAAGAGTGTTCCTTTTGACTAGTCGTTTAAGAACGCCCCCGATGACTAAGTTGCAGGTGGCGGCGGTTGTGTTACACTAACGCTGCGTATTTGACGCAATCATCTCGATACAGATCAATGATGCTCGTCGCTTTTTGGACGGAGCTAGACTGTTTAGCCGCCCTGAAGGTTTATGCAGGGAGCATGTGATCACAGGGCTTGAAAAGAAAGTTGAGCAAACACTGTGTCTGATCAACAACAAGAAAACGAAATAACGACGACGCAAACGGCTCCCGCTGCACCGGTTACGTCGGACCAGGCCGTGCTGTCCGCGCCGGCGCAGGTCTCGGCCCCCGAGGCGCCTAAGGCCGCCGCGCCCACCACGCCCGTTGCTAGCGAGGAGGCTGCTCCCGCTAAGCCTAAGCGCACGCGTCGTGTGGCCAAGCCTGCTGCGGACGGCGAGGATGCCGAAAAGCCCAAGCGTCGTACGACGCGCACCACGCGCGCGAAGCGGCCCGTTGCCGCCGATGCTTCGGTCCCCATTTCCGATGAGGTCGCGCAGGCCCGTGCACTGGCGCAGATTAGCGAGGCCCAGGTTGTGCGTGCCCGCCGTCGCGCTGCCGAGCGCGAGGCCGCGGCATTGACTGAGCTCGCTGCGCCGGTCGCCCCCGAGGCTCCTGCTGCCGAACAGTCGGCCGAGAAGCCGGCACAGCGCACGCGTCGCCGTGCGGCAGCCAAGACGCAGCAACCCGTCGAGCAGCTGACTCCTGAGGTCGCTGAAGCTCCGGCTCGTTCTGCGGCAGGGGAGGGCGCTTCCTCCGCCGAGCCCGTCGTGCACGCTGAGGTCAACGAGGTTCCCGTCGTTGATCCGGCTCTGCGCCCGCATCGTCGCGGCCGCAAGCCCAAGGCGTATGTTGAGGCCGAGAAAGCCGCTGCCGCAGCAGCTGCTGCCCAGGGTGCAGCGGTGACGGCCGAGTCTACGGCCGCGGCCGATTCCTGGGTCCAGGACGCTCCGTCCACCGAGGCTCCCGCATCTGCCGATGCCGAGCCCGCCGATGTCCGCCCCGGCCGTAGCCGTCGCACCGCGGCAAAGCGCTCGACGAAGGCGAAGGCCAAAGTCGACGCCGAGGCCAAGTCCGTCGAGGACAAGTCCTCCCAGGCTACCGCCGATGCCGCTTCCGAGGCCGAGAACGTCGACCAGCCGGCAACTGAGAAGCCCAAGCGTACGCGCAAGAAGTCCGCGAGGGCAAAGGCTGCCGAGCAGCAGGGCGACGCCGATCCCAGCGCCCATGCCAACGCCGACGCCAAGGCGGAGGGCGAGGCTCCGTCCGGCACCGATGCACCCGCAGCCGACGGGGGCGTCGAGACCGAAGAGGGCGCCCGCCCCAACCGTCGTCAGCACAAGCGCAGCGACGAGCGCAACGACCGCAAGGACGATCGCAACAACGACCGCCGCAGCCGTCAGCGCGACCGCAAACAGCGCAACAGGGAGCGCAACGCCGCCCCCACCGAGCCCACGCTTTCGCGCGAGGAGCTTGCGGCCATGAAGGTCGCCGAGCTGCGCGAGAAGGCAAAAGAGTTCGAGATCGAGACGGCCGGCAAGAAGAAGGCCGAGCTTGTCGAGGAGATCTACACGACCGCCGCGAAGGCCGAGGGCTTCCGCGATATTAAGGGCATCCTGCAGATTCGCCCGGACAGCTCCGGCATCATCCATGCCCACGGTTACATGAAGTCCAACGAAGATGCCTTCGTCCCCGCTTACCTCATCCGCTCCGCACGCCTGCGCACGGGCGATGTCATCGAGGGTTCGCTGCGCCCCTCGCGCGGCGGCGACAAGCGAGCCGGCCTCGCCAAGATCACGACCGTTAACGGCATGGATCCCGAGCAGATCCGCAACCGCCCCAAGTTCGGCGACCTTACCCCGGTCTATCCCAACGAGCCGCTGCGCATGGAGCATGGCAAGGATTCCATCACCGGTCGCGCCATCGATATCGTGTCGCCGATCGGCAAGGGCCAGCGTGGCCTGATTGTGTCGCCGCCCAAGGCCGGCAAGACAACGATCCTTAAGAAGATCTGCCAGTCCATCTCGATCAACAACCCCGAGGTGCACCTCATCTGCCTGCTCGTCGACGAGCGCCCCGAAGAGGTCACCGATATGCAGCGCTCCATCAAGGGCGAGGTCGTGGCCTCGACCTTCGATATGCCCGCAGACAACCACACCCGCGTGGCCGAGCTCGTTATCGAGCGCGCCAAGCGCATCGTGGAGCTGGGCGGCGATGTCGTGGTGGTGCTCGACTCCATCACGCGTCTTGCCCGCGCCTACAACCTGGCGGCACCCGCCTCGGGCCGTATCCTTTCGGGCGGCGTCGATTCGGCAGCTCTCTATCCGCCCAAGCGTTTCCTGGGTGCAGCCCGCAATATCGAAAACGGCGGCTCGCTCACCATCCTCGCCTCCGCCCTTATCGACACCGGCTCCAAGATGGATGAGGTCATCTTTGAGGAGTTCAAGGGCACAGGTAACATGGAGCTCAAGCTCGACCGCGATCTTGCCGATCGCCGCATCTTCCCGGCCATCGACCCCGTTGCCTCCGGTACGCGCAACGAGGACCTGCTGGTCGACGAGCAGATGCGCCCGTTTGTCTTTGGCCTGCGTCGCATCCTCGCCGGTATGAACAACACCGAGCGCGCGGCGGCGTCGTTTATTAAGGGCCTTAAGGGCACCAACACCAACCAGGAGTTCCTGGTGCGTTCGGCCAAAAAGCACAGCGACTACGAGCAGACGTTTTAGACCAAAAGCCGCACGCTATATCGCCATAAGAACGGGCAATCGGGCCGGGGTTTATGCCCCGGCCCTTTCTTTACGGCGCCACTCGGCAACATTTTTTGACCTTATGACCGACAAGCAGCAGTTTTCGAGCCATAATCCGGCCTCATCGCTTGCAATCGGAGGGTCGGTTTCGCATAATAACTTTTAAGCTTCGCGACGGAAAACGCAGATGAAACGAACCATATACCGTTGCTTTGGGACGCATGTCCCGCTTCATCTTCTCTCGCGCAGCCAACTAAATGATGCGATTTGGGTGCTGGAAGATGGGGAGAGCTCATGGCTTCTTCTGATGCAACACAACGAGCAGTCCTTGCCGGACTTTCCTGCGGGATCGGCCTTGCCGCCCCCGTGGTGATGTATGCCGCGACGTTGCCGTTCTCGTCGGTTAATGAGACGGTTGTCGCGGGCGCTGTTCCCTTTGCCGTTGGTGCGGTGGCGGGCGTGGGCATCTACGCAGCCTCGCTGGGCATCTCCGAGTATCGCGCTGAGCATGATGGCCGCCTGTTTGAGCCCGATGCCGTGGGCGGCGCCGCTCAGTTTGGCCGGACCCATAACGAGTTCAAGACCGCCTCGATTCCCGCGCAGCAGCAGGGGGCGGCGCCTCAGCCTGCGGTCCCGGCCGACCAGGCCAATGCCGCACAGCCCTCTTCCGCATTTCTCTCCGGCCTGACCGGTGCGTTCCAGCACCGCCACACCGACGATGGCGTTCCCACCATCGCGCGCGCGGCTAACGCCATGGATGAGGCCGAGGCCTGGTCTATGATCGACAGTATGCTCGATGACGATTCCCCGGTCAGCTGCGATCCCGTGCGTTCGCGCGATGTCTACCAGGTCGCAATCGACGAGCTCACCAACGGTGGAAAGACCGGTTCTTACAATCGCGATGACATTGCCGCTGCCGCACGCGCCGTCTCGGGCTCTCACGCCGCCCCTGCGGGCAGCACCGCAGCCTTCGTGGCGCTTGTAGCCAACGCCGCCAACAATGCCGCCTATAACGGCGCGTCGTCGGCTGCGTACGCCTCTGCCGCGTCGGCTGCTTCGGCCGGCCAACAGAGCGCAGCTCAGGCGGCTCCTGTCGCCGACCCCTTTGCCGATGAGCCCCTGGCTGTCGATGAGGAGACCATTGCCGCTCGCCGAGCTGCCGAAAGCTCGCTTTGGGGCGCTTCGGCCCAAATGCAGGCCGCGGAGGCGGCGCCGTACAACGCCAAGCTCGCCAGCATGCCCATCATTTCCGATGCCAAGGGTGTGGATCTCTCCGATCTGGACGAGCCCGCCGCCATCACTGCGTCTATCGATACCCAGGATCGCGTGGATACCGACAGTCTTCCCGATGCCTCCCTCGAGGAAGATGTCCCCATGGCCGATTATTCGGGCCACGAGGACATGTGGGCCGCCGCCATGGCGATCATGGACGAGGTTGCCGAGCCCGCCCCCGTGGCGGTGCCCACGCCTGCAGCCTCACCTGTCTCGGTTGCTCCCGTCTATGTCGGCCGCCACAGCTCCGTGCTTCCCGAGGATACCGCGCGTATCTCGCGCGAGGGTATCGAGCGCGCCGAGGCTATCGCTGCCGGCGTCATGGAAAACCGTCGCCATGAGCGCGTCAATCAGATTCTCGAGGAAGAGATCAACCGTCTGGAGTCTGCGGCCGTCAAGCGCACGGGCCGTGCCTATCTGAGCGTTATCGAGGGCGGTACCGCCAGCTTTACACCGCTGCGCGCGGAGGCATAATTGCCGCATGGTTAAGGTCGATCGAAAATGGGCGCTTGCCGCCTGCGCCATGGTGCTCATCATTTGGGGCAATTCGCTGGTTCCCGGTACGGGGTCTGGTTCGTTGAGCTTGTCGATCATGGAATCCATTCGCGGCTTTTTGCAGGCCCTGGGGCTTCCATACGAGTGGGTGACCAACTTCGTCGTGCGCAAGTGCGCTCATTTTACCGAGTACATGGTGCTTGGCATCTTGGCGACGCACGCCTTTGACCTCGAAGGCCGGCGCACGTTTGATGTGCTGCTGCCCACGGCGGTGTTCCTGTTGCTCGTTCCCTCTATCGACGAGACGATCCAGCTTTTTGTGCCCGGTCGCGCCGGCATGATTACCGATGTGATGATCGACTGCTGCGGGGCGACGACAGGCGTCGCGCTTCGATATCTCTTACGATCGCTGATATGTACCAAAAAGGCCGCCTAGGACGTTTTGCTTGTCCTAGGCGGCCTTGTGCGTTTGAGGGCCTCTGCGGGGCGTGACGGCGTTGTCCGGGCGTTTTGCGAGCTTGGCTACGCCGCGCCGTTGTGGTGTCCTTTACTGGAGCGCCTGTGCGCCCAGGGCAAGGCAACCCATGATGCCCTGCTTGCCCTCGAGGCTGTTGTTGACAATATAGGAATCGATGTCGTTGACCTCGGGCGTGACGATATAGCCGTTGAGCATCTCGGCACACTTTTTGCGTGCGAGCGGCACGATGGGGGTGTGGTCGGCCACGCCACCGCCGATGATGATCTTCTGCGGGGCATAGCACAGCGTGTAGGTCATGAGCGCCTGTGCCAGGTAACCTGCGAGCAGGTCCATGGCCTCCGGGTCATCGGCCATGTCTCCGGCGCTCTTGCCATCCCAGCGCTTTTTAACGGCAGGGCCGGCGATGAGGCCCTCGAGGCAGTTGTCGTGGAAGGGGCAGGCGCTGTGCTCGCCGATGGTGTCGCGCGGGTCACGTGTGACCAGGATGTGGCCGGCCTCGGGATGCATCATGCCATGCACGAGCTTACCGCCCGAGAGCACGCCGGCGCCCACACCAGTGCCGATGGTCAGGTAGACGACGTCCGTGAGGCCCTGGGCGCAACCAAAGGTGACCTCGCCCAAACAGGCAACGTTGACGTCGGTGTCGTAGCCGCAGGGAATATTGAGCTCGTTTTGGATGGTGCCCAGCAGGTCGAAGTAGCGCCATGCCGTTTTGGGCGTCTCCAGGATCTTGCCGTATTGGGGCGAGGCAGGGTTGACTGCGGTGGGGCCAAAGGCGCCGATGCCCAGCGCAGCGATGCCCTTGTCGGCAAACCATGCATTGACGGCCTCAACGGTCTCCTGCGGGGTCGTGGTCGCTATCTGCTCACGCTCCAGGACCGTACCGTCTGCATAGCCCGTGGCGCAGACCATCTTGGTGCCGCCGGCCTCGAGTGCTCCGATAAGCTGCTGTTCTGCCATAGTATTCCTCTCTCTGGGATGAGTTGCTCCGTGACTAAAGTATAGAGCTCTAAACCATTTAAGAAAGCGCTATAAAAAGAAGCCTCGCAACGCGGCGGGTGGTGCGGGCTTCTTTGGTTGCTTTAGTTGCCGGGCCGTCCTTACCCGCGCGGCTTGATTTTATCACGTAGCGACTTGAGGTTCTCCAGTGCCGCATTAAGCGTCTCGTCCCGCTTGGCAAAGTGGAAACGAATCAGATGGTTGACGGGCTCGCGGAAGAAGCTCGAGCCGGGCACGGCGCCCACGCCCACCTTAGACGCGAGGTCCTCGCAGAATTCGAGGTCGCTGTCATAGCCAAACTCAGAGATGTCCATCATGACGTAGTAGGCGCCCTGCGGCACGTTATGCTCAAGACCGATGCTATCGAGCCCCTGGCAGAACAGTTCGCGCTTGGCGGTGTAGAGGTCGAGGACCTCTTGGTAATAACTGTCGTCGAAGTTGAGGGCGGTGACGACAGCTTCCTGCAGGGGAGCGGCGGCGCCCACGGTGAGGAAGTCGTGGACCTTCTTGATACGCTCGGTGATCTGGACCGGGGCGATGGTGTAGCCCAGACGCCAGCCGGTGATGGAGTAGGTTTTGGACAGCGAGCTGCAGCTGATGGTTCGCTCGAACATGCCGGGCAGCGTGGCCATATAGACGTGCTCGTGGGGCGCGTAGACGATGTGCTCGTACACCTCGTCGGTGATGCAGTAGGCGTCGTACTTTTTGCAGAGGTCGGCGATAAAGGTGAGCTCCTCGCGCGTAAAGACCTTGCCGCAAGGGTTGGAAGGGTTGCACAGGACGATGGCCTTGGGGTCGTTGTCGCGGAAGGCCGCCTCGAGCGTCTCGCGGTCAAAGTCGAATGTGGGCGGGTTGAGCGGCACGTAGATAGGCTCGGCACCCGAAAGGATCGTGTCGGCGCCGTAGTTCTCGTAGAACGGCGAGAAGATGACGACCTTGTCGCCGGGGTTCGTGACCGTCATCATGGCGGCCATCATGGCCTCGGTGGAGCCGCAGGTGACTACGATGTTCTCGTTGGGGTTGATCGGTATGCCCATAAAGTGCTCCTGCTTGGCCGCGAGCGCCTCGCGCATGGCCTGGGAGCCCCAGGTGATGGAGTACTGGTGATAGAGCGGCTTGGGGTCGGTCGCGATGGTGCTGAGGCTCTCGAGCAACTGCGCCGGAGGGTCGAAGTCAGGGAAGCCCTGCGAGAGGTTGACGGCACCGTACTTATTGGAGATGCGCGTCATGCGGCGGATGACCGAATCGGTGAATGTTGCCGTGCGATTGGAGAGTTCTTTCATGACGGTCCTTTCGAGGGTTTGCAGTGGGGCAAGTTTACTCCTATGAAAAGGGTGGGAATTGCTCGAAACGAGCTTGAAAAACTCTTTTCAAAATTCTTGAAAATTGGGGCTTGCATCGCATGGCGTTCCTTGCAATAATAGTCGAGCGCGAAGCGCACAGGACACGGTGGGTGTAGCTCAGTTGGCTAGAGCGACGGGTTGTGGTCCCGTAGGTCGAGGGTTCGAGTCCCTTTACCCACCCCAGTTCTTGCTTCGTGTTGATATCGGGTCGTTAGCTCAGTTGGTAGAGCAGGGGACTCTTAATCCCAAGGTCCAGGGTTCGAACCCCTGACGGCCCACCCAAAGATTGTAAAAGCGACTGGCTTCGGCTGGTCGCTTTTTTGTTGACCTCGCATGGGGTCGAACCCGAAAGGGCGCGGAGCTGAGAAAACGCGTAAGCGTTTGCCAGCGCAGCGCGCAAGGCGCCTTGGCGCCGCAGCGGCCGCCTGCGCAGCAAGCTGACCCCCTGATGGCCCACCAAAGTAGCCCGGAAGATTTACAAATCGAGTCTACCCTGTGGATCGGCAAAGCCGTCAGTACCCTCCTTGAGTTTCTTCTCGTCTGCCTTCACGCGACGCTCGAGCTTCTTTGTGTCCTCGGCAGGTGGTAGATTTTCGGGGACAATTCCGCGGTCGATGAGGCTGCCACGCACGCTTGTGTTGTTCTCGACGTGCTCTTGCTTGATCTGGTCCAGACCGTACAGGTCGTGTTCCTCTGCGTTGAAAGCAGTCATCGAGTTCGTAAGGTCCTTTGCTTTGATGAGGACATCGGCTAACCTGTCCGCCAATGCCGCGCTCTTGGGTACGCCGAGCTGCTGCTTCATTTCCGCCGTGCTTCTGCCGCCGAATAACGCTTCATCGCCCTTCGACTTGATGATCGCGAATCCTTTGGAGTCCACGCCGCGTTTGAACGCAATACCCGAGAGCTGTTTCTCTGAATCGGATAGCGCGTGCCGCGCCTGCAAGCGCTGAATCTCTGCGAAGCGCTGCTCTATGAGCTCTTGGCGGCGCGTCTGCACGGCAAAGTATGCCTGGGCGAGTGCGATCTCTGGCTTGTTTGAATCTCCGTTCTGGGCGATTAAATAGCATGCATAGCGCGTAAGTTTGTAGTCTTTAACCGCGCGAGCGGCGACACCGGCAGTTACCATTTTCGTGGTGTCACGAAAATGGGAATCAACTGGAGTTTTGTTTGTTTCGCACGAGACTTTTGCCCTCTTAACAACTTCGGCGAAGTTCTCCCATCGAGTGTATCCCATAGGTTCCATTAAATCGCGTGCGAGCCAATACTCAACTCCGTCTTCCACATTGGCGTAGCTATCAAGTTCGACACGCCACTTCTCGATATTTCTACTATCCATATCTCCTCCTCGCTGGCCTATTGTCTATGCGGGCTTTGCCCGCTCTGTATTCAGAATAAGGATACGCTGTCGTGCGGACACGAATGGGCCCTGTGTCACTTCGAGCTCACGGGACCCATGGATATCGATTAGTTGTGTTCTGCGTTAGATAGGCGTCCAGTTTAATTCGCTCGATAATGGGATCCGAGACTTTCGGTTCGTTTGCGCATGGCTTTGACCATCTCCGTTGCCAGCTGAATCTGCGATTGCAGGCGGGCGAGGGCTGCGATCTCGCTGTCATTGGCATGTGGCTTGCTCAGCGCCATGGCCTTGTCTTGCAGGCTTTCAAGCTCTTGCAGCGCCTTGGTTAGACCCGCTTCGGTCCTGTTGATCATGCAGTAGGTGCTCATTGTGTGTTTGAGGCTGCGGGTCAGGCGCTCAGCGTCTGCTGTAGCAATTCCATACTGGGGGAGGGCGGTATCCATCGGGGCGGCCGCCTCGGAAGCGCCCAGCGCTGCTCGAGCCGCTGATGCGCCTGCGATGCGCCCGAATACGATGCCATTGGCGCTCGACAGGCCTCCGATGCGGTCAGCGCCGTGCATGCCGCCTGTCGCCTCGCCGCAAGCGTAGAGGCCCTCAACGCCCGTATACGCGGTCTTGTCGATTTTGATACCGCCGTTGGCGGCGTGGGCATACATCGCCACGCGCATCTCGTCGGTCGGCGCGATGCCGTGCTCGTCTTGCAGCCAAGTGGCAAAGGTCTGCACAAACTCGGGGACATCCTCGCGGGGGAAGTCGTAGTGGAGCGCTAGGCCTTCGGCGCCTGCTTGATCGATGGCAAGATCGATGGTGCGGGAAGCCAGGCGCGAAGTGAAGGGGCCATATCCGGAGCGTTGCTCAAGCAGATCGTCCAGCTTGTCATCAGCGATTTCAACTGGCTGGTCGAACTTAACGTAGCGCCAGGTCTTTTCGTTAAAGACCAGGTTGCGCTTAGGCTCAATGAAGCCGGGCATCATCTGCATGAATTCTATATTGGTAAGGGATGCGCCGTGCGCCCGTGCGATGGCCTGCGAGGAACTAAGTACATCGGCGGAAGTGAGGCTGCGCTCGAACAGTCCGCCCGTGCCGCCCGCAGCGATGATAGTGGCCTTGGCTGCCATAGACGCAAGATGCTCGTTTGCGCGGTCGTAGAGCACGGCGCCGACAATCTTTCCGGTCGTGTCCTCAACAAGGTCTATAAGCTCGTGGCGGGGGAGCAGGCGAATGCCGAGAGACTCGATCTGGGCCGTACACGCGTCCTCAAGGGGCTTGCGGGTGAGTCCGCGCCACATACGCGTCTTGTGGTCGAAGCAGGGGATAAATTGTTTTTGCTGGGCGCTCTCGGCGCTTTGCGGGTGCTGGAGTTCTACGCCCAGATTCTGTTCGAGCCAGTCAATCGCTTGGGGAATGCCGTGGACGAACGTCTGGACGAGCTCGGGGTCGGCAACGCCGCCGCCGACGGTCTGGATGGTGTCGATGAGGTCTTGTTCGTCATCTTCGTCGACGGGTCCAATAAGGCCGAGGCCCCAGGTGCCCGGGAAGAAGCTCGATCCGCTCATGGTCTTGCCGGCGCTTGCGATAGCAACGGTCGCGCCCGCGCGTGCTGCTTCTATAGCGGCGCAAAGGCCCGCAATGCCCGATCCGATTACCAGTACATCAGTTGATTCCATAGGATTCCTTTCTCGTTCGCGCATTGTCGCACGGGTGATCGGCAAAGGTATCGTGAAGACATAGGTATTCGGTAAAGGGCCAAAATGGAAGGTGGGCGTTACCGATGCTTTATCGCCCAACATAGTCTTCTCAATAAGTTGCGGTGAAATTGGGACTCACAAGGCTTCTGGAGCAGTCAGATGGCCTGTATTTACTCGCAACTGGTATACCGGGAGGACCGCTAAGAAGTTGCGGTGGAATAGTTCCTGTTTGGAAGGATGGGGCGGCTGTTTAGGAACTATTTCACCGCAACTGAGGGAGGGACAAAAAAGAGCCGCTACCCGGGTGGGTAGCGGCTCCAAAGCTCAACGATATGAGCATCGCGCGGGCGCGATTAGGCCTTGAGGGCCTCCTCGACGGCGACAGCGCAGGCGACGGTGGCACCAACCATGGGGTTGTTGCCCATGCCGATGAGACCCATCATGTCGACGTGCGCAGGCACGGAGGAAGAACCGGCGAACTGGGCGTCGGAGTGCATACGGCCCATGGTGTCGGTCATGCCGTAAGAGGCAGGGCCGGCGCCCATGTTGTCCGGGTGCAGGGTACGGCCAGTGCCGCCACCAGAAGCGACGGAGAAGTACTTCTTGCCAGCCTCGAGGCGCTCCTTCTTGTAGGTGCCAGCGACAGGGTGCTGGAAGCGCGTCGGGTTGGTGGAGTTGCCGGTGATCGAGATGTCGACGTTCTCGTGCCACATGATGGCAACGCCCTCGCGGACGTCGTCGGCGCCGTAGCAGTTGACGGCGGCGCGGGGACCATCGGAGTAGGGGATGGTCTCGACGACCTTGAGCTCGCCCGTGAAGTAGTCGAACTGGGTCTTCACGTAGGTGAAGCCGTTGATGCGGGCGATGATCTGAGCGGCGTCCTTGCCCAGACCGTTGAGGATAACGCGCAGCGGCTTCTTGCGAGCCTTGTTGGCGTTCAGAGCCAGGCCGATAGCGCCCTCAGCGGCAGCGAAGGACTCATGGCCAGCCAGGAAGGCGAAGCACTCGGTGTCGTCGGAGAGCAGCATAGCGCCCAGGTTGCCGTGGCCCAGACCGACCTTGCGGTCCTCGGCGACGGAGCCGGGAACGGTGAAGGCCTGGATGCCCTCGCCGATGATGGCGGCAGCCTCAGAAGCGGTCTTGGCGCCACGCTTGACAGCGAGAGCGCAGCCGAGGGTGTAGGCCCACTCGGCGTTCTGGAAGGCGATGGACTGGGTGTTGTTGACGATCTCACGCGGGTTGAAGCCCTTGTCGGTGCAGATCTGCAGAGCTTCCTCGAGGGAGGCGATGCCGTTGTCGGCGAGGCACTTGTTGATCTTGTCAGCGCGGCGCTCGTAACCTTCGAACGTAACAGTCATAGTTATTTCCCTCCCTTTCTACTCGTGAACCGGGAACACGCTGGCGACGGAGTGGGTCTCCTCGTCGGTGCGCGGGTCGATGTACTTGGCAGCGTTCTCCCACTGACCATAGTGGCCCATAGCGCCAGCGATGGCCTCCTCGGGGGTCTTGCCAGCCTTGACGGCATCGGTGAACTTACCGAGGTTCAGGAACTCGAACGCGATGATCTCGTTCTTGTCGTTGAGAGCCATGCGGGTGACGTAGCCCTGAGCGAGCTCGAGGTAACGAGCGCCCTTGGCCTTGGTGCCGAACATGGTGCCGACCTGAGAGCGAAGGCCCTTGCCGAGGTCGTCGAGGGAGGCGCCCACGGGCAGGCCGCCCTCGGAGAACGCGGTCTGGCTGCGGCCGTAAACGATCTGCAGGAAGATCTCGCGCATAGCAACGTTGATGGCGTCGCAGACGAGGTCGGTGTTGAGGGCCTCGAGGATGGTCTTACCGGGAAGGATCTCGGAAGCCATGGCGGCAGAGTGGGTCATGCCCGAGCAGCCGATGGTCTCAACGAGGGCCTCCTCGATGATGCCGTCCTTGACGTTCAGCGTGAGCTTGCAGGCGCCCTGCTGAGGTGCGCACCAACCCACACCGTGCGTAAGACCGGAGATGTCGGAAATCTCCTTAGCCTGGACCCACTTGCCCTCCTCGGGGATGGGTGCGGGGCCGTGGTATGCACCCTTGGCAACGGGGCACATGTTCTCCACTTCCTGTGAGTACTGCATGCCTCTCCTCTCTATCGTGTTGGCGTCCCGTCTGGGGGCCGTGGCTGGCGATTGCCGGGCGACCCTTCGAAAGGGACATGACATGCAGCCCCTATAATACCGCGAAATGCACGGAATATTCGGCGAACGGCTCAGTTTTCGTAGCGAGAAGCGCGGAACTTTCAATTGAAACGATTTAAATGAGATATATTCATCAGAAGTGCGTGTCTCATATTTGTCGTTTTTGGTCAGCTTGCGGAAACGTTGCATTGTTCGACCTGCGCTGAAGTGCCGTTCGCCGGTTGTTTACTGCCATTTGCCGTGCGCAGATGCCATTTTACGTGTTTGTTTTGATTGCACGCTTCAATCGTGGTGTATTGGAAGGCGCAAGTTGATTCCGCTGAAGGGGGTGCCGTGCAGCGCGTTTGGAAAACGATCACCGGTTTTTACCATGTTTGTGCCCGCGGTATGGGCGGGCAGTTGATCTTTGAGAGCGACGAGGACCGGTGGGAGTTTTTGGAACTGATGCGCGACTGCTGCCGCGATGCCCAGGTGACGATTGTGGCGTGGTGTCTCATGAGCGACTACGTGGATCTGGTGCTTTTGGATTACGAGGACAAAATGAGCGCTGCTATGCAGCGGCTACTGTTGACGTATGCTCGTCGGTTCAATAAGCGTACTGGGCGCGCGGGCTGCCTATTTCGTGAGCGTTTTGAGCGCCGCTCGCTCGATACCGACTGGCAGGTGATGGAGGCTATTCGCTCCGTGCACGCCAATCCGCAGGAGGCGGGCATTAGCCTAATCGAGCGTTATCCCTGGAGCAGCTTTGCGGAGCATCTGCGCGCTTACGACAGTGATGCGGCTGATGTCACGAGGGGATTTTCCGATCCTTCTTGCGTGCTTGAGTTTTTTGGTTCTGCCGAGGGCTTTATTGCCTATTCGCTAGCGATGTCCGGCGGCGGCGAGCCAGCGCTGTGCGATATGAAAGAGACGGAGTGGGAACGCCACGCCTTTGCCGAAAAGTTGGCGAAGGGGCTCGGGGTTCCGCTCGACGGGGTTAAAGCCGCATCGCCGGCGCGGCGCGATAGTGTTGTTCTCGGATTGCACGATGCCGGTTTTACGGTGCGCCAGATTGAGCACTATACCGGGATTGGCAAAAGTACGGTTTCTCGTATTGTGCGGACCCGCACGGGGGCGGCGATGCGGGCTGGCGGAAACGTGATGTAGGGCTGCCTGTGCACCGCGGCTGGGGTCGTTCATGCGCCGCAACCTGCGTTCTAAATGCTTGGTACGCTGACTGCACTTCTTGATATGCATAGAACGATTGCCGTCTTGCATAAAAATACGGCTCAGTCCGGTTTTACCGGCGCCTACCCCCGTCCACACCGTGCAAAAAGCGGAGTTTTCAGCATCGTGGTGCTGTCGGCACCGCCGTAATCTTGAAATATATGGGTCCCGAAGCCATTTATGCCTGCCGATGTGCCTCCAAAGCGCATGCTTGTGACCCCTGAGACCACGATGCTTGTTCTAAAACGATATAAAAGGGTGCCTGGAGACGTTGATTAACGCTTTCAATGCGTATACACGCAACTTGGCGTGCTGAAAACTCGCAAAAATGCACGCCGCACCCTATGGGACCCGTCTGTGGCGGGCGCGAAGCGAACCGGAGCCCAGCAGGACGGGGCATGGGGCGTTGCTTGGGGTGCCCGTGGCTCTGTCGCTAGCCGTTGACACTGTGGAAAACGTCCGTGTTTGCGGCTGGCTGTTCGGTAAATGACAGGGCGAGCGCCGGACGCGCAAACTTTGTGTGTCCGAGACGTTATGAAAAAAACCGAGCCGCCCGTATTGGGCGGCTCGGCAATCAAACCCTTTGATCTGGGGCATCCGCTACTGGCTAGTTTACCCTTCGAGCATGCCGTCGAGGGTGCGCCAGGCTAACTCGGCGCATTTGACGCGGGCGGGCATGTGCGAGATGTCCTGGAGCTGGGCGGCCTCGTCCAGATCTTCCAGGTCCTCCTCGGAGAGCTGCTCGCCACGGATCATGGCGAGGAAAAGCCCTGCCAGGCGACGAGCCTCCTCGACCGTCTCGCCGGTGATGAGATCGGCCATGATGTCGGCGCTGGCCTGGCTGATGGCGCAGCCGTGACCAGTAAAGGAGGCCTCCTCGATCACGCCGTTTTCGACACGCAGCTGCAAGGTGAGCTCGTCGCCGCAGCTGGGGTTGATACCGTCGTGCTCGTGCGTGGGGGCATCCATCTCGTACTTATAGTCGGGGTGCGAGTTGTGCTCCATAAACGTGGTGGAGGTGTACAGATTACCCATTGAACGTGCTCCAAACGTGATGCAGGCCGGCGATGAACTTGTCGATGTCGGCCTTGTCGTTGTAGAAAGCCACGCTGGCGCGGCAGCAGGCGAGGTTCTCGACGCCCAGCCAGGTGAGCAGCGGCTGCGCGCAGTGGTGACCGGCGCGGATGCACACGCCGTCCATGTCCATGATGCTCGCGACGTCGTGCGGGTGGATACCCTTGACGTTAAAGCTGACGACGCCGTGGTGGTTGTCCCAATAGATGGAGCCGATGATCTGGACAAAGTCGAGCTGCATGAGTTCGCCCATCAGGTAGTGGACGAGTGCCTTCTCACGGGCCTGGATGTTTTCGTAGCCCACCGTGTTGACCAGGTAATCAAGAGCCGCGCCTGTGGCGAAGATGCCGGCGGCGTCCTGCGTGCCGGCCTCGAACTTCTCGGGGACGGGAGCCCAGACGGCGTCCTGCTCGGTGACCGAATCGATCATCTCGCCACCGGTGAGCATGGGCGGCATGGCGTTCAGCAGGTCCATCTTGCCCCACAGCACGCCAATGCCCATGGGACCCATGGCCTTGTGCGCGCTAAAGGCAAAGAAGTCGGCGCCCAGATCGGTCACGTTGACCGGCATGTGCGGCAGTGACTGTGCGCCGTCGACGACCAGATAGCCGCCGTACTTGTGTACGAGCTTACCGAGGTTCTTGACCGGGTTCTCGACGCCCAGCACGTTAGAAACCTGACCCACGGCCAAGATCTTGGTCTTGGGGCCCACCTTGGACAGAACCTCCTCGGTCGTGAGCTGGCCGGTCTTGGTGGGGTAGAGGTAGACGAGCTTGGCGCCGGTCTCGCGGCAGACCTGCTGCCACGGGATCAGGTTAGAGTGGTGCTCCATGATGGTGATGACGACCTCGTCACCGGGCTCGAGCACTGTGGGCGCAAAGCTCTTGGCGACCAGGTTGAGCGACTCGCTCGTGTTGCGGGTGAAGACGATCTCGTTGGCCTGGGAAGCGCCGATGAGGTCGGCTATCTGCTGGCGCACCTTCGCGATGGCCTCGGTGGCCTCGACGGACAGTGAGTACAGGCCGCGCAGGGGGTTGGCGTTCATGCGCTGGTAGAAGTCGCGTTCGGCGTCGAGCACGCAGGCGGGACGCTGCGCGGTGGCGGCACTATCGAGGAAGGCGATCTCGGGGTGTTGCTGGAACAGCGGGAACTGCGCCTTGTAGGGATTGGTCTCGATGTCGACGGTAGGCCAGCCGCGCGAGGCCTCGTCGCTGGCGTCGAGCTCCATAGGCTCCGGTGCGGTACAGGTGTCGCATTTAACGTGCTCGGTGTCGATCATGCGAGCTCCTCCTCAAAGTTATTGATCAAGTTGTTGCCCAGGCGGACGACGGCGGCTCGGGTGCGCTCGTCGGTCGCGGAAAGCGCGGCGTCCTCCAGCTTGGCGCGGATGAACAGGTCCTCGGCGGCGTTTTGGTCAAGGCCGCGGCAGGCGAGATAGAACAGCTGCTCGTCGCGGACGTGGCCGATGGTGGCGCCGTGGTTGCCGGCGACGTCGTCCTCGTCGCAGAGGATGACGGGAACGGTTTTGTTGTCGACGCCCTTGTTGGCCAGCAGCACGGTTTCGCGCTCGGTGCCGACGGCACCTTTGCAGCCGTGCACGAGGTCGATGGTGCCGCGGTAGACCTTCTTGGACGTGCCGGTCAGCACGCCGTTGGCGTCGATCTCGCACTCGGTCTTGCGGCCGCGGTGGCGTAACTCGTAGTTAAAGTCGCGCACCTGTTCGCGGGCACCCAAGTAATCGGTATCGATCGTCACCTTGGCGGTGTCGCCCAGCAGGTCACCGGCAAGGCCGGTGGCGCTGGCGCCGGCACCCAGGACGGTGTGCTGCACGTTGACGCGCGCGCCCTCGTCCAGGAACAGGCCGGTGTCGTCGAGCGCGATCCAGCTGTCATCGAGCGTCTGCGTGCAAGTCACGTTGACGGTGGCGTACTCGTGAGCGCACACGCGCAGCACGGAGCCCACGACGCCTTGGCCGTTGACGGGGGAGTCCAGGGCTAGAGCGAGGTCGAGCGTTGCCTGCGGACGGGCGACGACGTCGATGGCGGCAATCGCAGCGGCTGCGTCGACGCCATTCACGCGCACAGTGGCCGTGACGTGCTGGTATGCGGGCACATCGATGACGATGCGTTTGGTGGCGTGGTCGGTCAGATAGGCGTAGGCGGCCTCGCCCATGCCGGTCTCGAAGGCTTCGGCAGGGGCGAGCTCCTCCTCGAGCTTGATAGCGCCGGCCTGGTAGACGGAGGTGGCGGGCACGTCGAGCTCGGTCTCGGGCGTGATGCGGGCGCGGTCGGCGGCGTCGCCGGGGGCGGAGGCACGGCGCTCGGGGAAGCGCTCGGCCATGGCGTCCATGGCGGTATCGAAGGCGTCGGCGGCGCCGCGGAACTGCTCGTCCAGCCCCTCGACCTCGACGGCCTCGGCAGGAGCGACGGCAAGCTCGTCCGAAAGCTCAAGCTTGGTCTGGTTCATTCGCAGCCAACCCCAAGTGGCGGCCGGCATCGCATTAACCTGCTCGAGCGTGGTGGCAGCGGTGTTCGTGGTCTGTTTCATTATCCGATCGCTCCTTCCATCTCGAGCTTGATCAGGTTGTTCATCTCGACGGCGTACTCAAGCGGCAGCTCCTTGGAGACCGGGTTGGCAAAGCCGTTGACGATCATGGTGCGGGCCTCTTCTTCCGAGATGCCGCGGCTCATCAGGTAGAACACCTTGTCGTCGCCGATGCGGCCGATGGTGGCCTCGTGGCCGATGTCGACGTTCTTGGCGCGGATATCCATGGCGGGGATGGTATCGGAGCGGCTCTGGTCGTCGAGCATCAGCGACTGGCAGCTCACGGTTGCTTTGGAACCTTCGGCCTTAGGCGTGGCCACGATGGAGCTGCGGAAGGTCTGGATGCCGCCGCTCTTGGAGATACCCTTGGTCTCGACGGTTGCCGAGGTGTCGGGCGCGTTGAGCACGACCTTGCAGCCGGTATCTAGGTTCTGGCCGGCGCCGGCAAAGGTGATGCCGGTAAAGCTCGAGCGGGCGCGGCGACCGTTGAGCACGCTCATGGGGTAGAGGTAGCCCACGTGGCTGCCGAAGGAGCCGCTGATCCACTCGATGTTGCCGTCCTCGTCCACGCGCGCACGCTTGGTGTTGAGGTTGTACATGTTCTTGGACCAGTTCTCGATAGTCGAGTAGCGCAGATGCGCGCGCTTGCCCACAAACAGCTCGACAGCGCCTGCGTGGAGGTTGGCCACGTTGTACTTGGGCGCGGAGCAGCCCTCAATAAAGTGCAGGTCGGCATCGTCCTCGACGATGATGAGCGTGTGCTCAAACTGGCCGGCGCCCTTGGCGTTGAGGCGGAAGTAGCTCTGCAGCGGAAAATCGAGCTTGGTGCCCTTGGGCACGTAGACAAACGAGCCGCCCGACCACACGGCACCGTGCAGGGCCGCAAACTTGTGGTCGGTGGGCGGGATGAGCGTCATAAACTTCTCGTGGATGAGCGGCTCCCACTGCGGGTCGTGCAGGGCCTCCTCGATGCCGGAGTAGACGATGCCCATCTTGGACGCGGTGTCCTGCATGTTGTGGTAGACGAGCTCGGAGTCGTACTGCGCGCCGACGCCCGCCAGGTAGCTGCGCTCGGCCTCGGGGATGCCCAGGCGCTCAAAGGTGTTCTTGATGTCGTCGGGCACCGACTCCCAGTCGTGCTTTTGGTCGGTGTTGGGCTTGACGTAGGTGACGATGTTGTCCATGTCCAGGCCCTCGATGGAGGGGCCCCACGTCGGATTGGGGAAGCGGTTAAAGATCTCGAGGGATTTGAGGCGCAGGTCGAGCATCCACTGCGGCTCGTCCTTCTTGGCGCTGATCTCGCGCACGATGTCGGGCGTGATGCCGGCGTCGAGGCGCTCGAATCCCTCCTCGCCATAGGTGAAGTCGTAGAGGCTGCGGTCGATGTCCGCGACCTCGGTGCGGTTCTTGGTCATTGCGTCGCCCCTTTACGCCTGCTGCTCGGCAGCGGCGGCTTCGGCCTTGGCGCGCTGCTCGGCGGCCTCGCGCTCGAAGGTCTCAAAGCCGTTCTTGTCGATCCAGGGGATCAGCGAGGCGTCGTCCTCGCGCACGATATGGCCCTTGACCATAACGTGGACGCGGTCGACATCCAGGTGCTCCAGGATGCGCGTGTTGTGCGTGATGATGAGCATGGAGCCGTCGCAGCTCTTGCGGTAGGCGTCCATGCCATGGCTGACGGTGGACAGGGCGTCGACGTCCAGGCCCGAGTCGGTTTCGTCCAGGATGGCGAGCTTAGGCTGCAGCAGCAGAAGCTGGAGCATCTCGACCTTCTTTTTCTCGCCGCCCGAGAAGCCCACGCCCAGCTCGCGATTGAGGTAGGCGGTGTCCATGTTGAGCTCTGCCGCGAGCTCCTTGACGCGACGGCGGAACTCCTTGCCCTTCATCTCCAGGCCGGGGCGGCCGGCGATGCTGGCGCGCAAAAAGCTCGACAGCGGCACGCCCGGGATCTCGACCGGGGCCTGGAAGCTCAGGAACAGGCCGGCGCGCGAGCGTTTGTCGGTGGTGAGCTTGGTGATGTCCTGGCCGTCAAAGACGATGCGGCCGTCCTGCACGGTGTAGACGGGGTCGCCCATGACCAGGTGGCCGAGGGTGGACTTGCCGGCGCCATTGGGTCCCATCAGCACGTGGGTCTCGCCGGCGGCGACGTTGAGGTTGACGTTGTGGAGGATGGTCTTCTCGTCCACGGAGGCGGTCAGACCTTCGATGGAAAGCAGCGGATTTGCGCTCATGCTGTCCCTCTCTGTATATGGTGTACTCATAGGTGTACTAAACCCTAGGAATCTTCTCGGAATAAAGTTACTATGGGTTCGGCGTTAGTCAAGGGAAAACCCGACTAATCCACTCGACTTTTTAGATGTGGTACATAATAATCAGGTTTGTTTGCCCCGCGTGCATAAGATTTGGGACAAATAGGCCTGGTATTTTGTCCCGGCAACGATGAGAGGGTAGGTATGCTCATTTCTTCTAAGGGCCGCTATGCCCTCCGGCTGATGATCTATATCGCAGCGCTTGGCGACGTCGAGGGCAAAATCGCCCTGCGCGAGGTCGCCGACCGCGAGCACATCTCGCAAAAGTATTTGGAGCAGCTGGTCCGTCCGCTCATGAAGGCGGGCCTGCTTAAGAGCGTGCGTGGCAAGGGCGGCGGCTACATGATGGCCAAGGACCCCGCCGAGGTGCGTGCCGGCGACATCCTGCGTGCCGTCGAGGGCAGCACGGCTCCGGTGGCGTGCGATGGCATCGACAATAGCTGCACCCGCAGCGATCTTTGCTCGACCGTCAAGTTCTGGCGCGGGTTGGACGACGTGATCGAAAAGTACGTCGACGGCGTGACGCTGGCCGACCTGGCAGCTGTCCCCGAGATCAACTTCGATATCAAACTGTAGCCCGAGCGCAATTCCTTAAGATTTCGCGGAGGACTGTTGCCGTTTGCCGATGGGTTGTTGTGCAACAAACGGGGAGCTGTAATACTGAATTCATCTTTGCAAACTGCACTTTAACCACACCAATGCAGGGAGGATCTATGCAGCCCAAGCATTCCGCAATTGTCGCGGGCCTGACGTTGGCGCTTTCGTTTGGCGCCGTTGCCGCACCCGCAACCGCTATGGCCGAGGAGCCCACGCCTGGCGTTGCCTCGGATGCCACCGATATCGATAAGGGCCTCTACACCCAGCAGTCTTTCTCGGGCGTGCTGAGGTCGGTTCAGGGTGTTTCGTTTGTCAATGTGACCGATGAGATGAAGTACTTTACCAAATACGAGAGCCACGGCAATTACAACCAGGGTTTTTCATATGGCGACGGATACAACGCGCTGGGCTATTACCAGTTCGATCGCCGTTGGTCGCTCATTCCGTTTATGAAGCAGGTCTACAACTACGATTCTGCCAAGTACGGCATGCTTAAGGACGCGATTGACCGCGGTGGCGAGATTTCCAACGGAAGCAACCCCATGTATGCGAATGGCCAGCTCACCGAGCTGGGCCGCATCGCGCAGGAGGCCTTCCTGGGCGCCTATAACACTGACCCCACGGAGTTCTCGGCGCTGCAGGATGCCTATGCGTACAACTCCTACTATGCGGTGACCGAGTCGTGGCTCAAGAACGCTCTGGGCATTGATATTTCCGGTCGCGCCGATTGTGTCAAAGGCATGGTGTGGAGCATCACCAATATGTGCGGTACCGGTGGCTGCCAGGACTTTTTCCGTTGGGCGAATCTTTCCAACGATATGACCGACCGCGAGTTTGTGACCGCGCTTTCGAACAGCGTGGTTGATAACGTGGCGCGCAAGTATTCGAGTCAGCCTCAGTACCATGAGGGATGGAAGAATCGCTATAAAAACGAGCTCAAGGACTGCTTGGTCTATATTGCCGAGGACGAGGCTGCCGCTGAGGAGACGCCTTCGGAGCCCGATCCTGAGCCTAAGCCTGCGCCCGCGCCGGCACCTCACCCGAACAAGGCCCCTGCTGCGCCTGCTGGGCCAACGGTGGAAACCGATAGTGATGCGGACAATGGCGGCGAGACGGGTGCGCCTTCGACTGGTGTTGGTAACAATGGTGCCGGTAATGGCGGGACTGCTTCGGGTGGAACGGAGTCTGCTGGCGGTGCTGGTGATTCGGGCTCTGGTTCAACCGGTGGTTCTGTCTCTGGATCGACTGGCGGCCCCTCCAATGGCTCCACCGATGTTGGCGAGAGCTCTGGCACTGATTCCGACTCGACCGAGGACTCCGATGTCAGTAATTCGTCGACCGAGAACAAGTCCTCCTTTGTCGAGCAGCTTGGCGCCGCGATCGGGTCTTCGATTACGGCTGGCAACAACAGTTGCTCGTCTTCTGGTGAGAACACTTCTGGCGAGGCTCCCGAGTCCAGGACTGATGGCGATGCCGATGCTTCGACCGATGCAGGCGCGAGACAGTCCGATGCCGATGCTCAGAAGGTTGACGACAAGAACGTCACCTCGACCACCACGACGACTACCACGTCCACGACGACCAAGGCCTCGGGTGGCAATATGCCCAAGACGGGCGACCTCATCGTGATGGCGAGCCTTGCCAGTGCGAGCTTGGCTACGCTTGGTGCCACGTCCATTGTGAGTGGTAAACACAAGCTTGATCAGCAGAAGAAGACTGCTGGCCAGGACGGATCCGAGGAGTAAGATCCTGGTCGCCCGATAATCTAAGAACTAGGACGGGGTCCGGTGCGAATGCATCGGGCCCCGTTTTGTTGTGCAACGATTAGTTATGCCCCCTCACACCCCATGTTGCTACCGTTGCCCGAAACGTCTGCATGACGGCATTATTGCGGTTGAGTTGCTCGATACAATGGGCATCGTGCTGCGTTTTAGGGAGAAGTTACGGTGTCTGAACAGGCGATTTACGGCGATACTGCCTACTGTGGCGTAGAGTTGATCAACCGCTCGGGTAACGGGGCGCTACCGGTCGGCGAACATGACTTTGCCGAGGCCATGGATCGATGCGTGCTAGTCGACAAGACGATGTTTATTACCGATGTCTTGGATGCTGATGCTTCCGTTGTGGCGTGTTGTCGGCCCGAAGGCTTTGGCAAGAGCATGAACCTGTCGATGCTTAAGGCTTTTCTGGAGCGACCCGCGGTCGGGCAGGTCGATCGGGGCCTGTTTGCTGGTTCTCAGATTTGGGATGCGGGTGGCGGGCGCTATCGGGATGAGTTTGCCTGCTACCCTGTGATATCGCTGGACTTTTCTGGCGCCGCGAAGTGTGGTGCCAACGTCGATGGCGTCGTGCGTGACGCTCTTTCGGGCGAGTGCGCTCGCTTGTTGGCGCTTTTGGAGGCTCCGGATTTACCCCGAGACAAGGTACGCCACATCGAGCGCGTTGCGCGTGGCGTGGCGAGCGAGGCCGAGGTTGCCTCGGTGCTTGGCGTTCTCATTGAGCTGCTGGAGATTGCTTGCGACGAACAGGTTGTGCTGCTCGTTGATGGATACGACGCGGCGTGGCTGGGCCGTGCGAGCGCGAGGGACGTTTCTGGTGCCGATTCGGTAGAGCTATTCGATCGCGTGCTGTTTGACGCCATTGCCGCCGCGGGCCATTCGCTACGGTTGACGTGTCTGATGGGGGAGCGTCCAGGTCCTGCCGAGGCGGCACTTTCTTCGCGCTGCTGCTCGTATTGTCTTTCGACGTCCCTTTCGACGTGGTGCGACCGTTGGTTCGGCTTTTCGGACGCCGAGGTCGAGGCTCTGTTGAGTCATGCTGGACGCGAGGAATACCTGGATGATGCGCGTGAATGGCTCGAGGGATATCGGTTTGGCAGGGCCTATTGTTCGAGTCCGGCGCGTGTGATCGGTTTTCTGGACCGAGGCTGCACGGCGCCTGTGCGCACCGATCTGTATGGGTATGCCGATCGCCTGAGTAGGGTAGTTGCCGGGTGGAATCTCGACTGCCTTTCGGCTCTGTTCAATTTGCTCGAGGCCCATGGATACATTGAGGTCCCGCTTTGTTTGGGCGCTGCGGGGCCAGAGACCTCGTCTGATGATGGTCTGTGGACGGCGCTGTATCTGTCCGGTTTCCTGACGACAGATATGACTGAGGAGCCGGAACATGGTGGTCGTCTCCGTGCTCTGCGGTTGCCCAATAACGAGCTTCGCCAGGCCTTTCGTCTGGTGATTATTGATTGGTTTGAGCGTGCTGCCGAGGACGTTCGAGACGTCGATACGTTTCGAGACGGGTTGTGCCGTGGGGACGAGGATGCGGTGAAGCGGGCGTTAGAACGCATCCTGGGAGATGCGGGAATCGGTGCGAACAACCCAGATGCGCAGCTGCCATATCACCTGCTCTTGCAGGGGCTCTGCTTTGGCTTGCCGGGCTATGCCAATCCTGCCTCGAGGCGAAAGCGTGGCGCGAATCGCTGGGACATTCAGGTATTTCCTACGGGCACCGTGTTTGACGTGGCAGACACGATCGGCATGCTCGACGAGCGTCCGCTGATAACGGTCAACATGATGTATGACCCCGGCGTAGACGCGCTCGGCCTGGAGCTGCTGGCCGTTCAGGCACTGCTCGACATAGAGCGCGACGGCATCGACAAGATTCGCGTACCGCGACCCGGTGTGGGCCGCATGCGCTGGGGATTCGGGTTTGACGGGTGTCGTGTGGCAGCGGTGTGCCAGCGGCTGTAGGGGTGTCCGCTACTCTGCGTCCTTCATAGGCGGCATGGGCTTCCAGTTGGGGTCCTTGATGATCTTGCGGGCATCTTTCATGCCACGGCGCAGCGCCGGGATGCCGGTCTTAAAGCACTTGTCGACCGCTGCCAGACGAATGAACTCCTTGCAGAAGGTCGCGGCGTTGCCCAAGCGGAACAAGATGGGGTGGTAGTCGCCGTAAATCTGCATGTAACGGGCCAAAAAGCCGCGATTGCGCATGATGTAGTAGCGGTTGGTGTCGCTCGTTGAGTTGAGCTGGCGTTTGCCGGCGATATCCCAGTTAGAGACGGCGCGGGCACGCTTGAGCACCACGTCGGCAACCACGGCGGCGGGGAAGTGCTGGCTGGCAACATAGCCGTAGCAGGCATCGTCGCCGTAGATGAAAAAGCGCGCATCGGGCAGGCCGATCTTGTCGACAACGCGGCGCGAGAACAGGCCGCCTTCAAAGCACAGCTGGTTCATGGCGCGGTAGCCCTCGGGGCCCAGGTCCCACTTAGCGATGGGGTTGGGGATACCAAGCGAAAGGATAAGCTGGTACTGCCAAAAGAAGGCGCCACCGTCAAAGTCCAGGCGCGAACCCTGGATGACGTCGTAGCGGTCCGCCCACTTGGCCAGGCGCTCAATGCCCTCGGGGATGACGAGTACGTCGTCGTCCATCACCCAAAACCACTGGGCGCCCAGGTCGTAGGCGCACTTGGTGCCGGCGGAGAAGCCACCCGCGCCGCCACCGTTTTCAAGCTGCGGCGCGTAGATAACGCGGTCGGTGCCACCCTTTGCGTCGGGCTGGTCGGTGTCGATGCCCCACAGGTTGGCGAGGCGCTCGTTGAATGCGACGCACATGGCTTCGGTCTCGCGCGAATTCTCATTGTCGACGATCACGATACGCCAAGGCGTTGCCGTGAGCTCGGTCATGGAGTCGAACAGGTTGGCCAAGAGCTCCTGGCGCTTGTACGTAACGACAACGATGGCAAGCTTGTCGATGGGGGCGGGAAGGGTGGAAGTCATGAACGAGAATATCCTTTCGCGTGGGCAGCATTTCGGCCCTGCGGAATAAACAACGTATCCCATTGGACATGACTATTGTAAGCGTAGGTAGGCGCCCGCGGTTAATGTTCCACTAATCACCAAGAACGTTTGCTACAAGCCTGGTTGACGTGCGTGCGCGGCGAGATTGCAAGCGCGCATTGTGGTATTACATAGGTGCCGAATCCCGTGGACGCGATCTTTGTGTTTGGATGCCCTGTGAATAAAACTCGTTTAGCTTCCTTTGCCGATAGCCTTCCCGTCAAGGTCATGTTGCTGTTTTTGGTTCTTCAGGCCGCATTTGTCCTGAGCAATACAGCGGCAAATTGTCTGCCGAGGCCCGTCATCGAGTCGCATGTGCAGGGTTCGGAGTCCTCTGCCCTGTTGTCTGACATGTATGTCTACGACCACCGTGTTGCAGCTGGTCCTGTTTGCTTTGATAACAATCGCTTTATCATTGAAGTCGCACAGCAAAAGGACCAAGGTTCTCCATTTAAGACGATGACTGTTGCCGAGATCGATGACGTTACGAAAGCCGGTGGGATTACGCATCAGCAGTACTACCGGTATTGGCATGGATGGCAGCTACTTACGAATGTCTGCCTGTTTATTGGTGGTATCGACGTTGTCGTGGTGCCTGCGGCCGCTCTGGCGATTGCCGGCTCCGCTTGCGCTTACGTTGCCTTGCGGAAGCGATTTTCAAAGCCATTGACGTTGGGGTTCCTTGCAATCCTGCTGTTCTCGACCAATCTGTTTTTCAATTTTATCGGTGATCTGCTGCTGTGCATCTCGTTCTTTGTGGCGCTCATCATGATGTCTTGCATGAGCTTTCGTTTGGGCTCGGCCCCGAACGCACGGGTTTTCACAAGCCGCCTTGTCCTTTGGTCGATAGCGACGGGCGCCGTGTTTTCGTTTCTTGACTTTTTAACGATTCCTGCCGCAGTTGTCGCCCTGCATTGCTTTTTCGCCTTCATTGCGCTCCCCAAGGATGAGCGCCCCAAGCGTTGCGTCGTCACGATGCTGCAGGCGCTCTTTGGGTTTGGGCTTTCTTTTGTGTTTACCTGGGCGATGAAATGGGTTGTCGCGGCGTTTGTGCTGGGCTGGGACGAGGTCTTTTCGAACGTTCTGGGCGAGATGGGCCTTTGGTCTGCGCATGGGACTTCGTCACTGTTGCCCCAGGCTGACTGGCCTCAGATTTTGAAGGAGTTTTATTGCATGAGCCCGCAGCTGTTCGCCATTTGCTCAACTGCCGGTTATGCGATGATCTCGAACGTCGTTTGCCTTGTTTCGTTTGCTGCCGTATTGGCGATTTGGATTGCCGTGCTCGTTTGCTCGATACGGGGCGGCGCGCAAGGCGGTCGTCGTCGAAAGGTGTTGATCCAGTCGCTGCTCATGGCACTGCCTCTGATTGTTGTTCTGGGTTATTTCGTTTTTATGCATGACCATGCGATCGTTCATATTCCGGTATTTGGCTGCAAGAACTGGGCGATTGTATTTGCGGTTTTATTTGCTTCGGGTGTTAGCGCGCTTCGTGGTCTGAGGAGTCAGAAGGTCGTTTAGCCGTTCACATGGGCCTTGATGGCGTCGACCACGGCCCTGCGTACGATATCCATGAGGAGCAGGACAAGCGCGAGGCAAAGGCTCATAAGGATTCCGAGCAAAATAGCGCCGGCTGGACGGGGCTCTCCCGAGGCGAAGGATATCATCAGACTATTTTCCAGCGCGTGCGTTGTATGAACCAAAGTGCGATGTGATCATTTTTAGAGTCTGCTTGGGGCCCTTGTTCCATACGTTATACAAGCCCTCGCCCACGAGGTCCTTGGCGTATGCGCAGTAGCTGATTTTAGGGTCGGCGATGCCCATATACTCGGCATAGAGCTTTTTGGCCGCGGGAGTAACGCGAGGATTGGCAAATACCAGCTCTTGTGGCATGCGTTCGAACATCCTGTGGATCGCCCGCTCGATTTCGGGGTGGCCTTCAATTCCGGTGTGCTCAATCATGATGCCCATATAGGTGAAGCCACGTGTGATTTGGGGTGTCCAAACGGCGGGGTCGGTGACGTTGAGCCGCTCAAGAATATCGACCATATCGTTCCAGCGATTAAACGGCATCAAGGGGTCACGCTTGGCCAGAGCAGCCGCCTTTTCGGGCGTTTCCTCGCGGTAGCAGTAATACGGCTTGGGCCAGTAAGCGATCGCCTTTGCCTGGCATAGCGTTTCGACAAGGAATGGATTATCGGCCCAGCCCGCACCGGGGATTTCCTTAAACCAGATATTGTTTTGCAACAGGAAGTCGCGACGATAGATTGCCGACCAAATGGACGGATGATGGGCCAGCAGGTGTGGAGCGTCGTGAATGGTGAATGGTTGCCGAGGCGGTTTAATGCGACCGCGATATGCGCAGTGTAGTTTGACCTCTTGGGGAGTATCGGGGTTGCGAATGATCCAATACGGGGTCTCAATAATATCGAGCTTGTTCGGATCGCCAAATTCGCGTTTGGCAAAGGCAAGCATGTCGGAGTACATTCCGGGCTCGATCCAATCATCGGGCTCGAGGATGGCAATCCAGTCGCCCTTTGCCTCGCGAATGCCCAGATTGCAGGTTGCGCCGTAACCCTGGTTTGCCTTATCGATCACTCGAACGCGTGAGTCGCGCGCAGCGAAATCTTGCATAACGGCGAGCGAGTTGTCGGTGGATCCGTCGTTGATGGCGAGGATCTCCAGGTTGATTTTGTTTTCGTTTAATAGGCTGCCTATAGCCTGAGAAAGATACGACTCGGCATTGTAAGTAGGCACGATTACGGTCAGCATTCAAACACTTTCTCTAGGCGATTTGGAAGAATTATACCTAATTGCGTTTGCAACGGTTTTAGTTGCATTTGGGTGAAGGCAACTAAAACCGTTGCGTTGTTCTTCGTCGTAGCCTCGCGTAAATCAGGTCAAAAAAGGCGGCTAACATCGAATGCTGTTTTTTGTTTTGATTTATGGCCTGATGGATTGCGTGGGCTAATATACATGTAAATCGATCTAACTTGTAGCCCTCTATATTTGCTTTGTTTTTCCGGGAAGTGCTTTTGCGGTTGGCTTGCTGCTCATGGGCTCCACCTGCCTTATAATTTCGAGAGCATCACCTGTACTTGTATCTGATGGGGGTTGGTATGAAACGTCATCTGCTACTTCTTGCGACTTTCGTTGCGGCGTTAGTTATTGGACTTAATCCGCTGATCGGGCCTGTCGCCACTGCCTATGCAATCAACGGTGAACCTGTTCAGCAGGATTCAACTGCTGAAGTCGCGGATTCTGAGAGCAATTCAAACTCGACTAACGACCCCGCCTCCTCGCCCTCCAATAAGAATCAGGTCGACTCTGACAATCTTGCCGCAGAAGAAAATGACTCTTCCGTTGTGGCGGATGGGAACGGCGACGTTTTAACCGATTCGTATCAGTATCTCTATATCGCCTATCCGCAGCTTCCAGTCGGTGTGGACCAGGTGATTGCTTTTGCTACCCCTAACGATTCTGATGTACTCACAGATGCGACTCTTGAATTGGAATCCACAACTGGTAACTCCCTTTCTGTTAGTGCGATGGCCGTCAGCGGCAATGCTGCCGCATTTCAGTTCGGTAAGGATTATGCCGAGTGCGGATATGATTTGATTTCGATCTCCTATCATCTGCAAGGCGATGCCACGGAACACAGTGTCGATTTGATGCAATGTGGATATGCGTTCGACATTGATGCGAATGCCGCTGTGGACGACGGCCTCGCCGAAGGCAGTGCTAATTCGTCTGTTTATTATTCAGATGATTCTGGCAATGCGATTCAGGCTGCCACGATTGGCGACGCACTTACCGCCTCAAATGGGGAGCAGTCTCTCTCTCTTGCCGGTACTGCTGTGAACGGTGCGTATGTTATTGCTCTTGATCCTGGCCATGGCGGCGTTGATCCCGGCGCTCAAGGTAATGGGAAGAGCGAGGCGGATCTTACTTGGAAGATTGCTGTTGCCTGTAAGGCCAAGCTGGAGCGATATGGTTTTAAGGTCGTGATGTCTCGAGGACAAAGTGGATCTTATGGCAGCAACGATTTTCTGTACCGCGTTCAGCGATGCGTAAAGCAGGGTGCACAAGCTTTTGTGAGTTTTCATATTAACTCTGGTAGTTCTGCGGCGCATGGTGCTGAGGTTTACGCGCCTACGGCCAATGGCACGAGCTATACGAAAGCCTCTGTCGAGCTTGCCCAAAAAGTAATGAATAATTTGTCTGCGCTTGGCTTGACCTATCGTGGCGTGTTTCAGATGACGGTTGGTGACGAATTTGCCGTTATTCGCTGTGCTCGCGAGCAGGGGATCCCTGGCATCTTGATCGAGCATGGCTTTATTTCTAATTCGGGTGACGTTTGGAAATACTTTAGCGATGCTGGTTGCAAGCGTCTGGGGGAAGCTGACGCCGATGCGATTATTGCTCAATTCCCGCGTTCTAGTTGGATGGATTACTCTGCTGTATTTGATGCTGACTATTACCTAAAGAATAATCCTGATGTCGCTAAATGGTCCAACAACGATAAGGACAAGGCCCTCCAACATTTTATTAACTACGGCATGGCCGAGGGCCGCCGCGGCTCCGAGGCGTTCGACGTGCAGAGCTACTACAACGAGTACCCCGACCTCCGCGCCGCCTACGGCACCGACCTCGCAAGGTACTACGAGCACTATATGAGTTACGGGAAGTCCGAGGGGCGCCACGCTACCGGCTGCTCCAAGATCAAGGGGCTTCGCACCTCGTCGGGCGGCGTGGACTACGCTCCCGTCTATGACCCCGGGTACTACCTCTCCCGCAACGACGACGTCGAGAAGGCATACACCAAGACGACCAACGGCGGCGTGACGATGCTCGACGACTCTGCCGTCCTGCGCCACTTCATCAACTACGGAATGGCCGAGGGCCGCCGCGGCTCCGAGGCGTTCGACGTGCATGGCTATAAAACTCGTTATTTAGATCTTCGCAAGGCTTTCGGTAAAAATTTAAAGGCTTACTATACCCATTACCTTAAATATGGATTAAAAGAGCGGCGCGATGGGTCGAGCATGACCAGTTTCGAGGGCTACATTATGTCTCCCGCCTTTTCTTCATATGAAGATGCTGCGGCCCATTATCTAAGAACTGTTGGGGAGCAGGCCTATCCGAAATCTGTTTATAAAAACAAAGGGGCTGCCACAGTTAAAGAGTTCTGCAAGATTCTTTATGAAGAGGCAACTTCTGAAGGCATCTCTCCTGAAGTGCTCTATGCCCAGGTCATGAAAGAAACAGGTTATTTAAAGTTCGGCAATCTTGTTAAGCCTGAGCAGTGCAATTTTGGTGGTTTGGGAGCTACGGGAGCCGGTAAGCCTGGATACACTTTTGAGTCTGTTCGAATCGGTCTTCGCGCTCAGGTTCAACATCTTAAGGCTTACGCTACTGATGAACCTCTAAACAAAACCTGCGTTGATCCCCGTTTCGGATATGTCAAACGGGGATGCGCGCCTAAAACGACTGACTTGAATGGAAAATGGGCTGTTCCTGGTATTGGTTATGGAGAGAGCATCAATTCAATCGTACTTGAAGTTATCGGATAATTGATAGATATAGTTTAAGAAGGTATACAGTGGAGAAAATTTTTCTTAAAGACGAGTATGAGCGTATTTTTTCTCGCATTGCCAATGGCGATAATATTACGGTTTTGCGCTATGGTGATGGTGAAAGAGCGATCATGACCGGTGAAAAGGTTGTAGCTCAAGAAGGATGGTCGTCAGAGGGCGACTCGCCTTTGGCTACCGCATTAAAGAACACGCTTACTCTAGATAACGATAATGTTTTTTATGGCATTTCTTGCCCCTGCTGCGATCGTCCCGCCTACTACTGGTATTCAACGCATATTAAAAGTAAAAATATTACATTTGCTAACCTATTCGTTAATTCTAATTATCAGTCTTTTAAAAGAGATTTTAAAAGACTGACCCGTGATGCCGTTGTAATTGCAAATCAAGCTGGCCAGTTTAATACAATTGGCAATTTGAATGTTCTTAAGTACTATCCAGTTGGCGATGATTGCATCAATTACTGGGAAACTGAATGTGGCAAACTGGTCTCTCAAATTATTCGGGATTTTGGTGATCGAGAGAATCTGCTGTATGTCGTTTCCGCTGGTCCTATGGCTGAACCAATTATTTATGAATTGTATAAAAACAATCCAAATAATTGTTATGTCGATTTCGGTTCCTCAATTGATGCCTATATCCATGGTTCTGATACGAGGCCTTATTCAAATCCCAACACTATTTATGCTAAGCGCAACTGTTGGATGTTTCGTCCAGACAAGGTTAGTTTTAATGTATCTGTTGTTCTTACCTCTTATAAAAAACCTGATGCTTTAGAGAAGCAGCTTGCTGCCCTAGAAAAACAAACATTAAAACCTTCAGAAATTATTCTGTTTCAGGATGGCATAGACAGTTATTATTCGATTAATTTTGAAAAAACAGTTCTTGGCTATTTTGATGATGTGCGAATTGAGAAGTCTAATAGGGGTGTGTGGGAGCGTTTCAATTATGCTCGCTCCTGTAAAAACGACTATGTTTGCCTATTTGATGACGATACCATTCCTGGTGATTGTTGGCTGGAAAGCTGCCATTTTGCCATGATGAATCAAGTTGGAATTTACGGTGCGATTGGCGTTGTTCTTCAGGATCCTGCTGGTTACCCACTCGATAAATCAAAGTACTACCGGGTTGGATGGGCAGAACCTAATAAAAGGACTATGCAAGTCGATTTTGTTGGCCACTCCTGGTTTTTGCCAAAGTTTACACTCGACTATATGTTTGAGGGAACAGAAGCACTCCAGAACTATAAAATTGTTGCTGAGGATATGACGCTATCTTTAAAAGCAGCTGAACACGGGATAATGACTTATGTTCCCCCTCACCCCTTCAACGACCATCGTGTTTGGGGCTCTGATCCCGCGCTTGCGATGCGCTATGGCCAGGCTGACGGTGCCCTTTCTATGAATTTTTCAAATCTAATTAAGATGCAAGAAGCTATTACTGAATTCTCAGCAATGGGATTTCAGTTTCTATATGAAAGGGATATGAACTTAGTTCACTCGCAAAAAAATGAGCTTTCTAGATATCATCAAAAGGAGAAATTGAGGAAGCTTTATTCGCATTTTCGACATCCTTTTAATTAATTTGATAGGCTAATATTTTATGGCAAATAGTAACTCTAGAGCTAAAAATGCAATTCTTGCATCTATTGCAGGTGTTGGTGAGCAGCTTGCCAATTATTTAGGTTCGTTCATTTTTAGAACTGTTTTTCTCTATGTCTTAAATGCGAGCTATCTTGGTATTTCTTCGCTATTTACAAATATATTGCAAGTTTTTTCGCTTACAGAACTTGGTATCGGTTCCGTAATCGCTTTTAATATGTATGGACCTATAAAAGATGGTGATGATAAATCCTGTGCGGAGCTACTAAATTTTTACAAAACCGTATATTCAATTATCGGAATTCTTACTCTTGTTTTAGGCGGAGTTTTCTACCCGTTTATTGACTCGGTAATTGCTGATCCTGGAAATATTCCTTCAGATGTTAATCTAAATCTTGTCTATTGGCTTTTCGTTATTCAGAGTGCTTCAAGTTATTTTTGCGTTTATAGGCAATCTCTTCTTAATGCCGATCAGAAGGGTTATTTAATTTCTTCTGCAAACTGTATCTATAACATTCTGTCAAATCTTATAAAAATAGCTATATTGTTGATTTCTGCTAACTATACTTTAGTTTTAACTGTGGGAATCTGTATTGGCATACTTTATAATTACTTTTTGTCCGTATGCTCTTCTCGCCAATATCCTTCTATTGTCTCTCAATCGAATGCTAAGTTGTCCAAATCAAAGTGTATTCGAATTCTAAAGGATACAGGCGCATTGATGTGTCATAAAGTCGGTGGTGTTGTTCTCAATAGCACTGATAGCATTATTTTGTCTACCTTTATTGGTGTCACTACGGTCGGTCTTTACTCGAATTATCAACTGATATCCTCTGCCCTTGATTTATTCCTTAATAAAATATTTGGTAGTTTTGTCCCAACAATTGGCAATGCTTTGATTGATGCTGTCGATGATGAGAAGTTGTCTCTCTATAAAAAGTTGAGGTTTATTAATATATGGGCAGCATCGCTTTGTGCGGCCTGCTTTTATCTATTGATTAATAATTTCATTACTCTTTGGCTGGGTTCTGACTATTTGTTAGATCAATCCGTGACCATAGTTCTATCTATCCATTTTTTCTGGAACTCATCTCGAATCATTAACGTATGTTTTGTTAATGCTTCCGGTCTATTTGTGAAGGACAAATTGCGTCCATTAATTCAGGCTGTTTTAAATCTTGTTATTTCTATTGTTGGAGTTATTCATCTTGGAATTGTCGGCGTGTTTATTGGAACGTTTGTGAGTACACTTCTTACAAGTGCTTGGAGAGAGGGTGTTATTCTATATAAATACCTATTCCATACTTCTCCGGCAGACTATTTTAAATGCTATGTCTTCTGGTTTATAATTTCTTTATTTCCTTGCATTCTGTTAAACAGCCTGTTTTCATACTTTTCAATTTCAATTATGTCCTTTTTGTTTGAGACGGTTCTTTCTCTGGCGATCATTAATTTATATTTCTGCCTGGTATTTCACAAAGACGATTCATTTGATTTTTTAAAGCAGCTATTAATTTCTTTAGCTAGAAGGGGATTGCAAAAATGAAAGTGATGTTAGTTTTTGGTACGCGTCCCGAAGCCATAAAAATGTGTCCTCTTGTTAATGAGCTTAAATCCAATTCTGATCGCTTTGACACAGTTGTAACGGTGACCGGTCAACATCGCGAAATGCTTGATCAGGTTTTGAAAGTATTTCAAGTGGTTCCTGATTACGATTTAGCTATTATGAAACCTGGTCAATCTTTATTTGACGTTACCTGCGACGTTCTTCTCAAGATTAAGGATGTTCTGGTAGCTGAGCACCCGGATATTGTTCTTGTGCACGGCGATACCAGCACTTCATTTGCTGCTGCTCTGGCTTGCTTCTATCTTCATATTCCGGTTGGTCATGTTGAGGCGGGGCTTCGTACTTATAATATAAGCAGCCCCTGGCCTGAAGAATTTAATAGACAAGCCGTTGATATCATTACGGATTATTATTTTGCTCCCACTTCCACCGCTAAAGATAATTTAATTAACGAGGGAAAGCCTGGCTCTAAAATTTGGGTTACCGGTAATACCGGTATCGATGCACTTCGCACAACTGTTCGCTCAGGTTATTCACATCCTGAGCTTGATTGGGCAAAAGATAGTCGTCTGATTCTTATTACAGCTCATCGTCGTGAGAATTTAGGTGCACCTATGCATCACATGTTCCGTGCAATTCGTAGAGTGATGGAGGAGCATCCAGACACAAAAGCGATTTATCCAATTCATATGAACCCCCATGTTCGAAAAGCCGCTCATGAGGAGCTCGATGGTTTTGATCGCCTCCATATTATTGACCCTCTTGAAGTCCTTGATTTTCATAATTTTATGTCAGCAAGTTATTTGATACTGACGGATTCCGGTGGTATTCAAGAAGAGGCTCCTGGTCTGGGTAAACCAGTTCTCGTTATGAGGGATACTACAGAGAGACCTGAAGGCGTCGAAGCTGGCACTCTCAAACTTGTCGGAACAAATGAAAACGTCATTTATAACGAATTTTCGAGACTTTTGTCGGACCGGAAGGCTTATTTATCGATGAGTCAAGCTTGCAATCCTTTCGGAGATGGCTTTGCCTCAAAGCGTATTGTTTCTGTCTTGGCGTCTAGTCGATAGCCTCTCTTGCCAATAGTGAATTTCTAAGTTGAAGTTTGTTGTCGGCAATTATATGAACGATATTACATTTTTAAGACGGGTTGTATCATTAATGGGTAATCAGGAGCTTATTGCTGAGAACCGGTCTCCGCTGTTCTCGATATGCACGCCTATTTATAACTGTAAAAAATATTTACCTGATTTATTCTTAAGCTTGAAGTCGCAGCTCGATAACTCTTGGGAACTAATTCTCGTTGACGATTGCTCTAGCGATGGATTGGTTGATTATCTAAGCAATCAACCGTTAATTCCGGCTGACCAACTTCTATATCTTAAAAACGATCATAGACTCGGTCCTTTTTCATCTAGAAGGCGTGCAATTAATGCAGCGTGCGGTGAGTATGTCATTTGCATTGATGCAGATGATACTCTTATTTCCAATCATGCCCTTTTGGATTTAAGGCGTATCGTTGAATGCTCTTCGCCTGACGTTATTATGTTTAATATGACTAGAGATTTAAATTCTCTCGACCATTTTATTAATTATTCGGCTGTGTTTTCACAGGGCAATGGGTTCATTGATAAAAAAGATATTACATTTGCTTTTATTAATTCCTATAAACTAAATAATCTTGCAAGCAAAGCTATTAGACGTCCTCTTTTTTCTGATTTTGACGAAGTAAATCTTGTTATCAATGAGGATAGATTTGAATTTTCTAATATAATCTCCAAAGCACAATCTTTTTACTTGCATAACAAACCTATTTATTATTATAGAATTAATAGCAATTCAACAACTGAACGTTTGTTATCGGTTGATCATTTTAAACAGATTGTATTTATTGAGGAGCAAATTTCTCTTAAATATTGTTTCTGTAATGACGATAGATTTGGACAAGCATTGTGTTTTTTGATGTCTACTGACCATATATTACGTTCCATTGCTTCTTCTAAAAAATTCGGATTGACTGCAAACGCTGTTTTCGAAGTCAGTCAATCTACCTTTTTTAAAGAAATGCTCGATATTTATAAAGGTCAAAAATGTCCCATCGTCAAAAAAATCGCATTTTATTTACTTGAGAATAGGTTTATTAAACTTTGCACTTTTTATTATCTGCTTCGAAGTATTGTCTAAACGTCATCTAGGAACTATATGGGTGCTACATTGATTGATATTTGCATGGCTACTTATAATGGCGGCGAATATTTGGCTCAACAAATCGACTCTATTCGCTCTCAATCTTTTAATGAATGGCGTCTGCTCGTTTCTGATGACGGGTCTTCCGATGACACAATTGCGCTTATCAACAAGTATTGTGGTCTTGATTCAAGGATCTGTAACGTTTCGGCACTGAATCCGTTTCATTCTGCTACCAAGAACTTTATGTATCTTCTAGCCTCTTCCTCTTCTCCCTATGTGATGTTGTGCGATCAAGACGATTTCTGGTTACCCGATAAAGTTGAACTAACATTAAAAAAAATGAATCAGCTTGAATCGTTGTTCGGACAATCAGTTCCTCTTTTGGTTTTTACAGATGCTATAGTTGTCGATTCTTCACTATCTGTAATCAAGCATTCTTTTGTTCAGGGGCTTTCTTTCAAACCCGGTTCCGTTTCTCTTCCTCAGCTTCTTGTTTCTAATGTTGTTCAGGGTTGTACTGTGATGGTCAACCGCTGTGCGGTGCTAAACGCTTTGAGTTCTCCCATCCCAGATGCTTTTGCTTATCATGATCATTGGCTTGCGGTTACAACTATGGCTTGTGGACACATCGGATTTTTGAAAAGAAAGACACTGCTTTATCGTCAACATGAAAATAATGTTGTAGGTGCAGATGCTACATTAAATCTTTTCGAAAAGCTTGTCAACGGTTTAAAACGTTTTCTGACTCCAGGTTCCATTAGGAATGCATATAGCAAAGAGAGTTTATTTGCCTTGCGTGCTAAAGCGCTTCTTGATTCGACGCTTCCTGTCCGTTGCTCCTATTTTGATGATCTACGACAGCTTTCTAGTTTTGGCTCATGCCGTATTTTAGATAAAATAAAGTTGATATCGAGGTATTCGCTGCTTAGAGATGTTGGGATTTACGGTAGTTTGACACAGTTATTTGTTCTTTTATTAGGTGGTTACATAAGTAATGACTAGCTCATTTCATAATAGCGTCTTTGTTGTTATTTTTGCCGGCGGTGTTGGATCGCGCATGCGAGGCGCGAAGGTCCCTAAACAGTTTTTGGAATTGGGGGGCAAATCCATTATCGCCCATACCATCGACCATTTTGAAAAGCATCCCATGGTTGCCGGCGTCGTTGTCGTGTGTGTTGCCTCGGGTATGGACCATATGCGTGAAATAGTCGAGGCCGCTCACTACTCCAAGGTCTTGTCGATTGTTCCAGGTGGCGAGACGGGTCAGGATTCCATCTTTAATGGTCTTTCTGAGCTTAATCGGCTTGGCGTAACGGATGAGGACTCTATTGTTTTGATTCATGACGGCGTTCGACCGCTTATTGATGAGCAGACTATCACCGCGTGTGTCGATTCTGTTTGCCAGTATGGTCCCACCGCAACGGTTGCTCCTTCTCCTGAAACGATTATCGAGGAGGAGGATGGCGTGGTGGAACGTGTCGTCGACCGTTCCCGTTGCAAGCTTGCGCGTGCTCCCCAAGGCTTCAAGTTTAACGATATTTATGCCGAGCACCTCCGCGCACGCAAGGAGGGCAGACATGATTTCATCGATTCAATCTCGCTTATGGCGCACTATGGACACAAAGCCCATACGGTTGAGGGGCCTGCGGATAATATTAAGGTGACCACGCAGCGCGATTTCTTTGCCTTTAAGGGGTTTGTTGATTACAAGGAAATGGAGCAGCTATGGCCGCTGTAGATAAATTTTTGTTTGACCGTGCTGCGCAGATTGCCACTCAGGCCAATCTGCCCTGGGCCGAGTTGGACGGTAAGACCGTTTTGGTGACAGGATCAACGGGTCTCATAGGCTCTCAGATCGTGAGGACTCTGCTCTCTAGAAACGATTGCGTTGATGCCGGCATCAGCGTGGTTCTGCCCGTTCGAAATATTAAAAAAGCGCAGGCTCTGTTTGGCGACCGAAATGACGTTTCAGTTCTGGAGTGGTCGCTTGGCGATGAGCTTGCGGGTTCCGAGCGCGTGGATTATGTAGTCCATGCTGCCTGCGGAACATCAAGCAAGAGCTTCCTCGAGACTCCCGCCACGACGATTATGCAGATTGTTCATGGCGGGGAGGCTGTACTGAGGTACGCTTACTCTGTAGATGCGAAGAAGGTTCTGTTCCTCTCTACTATGGAGGTTTACGGCGAGGTCGAAGGTGTGGCTACTGAGGATAACCTTGGTAAACTGGACCCCATGGTCGTTCGTAACAGCTATCCCGAGGCAAAACGTCTTGTCGAGTGCCTGTGTGCTTCGTATGCCACTGAGCACGGTGTCCCTTCGGTTGTTATGCGTTTGGCTCAGACGTTTGGCGAGGGTGTCCATCCCGACGACATGCGAGTGTTTGCCGATTTCGGTCGTCATGCCATTGACGGCAAGGACATCGTCTTGTTGAGTGATGGCCTTAAGCGCAACGGCTACCTTTCAGTCGACGATTCTGTGCGCGCTATTTTGATTGCACTGGTTAATGGTCAATCGGGAGAAGCGTATAACGCAGTTAACGAGGATGCGTATTGCAGCATTAGGGAAATGGCGCAGTTGGTTCTTGACCAGTTTGGCGCTGAGGGTACACAGGTCCGCAGAGAGTTTGACCCCGAGCGCGAGGCGACGTTCAGGAAGGCCTCTGACCTCATGCTCGATTCATCTAAGCTCAAGGCGTTGGGCTGGGAGCCCAACGATTCGCTTTCTGATATGTACCGTGCCATGATTGATTGCTGGAGCGTTCATGACTAACGTGATAGCGCAGAAACCATCCGTCCTTGTGATGATGGCTACATATAACGGCGAGAAATATGTTGCTGAACAGATCGATAGTATCCTTGCTCAGGAGGGTGTAAACGTTACGTTGCTTATCTCGGATGACGGCT
>CABUXY010000013.1:0-47370 GCA_902495645.1 uncultured Collinsella sp. | reverse complement strand
TGGGAGAGCGCTTGACTGGCAGTCAAGAGGTCAGGGGTTCGATCCCCCTCGTCTCCACCCGAGCATTGAATGAGGCTCCAACGCAAGTTGGGGCCTTTTTTCATATAGGCACACAAGGTCAAAGGCGGCACCATGATCCTCCTGGTCGACAAGATCGAAAAAAGCTTCGGCGCGCGCGTCCTCTTTAGCGGCGCGTCCTTCCAGATCAACCCCGGCGAGCGCTTTGCGCTCGTGGGACCCAACGGCGCCGGCAAAACCACCATGCTCAAGATCATCATGGGCATCGACAGCCCCGACGCCGGCCAGGTCCAGTACGCCAAGGACTGCCAGGTGGGCTACCTAGAGCAGGAAACCAACCTGGAGCAAAAGGACACCACCATCCTCGCCGAGGTCATGGCCGCCGCCAAGGAAATCCGCCGCATGGGCAAGCGCGCCAACGAGCTGCAGGCCCAGATCACCGAGCTCTCCGAGCAGGGCAAGGACGTCGACGCACTCCTGAACGAGTACGGCCAGGTCCAGGACCGCTTTGAGCACCTGGGCGGCTATGAACTCGAGAGCAACGCCCGCAAGATCCTGTCCGGTCTGGGCTTTAAGGTCACCGACTTTGAGCGCCCGTGCTCCGAGTTCTCGGGCGGCTGGCAGATGCGCATCGCGCTGGCAAAGCTCTTCCTGCGCCATCCCGACCTGCTGCTGCTCGACGAGCCCACCAACCACTTGGACCTCGAAAGCGTCCAGTGGCTGCGCGGCTTTATCGCTAACTACGACGGCGCCGTACTCATCGTCAGTCACGACCGCGCCTTCATGGACGCCTGCGTCGACCACGTCGCCGCGCTCGAGAACCGCCGCGTGACCACCTACACCGGCAACTACAGCAGCTACCTCAAGCAGCGCGAGGATAATCTGGAGCAGATGCGCGCCAAGCGTGCCGCGCAGGAGCGCGACATCGCCCACATGCAGGTCTTCGTCGACAAGTTCCGCTACAAGCCCACCAAGGCCGCCCAGGCGCAGGAGCGCATCCGCAAGATCGAGCAGATCAAAAAGGAGCTCGTCATCCTGCCCGAGGGCCACAAACACATCGACTTTAAGTTCCCCGACCCGCCGCGCTCCGGCGATATGGTCGTGAGCCTGGAGGGCGTCTCCAAGTCCTACGGCGACAAGCACATCTACAGCGACATCGACCTCAAACTCTACCGCGGCGAGCACGTGGCGCTCGTCGGCCCCAACGGCGCCGGCAAGTCCACCCTCATGAAGATCATCGCCGGCCTGGAGCCGCCCACTACCGGCACGCGCGACCTGGGCACCAACGTGGGCGTTGCCTATTACGCCCAGCACGCGCTCGAGGGCATGACCGAGTCCAATACCGTCCTGCAAGAGATCGACACTGTCACGCCCAAGTGGACCGTACCGCAGCAGCGCAGCCTGCTGGGCGCCTTCCTGTTTAGCGACAACGATGCAATCGAAAAGCAGGTCCGTGTCCTCTCCGGCGGCGAAAAGGCGCGCCTGGCCCTGGCCAAAATGCTCGTGGCGCCCGAGGCGCTCCTGTGCCTGGACGAGCCCACCAACCACCTGGACATCGACTCGGTGGATATGCTCGAGAGCGCCCTGCAAAACTTCCCCGGCACCATCGTGCTGATCAGCCATGACGAGCACCTGGTGCGCGCCGTTGCCAACCGCGTCATCGACATCCGCGACGGCAAGGTCACAGTTTACGACGGCGACTACGACTACTACCTCTACAAGCGCGAGGACCTCGCAGCCCGCGCCGCCGCCGAGGCGGCAGGGGAGAACGCGCCCGCCGCGGCAAAGTCCACCAAAGTCAGCGCCGCCCAGGCCGACACCCCTGCCTCGACGCCTAAGCCTGCCGAGGGCAAAAAGACCAAGGAGCAAAAGCGCGCCGAGGCCCAGGCCCGCGCCGCGCTCAACAAAAAGCTCAAGGGCGTGCGCAACCAGCTCAAGAAGATCGAGGCCGAGCTCGACAAGAAGCGCGCCCGCTATGACGAGCTTATGGAATTGATGGCAAGTGAAGAGCTTTATGCCGATCAGGACAAGTTCAACGCCGCGCTGGGGGAATATAACGGCCTTAAGCAAGAGCTGCCCAAGCTCGAGGACGAATGGCTGGAGCTTTCCACCCAGATCGAAGAGGAGACCGCGCGTGAACTCTCGTAAGGCCGCTGCCGTGGCGATGAGCATCATCGCCATCGCTTGTCGCATCTGCGGCATCTTTATGAGCGCGATGACCGTGCTGCTGTGCTTTAGCGGCCTGACCGCCAAGCTGCAGATCGTGGGCTTTGTCGTTGAGCTTTCGCGTGCGTTGCCGAACGCCATCGCCGGCTACGGCGTCATCACATCGCCCTTCGGCGGTGTGTTCCGCCTGGATTACGCCATCGTGGCCGTTATCCTCTTTGTGGCCGACTACCTGCTCACGCGCGCCTCGCGCCGCGTCCGCTAGGGGATCGATATGTCCAGCAGCTACCTCATGAACCTGCTCGCCAGCGCCGTTGCCGTCATCGTTGGTATCGTCATCCACGAAAGCGCGCACGCCGCCGCAGCATGGGCGCTCGGCGACAAGACGGCCCGTTCGCGTGGCCGCGTCTCGCTCAACCCGCTCAACCACATCGACCCGTTTGGCACCATTCTCCTACCGCTGCTGATGCTCGCCGCCGGCGGCCCCGTGTTCGCCTTTGCCAAGCCCGTGCCCGTCTACCTCAACAACCTCAAGCACCCCAAGCGCGACGAGGTCCTGGTGAGCGCGGCCGGCCCCGCATCGAACATCGCGCTCGCGTGTCTTGCCGCCGCCCTCATGCATGCGACATACGGCAACCTCTACACCAGCATGTCCTTTGCCGTGGCCTCCCAAATCATGAACTTCGGTGCCACGTTTATCGTGGTCAACCTGTCGCTCGCGTTCTTTAACCTCATTCCGATCCCGCCGCTTGACGGCTCGTCGATTATCGTCCCGTTCCTCAAGGGAAAGGCGCTCGCCAACTACTACCGCCTGCAGCAATACGCCATGCCTATCCTTATCATCGTGCTGTATCTGCTGCCCATGTGGACCGGACTCGACGTGATCGGCCGCTATTTCGACGTTACCGTGTATCCGCTGGCCGAGTGGCTGCTCAACTTCGCAATCGCTGGCATCTAGGGTAAACTTACAGGTCGACCGTGCAAAACGGTCACAACATGCACCCAAACCGCGCCGCGAAGGCGCCGTCAAAGGAGGTCGAAGATGTCGTATCGCGTGTCGACGCAGGTCTACAGCGGACCGTTCGACCTGCTGCTTCAGCTGGTAACCCGCCAAAAAGTTGATATCGGCGCCATCTCGATCAGCGAGGTGGCCGAGCAATACCTGGCCGAGGTCGAGCGCATCGAGGCGCTGGACCTGGACGTGGCGAGCGACTTTTTGCTGGTCGCGGCAACCCTTCTGGACATTAAGGCCGCCTCGCTGGTGCCCCAGGAGGCCCCGCGCAAGGAAGACGACGATGACGAGGACGACGAAGACCTCGAGGAGCTCAGCGCACTCGACGGCGACGCCCTGCGCGAGGTCCTGATCCAGCGCCTGATCGCCTACAAGCAGTTTAAGGGCGCGGCGGCAGCCCTTAGCGCGCGCATGCAGGCCGAGAGCCGCATGCATCCGCGCGTGGCCGGCCCCGACCCCGAGTTTTTGGGCCTTATGCCCGACTACCTGGCCGGCATTACCCTGCGCGGCCTCGCCGTCATCTGCGCCGACCTGGACGGCAAGCGCCAGACCTTCCTGCTGGAGGCCGAGCACGTGGCTCCGCATCGCGTGCCGCTCGACCTGACGGTGGCCTCGGTCGACCGCTATACCATGGCGCACCAAACCTGCACCTTCCGCGAGCTGCTGGACGGCGACGCCACGACTGAGCAGCTCGTTGTCACCTTCCTGGCCATGCTCGAGCTCGCCAAGCGCGGCTCGCTTACGCTGAGCCAGGACAAGATTTTTGGAACCATTCAAATCAACCGCGTCGAGGGCGCCGAGGCATACGTACCCGGCGAGGGCCCCGAGCTCACCGAATAGGAGCGGCAACCATGTCAACCCTTTCCACGCTAGAGGCAAACAGCCTCAAAGGCGCCCTCGAGGCGCTGCTGCTGGTGTCGAGCGACCCCGTCAGCGCACCCGCGCTGGCTGGTGCGTTGGATATTGCCCCCGGCGAGTGTGCGTCGCTGTTGGCCGAGCTCAAAGTTGAGTACGAGGAGGCCAACCGCGGCTTTCAGCTGCGCGAGGTCGCCGGCGGCTGGCGCCTGTTTACGCACCCCGCCTACCACGATGTGGTCGAGGCCTACGTGTTGAGCTGGGACACGCAAAAACTGTCGCAGGCGGCGCTCGAGACCCTGGCCGTCATCGCCTACCACCAACCCGTCACGCGCGAGGTGGTCAAGGGCATCCGCGGCGTCAACTCCGACGGCGTCATCGCGTCGCTCGTTGACAAGGGTCTGGTGCGCGAGCTCGGCCGCGACCCCCAGCGCGGACAGGCAATCATCTACGGCACGACCAACGCCTTCTTGGAAAAGTTCGGCCTGCGCTCCACCCGTGACCTGCCCGATCTGGAGCAGTTTGCCCCCGACGAGCAGTCGCGCCAGTTTATCCGCGAGCGCCTGAGCGGCCGCAGCATTCAGTCCACGCTCGAGGAGCAGGCCGAGGACCTGGACGAAGAGCGCGAACTGATCGATACCGATGTTGAGGACACCGATGACGCAGAGCTTCTGCCCACCGGCGATACCTCGGAGGACATGCATGACGAGAACTAACGAAGCAGGGGAGACGCGCATAGCAAGCGCTACGGACACCGAAGCGCCCGCAGGCGAAGCCCAGCCCGTCTACCCGCACACCATGCGTCTTCAGCGCTTTTTGGCGCGCGCGGGCGTGGCGAGCCGCCGCGGCTCGGAGGACCTGATGACCGCCGGCCGCGTGACGGTTAACGGCGAGGTAGCGACCGAATTGGGTACCAAGGTCGATGTCGACCGCGACCATATCGAGGTCGACGGCATGCCCGTCAAGCTCAACCAGGGCGCCGTGTACCTGATGCTCTACAAGCCGACCGGCTATCTCACCACCATGAGCGATCCGCAGGAGCGCCCTTGTGTGGCCGACCTGGTCCCGCGCGACCGCTTTCCGGGGCTCTTCCCGGTGGGTCGCCTGGACCGCGACACTACGGGCCTTTTGCTCTTTACCACCGACGGCGACCTGTCCCAGGACCTGCTGCACCCCAGCAAGCACGTCTACAAGACCTATCAGGCGCTCGTGGACGGCCACCTGACCGATCGCGACTTGGAACCGCTCCGTCGCGGCATCGAGCTCGATGACGGCCTGTGCCAGCCGGCGATCTGCCGCGTCATCACCGCGCGCGAGGCCGAGGCCGTGGCTCCGCAAGGCGTCAAGCCCGGCACCACCGCCGTGGAGGTCATCATTCGCGAGGGCCGTAAAAACCAGGTCAAGCGCATGCTGAGCAAGATACACCACCCGGTGATTCGCCTGCACCGCTGCAACTTTGCCGGCCTGGAGCTCAAGGACGTGGCCAAGGGCTCGTGGCGCGAGCTCACCGACCGCGAGGTGCAGATCCTCAAGGCCGGCGGCATCCCGCCCAAGCAAGCTGCCTCCAAGCGCGATGACAAGCCCCAGGAAACCCCCGCGACCCGTACGCGCCACCACGGCAGTCACGGCTCCGCGCCCAAGCGCAACACCTACCGCGAGCGTTACACGGGCTAGGCAACCCGCCAAGCCGCAGCGCCTGCGTCCCATACCAGCACGTCAACCACCGAAAGGAAGCATTGCATGATCGTCGCCATCGACGGCCCCGCCGGTTCCGGCAAGTCTACTATCGCCAAGGAGATCGCCCGCCAGCTGGGCTTTAACAAGCTCGACACGGGCGCCATGTATCGCGCCGTCACCTTCGCCGCGCTCGATCGCGGCATCGACCTGGACGACGAGGCGGCCATCGACGCCCTCGCCGAGCAGATCGAAATCCGCTTTACCAACGGCACCGGCGAGGACACGCGCCTGACCATCGACGGCCAGGACGCCTCGGCTGCCATCCGCACCCCGCAGGTGGACGCCAACGTGTCCAAGGTCTCGGCCTACCCGGGCGTGCGCGCGGCCATGCTCATCCATCAGCGCCGCGCAGCCGAAGACCGCGATATCGTGGCCGAAGGTCGCGACATCGGCACCGTCGTGTTCCCCAACGCGCAGGTCAAGGTGTTCCTGACCGCCGACCCGCGCGAGCGCGCCCGTCGCCGCGTGCTGCAGCGCCACCAAAACGACGCCCAGCCGCTTACTGCCGAGCAGCTCGAGGCCGAGGTCGACGAGACCCTCGACGCCCTCAAGCAGCGCGACAAGCTCGACAGCAGCCGCGAGGTCGCGCCACTCGTGCCCGCCGAGGACGCGGTGCACGTCGACTCCACCGCCCACACCATCAATGAGGTCGTCCGCATTATCGAGGACCTCATCAACCAAAGGAGGTAGCGCATGCGCCTGTTTAAGCAGACGCCCGAGGATTACTACAACGCCCCGTACGTCGAGTTCCCGGCGCTCATCCGCGGCACTGTCTTCGTGGTCATGGGCATACTGTGGGTCTTCTCCAAGCTCATGTGGCGCTGGAAGGTCGAGGACGCCGACTTGCTGTTTGAGCGCCAGGAAGGCCGCGGCAGCGTGGTCATCTGCAACCACACCTCGATGGCCGAGCTCCTGGCTGTAGAGACGGCGCTGTACTTTGGCGGCCGCCGCATTCGCCCCATTTTTAAGTCCGAGTTTGCCAAGACCAAGATTGTGCGCTGGGCCTTTAGCCGAGTGGGTGGCATTCCCGTCGAGCGTGGCACCGCCGACATGAAGTGTCTGCGCGCTGCCCAGCATGCGCTGCAGCGCGGTGAGGACGTCCTGATCTTCCCTGAGGGCACGCGCATCCGCTCGCGCGAGATCAAGCCCGAGGTTCACGGCGGCTTTGCCCTCATTGCCCAGATGGGCAAGGCACCTGTCAACCCGCTCGCCATCTGCGGCTGGTCCGATATTACGCCTGCGGGCAAAAAGCTCATGCGTCCCAAGAAATGCTGGATCCGTGCCGGCAAGGCCATCTCGCTATCCGATGCACCGGCCGAGCTCAAGCGCAAGGAGCGCCTGGCATGGTTTGAGTCCGAGGCCATGAACCGCGTCTACGCCATGCGCGATGACCTGTGCGCCGAGCACCCGGGAAGGTTCTAACCATGGGCGAGGAAGTCAAGAACACCGCTGCGACTGCGTCCGACCAGGCAACCGCCCCCACCATCGAAATCGCCGCCCACGCCGGCACCTGCTACGGCGTGCAGCGAGCGCTTGACATGGCGCTGGCAGCCGCGCCGCAGGCAGGGGAGAGCGCTCAGGTCCACACCCTGGGCCCGCTCATCCATAACCCCATCGTGGTACGCGAGCTCGCCGAGGCAGGCGTTGGTCTGGCCGACACCTTGGACGACGCTGCGTCGGGCACTGTGATTATCCGCGCCCACGGTGTTGTGCCGCAGGTCATTGACGCCGCTCGTGAGCGCGGCCTTACCGTGGTCGATGCCACCTGCCCCTACGTCAAGAAGGTCCACGTGGCCGCCGAGCGCCTGGTGCGCGAGGGCTACCGTGTGATCGTCGTGGGCGAGCCGGGGCATCCCGAGGTCGAGGGCATCCTGGGCCACGCCGGCGATGACGCGCAGGTCGTGAGCTGTGCCGACGATGCGGACGCGCTGTCACTCAAGGGCAAGGTGGGCCTGGTTGTGCAGACCACCCAGACCGCGCAGAACCTGGCCGAGGTTGTGGCCTCCATCACCCCGCGCGTGCAGGAACTGCGCGTGATCAACACCATCTGCGCAGCCACGAGCGAGCGCCAGCAGGCGGCCGCCGCACTTGCCAACCGCTGCGACTGCATGGTCGTCGTGGGTGGCAAAAACTCCGGCAACACGCGCCGCCTGGCACAGATCTGCGCCGATGCCTGCGAGCATACCCATCACATCGAGGAAGCTTCCGAGCTCGAGGCCGCATGGTTTGCCACCGCACACCACATCGGCATCACCGCCGGAGCCTCCACCCCGCAAGAACACATCGAGCGCGCCGTCGAGCGCATCAAGGAGCTTTGCTGCTAATCATGGACCAGACCGTACCCGCATACGCCGCCGAGGTGGCCGATTACGGGCGCAGCCGCGACCCCGAGCCGGGTGAGGGCGCGCTCGTTAAAAACGTGCGTCCCGAATCGCCCGCATGGGATGTGGGTATCGAGCCGGGCATGCGCGTGCTTACGGTCAACGGCGAGCAGCTGACCGATATGATTGTGTGGCTCTGGGAGGCAGACGACGACACCGTCGAGCTGGAGGTTTTCGACCCGCGCGACGGCACCGTCACCCCCGTCGAGCTCGATCGCTTTCCCGGCGAGGACTGGGGTCTGGAGTTCGATGGCCCCATCTTCGATGGCATGCGTACCTGCGTAAACGCCTGCGTGTTCTGCTTTATGACCATGCTGCCCAAGGGCGGTCGCTCCACGCTCTATATCCGCGACGACGACTATCGCCTGAGCTTTTTGCAGGGCAACTTTGTCACGTTGACCAACCTCACCGACGAAGATGTTCAAAACGTCATCGCCCGCAACATGAGCCCCATGAACGTGTCGGTCCACGCCGTGAGCCCCGACGTCCGCCGCCGCATGATGGGCCGCAACGCCCAGCGCGGCATGGACGTGCTCGAGACCATCATGGCCGCCGGCATCGAGATTCACGCGCAGATCGTACTATGCCCCGGCATGAACGACGGCGAGGAGCTGGAAAAGACCCTGCGCTTTTGCGAGGAGCACGAGCAAATCACGAGTCTGGGCATCGTTCCGCTGGGCTTTACCAAGCACCAGAGTCGCTTTACCTGGTCATACAGCGACAAGCCCGAGCTGGCGCGCGAGACTATCGCCATGATCCGGCCCTTCCAGGACCGTGCCTTCGAGCGCTTTGGCCGCCACACCTTCCAGATGAGCGACGAGTTCTACCTGGATGCCGGCATCGAGCCTCCCGAGGCAGATTTTTACGACGGCTACCCGCAGTACTACGACGGCATCGGCATGATCCGCTCCTATCTGGACGAGACCGACAACGTGCTCGCCAACGATGCCGAGCGCCTGCGCCGCGTTCGCGAGGCAATCGCCGCGCGTGGCCAGCGCCTCCTGTGCCTTTCAGGCGCCAGTGCGCGCGATACGGTGGCGCGTTTTGTGGAATCGCCCCAGGGACTCGCCGGCACTGTCACGGCCATCAAAAACCGCTATTTTGGTGGCAACGTGGACGTGACCGGCCTCATCGTCGCCTGCGACATCTTGGAGCAACTGCCGCAGGACCTGTCGGGTGTTATGCTCTTTGTGCCTAAGCTCATGTTCAACGCCGACGGTATGACCCTTGACGAGTATCATCGTGACGAATTACTCGCAAGCCTTACCGGTCGCGGCGCCGAGGTTCATGTGGTATCGACTATGCCGCATGAGCTGCTCGATACCCTGGAGCACATCCTTGGCATAACGCCCGCCAATTCAACTATTCCCGCTGACCCTACCCATTAAAGGAGAGCAGATGAAACCTATCGTCGCCGTCGTCGGACGCCCCAACGTGGGCAAGTCCACGCTCGTTAACCGCCTGGCCCAGACCTCGGACGCCATCGTCCACGAGTCCCGCGGCGTCACGCGCGACCGCTCGTATCACACGGCCGATTGGAACGGCCGCGAGTTCACCATTGTCGACACGGGCGGCATCGAGCCGCTCAAGAGCGACGACGTCTTTGCCACGTCCATCCGCGACCAAGCCCTCGCCGCCGCCGAGGAAGCCGCCGTCATCCTGTTTGTGGTCGACGGCCGCACCGGCGTCACCGAGGAGGACGAGTCGGTCGCCCGCATGCTCAAGCGCTGCGACAAGCCGGTCTTTCTGCTGGTGAACAAGCTCGACAACCCCGATCGCGAGAATGACAACATCTGGGAGTTCTATTCGCTCGGCATCGGCGAGCCCACGCCGCTCTCGGCCCTGCACGGCCACGGCACGGGTGACCTGCTCGACGACATCGTTGCCCTGTTGCCCGAGGAGGAGGACGAGGTCGCCGACGCGTTCCCTGACGCGCTGAATGTGGCCATCATCGGCCGCCCCAACGCCGGTAAGTCCTCGCTGTTCAACCGCATCCTGGGCGCCGACCGTTCCATCGTGTCCAACATCGCCGGCACCACGCGCGATGCCATCGACACCGTCGTCGAGCGTAACGGCAAGCACTACCGCATGGTCGACACCGCGGGCATTCGCAAGAAGAGCACCGTGTACGAGAACATCGAGTACTACTCCATGGTCCGTGGCCTGCGCGCCATCGACCGCGCCGACGTAGCGCTGCTCGTCGTCGACGCCTCCGTGGGCGTCACCGAGCAGGATCAAAAGGTCATGGGCTTGGCCATCGAGCGCGGCTGCGCCATCGTGGTGCTGCTCAACAAGTGGGATCTGCTCGACGACGACCGCAAGCGCGAGGCCTGCATGGAGACCGTCGACCGCCGTCTGGGCGTCATGGCTCCCTGGGCCCAGTACCTGCGCATCTCGGCCCTGACCGGCCGCAGCGTCGAGAAGATCTGGGCGATGGTCGACGCGGCCGAAAAGACGCGCTCGCAAAAGATCACCACCTCGCGCCTCAACACGTTCCTCACCGACCTGCGCGAGTTCGGCCACACCGTGGTGGACGGCAAGCGTCGCCTGCGCATGCACTACGTGACCCAGACGGGCGTCAACCCGCCGACGTTCACGTTCTTCGTCAACCACAGCGACCTGGTCAACGACACCTACCAGCGCTACGTGGAGAACCGTATGCGCTCGACCTTCGATTTTTCCGGCACGCCCATTCGGCTCTTCTTTAGGAAGAAGGAGCAAAAGGATGCATAATCCGATTCTGCTGACCGCCATCTGCGCCGTGGTCTCGTTTTTTATCGGAGCGATTCCGTTTGGCTTGATCTTGGGCCGCGTGTTCAACCACACCGATATTCGCAAGGCGGGCTCCGGCAACATCGGCACCACCAACGCCCTGCGCGTAGCCGGCCCCAAGGTGGCCGCGCTCACGCTGCTGTTCGACTGCCTCAAGGGCGCCATCTGCGTCCTTATCGCGCGTCCACTCATCGCGGGCGTGGGCTATGGCTTCCCCGTGAGCATCATGGCGCCTGGAGCCCCCGGCGACTGGATGCTCGGCGTCATATGCCTGGCAGCGGTGTGGGGCCACATCTTCTCGCCCTACCTCAACTTCCATGGCGGCAAGGGTATCGCCGTGGGCTTGGGCGTCATCCTCGCCTGGTACTGGCCCATCGGACTTTCGCTGCTGGGCATGTTTATCGTGGCCGTCGCCATCACCAAGTTTGTGTCGGTGGGCTCGCTTGCCGCGGCCATCGGCCTTCCCATCGCCGCCTGCGCGGTCTTTCCGTACAGCAGCCTGGGCCTCAAGTTTTGCATGGCGATGATCGGCATTACCGTGGTGTGGGCCCATCGCGCGAACATCAAAAAGCTCATGACGGGCAAGGAGTCCAAGCTCTCGTTTACCAAGCGCGTCACCGAGCCCGACGATAAGTAGGAGAGAGTCATGAATGTTGCGCTGATTGGCTCCGGCTCCTGGGGAACCGCCGTCGCCGGCCTTGCCGCCGCGCGAGCCGAGCGCGTGACCATGTGGGCCCATAATGAGCAGACGGCCGCCGGCATTAATGGCGAGCATCGCAACCCCCGGTATCTGGTGGGATATGAGCTGCCCGGCAATGTCGTCGCCACGACGGACCTGGCGCAGGCGCTCAACGGTGCCGATGCCATCATCTTTGCCGTGCCCTCAACGCACCTGCGCAGCGTATGCCAACAGGCGGCACCTTGTATCGCCACCGACACCCCGGTGCTCTGCCTCACGAAGGGCATTGAGCCCGAGTCCGGCCTGCTCATGAGCGAGGTCATTGCCAGCGAGATCGGCAACGAGGCACGCGTGGCGGCGCTCTCCGGCCCTAACCATGCCGAGGAGATCTGCCGCGGCGGGCTTTCTGCCGCTGTCATCGCTAGCAAAGATCCGCAGGTAGGGGAGACCTTTAAGGACCTGCTCCTATCTACGGCCTTCCGCATCTACCTGTCGCAGGACATGACCGGCGTCGAGGTTTGCGGCGCCATGAAAAACGTCATCGCCATCGTGTGCGGCATCTCCGCCGGTACCGGCGCGGGCGACAACACTCTTGCCCTTATCATGACGCGCGGCCTGGCCGAGATCAGCCGACTGGTGCACGCCCGCGGCGGGCAGGCCATAACGTGCATGGGACTCGCCGGCATGGGCGACCTCATCGCCACCTGCACCTCGGAGCATTCACGCAACCGCACCTTTGGCTACGAGTTTGCCCACGGCGTGTCGCTCGACGAGTACCAGGCACGTACGCATATGGTGGTCGAGGGCGCCGTTGCGGCCCGCAGCGTCAGCGAACTCGCCCGTTCACTGGGCGTAGACATTCCGCTCACCTTTGCCGTGGAGCAAACGCTCTACAACGGTGTTACTTTGGATAGGGCGCTCGAGATTCTTACCGATCGCGTACCCTCCCAAGAGTTCTACGGACTTACCGACTAGCGCAGAAAGGCTGCAACCATGGGTTCCATTAAAATCGCTCCGTCCGTCCTTTCGGCCGATATGGCCAACCTCAAGGGCGAGCTCGACAAGATCGCCGGTGCCGACTACGTGCACTTCGACGTGATGGACGGTCACTTTACCGGCAACCTCACCTTTGGCGTCGACATCCTCAAGGCCGTCAAGCGCTCAACTGACGTGCCGGTCGACGCGCACCTGATGGTGTCGAACCCCGATGAGACGGTCGATTGGTATGCCGATGCCGGTGCCGATATGATCACCGTGCACTACGAGGCCTCCACGCACCTGCACCGCACGCTCACGCATCTGCAGCAGCGCGGTGTCAAGGCCGGTGTGGTGCTCAACCCCGCCACGCCCGTCTGCGTGCTCGAGAGCATCATCGACGTTGTCGACATGGTACTGCTCATGAGCGTGAACCCTGGCTTTGGCGGCCAGAGCTTTATCCCGGGCACCATCGCAAAGCTCCACGAGCTCAAGGCCATGTGCGAACGCCACGGCGTGTCGCCCCTGATCGAGGTCGATGGCGGAATCTCTTCCAAGAACATCGCCGAGGTCGTCAAGGCCGGTGCCAACGTGCTCGTAGCCGGCTCCGCCGTATTTAAGTCCGAAGATCCCGCTGCCGAGGTTGCGCTGCTGCAGAAGCTGGGCAACGAGGCCGCACAGGAGGCATAAACCCTTATGACCGCAGGTCAAAACCGCATACCCGTGAATCTTGACTATGCCGCCTCGACGCCCATGCGCGCCGAGGCGCTCCTTGCGCAGCGTGAGTACGACGACAGCGAGCTTGCCGGCGTCAACCCCAACTCGCTGCATTCGCTCGGCCGCATGGCTGCCGCGCGTCTGGAAGTTGCTCGCCGCGAGATCGCCCGTAGCTTTGGCGCGCGCGTCCGCCCGTCTGAGATCGTCCTGACCAACGGCGGCACCGAGGCCAACCAGCTGGCGCTCCTCGGACTTGCCGAGGGCGCTCGCCAGCGCGACCGCAAGCGTAACCGCGTGATCGTATCTGCCATCGAGCACGATTCGATCCTGGACAACCTGCCGCTGCTGCGCGCCGCCGGCTTTACCGTCGACCTGGTGCAGCCCTGCCGTGCGGGCTACATCGAGCCTGCCGCGCTGAGTGACTTGCTCGGCGACGACGTCGCGCTCGTGAGCATCATGGCCGCCAACAACGAGACCGGCGTGGTACAGCCCATCCGCGAGCTAGCCACGGCTGCACATGCCGTGGGCGCCCTGTTCCACACCGACGCCATCCAGGGCTATCTGCACATTCCGCTCGATGCCACCGAGCTGGGCGTCGATGCCATGTCCGTTGCCGCCCACAAAATTGGCGGTCCTGTGGCGTCCGGCGCGCTCTACGTTAAGACCCGCACACCGCTGCGCCCCCGCATCTTTGGCGGAGGACAGGAAGCCGGACGTCGCGCCGGCACGCAGGACCTGCGCACACAGCTCGCCTTTGCCGCTGCCGCCCGCACGCTGACGCCCCATGTGGCCGAGGAGCGCGAGAAGCTGCAAGCCCTTTCCGACAAGCTCTACGCCACGCTTACGGCCCATCCGCGCATTCACGCCACCATGGGCGACTACGCGCATGCCGACCGTCTGCCCGGCATGGTATCTATCTACATTGACGGCATGGACTCCGAGGAGCTCATCATCAAGCTCGACGCCGCCGGTTTTGAGGTGTCGGCTGGCTCGGCATGCTCGAGCGGCAGCATGGACCCCAGCCACGTTTTGAGTGCTATGGGCATCGGTCGCGAGCAGGCGTTGGGCGCACTGCGCATCTCCTTCGATGACCGCGTGAAACCGGACGATCTGGACAACTTTGCCCAGACGCTGCTCTCAATCGTAGGTGCCGCATGATCGTCTCCGAGCTCGAGCGTGCACTGCTGGCACGCTATCCTAAGACGGACGCCGAACCCTGGGACCACGTAGGCTTATCCGTTGGCGACCCCGACGACGAGATCCGCGGCGTGGCCTGCGCACTCGACGCCACGAGGGACAACGTGCAGCGTGCCTTGGAAGCCGGAGCCAACGTGTTGCTCACGCATCATCCCGTCTACATCAAGGCGCCCGAGGCATTTTGCCCGCCCAGCGCGACGCGTCCCCAGTGCAGTGCGGCGCTCTACGAGGCTGCCCGCTGCGGGATGAGTATCATCTCGCTCCACACCAATCTGGACCGTTCGCATGAGGCTCGCGTTTGCCTAAGTACGCTGTTGGACGCCGCGCCCGCAAGCTCGCTGGAGCACGTGGACGACCCCGAAGCGACCGGCCTGGGCGCGCTTGCAACGCTCAACGACCCCTGCAGCCTGCGCGACCTTGCCACTCGCGCCGCCACGGCGTTTGGCAGCGACCCCCGCGTGTGGGGCGAGGCCGATCGCCCGTGCCGGACCGTCGCCATTTTGGGCGGCTCCCTGGGCGACTTTGGCGACCTTGCCATCGCCGCCGGTGCGGATGTTGTCGTGACGGGCGAGGCGGGCTACCACGTGGCGCAAGACCTTGCCTTGCGCGGGCTACCGGTGATCTTGCTCGGCCACGACCGCTCCGAGGAGCCGTTCGTTGATATATTGATGAACTCTGCAGTTGATGCCGGGGTCGACCCCCGTCATGCGATTAAAATACTGAACCCTTGCCAATGGTGGACTGTGACAAAAGGAGAGAACTTATGAGCGCCGGCGCTACGCTACTCAAGCTGCAACAGATCGATTTGGAGCTCGCCCGCAACAAGAGCGAACTTGCCAATATGCCGGAGCTCAAGGAGCTCGCTTCCAAGCGCAAGACCTACGTTAAGCTCAAGTCCGAGATGACCAAGCTCTACGCCCAGCGCAAGGACCTTGATATTGAGCTCGACGACCTCAACACCACCGAGATCCAGACCAATAACGCCATCGAGGCCGCCAAGAAGCGCCACGTTGACGGCTCTGACTACCGCGAGGTTCAGGACCTGGAAAACGAGCTCGCCACCCTGGCCAAGCGTCTGGACAAGATCGAGCACACCCGCAAAGATGTCGTCGTCGCCCACAAGGAGGCGCTCGACCGCGAGGCTCGCGCACAGGCAATCATCGCCAAGTTCGAGGAGGGCGTGAAGGCCGATACCAAGGCCGCCCGCGCCAAGGCCACCGACCTCCAGGCTCAGATCGATGCCGCCACCAAGGAGCGCACCGCGCTTGCCGCCACGCTGCCGACCGATGTGCTCACCGATTACGAGCACCTGCTCAAGCAGTTCCGCGGCCTGGCCGTCGAGACCATCAAGGGCAACATCCCCACGGTCTGCCACACCGCGCTGCAGGCGTCGTCCATGAGCGACCTCAACCACGACGGTAGCGAGATTACGCACTGCCCGTACTGCCACCGCTTGCTCGTGCTCCCCAGCAAGGAAGCCTAACGATGACGGCGGCACCCAACAATTCAATGCAACTTGAGGGAAAAACGATCCTGCTGGGCATTACCGGCGGGATCGCCGCCTATAAGTCGTGCAATATCGTGCGCCTGCTGCAAAAGCGCGGCGCGCGCGTCAAGGTCGTTATGAGCGAGCATGCCACCGAGTTTGTGGGTCCGCTCACCTTTCGCGCGCTCACCAACGAGCCGGTCGCCGTGGGTCTGTTCGACGATCCCTCCGACCCCATCCACCACATTTCGCTCGCGCAGGAGCCCGATTTGATAGTCGTGGCGCCCGCGACGGCCAATATCATCGCCAAGATGGCAAACGGTATCGCCGATGACCTCATCTCCACCACGCTGCTTGCCACGCCGCGACCCATCGTGATCGCGCCGGCCATGAACAATGGCATGTGGAAGGCGCCGGCAACGCAGGCCAACATGGTCACGCTGCGCGACCGTGGCGTCCATGTGGTGGGACCCGGCAGTGGCTACCTTGCCTGCGGCGACGTGGACACGGGACGCATGAGCGAGCCCGAGGACATCGTCGTGACCGTCTGCGAGGTACTCGACCCCGCACCTCAGGACCTGGCAGGTAAGCGCATCGTGATTACCGCCGGCCCCACGCACGAGCCGATCGACCCCGTACGCTTTATCGGCAACCGGTCATCGGGCAAGATGGGCATCGCCCTGGCGGGGGAGGCCGCTCGCCGCGGCGCTGCAGTCACGCTTGTGCTGGGCCCGACATCGCTCGATGTTCCCCGCGGCGTGGAGTGCGTGCGCGTGCAGACCGCCGCTGAAATGCTGCAGGCAGCTCTGGGCGCCTTTCAGACGGCTGATGCGGCCATTTGCGCGGCCGCCGTCGCCGACTACACCCCCGCAGCCCCTGCCGACCATAAGCTCAAAAAGGCCAACGAGCGTCTGGATCGCATCGAACTGGTCGAGACGGTCGATATCTTGGCCGAGCTTTCGCGCCAAAAGGGAGATCGGTGCGTGATCGGCTTTGCGGCCGAGACCGATAGCGTCGTGGAGTACGCGCAGCGAAAGCTCGCCCGCAAGGGTTGCGATGCCATTATCGCCAACGATGTCTCGCGCGCTGATTCGGGCTTTGGAACCGATACCAACAAGGCTTGGATCGTGAGTACAGCGGGTACGCAAGAACTTCCCGTACTAACAAAACCCCAGCTCGCAGCTACAATTTTGGACTTGCTTCAAAATTTGTAAAAAAGTTCTTGCACAAGGGCAAAGTTTCGGGTTAATATACTCTCTGTTGCGAGCGAGAGCAGAGCAACAAACAAAAGCTTCGGGACGTGGCGCAGCTTGGTAGCGCACTTGACTGGGGGTCAAGGGGTCGCTGGTTCGAATCCAGTCGTCCCGACCAGAAGTTTGCAGGTCAGGCACTTAGTGTCTGACCTTTTTGTTTAATAATCAATTGCTTAAAGCAACGAAGAATCAACGACCAACCGTCCTCCACATGTCTGGACTCTCTATGCTTGCGCTGGATAGTCATCGCCAGAACGGGTATAGTATCGAAAGTTTTGTCGTTTACCAGCGGGGGAGTCCTGTGGGCATCAAAAAGAAGATCAAAAAGGAGCTTATCGGCACTTCCGATTACCCGTCGAATAAGATCTTCACGATCTCCAATTTCATTACCTTCACGCGCCTGATCCTCACGCTGGTCTTCCTGTACCTGTTTGTGACGGACAACAACCGTGTCGTCGCCATCGTCATCTATGCCATCGCGGCCTCCACCGACTGGATGGACGGCCAGATTGCCCGCATGACCAAAACGGTCTCGTGGCTCGGCAAGGTTATGGATCCCATCTGCGACCGTGCGCTGCTATTTACCGGCGTACTGGGCCTGGTGGTCCGCGGCGAGCTTCCCATCTGGGTCTGCGTGCTCATCATTGGTCGCGATATCTACCTTGGTATCGGCACGCTCATCGTACGCCACTATCACCGCCGCCCCATCGACGTCGTCTTTCCCGGCAAGATTGCGACGGCGCTGCTCATGACCGGCTTCTCGCTTATGCTTCTGGGCTTTCCCACTGTGGATGGCTGGCATCTGCTACCCGCCACGTTCACGGCCTTCCCGGGCCTCAACGGCAGCCCGGTACCGCTTGGCATCTTCTTTGTGTACGGCGGCGTCATCTTCTCCATGCTCACCGCCGTCATCTATTCCATTAAGGGTGGAGCGGCCATTAAACAAGCCGTGGCGCATCCCGAGGACGAAGACATCGACTTTCTTAACCCCGAAATCGAAGACTAAGTCGTTGGGGTATGATTACGTACAGTTCATTCTTTGCGGCATGTCCGCGTTAAGTTAGGGGTTGTCATGGACAACATGGTTAACAATATGCCTCAGAACGATAAGGCCTCAGACGCCACCTGCGTTTTCCGCGTTCCTTCGAGCGATGTCACCGTTCCCGACCTCATGGCCAACGTGCACATCACCGCGCCCGTCTTATCTATCGTCAAAGGCCCTCAAACCGGTGCAGCCTTTGAGCTCGAGGATAATGTGACCACCATCGGTCGCGATCCCGCTAACGGCATCTTCCTCAACGACATGACCGTGTCGCGTAGCCATGCGCGCATTATTCGCGAGGGTCTGGGTGCCCGCATCGAAGACCTGGGCTCGCTCAATGGTACGTGGGTTGACGGCGCTATCGTCAACGGCGCACCGCTGCACGATGGCTCTTCCGTCCAGATCGGTACGTTTACGCTCATCTACCACGAGAGCACGCCGGAGCGCATCGAAACCGGTGAGTAGGGCATGGCCGAACGCAATTATCTGAGTATCGGCCAGGTCGTCAATCTACTTCGAGGCGCATACCCCGATCTTTCGAACTCAAAAATTAGATTTCTCGAAGATGAGGGGCTCATCACCCCTCATCGCACGCCTAAGGGCTATCGTCAGTACTCCAAGGAGGACGTTGACCGCCTGGAGGTCATTCTGCACCTGCAGAAGACTCGCTACATGCCGCTCAACGTGATTAAGCAGCGCCTGGAAAACGCCACGGACCTGTCTACGCTCGCCTACGAGGTGGGCCTGTTGTCCGATGTTCCGCTCAAGACGGAACCCAAGGAGACTAAGCAAAAGCTGCATCCCATCGAGACCATTCCCGACATGCTCGGTGTTGAGATCTCGTTTATCCGCTCCCTGGCCGAGAACGATCTTATTCGCATCATCAAGAGCCCGCAGAACCGAGAACTCGTCGATGGCCGAGATTTCCCGATTATCCGTTACTGCTCGGAGCTGTCGCGCTTCCACATTGAGCCGCGCAACCTGCGTCAGTACGTATCGTCGGCAAACCGCGAGTCTTCGATGTTTGAGCAGGTTCTCGTGAGCATGCTCGGCATGGATACCTCCGATGACGAGCGCGACGCCAAGCTCGAGCGCGCTTTTAAGAAGCTGCACGACCTCACCGAGGGTGTGCACACCGCGCTCCTTAAGAACCGTGTCTTTGAGTCGCTCAATGCCGTGGTCGAGGACGCTGACATCGATGCTCTCGATGAGGAGATCACGCGTTCCGAGTCCACCAAGGCTAAAAGCGAAGAGACATCTACCTCCGCGGTCCCCGTGCGTGAGGAATCCCTCGTGCAGCCTCTCAAGGTTGTCGCCCCCTCGCACGCAGCCACCGCCAGCGCGAACAAATAGACGCTGCCGCAAACCATCCTCTCCTGAAAGGTCACGCCATGTACGACTTCGAATCTCATATCGTCGATATCCCCGACTATCCCGAGCCCGGAGTCGTCTTTAAGGACATCACGCCGCTCTTTGGCAATCCCGAGGCCCTGAAGGCCATGGTGGATGCCCTGGCCGAACATTTTGCCGGCATGGGCATTACCAAGGTCGTCGGCCCCGAGGCTCGTGGCTTTATGGTGGGCGTGCCCGTGGCCGTCGCACTGGGCGCCGGCTTTGTGCCCGCACGCAAGCCGGGCAAGCTGCCGCGCAAGACGGTAAGCGAGAGTTACGAGCTCGAATATGGCACCGACTCTATCGAGATCCACGCCGATGCTATCAGCTCTAAAGATACCGTGTTGATTCTGGACGACTTGGTCGCGACGGGCGGAACCGTCGAGGCAACAGGTAAACTGGTGCGAGATATGGGCGCAAAGCTTGTGGGTTACGGTTGTATCCTCGAGCTTGCGTTTCTCAACCCGCGCAAGAAGCTCACGCCTTCTAACGAGGACGTTGAGCTCTTTAGCCTGGTAACGGTGGACTAGCCGCTACCCTTAGATACCGGAAAGGAAGCTCCATGCGCACAGCAAACACGCACAGAAACATGGCACGCTGCGCTGCTACGGCAACCCTCGCTTGTGTTTTGGGCCTGGGCCTCGCGGCTCCTGCCTATGCCGATACCGCATCCGACCTTGCCGCTGCTCGTACAAAACTCGAGCAGATCGGCACGCAAACCCAGCAAATTCATGAAGAACTCTCCGCGCAGACGCAGGAGCTTGATCAGACTGCAGGCGAGATCACGCAAAAGCAGCAAGAGATTGCCGAGGGTCAAGCAAAGCTTTCGAGCTACGTTGCCGGTGAGTACAAGACCGGCGGCCTGAGTCTCCTTCAGGTTCTGACGGGCGTCGACGATCTGGGCGACATGCTCAACCGTTTGTTCTACTACGGTAAGGTTTCCGACAAGCAGGCCCAGACCATTCAGGAGGTCAAGGACCTTAAGCAGCAGCTCACCGATAAGCAGACCGAGCAGGAGAAGAACGTCGCCGCGACGCAGAAGAAGGTCGACGAGCTCAATGCCCAGCAGGCTGAGGCCCAGAGTGTCGTGAACTCCCTGGATTCACAGCTGCAGGCCGAGCTTGCTGCCGAGGCCGAGGCCAACGCCGCGCTGCAGGCTGGCATAAATGCTAGTACTGCCGAAAAGGCCACGGTGAGCAACGACACCGCGGGCACGACCGAGAATACCCCCGCGCCCACACCTGCTCCCACGCCGCAGCCTTCGACGCCCGCTCCTGCTCCCACGCCGCAGCCTTCGACGCCCGCTCCGGCTCCGACGCCTTCCGCACCGAGCCAGTCCGTTGACGGCGGTACCGTTGTTTCGCGCGCCTATAGCAAGCTCGGTTGTGCTTATTCTTGGGGCGGCATTGGACCGGACAGCTTTGACTGCTCCGGTTTTGTAAGCTACTGTCTCACGGGCCGCTACTGCCGTCTGGGCACCACCGGCACCTTCATGGGTTGGACCCGCGTGTCCGACCCGCAACCGGGCGATGTCGTGGTTAACTCCTACCATACTGGCATCTATATCGGTAATGGTCAGATGATCCATGCTTCCGACTACAAGACGGGCGTCATCATCAGCTCCGTCGCAGCCGGCATGAACAACAACTACATTTTCGTGCGCTACTAATTTTTTACTACAGCGAATGAACGTGGGCCTCGCGATCTTGAATCACGAGGCCCATTCTATTTGCCCCAACCGGTTGCCATAAGATCAGTACGGCTATCTAGTATTCAAAACTAGATAGCCGTCCAATCAATCAAAAAGATGGCTATAATTGTTGGGGAACAAATAGAAAGGACCCTCAATGAGCTGGGCGCTTATCTCCGATTCGAGCTGCAATCTTCGCGATTGGCAGCCAACCACACCTCATACCACCTTTGCATTTACACCCCTTAAGATCCGAGTGGGGGAGCGCGAATTTGTCGACGACCTCTCGCTCGATGTTCACGAGCTCAATTGCGCCGTGCAGGCGGAGTCGAGCGCTTCTTCGAGCGCCTGTCCAAGCGTAGGGGAGTGGGCCGAACTCTTTAGGCTTGCCGACAAGACGATTTGCATGCCCATCTCCGAGGGAGTCTCGGGAAGCTACAATGCCGCGGCCACCGCACGTGACATGGTGCTTGCCGAGGAGCCGGACCGTCAGATTCATTTGGTTAACTCGCGAGCCGCAGGTGGCAAAATGGATTTGATCTTCCTGCTGTTCGACCGCTATCTTGCAAGCAACCCAGATGCCTCCTTTGAGGACGCCTGCGCCTATTTCGATAGCTTGGAGCAGAACAGCAAGATCCTCTTTAGTTTGTGCAATTACGAAAACCTTGCGAAGGCCGGACGTATCCCTAAGGCGGCCGGCGTCATTGCCAACAGGCTCAATATCCGCATTTTGGGCACGGCGAGCGAAGCGGGCAAAATTGAACTCGTTGGTCACACCCGCGGCGAAAAGAAGATGCTCACCAAGATTGTCGACACCATGGAGGCTGAGGGCTTTACCGGCGGCGAGGTCGTAATCGACCATGTCGAAAATGAGGCGGGCGCCCAGGCACTTGCCAGCCGCATTGTGGAGCATTGGCCCGGCTCCAAGACCATCATCATGCCTTGCAACGGACTGGATTCATACTATGCCGAGATGCACGGGCTCATTATCGGCTACGGCATGGGCGTGGCTTCGGGCCGATAATTTCCAACTAGACAAACGCACGGGCGGGATAAGGGGCCAATGGCTCTTTATCCCGCCCGTCTTATGCCCCGATTAGCTATTAAACCCATTAAACTTAAGGTAGCTCATCAGGTATGCCTTCGAAACGAAGGACGATACCGCACTGCGCACGAGCAGCGACTCGCGCGTGACCTGATGGGCGGTATCGGGCACGGGAGTCTGCTCGACGGAAAACGCCGCACGAATCGATGCCTCAAGTTGATCGACTACATAATCGAAAGCAGTCGGAGCGTCGTAACTCAAGCGCTGAATATTAAAGAGTGCCTGAACCGCAGCGATGGGAAGCACCTGCTTAAAGATACAAATGGCGATGAGACGCGCAATCTGCTCACGGCCATACTGCTTTTTAACCGGAGCAGGAACGAGACCGACCTTCACGTAGTTATTGATCATCGATGGTGTGATAACGGGCTGCTCTACGCAAATCGAAAGCGGCTCCATCCACAGCGCAACATATTCAATAACCTGATCGCGATAGAGCGTTACGTTGGGCAGCTGGTCATAGCGTGGCAGGCTCAAAGCGTTGAGCTTACCCACCATATCGGACTGAATAAATGCATCCGGCAGCACCGTCGGCTGAATATCCTCCGGCTTAATGCTGACCGATGTATCGGACATCGGGATAACATGTTTGACGTGGTTCATAAGGATCCTCCGTTCGTTATCTATATTGTATTCTAGGTCATCTAGTTTTGCATATCACATAGCCGCTAAGTAAAAGTGGTTTGACAGCACATTGATGCACTGCCCAACCACTTTGTTTGAAGATAACAACCTTACATAAGATATATTATCGTACTTATCCGCGTAAGAAAGCGTATGCGCTGGTAGCCGCTATGGCTCCGTCCGAAACAGCGGTCACAACTTGACGTAAACGCTTGGAACGGATATCGCCGGCGGCAAATAAGCCAGGCGTGCGGGTGACCATCGATTCGTCGGTTACAATACCGCCGTCGGGCGCCAGATCCACCAGATGCTCTACAAGCTCAGTATGGGGCTGCGTGCCAGCAAAGACAAAAATGCCAAACGAGCCAAGATCGAAGGACTCGGAATAGGTTTCACCGGTGGCGTTGTTCTTAAATGTGATAGTCGTGGGCATGGCCTCGCCCGATAGTTCCACAATACTAGTTTGGTACCTAACTGAAATATTATCTTTTGCGAGTACCTTTTGAACCACGCCATCGGGAGCCCGGAACTGATCGCGGCGCAAGACGATGGTCACGCTGCTGGCGATTTCTGACAAGAACAGGGCTTCCTCACAGGCAGCATTGCCTCCGCCGATCACAAAGACCTGCTTACCACGAAAGAACATGCCATCGCACGTCGCGCAATACGAAACGCCACGACCGCGATACGTATCCTCGCCAACAAAACCAGCAGAACGCGGCGTGGCGCCCATGCAAGCGATAACGCTTGAGGCCAGCATATCGCCCATATCGTGATGCACCGTAAACAGCGCTGAATCCGCATCGTAATCGATGCCCGTTACCATGCTCCATGCAACCTGAGCTCCCAGGCCCTCTGCATGCCGCTGAAAACGCTCGCCGAGTTCGGCGCCACTCAAGAGCGGAATGCCCGGATAGTTCTCGACCTCATTGGTTGTGGCGATCTGTCCTCCCGACATGCCCTGTTCGATCACAGTCGTCGTGAGGTTGGCACGCGCCGCGTAAATGGCTGCAGCATAGCCCGCGGGGCCGCCGCCGATAATAGCAACATCGATCGGCTGATGGGTAGTCATGAAGAGACCTCCTGTCGAAAGATTGGCATTCTTTGCGCTCATACCCAAATTTAGACGAACGTGACACTCATGCACTACAATGATTCCTTGCGAAACTTAGATGAAGGGGAGTTATCGATGGATCAAACGCAGATGGGCAATGACGCTCCCCTGCCCACGCAAAGCACTCCCCAATCGGAACAAACCACGCTCTTGGCTCAGCAAAAACCTCTCGTGGCCATCGTGCATGCCTCGGTCGGATCGGGCCACAAAGCCGCCGCAAATGCGATTGCGCAAGCATTCGACCTTATACGCGGCACCAAGGGCATACCGCAGGATGTCGAGATTGAGGTCCTGGATATCCTCGATTTTGGACGCATTAAATTCGACGGCAACAAAACGGCCGCCTCGTTTACCGGCGCTACGCGCCCAATTTACGATTTGACCTGGCGCTATACCCTTACCGGACACCTGCTTTGGGGCGGTGGCACGGCATGGTCGCGCATCATGTTCCCCGCATTTAACGAATACGTTCGGACTCGCAAGCCCATTGCCGTGGTCGCCACGCACATCACGGCAGCCAACGTTGCCGTCGGCGCACGCGTCATTACGGGCATCGACTATCCCGTCATTTGCGTACCGACCGATTACGAGGTCGAGGGTTGGTGGCCCCATAAGGACACCGACCTATTCTGCGTGGCAAACGAGTTTATGGCCGAGACACTTCGCCCCCGTATGGTTCCCGAGACCAAGATCCGCATTACGGGAATCCCCATTCGCGCCGGGTTTGATACGGACTACAATCGCGAGGAAGAACTCGAAAAGTTCAATCTCCCCGCAGACAAGACCATTGTGCTGGTAATGGCCGGCGCCAGTTTGCCTCAACCGTACGTTCGCTTTCGCGCGGAGATGGACCGCACCCTCCCCTTCCTGCGAAGCTTCGAGGACATGCACTTCGTCTTTTTGCCGGGCAAGGATGTCGAATATGCCAGCCGTCTCAAAACGCTCTTCGACGCCATGAAACTCGAGAACGTTACAGTTCTTGACTATGTCGATGACATGGCCGCGCTTATGCACGGCTGCGATCTGGCAATTCTCAAATCGGGCGGACTCACTGTTACCGAATGCCTGTGCGCACACCTGCCGATGATTCTGCTGGGAAAGTCGTATGGCCAGGAAAAGGCCAACACCACCATGCTCACCGGCATGGGTGCCAGCATGCATGTCACCACCGCACGCGAGCTCATCGTGACGCTTCGCCATCTCCACGATCATCCCGAGTCGCTCAAGGCACTACTCATCAATGGCGAAGTACTGCGCCGTCCACGCGCGGCCGAGGATATCGCCATCGCAACCATGGAGCTTGCAGGAAAGCCCCAAAAACGTAAACGAGCCTTCTGCCGCTTCTACTGGGGCGGAAAACCTGCGCATATCCGCTAGCATTGGACTGTCCGCTTACCTGTGGGAGGCCCCTATATATCATTCCATGCTCAAACATTCTCGCTGCGCTGCGAAACTGCGCGTGGAACGATATATAGGGGCCTCCCACAGGTAAGCTGCGTTTACGTACTAGCAGCTACACCGGATTCCCCACCATTAGAACCTGCAAAGGCGAAAACGGAAATCATAAATATAGTAAGCCGATGCGATAAAGGAGGTTTTCCTTTATCGCATCGGCTTACTAGAAAGAAAGGCTTTTATTTTTCAAGCGAGTAACCGCCCGACCGCCTCTCACACATATCGTTCCACGCGCAGTTTCGCAGCGAGCGAAGCGACGCGAGAATGTTTGAGCATGGAATGATATGTGAGAGAGGCGGGCGGGAGGGATACGAGTGCCCTCTAAGCGACGCCGCTGGAGCCGAAGCCTCCGTTGCCTCGGTCGGTTTTGTCTAGTTCGTCTACTTCTACGAGGTTGACCGTGGGGACTTCTTGGATGACGAGTTGGGCGATGCGGTCGCCTTTGTTGATCTGGATATTGTTGGTGGGATCTAGGTTGATAAGGATGACCTTAAGCTCGCCTCGATAGTGGGCGTCGATGAGACCAGGCGTGTTGACTATAGACAGGCCTTGCTTAATGGCTAGGCCGCTGCGGGGCTGGACAAAGCCGGCGTAGCCATCGGGCAGCGCAATGGCCAAGCCAGTGGAGACCAAGCGGCGCTCAAAGGGCTTGAGGGTGCAGTCTTCGTTGGCGCGGAGGTCAAGGCCGGCATCCGTGGGATGTGCGTATTTGGGAAGCTCGACCGAGGGATCAAGACGCTTAATATTAACGGTAATGTTGGACATGAAATCACCTTAGCTTGTCGAGCTCTTGCAAAAACTCGTCGACGTCTTTGAAATCGCGATAGACCGAGGCAAAACGAATGTAGGCCACCTTGTCGATCTTGGCCAGGCGCTTAAGCACCATATCGCCCAGTTCGTGGGACGTAACAGCCGTCAGCGTACGGGAACGCAGTTCCACCTCGATATCATCGATGATCTCGTTGAGCTTTTTCGTATCGATATCGCGCTTAATCGTGGCGCGCATCAGACCAACCAGCAGCTTGTTGCGATCGAACCGCTGCTTTGACCCGTCGGATTTGATAACCTCGATGGGATCTTCGCAGCGCTCGAACGTCGTAAAACGATAATTGCATGAACAGCATTCGCGACGACGCTTGATAGTGTTGTTCGACTCCTGCATACGGGAATCGACAACGCGGGTGTGTGCCTTGCCGCATTTGGGACAGCGCATGGAACCTCCTCTTAAACGATAACAAGGGTACCATGCGACCGACCCGAAATCTTACGAACGGGCCGGAACTTTCAGAACTGCACCAGCATCAAGAGAGCCGCGATCGAGGTGATTGACGCTACGAATCATGTCGGAAGTCTCCTGTGTGGAAAGGCCATCGATGGGATGATCCTGGGCAAGCGACCACAGGGAATCGCCGGACTGCACACGAACCGTCTCGTAGGTAACGTTGGCTACGGAATCGGCATATGCAGCGTGACGAGCAGAAAAAACTGACGTGACGAGCACGAAGAACAGGGTGAACGCTACAGCAACAGCAACAATCGTCGAGACCTTCAGGGCAACAGGAGCCACAGCAACGGACGCACGCTGGGTACGGACGGGTTTAGTGGCCACGGCCTGAAAATGAGACCGGCCGTCCTTCACGACCGTGAAGGCAGGCGAGGCGGGCGCCTCAAGCTTAAGAGCGAGGTTTCCCTGGACCATATCCGCTGCGTTCATTCTGTTCTCCTCTCGTTTGTTTTGACGAGAACTGTTTTATCAAGCCGCGGGGACAAAAAAGTCTAGCGCGGGAACGAGTGTTCGGTTATTATTATCTTCGAACAGTTGTTCCTGTCAAGCAAAAATAGAACATTTGTTTGGTATGGGTAGAGAGGAATCCCTGATGGCTCGCAAAATTACCAAGCGTCAGCAGCAAATTTACGACTTCATCAAGGAATATCAGCAGGAGAAGGGCTATCCGCCCAGTGTGCGCGAGATGGCTTCGGCTGTGGGCCTTTCCTCCCCTAGCACCGTACATGCGCATCTCTCCGCACTCGAAGCACGCGGCTTGCTCAAGCGTGACGCCACCAAGCCTCGCGCTCTCGAGCTCTTTGACGAGGACGGATCTTCCGTATCCATCTCAAAGTCCGATGAGCCCACGGCGCCCCGCGGCACGGTATCGCTGCCTCTCGTAGGCCGTGTCGCCGCAGGGATCCCTATCCTTGCCGAGCAGAATATCGAGGACACCTTTACCATCCCGACCGAGATCGCAACGGACCAGGGGTCCTTTATCCTCGAGGTCCACGGCAATTCGATGATTAACGTCGGCATCTATAACGGCGACTACATCATCGTTCGTGAGCAGAAGAGTGCCATGAATGGCGAGATTGTCGTGGCCATGATCGATGGTTCCGCAACGGTCAAAACGTTCTATAAGGAGCAGGGTCGCGTTCGCCTGCAGCCCGAAAACGACACTATGGAGCCTCTCTACGCGACAAATCCCACGATTCTGGGCAAGGTCGTCGGTTTGATGCGCCGGTTTTCGTAATGCAAAAACGCATCACGGTCTTTGATACCATTCGCGGATTTACCATGCTGTCGATGGCGGGATTTCATACCTGCTACGACCTTGCCTACCTATATGGTTTTAAGATGCCCTGGTTTACCCAGACCATCTTCCAGGACGTCTGGCGTGCCAGCATCAGTTGGGTATTTTTGTTTATTGCCGGCTGGATGTGCACCCTCTCGCGCAACAACATCAAGCGTGCCGCCAAATATGCCGTTGCCGCTTTGGTCGTATGGATTGCAACAACGCTCGTCTCGGTTGATGACTCGGTGAACTTCGGCATCATTTTCTGCATGGCGGCGTGCACCGCCATTGTTGCACTCGCGCGCCCGGTTCTCGATAGGGTGCCGGCGGGCTGGGGTATACCGATTTGCCTTATACTCTTTGCCTTCACCTGGAGCATTCCTAAAGCGGTCTACCCTATCCCCTATCTAGCTTGGCTGGGTTTCCCAGGTCCAGACTTTGTCTCCGGTGATTACTATCCGCTCATACCATTCTTATTTATGTATCTCACAGGCTTCTTTGCCGCCCGCACGGCAAAAATAGCAAACCATAAAGCACCAGTATGGGCCTATGAGAGTCCCATCCCCGTGCTCGCGAGCCTCGGACGCCATGCGCTGCCGTTCTACCTGCTTCATCAACCGGTTATCTTGGGTGTACTGGAGCTGATTTATTCCGTTCGGTAACGCTCGAGACGCGGTGCGATACGGGCCGGAAGCTTTGCAACAATACGAACGCCGTCCTCAAGATATTCCTCGTGCAGAAGGGTTCCCTGTTCGTGCACGAGCGTGATTAACGCGCCCTCTCGATACGGAATATCGGCCGAGAGCAACACATCCGTAGCGGCCGCTTCACGAGCGATACGATCGACTAAGTCATCAAGACCCTCACCCGTCTGAGCCGAGAACAGTACCGCCTCGGGATAGCGCCGGCGGAAGCTCGAGCGGTCGACGCTATCGAGCAGATCAATTTTATTGAACACGGTAAGCGTCAGGCGCTCACCAGCACCAATCTCGTCAAGGACACGATCAACCGCCTCGAGCTGACGCTCGTAATCCTCATCGGAAGCATCCACGACTTTAAGAATCAAATCGGCGCCGAGCACCTCGGAAAGCGTAGATTTAAAAGCGTCGACCAAGCCATGGGGCAGCTTTTGAATAAAGCCGACAGTATCGGTGATCGTCATGCCACGGCCACCGGGTAAACGGTACGAGCGCGTCGTGGGATCGAGCGTGGCAAATAGCTTATCCTGCGAAAGTACCGTGGATCCCGTCAATCGATTAAGCAACGTCGACTTGCCGGCATTGGTGTAGCCAGCCAACGCCACGCGAAACGCCGGCGATTCAATACGGCTTTTCGATTGCACATCGCGACGTTGTTCAACCTGCTTTAGTTCGCGTCGAAGAGCTGCGATCTTATTACGAATCAGGCGACGGTCAACCTCGAGCTGGCTTTCGCCCTGGCCAAAGCGCGAGCCAATACCGCCACGCGTCTGTTCCTTGGCAAGATGGCTCCACATACCTCGCAGACGAGGTAGCAGGTACTGCAGCTGTGCTAGCTGCACCTGCAAGCGACCCTCACGAGTCTGGGCATGCAGACCAAAGATATCCAAAATCAACGCCGTACGGTCAATAATCTTAACCGGTTCGCCCACGGCTTTCTCAAGATAGGACTGCTGTGAGGGCGTCAGGTCGTCGTCGAAGATAACAACATCCGCATCCACGCGATGAACCAAACCGCACAGCTCCTCGACCTTGCCGGAGCCGATAAACGATTTGGGATAGGGCTTGACCAGGCGCTGCGACAAGCGTGCCACGCATTGGGCTCCAGCAGTGTGGGCCAAGCGCTCAAGCTCATCGAGCGAACGGTCGAGCGGCCAGGCGTTATCGCGCCACTCAACACCAACCAAGATGGCGCGCTCGGGTTCAGGCGCCGTGGGGACCAAAGGGAAACGAGCCATTAGGCAGCCTCGATGCGACGGTAGATATCATCGACGACCTCATCGATCGTAAACTCATCCATATCGAACCACACAATGCGATGGTCGCGCTTAAACCAGGAAAGCTGGCGCTTTGCATAGCGACGTGAGCGCATCTTGATAAGCTCACGGGCCTCATCCATGGAAATAACACCACTTAAGGCATCAATAATCTCTTTGTAACCGATTGCCTGCATCGATGTGAGTGCATCACCCAGGCCCTGCTCCATAAGGCCACGGACCTCATCAACCAGCCCCTGCTCAAACATAAGGTCGACACGCAGGTTAATGCGCTCATACAGCACTTCACGGCTACGCATCAGACCAAACCACAAGGCATGATAACGCTCGCGCGGAACGCTGAATTTCGACTTCTGCTGGGCATATGATACGCCGTCATCGTGCATCTCGAGCGCACGAATCACACGACGCACGTTATGGGGATGAATCACGGCAGCAGATTCCGGGTCGCGCTCGGCAAGCAAGGCATGCAATGCTTCCTCGCCAATGCGCTCGGCAAGCTCCTGATAGCCCACGCGGCGTTCGTCCTCGAGTTCTCCCGAAGGAAAATCCATTTCATCGAGAGCGGCCTTGAGATACAAGCCCGTACCGCCGCAAAAGACTGGAAGACGCTGCTCGCCAAGCAAACGCTCGATATGCGCTCGGGCGTCCGACTGATAGAGCGCGGCAGAATACGCGACACCCGGATCCACGATATCGACAAGGCGCAAGGGTGCCGAGCACTCCTCGGGCATCATCTTGGCCGTACCAATGTCCATACCGCGGTAGATTTGCATCGCGTCACACGACAACACTTCAGATGACAGACGAGCAGCCAGACGGTCGGCAACATCGCTCTTGCCGACCGCGGTCGGACCGACAATCGCTACGGCAGAAAGGCTTGATCCGGGGGAAATCATTAGCGAGGCTCGCCCACGACGGAGCCAGACAGATACCACGTCTTGGCGACATCAATATCAACATCGACGATCTTGCCGATGAGCTGATCGATACTATAGCCAGCAGGAATCGGCGCATGCACCGTCTGGTTCTTGGGGCTCTTGCCCAGAAGAACAGCGTCGTTCTTCTTGCTCGTGCCCTCAATGAGCGCAGGCACCACGGTGTGAAGCTCGCCCTGGTTATACTCGTGTGCCGTCGTCTCGATAACCTTGACCAGACGGTTAAAGCGCTCAAGGATAACCTCATGCGGGGTGGGATCATAAATCTCAGCTGCCGGGGTACCGGCGCGCTTGGAGTAAATGAAGGTGTAGGCCTGGGCATAGCGCACCGTCTCGGCAAGCGAGAGCGTCTGCTCAAAGTCTTCCTCGGTCTCGCCCGGGAAACCCACGATGATGTCGGTCGAAAGCGCAATGTCGGGCATACGGTTACGAATACGATCGACCAGGCCCAGATAATCCTCGCGCGTATAACGACGATTCATCTCTTTAAGAATGCGCGTGGAGCCCGACTGAACGGCAAGGTGGAGCTGCGGCATAACGGCAGGCGTCTCGGCCATAGCATCGATGGTCTCGGGCAGCAGATCTTTGGGATGCGAAGAGGTAAAGAAGATGCGCTCGACGCCCGTATCGCCCACGGCGCGCAGCAGATCGGCGAAACGCGGCTTGCCAAAGAGATCGCGACCGTAGGAGTTAACGTTTTGGCCCAGCAGCGTAATCTCGCGCACGCCCTGGCGCACGAGCCCAGTCACCTCATCGACAATCTCCTCGAAGGGACGACTCTTCTCGCGACCACGGACGTACGGCACGATGCAGTACGTGCAAAAGTTATTGCAACCCGTCATAATGGGCACCCAAGCGTGATACTGCGTCTCGCGATGCCACGGCATACTCATGGCGTCGGTATCCTCATGCTCATTCGTACGGATATGGCGCTTGCCATCTAAAAACGCCTCGGCGATAAGCTCGGCCACGTGCGCAATGGAATGGGTGCCAAAAATGACGTTGACGTTATCGACGTTGGTGAGTAAGCCCTCACCATCGCGCTGGGCGATGCAGCCGCCCACGGCGACCACGCGTTTACCCGAAGGCGAAGGAGGAAGGCTCTTGCAGGAATTGCACTGACCATACAGGCGTGTATCAGCAGCCTCGCGCACACAGCACGTCATGAACACGACAATATCGGCATGCTCCGGATCGAGCGCCATAAGACAGCCATACGAATCGAGCAAACCACTCACGCGCTCGGAGTCGTGCTGGTTCATCTGGCAGCCGAATGTGCGAATAAAGTAGGTTTTACCGGCAAGAATATCGCGTACGGAACGCTGGTCCATGAGCTTACATCCTAACGATGGTATCGACGGGGCGCATAGGTGCTACAAGCGTGCAGATGGCTCGCTTACGCAACAGGCTTAACGTCGTCCATGACGACGTTATCCATAGCAGCCCGATTAATCTGGTGAACGTAGATAGAGAGACGAATTGCCGTGCGCGACTCCCCGTTAATGAGAATGTCAGAGAACACCGGCGCGCAGGAGACATCAAAGCCGGTCGGAATCAGAAAGCCGCGCGCAATGGCGACGGCCTTGATGGCCTGGTTAACGGCACCGGCGCCGACGCACTGAATGTTGACGGGAACGCCATCTTTGACCATGCCGGCAATGGCACCGGCAACGGACGCGGGCGATGATTTGCTTGATACCTTCAGGCAATCCATGAAGAAACTCCTGCGTTTAAAAGTACGTTTTAACTGCAATAACTGTATCGTACCGAGCGGACTCGGTAAAGATGCTATTCCTCTTTGGCAAGATCGAACGTCACGGTGATACGATCACGCGAAACGCGAATCTTAGGGTCGCCGCACAGATTGAGGTAATACCGGGCGGCGAGGTCGTTAAAGTCACGCTCGACAGCACGCGAAAACTGCGCCATGTCATCCTTGGCGATGCGAAGTCCTCGACGATCCTTGGCAAGATCGACGGGAGCCGGCGAAAGCGAGGTGGAATCGCGCTCGCGCAGCAGACGTGCGGTCACGCCGCGAACGGGCTTAATCTGTCCCGACAGAATACGATGGGCAGTGCGCTCGGACATCTCAAGGCCCAGACCGGAGCAGATCCGGATAAAGTCCTCGGCATCCGAGGCAAGGCCCAAGCGATCGATAACTGGAAGCTCGCACTCGTCGTCGATAAAGAGCAGGCGCGACGTATCGAGACGACTCGAAGCCTGAGCGTACAAGGTCGCAGCGATCTCGGACGGAGAGCCCAGATACACATCGCAACTACGCAGCTCCTCAAGGGCAAACTCACACGCAGCGCGAATAATGTTGTGAGGACCACGAGCACATACATAGCGGCCGTCTTCATCTTTAACCGCCTGAGGCCAGCTCGACTGGTCGGCGCGCTCACCCAAGTGATCGGTGGCAACGCACACCTTAAACGCGGAGCCCAAATCGACGCCCGAGGTAACAACGCGCGCCTCATCCGTGTTCTGCTTGATAGAGAACAGCGCCATACCACGACCGTGAACACCCCAACGGTCCATTTTCATGCTCTCGAGCTTGGAGGTAACACGGGCATCAAAGATACGCTCCTGCATATCCTGCGGCACACCCGAACCGTTATCCAGGAAGAGGAGGGTGCGAACACCCTCCTCCTTGGTCGTGGCAAGATAGACCTTATCGGCTCCGGCATCGCGAGCATTACGCAGCATCTCGATGACAATATCCTCTACATGCTGAATGTCATGCTTGGCCTGACGGCGCTCGGCCTCCGAAACGCGGAGGCGGACATACCCCTCGCCAAGGTTTTCCTCGACGCGAAGGTTGCCCTCCCCCGACATCGACGCGATAAATGAGATGAGCTCGTTCGCGTCGTTCATGTTATTTAGCGATATCGACGGCACGGCTCTCGCGAATCACGACAACGCGCACCTGACCGGGATACTCCATCTCTTCCTCGATCTGATGGGCGATATCGTGCGCAAGCACCGTGGACTGGGCATCGGAGATCTTGTCCGGCTGGACCATGACATGAACCTCGCGACCGGCCTGCATGGCATAGGTACGCTCGACGCCGTCGTGAGAATTGGCGATCTCCTCGAGCTTCTCAAGGCGCTTGATGTAATTCTCGGCCGACTCGCGGCGGGCACCGGGACGAGAAGCGGAGACGGCATCGGCGGCCTGAACCAGGACGTCGAGCACCGTGTTGGGGTCGACATCGGCATGATGGGCTTCGATCGCGTGGACGATAACGGGCTTCTCGCCATAACGGCGGGCAAGCTCGGCGCCAATGACAGCATGCGGTCCCTCAACGTCGTGGTCGATGGCCTTGCCCAGGTCGTGCAGAAGACCGGCGCGCTTAGCGGTCACAACATCCAGACCAAGCTCGGAGGCCATAACGCCGCACAGGTCGGAGACCTCAAGCGAGTGCTGCAGCACGTTCTGACCAAACGAGGTGCGGTAGCGAAGAGCACCCAGGGTCTTGACGATCTCGGGGTGCAGATCGTGGATACCGGTATCGAAGGCGGCCTGCTCGCCAGCCTCGCGCACACGCTGCTGAACCAAGTCGGCGGCCTTGTGATACATCTCCTCGATGCGGGCGGGGTGAATACGACCGTCGGCAATGAGGTTTTCGAGCGCCACGCGGGCAGTCTCACGACGGACCGGATCGAAGCTCGAAAGTACAACGGTCTCGGGGGTGTCGTCAATCACGAGGTTGACGCCAGACACCTGCTCGAAGGTGCGGATGTTACGACCCTCACGACCGATGATGCGACCCTTGAGGTCATCGGAGGGAATATGCACGGAAGTGACGGTGACCTCGGCGGTATGGTCGGCGGCGCAACGCTGAATCGCCAGGGAGAGAATCTCCTGGGCGGTCTTGTGGCACTCGGCGCGGACCTGCTGCTCGGACTCACGGATGATGGTGGCCGCCTCGTGGGTAACCTCGCCGCGGACCTTGTCGAGCAGCTCCTTGTGAGCGTCCTCGCGCGTAAGGTCGGCAATACGCTCGAGCTCGGAGGTCTGCTTGGCGCAGAGCTCCTCAAGCTCGCGAGAGCGCTTCTCGACCTGACCGGCCTGGCTGGACAGCTGGTGCTCGCGTTTATCGAGCGCATCGTTGCGACGATCGAGTGATTCCTCGCGCTGCATCACGCGATTTTCGAGCGTGCGAATCTCGCTCTTGCGCTGCTTGTCCTCGGCCTCGGCGGCCTGCTTGTTCTTGATGATCTCTTCCTTAGCCTCGAGCAGAGCCTCTTTTTTGAGGGTCTCGGCCTGACGCTTTGCATCACCGATCAGGGACTCTGCCTGCGCGTGTGCCGACTGAATCTTTTCGTCGGCCTCGTGAAGACTACCCTGCTTGGCGGTGCGCATGTAGGCAATGGCGGCGATGGCACCCAAAACGAGGCCAACGAGCGCTGCAATGATAGGCATGCTCACTCCTTTTTATGGATTCGTTACACAGCAAAGCGAACCGTCCTTACGAACGGCTCGCGACATTTGAGTAATATGGGCGCAGCTTATGCGGGTCGGATACAGATAAACATATAAACAAACTCATCACAGATGAGCACATATCACAGAGCAAATGACAGTAAATATCCTACGTTGAACCGCAACAACTGTCAAATAAACGCACCCGGCACGGCGCCAATCGAGCGGAGAACGGCAGGGGCGTAACGGGCGAACGCTTATACGGCGCATTCCTCGCTTAAGGCATCGAGGCGCGCCTTAACGGCATCGGCGGCGATGTGATACGAGAAGCCTTTACCCATCAAAAATCTGACGAGCTTTTCGAATGCACGGACCTCGGGGACGCGACGTTTAGCGAGCAAGGCCGAAGCGCGGGCCAAGTCGTCATCCACGGCAAAATATGCCTCGGGATACCCGGGGATATCGTCAAGCACGACATGACGACACTTGAGCTCAACCTCGATCTTGCGCTGTCCCCAGCCGCGACGTTTGCGCTCTTCGATAAAGTACGAGCAAAAACGGTTCTCGTCCAAAAACCGATACTCGGTCGCTCGAGCAACCGCAAAATCGATCGCGGGCTGTCGAAAGCCATAGCGCGCCAACTTATCGCGCACCTCGCCCGTGGCATGATCGCGGCGCGAAAGCATCTCGGTCACCATGGTGAGTGCACATTTGCGTTCGATAAGCTGCACCGCCTCGCGAAAGTCATCCCAATCACAGGGAAGATCGGGGCGGTTCTTAACGTACAGGCGCGCCACGCGCACGGGAATCCAAATGGAACGTTCGAAACCGCCCTCGAGATCGCAATCGATATGCGCGCAGGGCTTTTTAGACGCATAACCACTCGAGAACGAAGAGGCCGCCTTCTTATCAGGAAAGACGACCGTAGCCTCGGTCACCGTATACGACATGTCGGCATCCGCTACTCGTCGTCATCGTCGAGCATTGCGGAGCCATCGATGGCGTACAGCTCATCAAACTCCTCGGGGGCGGGCTGATCGGTCAACTCAACCTCAGAGGGGGCATCGTCGTCATACTCAAGACCGCAGGCAAGGCGAACCTTGTGCTCGATCTCGTCGGCGCAATCGGGGTGCTCGCGCAGGAACGTCTTGGCGGCCTCGCGACCATTGCCGAGCTTGTCCTCGCCATAGGCAAACCAGGACCCCATCTTTTTGCAGATGCCGCACTCGACGGCCATATCCAGAATCGAGCCCTCTTTGGAGATGCCGGTGCCGTACATGATGTCAAACTCGGCCGAACGGAACGGAGCCGCCACCTTGTTCTTAACGACCTTGGCACGAACGCGATTGCCGATAACCTCGTCCTTGAGCTTGATGGTATCGATTTTGCGAATATCGATTCGCACGGAAGAGAAGAACTTGAGCGCGCGGCCGCCCGTGGTGGTCTCGGGGTTGCCGAACATGACGCCGATCTTCTCGCGCAGCTGGTTAATGAAGATGCAGGTCGTGTTGGACTTGGCAAGCGAGCCGGCGAGCTTGCGGAGTGCCTGGCTCATCAAGCGAGCCTGCAGACCCACCGTCGTGTCACCGATCTCGCCCTCGATCTCGGCACGTGGAGTCAAGGCGGCAACAGAGTCGACGACGATGGCGTCGATGGCACCTGAGCGCACAAGCATATCGACGATCTCGAGCGCCTGCTCGCCCGTATCGGGCTGGGAAATGAGGACCTCATCGATATCAACACCGATGCGCGCGGCATAGGTGGGATCAAGCGCGTGCTCGGCATCGATAAATGCAACGACGCCGCCCATGGCCTGTGCTTCTGCAAGAATCTCGAGCGAAAGCGTCGTCTTACCGGAGGACTCGGGTCCATAAATCTCGACGATACGGCCGCGCGGCACGCCGCCGATACCCAAGGCGGCATCGAGCGCCAGAGAGCCCGTCGGAATAGCCTCGACCTCGAGCTCCGGACCGCCGTCGCCATACCTCATGATAGAGCCCTGGCCGAACTTCTTCTCGATCTCGGCCTTGGTGGTGGCGATCATCTCATCGCGCTCTTTACCCGTCGTGCGTGCATGAACGGTACGTACGGGACCTGAATTCTTGGCCATGAATAGCCCTCCTCTTAACAACCTGAAACGATAATAAACGAACTGCTGTTCGTGGTCAACCGTTCTGAATCATCATATGCACCTGAACATTCCAAAACCCGACCAAACGCCGACCAATCACCGACCAAACGCTTGACCCCGCCAATCACAAATACGAGTGCGCGAACAAATTTATGCCATGTACCAGCGCAAACGTAATTCCGGTCAAAGGTCCCTATCTCCACAATTAAGGGGCCCTAAGGCCCCTTAAACCACGTCTATTCCATAGAATTGAGCACGCGGACAATGCGCTCCAAGGCCTCCGCGACCGCATGGGCACGAACGCACGACCGATCGCCCTCGTAATGACAGCGCGCAGACTCGACAACCGGCGCTCCCCCATCGGCCGTGCGATACGCCCACCCAATATAGAACGTACCGGCGGGGTCTTGCTCGGTGCCACCACCGGGCCCAGCGTAGCCCGTTGCGCTTACGGCTATATCGCTCTGATAAAGGTCCAGCGAGCCCGCGGCCATCTCACGCGCCGTCTGGTGCGACACGGCGCTAAACCGATCGAGCGTTTCCTGCTCGACGCCAAGCACGCGATGTTTGATCTCATCGCAGTAGGTCACCGCACCGCCACGAAGCACCGCCGAGGCACCCGGGATATCGGCAATCGTCGAGGCGATCATGCCCGCCGTCAGCGACTCCGCCGTCGACACCGTCACACCACGGGCACTCGCGTGCTCGACAAGATCGCGCGCCAAGTCCTCGTTGTTTGCGGCGATCTGCAAATAAGACTCCGTCATACCCACCAGGACCTAGACCGAAAAGACGATCTTACGGCAGTTCCAGAAGTACTGGGCACCCGAGACAATGGTCAAAATCACGGCGATGACGTACAGGAAGCGCGACACCGAATAGACACCGAGCAGCAGCGACACCGGCCCCAGCTGAAGACCGGCCATCGCAAAGACGCACAGATAGCCGCAGATAGAGACCATCGTGGTCGCCGTCTTATACTTGCCGAGCTTATCGGCGGCAACGACCACACCGGCAGCACTTGCGACCATACGAAGGGCGCTCACCAACAGCTCACGAAACAGGATAATGAACACGGACCACACGGTCACCGCGCCAAAATCCAGGAACAGCAGCAGGGCCGAGAACACCAGCAGCTTGTCGGCGATGGGGTCCAAGAACTTGCCGAAATCGGTGATCTCGTTGCGCGAGCGCGCCAGATAGCCGTCGACCTTATCGGTGCACGACAGGATCACATACAAAATGAAGGCAGCGGCGGCGAGCGGGCCGTCGAAGGTGCTCCAGTCCGTACCGGCAACGCATGCGTGAGACAGGGCCGAGACGATCATGAACACCGGGATAAAGACGATGCGAACGCACGTCACGATGTTGGCGGGCGTCCAAACACTCGTCAGTTCCTTATTGCTCTCGTTTGCCACAACGCTCTCCTACTCCACAACATGACCGATAAGCTCATAGCAGAAGCTATCGGTAAACTCGACGGTCAGAATATCGCCCACGGACGCCTCGCTGGCGTCCAGATGCACCGCGCCATCGGAATCGGGCGCCTGGAACCAGGCGTGACCGATCAGCTCGGCGCCGTCCTCAGTCTCTTCGATGCCATCGACGATCACCTGTGCGCGCTCGCCCACATGGGCCGCCGTGGCGGCAAAACCGAGCGACTCGGCCAGATCCATGGCCTCCTGGGCACGCTCGAGCTTGACCTCCTCATCGACCTGGCCCTCCATCTTGGCGGCCAGGCTGCCCTCCTCACGCGAGTAGGCGAAAACGCTCGTGTAGTCAAAGCCGACGGTGTCCATAAAGTCGATAAGATCGCGAAACTCGTCGTCGGTCTCGGTCGGGAAGCCGACCATGGCCGTGGAGCGAATCACAATACCGGGGATGCGCTCGCGAAGGTCGCGGAACAGATCCTCGAGCTCCTGGCGCGAACCGGAGCGACGCATGGCCTTGAGGATGCGCGCATCGCAGTGCTGTACGGGGATATCGATATAGGGCAGTACCTCGGGCGTATCGCGAATCGTCTCGATAAGCTCGTCGGTCATGCCCTCGGGCTGCAGATAGAGCACGCGGACCCAGACGTTATGCGGGCGCACAGCCTCGGCGACGGCACGCAGCAGCTGCGCCAGATTGCGCGGCGAGCCCTCGGCGAAGTCCTCGTCGGCAAAGTCGGTGCCCCAAATGCCCGTGTCCTGGCCGATCAGCACGATCTCGCGCACACCGCCGGCAACCAGGTCGCGCACCTCGGAGATAATGCTCTCAGCATTGCGCGAATGATAGCGACCGCGAATGTAGGGGATCATGCAGAAGCTGCAAAAACGATTGCAGCCATCGGAAATCTTGACGTAGGCAACGGCACCCTCGACAGTACGCTTGACCTGCGGGATATAGGCCGCGATCTCGCGCTCCACGCCAAGAACGTCATCGATGACTGAGACGATACCGTCTTCCTCATCGGTCTTCACAAAGGCCGCGACCTCGGGAAGCTCGTCGGGCAGGTCATCGCCGTAACGAGACGGCACGCAACCGCACATGACGATGGGGCAGGCGCGAACGCCGTCCTGCACCTCGTTAGCGAGCTCGAGCGTGGTCTCGATGCTCTCGGACGTCGCCGAGGCGAGAAACGAGCAGGTGTTGACGATAGCGATATCGGCATCCTGCGGTTCGAATGCCTCTTCGTAGCCCGCAGCGGTCAAAAGAGAACGCATGCGGTCGGTATCGACCTCGTTCTTGGCACAGCCAAGCGTGATGTAGAGTACGGAGCCCAACGGAGTATCCATGTTGGAGAGCGGTCCTTTCGAGTAAGTTAGCGGTAGTTGGTAAACTGCAGCGGCTGGCCGTAGTCCTGGTCGCGCAGGAACTGAATCACCGTCTGAAGCGCATCCTTCGAGGCCGAGGTAACGCGCAGTTTATCGGCATCGATGGTCACCTTGACCTTGAGCTTTTGATCCTTGATGTCCTTATTGATCTTCTTGGCGGTCGCCTGGTCGATGCCCTCGACGATATGGCCGAGCACGCGCACGGTACCGCCCGAAGCCGCCTGCGGCGCGTCCCAAGAGACAGCCTTAAGGTCGATGCCGCGCTTGATGAGCTTAGAGCTCAGCACGTCAATAATCTGCTTGGAGACAAAATCGGCCGGGGCATTGATCGTAAAGAGCTTGTCGCCCTTCGAAAGCTCGATGGTGGCGCCGGAGTCCTTGAGGTCATAGCGCTGAGAGATCTCGCGGGTGGTCTGCTGGAAGGCGTTATCGACCTCCTGCATATTGACCTCGGACACAACGTCGAAGCTGGAATCTTTAGCCATGGTTCTTCCTTTCGGTACGGGGAGCCTTAGTAGCTGTCGTACGAATAGTCGTCTGAATCGTTTGCAGTCTGGCCGTCGGATGCCGTGTCGGTACCGTCGGTAGACTGAGGGTCGGTGCCGTCGCTAGACTGGGCGTCGGTGCCGTCGGCAGCATCATTGCCGTCGGTACTCTCGCCATCCTCGGACTCTTCGGTCTCCTTCTTGGGAACGGTAATGGTCACGCGCGCCACACCCGATGTCTTGGTGTCGTAGCGAACCTTTTCACCGTTCTTGGTAACCGTAACATCGGAGGGCTTGGACGTGGTGATCTCGATCGAGGACTCGGGCGTGTACTCCTGCTCAAAGGGACCGGTTGCCTGGGCGCCGAAGACCGATTTACCGTCGACCTTGACCTCGATCCAGGCGGTCTTGCCCTTGGCAACGGAGACCTTGACCTTGATGACCTCGTCCTCTTTCTTTTTCGCGTTCGCCTTGGCGGCATCGGAATCGGCAGAATCCGTCGCCTCGTCGGTGCCTTCATCCTCGTCAACAGATTTGGTCTTCTTGGAAGACTTCTTGGTCGTCGTCTTGGTGGCCGCGGGCGTCTCGGGCGTCGACTCGGGTGCAGAAGAGCCACAGCCACGCAGGAGGACCACGATGAGCAGAATCAACAAAAGCGCCACGGCACCGATGCCGGCGTAGATGATGCGCGGATCGAGTCCATTGTTCTGAGGAGCACGTCCACCGCCGCGTCCGCGATTGGAGCCGCCACGGCCATTCCCCTGCGGCATACGGCCGCGACCGCTATCGGGACGACCACGATAGGCGCCCTGGTGCTGCGAGCCACGCTGGCCCGAACGCGGCGCAAGCTCGCCACGGTTCTGATAGCCACGCTGGTCAGAGCGAGGCGCCGAAGAGCGCTGGCCGTAAGGCTGCGATTGCGAACGAAGACGCGGCGTCACCTGCGTGGTATCGGCGTCGGCGTAACCACCGCGGGAACGCCCGGCAGAAACTCCGCGATAACCACGACCGGAGTAGCCTCCGTCGCCGTAACCGGCGCGAGGATCGCGACTCAACCCGCGAGCGGCGGGAAGCGCACGGTCATCCGGCATAGGCGTACTGCGAAATCGATCTCGCTGAGAACGAATATCCTCGCTGGAGCCCGTCTCAGTGATATAACCCGCCTGCGGAGGACGCTGGCCGTACCGCGTCGAGCGACCACCCTGAACCATCAGAAAGCGTCCGTTATCGACCGACGAACGCGAGTTAACGTAGCCGGCAGCATCCTGAAAACGACCGCCCTGCTGCGAGGTCTCGCGTTCATATGCCATAAGGTCGTCAAAATAGGCATTAACGACCTCGCGCGGATTGAGGCCCAAAAAGCGAGCGTAGCTCGAAATCATGCCCTGCGCATAGCCGCGCGGGGGCATCGATGCAAAGTTACCGGTCTCGAAAAACTCGATGATCTGCGGCCTGATTTTGATGGTGTTGGCGACCTGCTGGATGGAAAGGCCCATCCGGCGACGCTGCTCGAGCAGCATGTCACCAAAGCGTGCAGCCATCAGAATCCTCCAAACTCACGATCTTCACGTGCCATCTCGGCGTCGACAGACTCCAGCGCAGCGAGCCCCTCCTCGTCCAGCAGGACCTCGCGTGGCTTGGAACCGTCGGGCGGACCGACGACACCCTTTTCTTCCAGCATGTCCATAATACGCCCGGCGCGCGCATAGCCAACCTTGAGGCGGCGTTGCAGGCCAGATGTGGAGCCCAGCTGCGATTCCACCACAATATGGGCGGCCTCCCAGATAAGCGGATCGTCATCTTGCGGTTCGGCAACGCCCGTGCGAACAATGCCGCCACCAGCCATGGACATGGAAGCAGGCGCCACGGCAGACAGAATCTCCTCGTGGTAGTCGGGCTCGCTTTGCGACTTAACGAACTCGACGATCTCGTTGATCTCGTCGTCCGAGACAAAACAGCCCTGGATACGGCGGGGCTTGCCCCAGTCGACTTTTGAGAACAGCATGTCGCCCAAACCAGTAAGCTTTTCGGCGCCCATCTGGTCGATAATGACGCGGGAATCGATGCCCGTAGCCACGTTAAAGGCGATACGGTTGGTGATGTTGGCCTTAATAAGGCCCGTCACCACGTTGGAGCTGGGGCGCTGCGTAGCCACGATAAGGTGAATACCGGCAGCACGGCCCAGCTGGGCGATACGGACGATCGAGGCCTCGACATCCTTGCCGGCTACCATCATCAGGTCCGAAAGCTCGTCGATGATGATGACCAGATAGGGCATCTTTTGCGGCGGGTTATCGTAATGCTCAAACTCGCCGGCGGCCTGCTTTTCGTTATAGGTCGAGATCTTGCGCACGTTAAGGCGCTCGAAGACCTTCAGGCGGCGCTCCATCTCGGACACCGCCCACTGCAAGGCACTCGCGGCCTGCTTGGGCTCGGTCACTACGGGCACGTAAAGGTGCGGCAGGCCGTTATAGCCTGCGAGCTCGACGCGCTTGGGGTCGACCATGATCAAGCGAACGTCCTCGGGAAGCGCGCGCATGAGCAGGGTCGTGATGATGGAGTTGATCATGACCGACTTACCGGAACCCGTGGTACCGGCGATCAGCAGATGGGGCATCTTGGCGAGGTCGGCGACAACCGGCGTGCCCTCGGCATCGCGACCGATGGCAAGCTCGAGCGGACCGCCCTTCACATAGGGAAGTACGTCGCCTAGGTTGACGTTCTGACGCTTGCGATTGGGAATCTCGATACCAACGAGCGAGGTGCCGGGAATCGGCGCAAAGATGCGCACCGACTGGGCGGCAAGCGAAAGCGCGATATCGTCCTCGAGACTCGAGATCTTGCTCACGCGCTCGCCCTCACCGGGCTGCAGCTTAAAAGTCGTGACCGTGGGGCCGGCAATCCAGCCGACGACGCGGGCGCTACGGCCAAACTCAAGCAAGGTGGACTGCAACGACTCGGCAGTCTGTTCCAGCTCCTTGTCAGAAGACGCGGAGGACGCCGACTGCGGGTTGGCACGCAGGATTTCGAGCGGCGGAAGCTTGAGGCCGTCCTCTTGGTCGCCCTCGGCATCGGCATTGGTACCGTCCGCTCCCCCATCGCCGGCTGCAACAGGAGCAGCGGAAGCCGTGGGGGCGGAGGCATCGGAAACCTTGGGATGCTTTAGGAAGTCAGGGATCTGCGGAGCTGCCGAAACGGGATTCACGGCAAATGGCGGCTCTGACTCGTCAGCCTTGTCCGGGTCGTCTTCCATCGAAAACTGTCCGGTGACCTGTCCTGCGTTGGCGCGGCGACGCGGCAGCAAGGTGGTCTTGGCGGTCTCGAGCGGAGCCTCGTCGTAATCGTCATCGCCCTCAGTGAGTTCAATTTCGCTATCGGACCAAGACGGGTCAGGCTCGCTCGTGTTGAGCTTGGGCGCGGCCTTGCCCTTCTTGGCATGGCGACGCGGCAGCAGCGTGGTCTTGGCGCGCTCGGCCTCCACGGCCTCGGACACGTCGACAAACGGGTCATCGTCCTCGTCGTCATCCAAAACCGGGTCGGCATCGCCACCCATGAACGTGGTCACCGCGGCGTCAGCCCCCTTCTGGCGCAGAATGCTCAGGTGCGGACGGGCAACGCCGGGAACCGACAGGGCCTCTTCATCGCCCCACGGGCTCGCGTTGACATCGGCACGACGGCGCTCGGCAAAATCGGCAGCGCGATCACGTGCGGAGCGCAAAACACCACCCACCGAAAAGCCAATGATGACCAGGCCAACGACGACAAGGCCCAGCAAGACAACCATAGCGATAGGTTTACCCAGGGCGTTTTGCAAGGCACTTGCGATAAAGGCGCCAATGTAGCCGCCCGAGGCGGAAAGGTTCTGCGGCGTAAACATGAGGTCGCACGAGTCGATCGTACCCGGAACCATCAACGATAGGATAGAAACAATGGCCACAAAGACCACGGCACCACCCGCGACCGAGCGAATGTTGAGCGGCGAGTCCTCACCCAAAAAGAGCGTGGCGGCAAACAGCAAGATGACGATCGGCAGCACGTAGGCGCCCAGGCCAAAGCCGAGGTGATAGAAACCGGCAACCGCAGCTGTCACGGGTGCCGTTGCCGGAGAAATCACGGCAATGAAGGACGCAATCGCCAAAACGGCAATGATAACGCCGGCGATATCGCGATTGGCCGAAGGCTCGACCAGGGGTTCGAACTCATCGAACTCGGACTCGTGGCCCTTATTGGCACGCAGATGGGAACCGGCACCCTTAGCAGATGCCGATTGGTTGTTGGATTTGTTGCCTTTGGCGTTTTGTGCAGATCCGCGCGCCAAACTAAACCTCCATGACGACTGGGATGATCATCGGACGGGTGCGCGTGCGGCTCCAGATAAAGTTGGAGAGCGAATCGCGCACGGCCTTGCGAATGGCATCGGAGCCGCTACTGGTAAAGCTAAACTTGCCCTTCTCGATCGTCTTCATGATGGCTGCGGAGGCATCCTCGGAGAACTGGTCGTCGATGGCAAACGAAACGCCGCGGCCCGAGAACTCGATAGCCTCGATCTTCTTGTGCTTGAGCGAGACGATGGCAACAGCCGTGACCATACCGTCGTTGGCGAGCTTTTGGCGATCGCGAAGGACGATGGGGTCGGTGTCGCCGATGCGCAGACCGTCGACATAAACGACGCCGGACTCGACGGGCGCACCGCGTTTGACGATACCGCCCCGCATCTCGAGCGTGTCACCGTTATCGAGGATAAAGATGTGATCGTCCTTAAGGCCCATCTTGCGGGCTAGCTGGGCATGGGCGCGCAGGTGAACGGCCTCGCCGTGAACCGGCATAAAGTAGGTGGGCTTGGCCATGGCCATCAGGAGCTTGAGCTCCTCCTGGCTGCCGTGGCCCGAGACGTGGACGAGTGCGCGATTCTTATCCCACACGTCGCAGCCAAGCTTGGCCAGGCTGTTGACGACCTGCTGCACGGCCTTCTCGTTGCCGGGAACGGGAGTTGCCGAGAGGATGACGGTATCGCCCTCGTGGATGGAGAGCGTCTTGTGCTCGCCGTTGGCCATGCGGGACAGGGCCGACAGCGGCTCGCCCTGAGAACCGGTGCACATGACGACGATCTTATCGTCGGGCAGGTTATCAATGTCGAAGGCATCGATGATATCGGCATCGTCGATGTTGAGATAGCCAAGCTCACGCGCCACGCGGGTGTTGGTGAGCATGGAACGTCCGGTCACGACGACCTTGCGGCCACACTTGCGGGCGGCATCGCAGATCTGCTGCAGGCGATGGATGTGGCTCGAGAACGACGCGACGAACACGCGGCCCGGCGCGTTCTTGATGGCGTGCAGCAGGTTGGGGCCGACCTCGGCCTCGGACTTGGTAAAGCCAGGAACCGTGGCGTTGGTGGAGTCGGAAAGCAGCAGGTCGATGCCCTGCTTGGCAAAGCGGCTGATGGCGGCATAGTCGGGCGTGACGCCATCGATGGGCGTCTGGTCGAGCTTAAAGTCGCCCGTGTGCATAACGGTGCCCTGGTTGGTGCGAATAAACACGCCCAAAGCACCCGGAATGGAGTGCGTCATGGAGAAGAAGTCGAGCGAGATGCCACCGAGATTGACGTGGCTGCCGCCCTTGACCTCACGGAACTTGGGCGCGCGAATGCGGAACTCGGAGAGCTTACCCTCGATAAAACCGAGCGTCAGCTTGCTCGAGAAGATGGGCACCTTGTTGTTGAGGTCCTGCAGCAGGTACGGAAGCGAACCGGTGTGGTCCTCGTGGCCGTGGGTGACGACGATGCCGCGGAGCTTCTCCTCGTTCTCCAGGACATAGGTGTAGTCGGGAAGCACCAGGTCGATACCGGGCTGGGAGTCGTCGGGGAACATGAGGCCGGCGTCGACGAGCACCATGTCGTCGCCGCACTCGAAGACCGTCATGTTCTTGCCGATGCCGTCAAGGCCGCCGAGCGGAATGATCTTCAAGGGAGATGATTTTTTAGCTGCCATAGGTTCGTGTGGTTTCCTTTCTTCGAAACGGGTCTGGAACAACCGACGGGGCGCTTCTGGCAAACCGACCGCCGGGAACGTACAAACATGCACCATAGAGTCGATGCAGTAACCACAGTATGATACCCATTTGCCCACCAACAGACCACCCATGCATCAAAGCCCCATCTGAACCTGTGTATCCCGCCGGTCTGGGCTCAGCGGCCCCGGCACGGGCTAAGTTTCCTGCTCTACAGTCCTGCTCACGACGGAGGCCACATTAAGTGGCCTCCTGTTCGTGCGGAACTCGCGATAAACTTCATATGCGTCCCTCCCGGGCGCAAGCAAAAGGGCTGGTTAGTGCCGCTCGCTATTGAGTTAGACAGTCTATTCAGT
>CABUXY010000012.1:0-50050 GCA_902495645.1 uncultured Collinsella sp. | reverse complement strand
TATGGCACTTCAACATCATTGTCGCAGCCCCGACCCGCGGTCACGAGCGGGGGCTCCTATCTTTTTAGTGCCCTCGGATTGGGTCATAGTGTCTGTCGGGAAATGATCCGTTGGGGACAGAGGAAAACGGATCATTTTTATCCTGGCGCATTGGTGCAGGGGGCAGGTTTCCTTTGCACCAGTTTCTGTCGAGTCGGTGCTCCTTGCGGGTTGCCCGTATAATGGTTTGCGTATGAACCGCAACCAAGGAGTTCCAGTTTATGGACCAGAATCTCTTTAAATTCGACCTGATCGCCGAGGACCCGACGACGCACGCGCGCGCCGGCGTGCTGCATACCCCGCACGGCGACATCGAGACACCGATCTTTATGCCCGTGGGCACCAAGGCAAACGTCAAGGGCATCCCCACCGAGACCGTTAAGCAGCTCGGTGCGCAGATTGTGCTCGCCAACACCTACCACCTGTCCATGCGTCCCGGCGAGGACACCATCGCCGAGCTGGGCGGACTGCACAAGTTTATGAACTGGCATGGCCCCATTCTTACCGACTCGGGCGGCTTCCAGGTGTTCAGCCACAACGACGCCGTCAAGCTCACCGACGAGGGCGTGCGCTTTATCGTCAACGATTACGACGGCCGCCACGTGTTCTGGACGCCCGAGGACAACATGGAAATCGCCATGAAGCTCGGCTCCGACATCTGCATGCAGCTCGATCAGTGCCCCGGCTATCCTGCCACGCGCGCCTACGTTGAGCGCGCCGTTGAGCTGTCGAGTATGTGGGCCGAGCGCTGCTACAAGGCTCACACCCGCGATGACCAGGCGCTCTTTGGCATCGTCCAGGGTGGCATGCATCTGGACCTGCGCCTGCGCTCGCTGCGCCACCTGGAGGAGTGCGGCGACTTCCCCGGCTATGGCATCGGCGGCTACTCGGTGGGCGAGGACCACGAGACCATGTTCGAGACGCTGGCGCCGCTGGTTTCCGAGTACATGCCTAAGCACAAGCCGCGCTACCTCATGGGTGTCGGCAACCCGACGACGCTCGTGCGCGGTGTGGGTGTGGGCATCGACATGTTCGACTGCGTGCTGCCGACGCGCACCGGCCGCATGGGCACGGCGTTTTCGAGCGAGGGTCGCCTCAACTTCCGCAACGCGCGTTTCGCGCACGACGACGGCCCCATCGATCCCACTTGCACCTGCCCGGTGTGCACGGGCGGCTACAGCCGCGCGCTCATTCGCCACATGGTCACGCAGAAGGAGATGCTCGGTGGCATTCTGCTGTCGATGCACAACATCTACTACCTGCTCAACCTTATGCAGCGTGCCCGCCAGGCCATTATCGAGGGCCGCTACGGTGCGTTCGTGAGCGACTGGATGAACAGCCCTGCGGCGGTGGATTACTAAGAGCTGCGGACGCGCTTGCGAGGCGTGAGCAACGGTAAAGGCCAAGCGGCGATCGGTCGTCGCGTTCACTAACACCGTCTGCGCGACCGCTGACCGATGCCTTGCAAGCGCTTGATGCATCGTGGGTACCATACCGAATAGTTGATGTTCGGGCGGGTGTTTGACGCATGGCGTCGACCCCGCCCGTTTCTATTTTCGATAGGAGTACCCATGATTAAGAATGAGAACGTCGAGGGCGAGCCCGCCTACGACGAGACGTACCGGCGCGGCCCCGTGGTCATGCGCGGCCCCATGATTCCTAAGGACAACACCTACGCCAACCTGCTGGCACCCGAGGATTCAACCGACTGGTTGCATGCCGATCCGTGGCGCGTGCTGCGCATACAGGCCGAGTTTGTCGATGGCTTTGGCGCGCTTGCCGAGCTTGGTCCTGCAGTGACCATCTTCGGCAGTGCCCGCACGCCCAAGACCGATCCGCTCTACAAGGCGGCGCGCACGGTCGGTCGCAAGATCGCCCAGCGCGGCGTGGCGGTTATCACCGGCGGCGGCCCTGGCATCATGGAGGCGGCCAACAGGGGAGCGGCGAGCGCCAACGGCAAGTCGGTCGGCTTGGGTATCGAGCTTCCGCACGAGCAGGGGCTCAACAAATACGTGAACCTGGGTATGGACTTCCGCTACTTCTTTGTGCGCAAGACCATGTTCGTTAAGTACAGCTCGGGTGCCATTGTGTTCCCCGGCGGCTTTGGTACGCTCGACGAGATGTTCGAGGTGCTCACGCTGGTGCAGACGCACAAGGTTAAGCGCATGCCGCTCGTTTTGGTGGGCACCGAGTACTGGCAGGGCCTGTTCGACTGGCTCAACGGCCCAGTGATGGATGCCGGCATGATCAGCCCGCTCGATCCAGACCTCGTCCACATCACCGATGACCTCAACGAGGCCGTCGACATCGCCCTGAGCGGGCTGATGTAGGGTAGCTAAAATGGGACGGAGCTAAAAAGACCGGTGCGTAACGTTGCGCACCACTCTTTTTAGCCCCGTCCCAAATGAACTGCTTCTAAGTTGCGGTGGAATAGGGATTGATTTGCGGCTGATAAGCCAAAAACAGTCCCTATTCCACCGCAGGTGGTAAAGGTGCCCCTAGTGGATGGGCTGGTAGCGGGGGCAGTAGCTAATGGCGATGGCGTCGACGCCTACATGGGTGGCGATGGTGCAGCCGATGGGGCCGGTGCCGGCGTTCACGTAGTCCTGGCCTGCGAGCGCCTCGTTGACAAGCTCCTGCTCCTCGGCGGCGCCGGTCGTGAGTACGCGCACGCTGGAGCCTGGATGCTCGGCCAAAAATGCGAGGCAATCGGCCATGGTGTTGGCGACGATGCGTTTGGCGCCGCGACCCTTTTTGATGGCCTTGATCTCGCCCGATTTCCACTCCGGCGAAACGGCCAGGCGAATGTTGAGCATCTGCGTGAGCTGGCCGGCGAGCTTGGGCGCGCGGCCGTTCTTAACGAGGTTTTCGAGCGTGCGGGGAATCAGCAGCAGGTGGGCGTCGGGCAGCGTCGCGCGGATCTGCGCCTCGGTCTCGTCCAGGCTGCGGCCGTCCTCGCGCATGGCCAGCGCGTACTCTACCAGCAGGCCCTCGGCGCCCGAGCCGGTGCGCGAGTCGATACAGCGCACGTCGAGCTCGTGCGTTTCGGCCGTCAGGCTGGCGTTGGCATAGCAGGCGGACCACTCGCTGCACAGCGAGATAAAGATGGCGCTGTCGTGGCCGTCGGCGAGCACACGGTCAAAGAGTGCCTTGAACTCGCCGGCGCTCGGCTGCGAGGTGTGCGGCAGCTGCTCGGAGCCGGCCATGCGCGCGACGTATTCCTCGGCGGTAATCTGCACCTGGTCGAGCAGGTCCTCACCCTCGATAATCACATGCAGCGGAATCACGTAAATGCCGAGCTCTTGGGCGCGGGCGGGGGAGATGTCCGACGTGGAGTCGGTTATGATGGCAAAAGACATAATTGCACCTTTCGCTGGGGCGCTTGCGCGCCGCCTTCTGAGAGCAAAGTGCGACAAGTATAGTAGAGTCGTTCCACATTACTAGGTTCAATTGTTGAATAGTCAACAGTTTGAAGTGTCGGTGTGGAAATCGTCAACTGGGGAAGAGGAATGCCGATGGAGGCACTGGAGATATGCAGGTGGCCGGTCGTGTTGTTTGATTTCGATGGCACGGTGGCCGATACGGGCCGGGCGGTGATGACCTCGACGCGCAAGACGCTGACTGCGCGCGGGTTTTCGGAGACGCAGATGGGTGACCTGCGTTGCATGATCGGGCCGCCCCTGTGGAAGAGCTTTCACGACTTTTACGGCTTTTCCCGCGAGGAGTCGCTGGTGGTGGCCGACGAGTACCGCGCTTTTTTTGATGAGCTGGGACCGGAGGAGTATCCCGTTTTCGACGGGGTCCCCGAGTTGCTGGATGGGTTGGCCGCCCGGGGCAAGCGTATGGCCGTAGCGACGTCGCGCATGGAGGCAAAGTGCATCGACATGGTACGTGAGCTCGGGCTTTCTCAGTTTGAGGCGGTGGTTGGCATGAATCCGCCGCAGGGACGCGAGACCAAGGCCGATTCGGTCCGCGATGCCCTGGCGGCGCTCGGTGCGACGGCCGACGATGCCGTGATGATTGGCGACCGCTTTAACGACGTCGAGGGCGCGCACGCGATGGGCGTGCCGTGCATTGGCATCTATTCGGGCGCGGCGGCGCCGGGCGAGCACGAGGCCGCGGGCGCCGATGCGGTGGTGCACTCGGTGGCCGAGCTTGCTAAACTTTTCGCTATCTAATGACGTGATGTGAGGGGCGGGCGTGCCCGCTGCTCATTGGTAAGGAGGTCGTCCATGAATCAGGTGGAGCAGAGCGTTGCCGAGTATGTCGACGAGGTCTGGGAAGATGTCGTCGCTGATATCGAGCAGCTGGTGAGCTATCCGTCTGTGGCCGTTGCTGCCGATGCGGAGCCCGGTGCGCCGTTTGGCCGCCCGGTTCGTGATGCGCTCGATTGCGCACTCGGTATCGCGCAAAAGCTCGGCTACCAGACGAGCGATGACGAGGGTTATGTGGGTGTTGCCGATATCCCGGGCTGCGGCGATAAGCAGCTTGCGACCATCTGCCATGTGGACGTGGTGCCTGCCGGCCCCGGCTGGAATACCGACCCATTTGCGATGGAGCGTCGCGAGGGCTGGCTGCTCGGCCGCGGCGTGATCGACGACAAGGGCCCGGCGGTGTTGTCGCTCTACGCCGGCGCCTACCTGCTCAAGCACGGCATTGTGCCGCGCTATACCTTCCGCGCGCTGTTGGGCTGCGATGAGGAAGTGGGCATGTCCGACGTTCACCATTATCTGGAGAACCACGCGAACCCCGACTTTCTGTTTACGCCCGATGCCGAGTTCCCGGTCTGCAATGCCGAGAAGGGCCAGTTTGGGGCGACGTTTGTGAGCCCCAAGATCGACGGTGGGCGCATCGTATCGTGGAGCGGTGCCGAGGCGAGCAACGCCATTCCGTCGCAGTCTATCTGCGAGCTCGCGATTGCCGCCGATGAGCTTCCGGCACCCGTTGAGAACGCCGACCGCCTGGAGATCACGACGCTCGATAACGGGCATGCGCAGATTTTCGCCCACGGCATTGGCGGTCATGCCTCGATGCCCGAGGGAACGATCAATGCTGTCGGCCTCATCGTGGCGTATCTGCGCGAGGCCGAGGACGCGTTTGGCGCCCGTGACGAGCGCCTACTGACGCCTGCCGAGCACGAGTTTGTCAAGTTTCTGGCCTTTGTGCATGCGGACGCCTATGGCCGCGGCCTGGGTATCGACGCGACGAGCCCCGCGTTTGGCCCGCTCACCTGCAACCCTGGCGTCATCCGTGTGGCGGATGGCCACATCGAGCAGGTCATCGACGTGCGCTTCCCCGATAGCACCAGTGCCGATACCATCTGCGAGCAGCTCGAGCCGCTCGTGGGCCGCTTTGGTGTGACGTACCGTGTGGGTCGTGCAAAGGTGCCGTTCTCGGTGTCTGCCGACGATCCGGCCGTGAAGGCGCTTATCGATACCTACAACGAGTTTACGGGCAAGCATGCCGAGCCCTTTGCCATGGGCGGCGGCACGTACGCGCGCAACTTTGCCCGCGCCGTCTCGTTTGGCCCCGAGGAGACCGGCCTGGAGCTGCCCGCATGGGGTGGCCAGATGCACGGCCCCAACGAGTGCGCCAACGAGGAGCAGCTCAAGCAAGCACTCAAGATTTACATCGTGGCAATCCTTCGTCTAAACGAACTGGAGCTTTAAGGTTACGCGGTTTCCTAATCTAAGTTGCGGTGGAATAGTTCCTAGAATGGGCCTTTTGATGGCTAAACAGGAACTATTTCACCGCAACTTTGTTTTTATTGGTGTAAAAGGCGGGTCATGTTTGGCGGCGGGTTTGTTATTCGTTTGTAAAGCCGAGCCGCGCTTGCGGTAAGGGTCTATCAGATGCCCGTAAGAAACCGCAGTTGGCGCGGGCGCTGCCCGGTCGGGGCCGTATCTTTCCAAACAGCAAAGCGGGCAGGGTGCCCGCGATTCGCATGTATGAAAGGAAGATCATGCTCGATCAGGCTTATTCTCGTCGTCAGTTCCTCGGCCTCGCTGGTGGTCTTGCCAGCTTCGTGGGCCTCGGTCTCGTTGGTTGCGGCGGCTCCGGCGCATCCGACGCCGCTGACAAGGGTAGCGCCGCTGCTGCCGAGTCCGTCTCCGGCGAGGTGACCTACGACGGTGCCTCCTCGTTCCAGGCTCTCGTCGAGGCCGCTGCCGAGAAGTTCATGGACGCCAACCCGGACGTCTCTGTCTCCGGTTCGGGCAACGGTTCGGGCAAGGGCCTGACCGCTGTCGCCGCCGGTACCGTTACCATCGGTAACTCCGACGTCTTCGCCGAGACCAAGCTCGAGGCCGACCAGGTCAAGAACCTCGTCGACCACGAGGTCGCCGTTGTGGGCATGGGTCCCGTCGTCTCCAAGAACGTGACGGTCGACGACCTGTCCCTTGAGCAGCTCAAGGGCATCTTCTCCGGCCAGATCACCAACTGGAAGGAGGTCGGCGGCGACGACGCCACTATCGTCGTGCTCAACCGCAAGGCCGGCTCCGGTACCCGCGCCACCTTCGAGGCAGCCGTCTTTGGCGACGAGGCCATCGACTTTAAGGGCGACGCCGAGCTCGACAAGTCCGGCGATGTCCAGACTCAGATGGGCAGCACCGACAACGCCATCTCCTACCTGGACTTCTCGCACTTCGATGACTCCAAGTTCAACGCCATCAAGGTCGAGGGCGTGGAGCCCAAGAGCGCAAACGTCACCGACGACTCCTTTAAGATCTGGGCTACCGAGCACATGTACTGCGCTAAGGACGCCGACGAGGCTACCAAGGCCTTCCTGGAGTTCATGCTTTCCGACGACGTCCAGGGCAAGCTCGTCGAGGAGCAGGGCTTCATCCCCGTCTCTGCCATGAAGGTCGTTAAGGATGCCAGCGGCAAGGTCTCCGCTAAATAAGTAATCGCCCCGGAAAGGTTTGCAATGGCAAAACAGCTGCCAAAGCGCGACCTTGAGAACGTGGGCTTGGGCGTCACGGGCGCGTGCGTAGCGCTCGTGACGCTTGTCGTTGCCGCGCTCATCTTTATGGTCGCCCAGAAGGGCCTCTCGGCTTTTTTCAAGGACGGCGTTTCGGTCGTCGAGTTCTTTACCGGCACCAAGTGGGACCTGGCCAACACAGCCGAAAGCGGCCTGCCCTACACCGGCGCCCTGCCCCTGATTGTCACCTCGTTTGCGGTCATGGTGCTCTCCACGCTCATCGCACTGCCCATCGCCATCGGCTCTGCTATCTTTGCAGTCGAGATTCAGCCTAAGTTTGGTTCCAAGATCTTTCAGCCGCTTATTGAGCTTTTGACCGGTATTCCCTCGGTCGTCTTTGGCCTGATCGGCTTTCACGTTGTCGTCGGCCTTATGAAGAGCGTTTTCCACGTGAGCACGGGCCTGGGCATCTTGCCCGGCGCCATCGTGCTGGCCGTCATGATCCTGCCGACCATGACCACGCTTTCGGTCGATGGCCTGCGCGCCGTGCCCGACAGCTACCGTCAGGGCTCGCTTGCGCTGGGCTACACTCGCTGGCAGACCATCTGGCACGTGGTACTCAAGTCCGCCATGCCGTCGCTCATGACTGCAGTCATCCTTGGCATGACGCGTGCCTTTGGCGAGACGCTCGCCGTGCGCATGGTCATCGGCGGTATCGAGGCCATGCCGACGTCGCTGCTGTCGCCGGCGTCCACCATCACCACCACGCTCACCACGTCCATGGCGGTCTATGCCGAGGGCTCGGCCCAGGACGATGTTCTGTGGGCACTCGGCCTGCTGCTGATGGGCATGAGCCTCATCTTCATCCTGATCATCCATCTCATTGGCCGCAAGGGGGCGAAGGCTCGTGGCTAGCACGCGCATCCACGTCGACGAGGCGAGACTCGGGCGTGTCCAAAAACAGGACCGCATCGCCACGGGCGTGTTGACGGCGATCGTCGCCATCGTCATGCTCGTCGTCATTTCCATTGTGGCCTATATCCTGTTCGAGGGCATCTCGACGCTGTTCCAGCCGGGCTTCCTCACGCAGCCCGCGCGTGCCAACGGAACCCAGGGCGGCGTGCTCTATCAGCTGTTCGACTCGTTCTATCTGCTGCTGATCACCCTGATCATCTCGGTGCCCATCAGCCTGGGCGGCGCGGTCTTCCTGGTCGAATACGCGCCGGACGGGCCCATTCGCGACGTTGCCTCCACCGCCATCGAGACGCTGTCCTCGCTGCCTTCCATCGTCGTCGGCATGTTCGGATTCCTGGTGTTCTCAGTGCAGCTGGGCTGGAAGTACTCCATCATCTCCGGCGCCGTCGCGCTCACCATGTTCAACATCCCCATCCTGGTGCGCGTGATTCAGCAGGCGCTCGAGGACGTGCCGCAGGCCCAGCGCGATGCGTGCCTGGCCATGGGCCTTACTCGCTGGGAGGCTACGCTGCACATTCTGATCCCCGAGGCCATGCCCGCCATCGTGACCGGCATCGTGCTTTCGGCCGGCCGCGTGTTTGGCGAGGCCGCGGCACTGCTCTTTACCTCGGGCATGAGCTCGCCGGTGCGTCTGAACTTCTTGAGCTTTAACCTGTCGAGCCCCACCTGCGCCTGGAACGTGTTCCGTCCCGGCGAGTCGCTCGCCGTGCACATCTACAAGATCTATGGCGAGGGCAGCCCCGAGGCCCAGCAGATCGTCTGGGGCACCGCGGCGCTGCTGATGATCTGCGTGCTGCTGTTTAACGTAGTCGCCCGTATCGTGGGCAAGCAACTGGCAAGGAAGATGACGGCCGAATGAGCGAGATGAAAGCAACGCCCGCAACCGAAGCGGCATCGTCCGACACTCAAGACTTCCTGTCGAGTGTGGGAGAGAGCGAGAAGCGCGTGCGCGTGAGCGGCAAGGCCGTGAGCGACGAGGTCGTGCTCTCCACCAAGGACGTCAACGTGTACTATGGCGACCACCATGCACTGCACAATACATCACTCGACTTTCACAAGGGCGAGATCACGGCGCTCATCGGGCCTTCGGGCTGCGGTAAGTCGACTTTTTTGCGCAGCCTCAACCTCATGAATCGCGAGATTCGCGGCTGCCGCGTGGAGGGCGAGATCAACTACCGCGGGCGCAACGTGAACACCAAGACCGAAAACACCTACGAGCTGCGTCGCTCCATTGGCATGGTGTTCCAGCAGCCCAACCCCTTCCGCAAGTCCATTCGCGACAACATCACGTTTGCGCCCAAGCGCCACGGCATCACCGACCGTGACGAGCTCGACTGCATGGTCGAGGAAAGCCTGCGTGGTGCGGCGCTGTGGGACGAGGTCAAGGACAAGCTCGACAAGAGCGCCTACGCGCTTTCGGGCGGCCAGCAGCAGCGTCTGTGCATCGCGCGCACGCTGGCGCTCAACCCCGACGTGATCCTGTTTGACGAGCCCTGCTCGGCGCTCGACCCCATCTCGACGCTGGCGATCGAGGACCTCATGTCATCGATCGTTGCCGACCGCGCCATCGTCATCGTGACGCACAACATGGAGCAGGCGTCGCGCGTGTCCAACCGAACGGCGTTCTTCTACATGGGCGATATGGTCGAGTACGACGAGACCGACGAGATTTTCCAACGGCCCAAGGATAAGCGGCTGAATGATTACCTCACCGGCATGTTCTCCTAGTCCGGGACATGCTTGAGGCCCGCGGCGGCCGCGGTTGCCGCGGGACTGATTGGAGAGGCGGGTCATCTCTTGCGTGAGATGGCCCGCCTTTTTGCTCCGCGACCGAAACGACCACCGCAAAGGGGACAGGCACCTTCGTGGTGGTTTGGGGTGGGGCTCGCTGCTATCATGGACAACGTTGAATTTCTACGAAGGAGCAGGGCATATGGCGATTCTTTTGGGATGCGATTCCGTCAGCCTAGAGTTTCCCACCAAGCATATTTTCGATAGCGTGACGCTCGGCGTGGGCGAGGGCGACCGTATTGGTATCGTCGGCAAAAACGGCGACGGCAAGTCGACGCTGCTGAGCGTACTCGCCGGCACGTTGGAGCCCGACGACGGCCGCGTGACGCATCGCCGCGACACGACGATCGGATTGCTCGGCCAAAAGGACAACCTGGTCGATACCGATACCGTGCACCATGCTGTCGTCGGCGACACGCCCGAGTACGAGTGGGCCTCGAGCCCTCGTACGCGCCAGATCCTGGCCGGTCTTATTAGCGACGTGCCCTGGGAGGGCACGGTGGGCGAGCTTTCGGGCGGTCAGCGCCGTCGCGTGGACCTCGCGCGTCTGCTGATCGGCGACTACGACGTGCTTATGCTCGACGAGCCCACCAACCACCTGGACATGCGCACCATCAACTGGCTCGCGCGTCACTTAAAGGCCCGCTGGCAGCGCGGCCAGGGCGCCATGCTCGTGGTCACGCACGACCGCTGGTTCCTGGACGAGGTCTGCACCAGCATGTGGGAGGTCCACGACGGCCGGGTTGATCCCTTCGAGGGTGGCTACTCCGCATATATCCTACAGCGCGTGGAGCGCGACCGCATGGCCGCCGTCACCGAGGAGCGTCGTCGCAACATGGCGCGCAAGGAGCTCGCGTGGCTGAGCCGCGGCGCCCAGGCGCGCTCCACCAAGCCCAAGTTTCGTGTGGATGCCGCTCGCGAGCTTATCGCCGACGTACCGCCTGTGCGCGACGAGCTGGAGCTCAAGCGCCTGGCGGTGAGTCGCCTGGGCAAGCAGGTTATCGACGTGGTCGACGTGGACGCCGGCTATGCGGATACCGATGGCACGCCCAAGCAGGTGCTCTCCGACGTGACCTGGCTCATCGGCGCGGGCGACCGCTATGGCCTTTTGGGCGAAAATGGCGCTGGCAAGTCGACGCTGCTCGACGTGATCCAGGGCAAGATTGAACCCACGCGCGGCCGTGTGAAGATTGGCCAGACAGTGCGCTTTGGCGTGCTGTCGCAGCAGCTCGAGGAGCTCGAACCCTACATGGGCGACACGATCCGCGAGGTGCTCGGCAACTATAAGAAGTATTACGTCATCGACGGCAAGGAGACTTCGCCCGAGAAGCTCTGCGAGCGCCTGGGCTTTACGACACAGCAGCTCTGGAGCCGCATCGGCGATCTTTCGGGCGGCCAGCGCCGTCGCCTGTCGCTGTTGCTGACGATTCTGGACGAGCCCAACGTGCTTATCCTGGACGAGCCCGGTAACGACCTGGATACCGACATGCTCGCGATTGTCGAGGACCTGCTCGACGGCTGGCCCGGCACGCTGATCCTGGTGACGCACGACCGCTTCTTGATGGAGCGCGTGACCGACCAGCAGTGGGCGCTGCTCGACGGCCACCTGACGCATATGCCCGGCGGCGTCGACCAGTACCTGCGCCTGTGCAACGCCACCGCCGAGGGCGAGCCCGTGGGCGCGCCGAGTGCCAAGACCGGCACGTTTGACACCGGTGCCGCGGCGGCTGCGGCCGAAAAGCCCAAATCGAGTGGCCAGCCCAATGGCCTTTCCAACGCCGAACGCCAGAAGCTCCGCCGCGAGGTGAGCTCGCTCGAGCGCAGAATGGAGACGCAGCGCGCTCGCGTGGAGGAGGCCGAGGCCGCGATGGCACAGGTCGACCCCACCAACTACACGGCGCTCGGCGAGCAGCAGGCAAAGATCGACGAGGCCCACGCCGCCATGGACGAGCTGGAGATGGCGTGGCTCGAGGCGAGCGAGAAGCTCGAGGGCGAGGAGTAGGCGAGGATGATTAAGGCCGCGTTTTTCGATATCGACGGCACGCTGCTGAGCTTTAAGACCCACCAGATTCCGGCGTCGGCGCAGCAGGTGCTTGACAGCTTTCGCGAGCAGGGGATTGCGTGCGTGATCGCCACGGGCCGCCCGACCTACCAGATGCCGGATTGGCTGTTCGACTTGGGATGGGATGCGTACATCACGCTTTCTGGCCAGCACTGTTTTGATGCCAAGGGCGTTTATCGCAGCTGCCCGATCGATCCGGACGACGTTGCGGTGATTGTTGACCAGGTAGCGCAGGGGCGCTACGACTCGCTGTGCATGCAGGGCGAGAACTCGTTTGTGAACCGCCTGTCCGAGCGCGTGGTGACGGCTGGCAGCAACGCGGGAATCGTCTACCACGAGGAGCCGTTTGAGCGCGCCTTTGACGCGCCGGTCTACCAGTTTTGCGCCTTTGTGGACCCGGCCGACGAGCATATCGTGACCGATGAGGTGTCGCATTCGCTCACTACGCGCTGGTGTGACCTGTTCTGCGATATTATTCCCGCTAACGGCGGCAAGGACTTGGGCGTGGCGGCGACGCTGGAGCGCCTGGGCATCGATGCGAGCGAAGCGATTGCTTTTGGCGACGGCGAGAACGACCTGTCGATGTTTTCCGCCGTGGGCACGAGCGTGGCCATGGGCAACGCGCAAGACACGGTGAAGGCCGCGGCGACCTATGTGACGACCGCCGTGGACGACGACGGAATCTACAACGCCGCAAAGCGCTTTGGGTTGCTATAACTGCGGATTCGGCACTTGGGGACGCTCCTTTTTCTGCCGGCAGAGGGGGACACTCCTTGCGCGATGCGCGCCGTGTCGCCTTGCTTGCCCGCGCATTTTGTGAAACAAGGTTAACTTTTTAAACAACGTAGTAAGACATGGGCAACTTTTGCGGTAAAGTAAATCAGGCAAAAGTATCCAAAGGCTAACTAGAAGTCATCGCGAAAGGCGGCCCATGGCCCTGCGTGAATCCGGTGAAGACTATCTCGAATCGATCTACGTTCTGTCGGAACGTCAGGGCATCGTGCGCTCGATCGACGTTGCGGAGTACCTCGGCGTAACCAAGGCGAGCGTTTCCAAGGCCATGGCGACGCTGGAAAGCAACGGCTATGTCGAAATGGGCAAACGAGATGTTCATCTGACAGAGCGAGGGCTGGAGGTCGCTCGTCAAATGTGGGAGCGTCACTGCTTTTTCGTGGGGCTGCTGGAGGATGCGGGTGTTTCGGCTGAGGTCGCGTCGCAAGAGGGCTGCCACATGGAGCACTGCCTGAGCGAGGAGAGCTTCGAGAAGCTACGGGCGATGTTGGGCCGGGAAGATGTAGCGGGTTCAACAACAGAAGCCTAACTGACCCACAGTAGCGCGGAGTTCGCGCAAAGCGCGAACCAGCGACCGGGATCAGTAGCCCCACCAACTAAGTCCAACTCAGACAAGGAACCCCGCCAGCAAGCGATGCCCAAGAACCATCAGTAACGTTACCGCAGGTCCCGGCAGGGATGTCCCCTCCAAAACATTCCGCAGGCAAGTGGCCCCGTTGTCCATAGCTCCGTAGGAGCAGGACAACGGGGTCACATTTGCCGAGGACGTTTTGGAGGGGACATCCCTGCCGGGACCGTCCGAGTACAAGCTACAGGTTCTTGACACCCATCGCGCGCATGGCGTTCAGAATGGCGATGATCGCCACGCCCACGTCGCCAAAGACGGCAAGCCACATGTTGGCGATGCCGAGCGCCGCGAGCACCAGGATCAGCAGCTTAATGCCCAGCGCAAAGATGATGTTCTGCCAAACAATCGTCATGGTCTTGCGCGCCACGCGGATCGCGCGGGAAATGTTGGAAGGCTTGTCGTCCATGAGCACGACGTCGGCAGCCTCAATTGCGGCGTCGGAACCCATGGCGCCCATGGCGATTCCGATGTCGGCGCGCGTGAGCACGGGTGCGTCGTTGATTCCGTCACCGACAAAGGCGAGCTTGCCCTTGCTCGATTCGACTGCCAGCAATGCCTCGACGCGCTCGACCTTATCGCCTGGCATGAGCTGCGCGTGGAACTCGTCGAGCCCCAGCTGTTTGGCCACAGACGCCGCAACCTCCTCACGGTCGCCCGTGAGCATGACGGTGCGTTTGACGCCGGCAGTGTGCAAGTCGCGAATCGCCTGCTTGGCATCGGCCTTTATGGTGTCGGCAATTACGATATGGCCGGCGTACGTGTCATCGACCAGTACATGGAGGATCGTACCGACGACCTCGCAATTGGGGGCGTCGATACCGGCCGCAGCAAGCATCTTGGCATTGCCGACGACGACGCGCTTGCCGTCGATATTCGCCGTCACGCCATGGCCCGCGTCATTGGTGGAGTCGCTTACGCGTTTGGGATCGAGCTCGCCCTGGAAGGCGGTGCGTACCGACTGCGCGATGGGATGGTCGGAGAACGACTCGGCAAGGGCCGCGACTTCGAGCAGTGACTGCTCGGTATAGTCGGCCTCGGGGTGTACCGCCACGACCGAAAACGTGCCGTTGGTGAGCGTGCCGGTCTTGTCAAAGACGATGGTATCCACATCGGCGAGCGTCTCGAGGTAGTTGGAGCCCTTGATGAGGACGCCCAGCTTGGATGCGCCGCCGATGCCGCCAAAGAAGCTCAGCGGCACGCTAATCACGAGTGCGCACGGGCAGCTGACGACCAGGAAGGTCAGGCCGCGCAGGATCCAATCGGACCAGGCGCCGGTGACCAGGCCGCCGCCGAGTGCGAGCACCGCGGCCGCGCCGGTGACAGCGGGCGTGTAAACGCGGGCAAAGCGCGTGATGAAGTTCTCGGTACGCGCCTTCTTTTCGCTGGCGTTTTCCACGAGTTCCAGGACGCGTGCGACGGTGGACTCGCCAAAGGGCTTGGTGGTGCGCACGTGGATGAGACCCGTCATGTTGATGCAGCCGCTGATGATATCGTCTCCGGTTTTGGCCGGGCGGGGGACCGACTCGCCGGTAAGGGCGGCGGTATCGAGCTGCGTTTCGCCTTCGACGATGACGCCGTCGATGGGCACGCGCTCGCCGGGCTTGACGACGATGACGGTGCCGACGGCGATGTCATCGGGGGAGACCTGCTCGAGTGTGCCGTCGGGTTGCTCGACGTTGGCATAATCGGGCGCGATGTCCATCATGGCGCTGATCGACTTGCGGCTTTTGCCCACGGCATATGCCTGGAACAGCTCGCCAACCTGATAGAACAGCATGACGGCGGCGCCTTCGGCCATGTGCGGGTCGGTGTCGGGGAAGAGCACCATGGCAAACGCGCCGATGGTCGCGACCGCCATGAGGAAGCTTTCGTCGAAAGCCTTGCCGCGGCGGATGTTGCTGAACGCCTTCTGGAGCACGTCGTAGCCGGCAATTAGGAACGGCACCAGGAACAGCACGAAGCTGGCGTAGATGTCACCCGGGGTGCCGAATGCGGCGGTAAGGGTACCGAGCTCGTCGAGGGCGTACACCACCGCAAAAATGCCTAGCGCTACCAGGATACGATTGCGCTTATGTTCAAGGGACTCTTTCTTCTTGCGCTTCTTCTTTTTCTTTGTGGGATCGGCGGCTGCCATGATTCAAACCTCCCATTTGAATGTATGAACACTCGCTCATATAACTTCGCGAGCAAAGGCCGCGGCAAGCGCGGCCTTGCGGGTCAGCGTATGCGCAGGCTAGAGAATGATCTCGCAGTCCGGCTCGGCGTCGGCGATAAACTCCACGACGCGGTCCAGGACCTCGTCGAACTCGGCGTCGTCGGCCTCGAGCGTCAACTTCTGGGTCATAAAATTGACCGAAACGGACTTGACGCCATCGAGCTTGGCAAGTTCGTCCTGAAGCTCGCGCGCGCAGTTGGCGCAGTCGATCTCGTCGAGCTTGAACTGCTTTTTCATGGTGGGTTCCTTTCCCTGTTTTTGCGGCTTGGGTGCAGGCCGCTTGGTACCGTGGCTGATCGCTATTCGCAGATGTGGCTCATGCCTTGGTTAAGCATGGTGTAGACATGATCGTCGGCAAGCGAGTAGAGGATATTGCGCCCGTCGCGCCGGAATTTAACCAGGTGCGACTGCTTGAGCGTTCGCAACTGGTGCGACACCGCGGACTGCGAGGTCTCGGTCGCCTCGGCGATGTCTGCCACGCAGAGCTCGCGGCCCATGAGGGCGTAGAGGATCTTGATACGCGTGGTGTCGCTGAAGACCTTGAACAGGTCGGCGAGGTCGTACAGCAGTTCCTCGTCGGGAAGGTCCTCGGGCGAGCAGGTGGTGGGGACGTCGGGCACGATGGTGGCGTCGATGCCGGACTTTATTTCATCAGCGTGATCGCTCATTGCAATATCCTTTCATATGAACATGCGCTCATATAACTTACTTCCGAGTATATGAGCGCATGTTCATATGTCAATATAATTCACGAAATATTTTGCTATCGAATGGCCCTGGTGGCGGCTAAAGGCATCGATGATCGCGGATAAGGCCGCCGATGCCAACGTGGGTACCTTAGCGACGTGCAAAAACGGGAGTTTTCAGCATTGACGAGGGGTTATTTATTGCATAATGCGGCGGCATTTGCCGCCGCAGGGCTTTACTGGAGTGTAAGTGGCGATAGATATTCCCCAGCTGTTCCCTAACGTGCGTTGAAATCGGTGGCATCGGTGCAAAATAGATCAATTCGAAGCTCCTTGAATACCCGGCTTTGCTGAAAACTCCCGTTTTTGCACGTCGCCGGGGTACCCACCCTGTCAGTCTGTCTTTGTTCTGGCCCCGTACACCCTGCCTTCGGGCGTGGAAGTGCTTGTTTGAGCGAACTCCGGGCAATCCAGCTCGATGACTTGCATGTCGTCGATGGCTAGGGCATCGTTGATTGTCGGGTCGTTCAGCGAGATGCCTTCGAGCACAGCGTGTTCGAGCTCAAGTACACTACGCTGCTCTGCATCTTGACAGAGGAGCTCCTCAATACGCTTCTTTTCCTCGATAAATCTCCTGAGCACAAATCGTCGCAGCTCTTCTTGCTTAATTGCAAAATCTTTGGGTAGGCGCGATGGGCGAATGCCCTCCTTTCGCTGGATCGCCTCCATGACCCTGGCGAAGGCGCTGGCGTGCATAAAGGAATAGCGACTGACGGTAATGATTCCGTAGCCCATGGACGCCAGCGCGTTCTTGCGTTCTTCGTCAATGGCGCGGTCTTCTTCGGCATCGTGCTGAAATCCGTTGTATTCGATGTCGGTTCGGGATCGCTTAAGATATGCATCCATATAGAACTTTTCGCGCCGCGTGAGGTCTTTTGCGGCAGCTGTGACCTTTACTTCGTAGTCGGTCTCGATCTCGCTAATGCCCAGCCCGCCCTCGCGTCTGGGTAACGTGAGCATCATGACAAACGCCGTTTCCATTGGCGAGCGGCATCCGTCTCGCACACAACGGACGGCTTTTCGGGCAAGTTCGAGTCCCTTGCAGTCGGTGAGGGAGTTAAAGAAGTGCTTGAGGCTCGAAGTCGAGGTGAGCGCGAAACGCTCGGTATAGGCTGTCGAGGCATCGCGCCCAAGGGAATAGGCGCCACACAGTTCGAAGTAGTACTCCACAAGTTCGCGAAAGGGAAGATAGGTTGCGGCCTGAAGCGCACAGAGTTCGACGCTGACAATATAGATGTCATCGGCGATCCGGATAAAGCGCGAGCCCGAGAAACGCTTAGACGATACGTGGCATTTGCAACCCGGTATGTTGCGCACGTTTGCGCGCTCGAACACCGTTGTATCGAGCGGCGCGCTGTTATCAAGGGCGATATTGTGCCTGGCGAGCCAGTCGGCGGCAGAGTCGAGAAGTTCCTTGCTGGGGCGTGCCCCGTAGATTTTGGCGGGACTGCAGGGCTCGGTTCCAATTGCGGATACCGAGTATGCGGCTTGGTAGACCGTTTTTGCCGTGTTATGTGAAAGCACGATACTCATACAGATAGCATGGCAGACCAGGCGGCGGGGTTCGCGATAAACGCCAAGGCAAAATGTTGCGACATAACGAAAGCTGTCCAAGAGTTTGACGCCAATGATGGAGAAAGATGCCATTCGGAACATTGTCGCAGCTCGCTGGCTACGCAGGCCTCCACAACTGATGCCGGTCAGCGCCGTTTTGATTCAAAAGCGGCGTCAAAAATGATGTGTAATTTGGCTTGAACATGCGCAAACGAAGTTCTTAGTTGTACTTAGTTGTGCGGCGGCTAGGCTCCGATGGCCGGGGGCCGCGTGCGCGGTGCCGAAAAAACGGGCCGATATCCACTTGGATATCGGCCCGCATTGCGTCGCTTGAGAGGGGCGTCTCGGCGTGTCGCTATTGCGTGGGGCGCTATCGTCTGGCGAGTATCGCTCGCGAATGGCGCCTCTGCTTGGCAATCTACTTGGCAAACAGGTTCTTGAGGTTGAACTCGGCCTGGACGGTACGGAGCATGAGGTCGGTGTCGTCGAGGCCCAGGTGCTGCTCGTTGGCGTCGGCGGCGAGGGTGCCACGGCGGCGCGCCCAGTTCTCGAGCGCGGCGGGCGCGGACTCGCGGGGGAGCGAGCGCACGTCGGCGTCCAGGCTGCGGCAGATCTGGCGCGAGTCGATGACGATAATTTTACCCGCGCGGCGTGCCTCGGCGTAACCGTCCAAGTGGATCTTGAACCAGCTGTCTTCAAAGGCGGCGTTGTGCGCCATGTACGGGTACTTCTTCATAAGCTTGAGCAGCTGCTTTTGCAGCTCTTTGTTCTCGCGGAACGGCGTTTTGCCGTCGATGTCGTCCCAGGTGATGTGGTGGATATTCGACAACGGCACATCCTCGCCGCGGTAGATATCGGGCAGACCGCAGTAGTGTGCCTCGGCGTCGTGCGGGACGGCGTCGCTGGTGAGCTCCATGATCTCCCAGCCCACGTTGATGATATAGCCGCGCTCGGGTGCGCGGCCGGTGGTCTCGATGTCGATGCCGAGCACCGTGCCCTGAATGGGCTTGCGGGCGTAGGCGACGCCGAGCGCGTCGCGGTCGCCGCGAATCTCGCGCATGACGGACGCGGCGGTGCGCTTTTGCATCTTGCCGATGGCGGCGCAGGTGTCGGCGTCGGACAGACCGCGCGAAAGCGTCGCGGGCGTTACGTTGCGCAGGCGCGCCTCGCCAATCTGGTCGCACAGGTCGCGGTTGCGGTCGGCCAGGTCGCGCACGGTGGCAAAATCGAAGCCGGGGTCGTCCTCGGCGGTAAAGTATTCGGTCTCGAGCACCTTGAGGGCCTCTTCGCCTTTCTGGCGCTCGGACTCCATGGCGCCGTGGTCGCCGTAGATAAACATGGGGATAAACGGCTGGCGCTCGTATTCGAGTGCTTGCGAAACGTTCATATAACTGCTCCTTGGACGGGCCGCGTCGTGCGGCTCGGGTTTGTCGAGTTATGGCGAGATGATAGTTTACCATGGGCAACTACTGGCATCGCGCCTAGGACAATTACAATACCCTAGTTGAACGCTAGGACTTTTACAATGCTGCCGAAAGACACGAAAGGTTCCATCCGTCATGGATTTGCTGATTGATATTCTGCTCGACGCCGGCAAGGACACGCTTTCGCTGGTGCCGTTTTTGTTGGTGACATATCTGGTCCTCGAGACGCTCGAGCATGTGGCAGGCGATCGCGTCAACGGCGCCATCAAGCGTGCCGGCGCCGCTGGCCCCGTGGTCGGCTCGTTGCTGGGTATGGTGCCGCAGTGCGGCTTTTCGGCCATGGCGGCAACGCTGTACGCCGGTCGCGTCGTGACGCTGGGAACTCTGGTGGCGGTGTTTCTCTCGACCTCCGACGAGATGCTGCCGCTGCTACTTGCCGAGCAGGTTCCCGTGCAGACTATGGCGATGCTTTTGGCTTCGAAAGCGCTGATCGCGCTGGTTACGGGCTTTATCGTGGATGCTGCCATTCGCGGTCTGCGTCGCAACGCCCGCGCGCATGCGGCGATTCGTCGTACCGTGTTGGGGACCACCGTCAATCCGGCGCACGTTAACTGCGCGCATGACGACCACAGCGGCGGTGACATCATCGACGAGGTTGCCGAGGCGGGCGTGAGCGCCGACCACATCCATGAGCTGTGCGAGCGTGACCATTGCGGTTGTGATGAAGGCGAGGATGAGGACGAGCGCGAACACGGACATGGCCACGATCGCGGTCATGAGGGCGAGCATGAACACCATCATGACCACGGTCACTCCCACTCACACGAAGGTGCGCCCGTCCTGTCGATTATCCGCAGCGCGATCTCTCATACCGTGCAGGTATCGGTATTCATTTTCCTGGTGACGCTGATTCTGGTCGCCGTGCTCGAGACCTTTGGCGAGTCCGCAATCGAGCAGTTCCTGCGCGGCAACGAGACGCTCGCCGTTCTTGGTTCGGCGCTTGTCGGCCTGATCCCTAACTGCTCGGCGAGCGTGGTCATTACGCAGCTGTATCTGGAAGGCGCGCTGCAACTGGCGCCGATGCTCGCCGGCACGCTCATTTCCGCCGGCGTGGGTTATCTGGTGCTGTTCCGCACCAACCGCAGCGCTCGCGAAAACGCCGTGTTCCTGGTCATGATGTACGTCATCGGCGCTGGCTGGGGCCTTATCCTATCTGCCTTCGGCCTCTAAGTAGGCCTAACAAAACGGGCTTCAAAATAGCCATGCACGGCGTCTGCACAATGCGGCGACGCATGGCATTTTGAAGCCCGTTTTTTTTGTTGAGCCACGGATCATGAGCTCTCACACCGCCCAAAACAAAAAGGCAGATTTCCGGGCATATCCCAAAAATCTGCCTTGGTTAGCGCAGCAGCTCGGTGAGGTTGCGCTTAAAGCGGGCGCGGTCTTCGCTGGTGAAGGCTGCTGGCCCGCGGGTGCGACCGCCAGCGCGGCGCACCTTCTTTTCCACGTGACGAATAAACAGCTGCATGTCGATGGTCGCCTTGTCGTACACGCGCCCGCGCACGCCGATGGCGGAGGCATCGCGGCCGAGCACCATGCTCGCCAGGCCAATGTCCTGCGTCACGACCACGTCGCCCGCCTGCAGACGTTCGACAATGGCAAAGTCGGCACTATCGGCGCCCACGCTCACATCGAGCGTGGTGACCCAAAAGCCGCGTCGCGCGTGCTCGGCGTCGCGCGGATCGTCGCGGCGAATGTGCCGCTCCAGGTTCTGCGTGCTGTTGCCGGCAATCACCACGGCGACGCCCGCTCGCCGCGCACAGTCGATCGACTCGCGCGTAACCGGGCAGGCGTCGGCATCAATATAGAGCGTTCTTGGCATCTAGTGCACCAGTTTGCCAAACTGAATGGCGCGGACAATGAGCGTCACGCCAAACACCAGGAGCGCGGCGCCGCTAAAGATGACGAGCATCTTTGCCGACCACAGCGGATAGATAAACACGAACATGCCGGCGATGATGGAGAGCGCGCCGCTCAGGATGGCGAGGGCGCGGTTAGACGAAAGCTCGGACTCCAGAATGGACATGACACCTTCGACAATCCAGCCAAAGCCAGCCACGACCACCACGAGCGTGGTGAGCGTTGCGGTCGAGAAGGCCTGATTGCGCAGGATTATGACGCCGCCCAGAATGATGAGCAGGTTGGAGATGATGCTCGTGACGCGCCAGCCGGCGGGCAGCAGCGGCTCAAAAATGGCGGTGAACAGCCTGATGGCTGCCGTGATTATAAAGTAGAAGCCCAGGACGGTCGTCAGGAAGACGAGGGACTTAGCGGGCGCAAACAGCAACGCGATGCCGGCGAGCAGTGCGATGACGCCCGTGACGGCGTAGATCCAGCGCACAGCTTTAATCGCCTTGCCTGCCATGCTTTTCTCGTCAAATCCAAACAGATTCGACTGCTGGTCGTCGTTCTTAAAGATGCCCATGAGGTCTCCTTTCCGCGCGGCGTTTGCCGTCATTGTTGTTTTTGCGGCGTATGCCGCAGTTGCTACAACAAGTATCGCCTAAAGGCACCGGCGTATGGGTCGGGGAGGGCGAAGTGTAACCCAAAGGTCCCGATTTGTTCTCGTTGTTCCCCATGTCGCGTTTTTCTATTCAACAGGTGTAGAACATTGCGGCCCTGTTCGTTATTGCCTGCGTTTTAGGTTAGATTTTCCTAAGAACAATTGCCTTGTATTGGGGGTCTCTATGAACGAAGCTGTTCCCGCGGCGCCGTCGAGCGTGGAGTCGATGGCAAAGCAAGGTTGCGAAAAGCTCGGTCTGGAATCGTTTGACGCGCTGGTTCGTCGCGCCCGCACGTGCCGCCGATTTGACGAGTCCATGCGCGTACCGCGCGAGTTTTTGCTCGAGCTAGCAGAGCTGGCGCATCTGGCTCCCTGTGGCGCTAATGCTCAGCGCCTACGTTTTCATGTGGTGAGCGACGCCGAGGAGTGTTCGAGCTTATTTGAAAAGCTCGCATGGGCTGGTGCGCTCAAGGATTGGTCGGGTCCTGTCGAGGGCGAGCGCCCGACCGGCTATATCGCGATCCTTGCAGAGCGTCCCACTCCGGGCAAGCCTGCCGCGCCAATCACCGAGGCAGACGCTGGTATCGCCGCGCAGACGATGATGCTCGCCGCCCGCAGCGCTACGCCCGAGGTGGCGGCGTGCATGTTCAAGGCTTTTCCGCCTCGTGCGATTGATGTCATGGGACTTGACGGCGACAAGTACGAGGTCAAGCTGATCATGGTCTTTGGCGTTCCCGCCGAGACACAGGTGATCGATGCAATTGATTCCAACCCCGACGGCTCTATTAATTACTGGCGTGACGAGGCACAGGTACACCACGTACCCAAGCGTCCACTCGCCGACGTACTGGTGTAGTTGAGCGTCGCCGCGGCGTGATCCGGCGGTAAACCACCACAAAGGTGCCCGTCCCCTTTGTGGTGGTACGAGGGGAGGGCATGTGGCCGATCTGTATTTGGTGCGGCATGGGCAGACCGAGCTCAATGTGCAGAACATTTTGCAGGGCTGGCACGATTCGCCGCTTACGGCGCGCGGGCGCGAGCAGGCACTGGCGACGCGCGCGGCGTTTGAGGCGCGCGGCATCTCCTTTGACCATGCGTATTCGTCTCCGTTGGGTCGGGCACGGTGTACGGCAGAGCTGATCGTTGGCGAGGGCCGTTCCATAGAGCTGGTCGATGACCTGCGCGAGTGGCATTTGGGATCGTTGGAGGGCACATCAAACCGCGAGATGCCGGCGCAACCCTGGGGCGATTATCCGGTCGCCTTTGGTGGCGAGTCGGAAAGTGAGCTTCGCGCACGTATGGTCGCGGCGCTGTCTCGTATTATGGCCCGGCCTCGGCACGACTGCGTGCTGGCCGTTTCCCACGGCTCAGCCTGCCAGGAGTTTCTTGAGTATGTGGCCGGCGGGGGAGAACAGCTCGACAACGGCGCCGTGCTTCATTTTGGCTATTTCGACGGGGCGTTTTCGCTCTTGGGTTGGTAACAAACGAAAGGACCCCTATGAATAAAGATCTGTATCTGGTCCGTCATGGACAGACGATATTCAACCTTAAACGCATCATTCAGGGTTGGAGTGACTCGCCGCTCACGCAGTTGGGCTGCGAGCAGGCGGCGCGCGCCGGTATGTTTTTGCGCGCACGTGGCATTGAGCCCGACCACGCCTACACCTCTACGCTGCACCGCACCGAGCAGACCATCGCCAGCCTGTGGCCGGGTCTTGCCTACGAGCGCCTTGATGGCCTGCGCGAGTGGTATTTTGGCGACTTTGAGGCCGAGCGCGTGATGCTGATGCCCGTGCGTCCGTGGCGTGATTTTTATCGTCAGTTTGGCGGCGAGGGGCAGATGCAGGTGCGCGAGCGCATGGTGGCGACGTTGACCGATCTTATGCGACGCCCAGACCATTCGTGCGTGCTCGCGGTGAGCCATGCCTCGGCAATCAAGGAGTTTTTGGACCACGTGAGGGGCGCGGCGGCCGACGAGCACGAGCGCGTGCCGGGCAACTGTTCGGTGCTGCATTTTGCGTTTGACGATGCGACCGATACGTTTGGCCTGGTCGAAGTCTTTACGCAGGAAGATTATGCGCGCGAGCTGGGGCTTGAGCCGCTCGTGGCTGCCGCGGGTCCGCAACGCGGGTAGCGCGGGCGTGGCGATGCGGATCGCCGACATCATTGTTCGATGCGAAAGGGGCGGGGATGCATGCATGGGCATTGCATGCCCGCCCCTTGTTTGTTGAGCTATCGAGTCTTTGTACGAGGCGTTTACGCCCTGTTAGAACCGTGCGATCTGGTGGGTGAGCAAACCCGTTGGAACCTGCGGTGCGCCGCCGGCGACCTGCACAGAGGGGAACAGCGCGGCTACAGCAAAGTTGAACGGCTCTTTGCCCGTGTAGGTGCCGGCTGTGCGGGCCTCGTTTGCCAGGAGCTGCGCCGCCCCCGCCAGCGCGGCGGCGTAGGCGGGGTCGTCTGCCGGCGTCGGCTCCGGCGCCTGGTCGAGCATGGCTCGGATGGCGGCAACGGCGTCCTCGCGCTTGACCTCCCACACACGGTGTGTAATGCCGGCGGGGTCGGTGACGGCATAGAGCGAAGCGCCCTCTTTGGCGGCGCCGAGGATGATATCCATGACGGGGGAGGCTTCGTAGGTAAGTGCCACAGGGCGGGGCTGCACCTTAAGCTCGGCGATTGCGCGGGCGGCTGCGGCCGCATCTGCGGGGGTTGCGCCGTCGCCCGCCAGTACGCCGGCCGGGCAAATTGCTACAACGCCCGTCACGCGCCCCGGCTCTCCGGAGCATTCGTATACGTAATACGCCGCGCCCGGATCTTTGAGCATGAGCCCGTCGGCAATGGCGCCGCGCAGGGCGTCGTTGCCGCTCAGGATACTGCCCATCGCAGGCAGCGCCTCGACCACGCGGTCCTGAGCTGGGCGGATGCAGGGAAACGGAAGTGCTTTCATGGGCGGTCCTAACGCGCGAGTCGGTTTGTTCGCGGCTTATTATGCCCCAACTTGGCTGCTCGCGCTCCAGAGCGTGTTGTCGGCAAGCGCGATGAGCACGTTCTGGCAGCGAACGATATCGGCATGGGCCCCGGCTCGTTGGGCTTATGCGCGAGCACCAACGAGCCGGGGCCGTAGCTCATGCAATTGCGGTTACCCGTCTTGCCGGCAATGACGGCGGTATCGGTGCAGCCGGTAAAGAAGCCGACGGTCGTGTCCGCGTCCGTCACGTCATCGGCGGCGCGCTTGAGCGCAGCTAGAAGGGGAGAGTTCGGGTCGCGCTCGATGGCGGGGCGATCGCCCGTCACGGCGAAACTGCCATGGCAACCGGGAACCGCGGCCTCGGCGGTGGCAGTGGCCTGCTCGACCATGTTGATCGCGGCGGCCGTATCGGTCGGCGGCGTCAGGCGCATGTCGACCCAGACCTTGGCGTGGTCGGGCACGACAAAGGGGCGATAGCCGCCCTCAATCTGACCAAATGTGACAGTCGAAGGCCCCAGCTCCTTATGCAGAGGCAGCGCCGCAAACGCACGACGAAGTGAGCACACGACCTCGGCTATGGCGGCGACGGCGTCTGCTCCCTTCCAGGGCTGGCTCGCATGTGCCGTCACGCCGGTCATCTCAATCTCGAACCATGTGCGTCCCTTGTGCGCCACCTGAATCTGTCCGTCGGTGGGCTCGGTGTCCAGCACCCATTCACGCGAGCCGACCCAGCCGGCATCGATGGCCGCCTCGGAGCCGCGCATAAAGTCCTCCTCGTCGACCGAGCAGATGAGCGAGAAGCCACGGCGGGGCAACTCGCCGCTTGTCGCCACGCGCTCGAGCGTATGGACCAGTGCGGCAATGGCGCAGGCCAGGCCACCCTTCATATCGCAGGCACCGCGGCCATAGAGTTTATCGTCACGCACGATTGCTCCGAGCGGCGGAATGCCTGCGTCCCAGCCGTCGCCCAAGGTGACGGTATCCATATGGCAGATATAGACCAGTCGTGGCTCGTCGCTCAAACCGGGCACGGTGACCATGAGGTTGCGGCGTCCGGAGAGCACCTCGAGCTCCTCAATCTGCACGGCATCGAGCGCAGGATGACTCAACCGTGCCAGCCGTTCCTCAACCAGCGCTTTGATATACCGCTCAATCTCGCCCTCATATGCGCCGGGGTCCGAGCTGTCAATCTTCACAAGGTCCTGCGCAAGCCGCCAGGCAAAGTCCTCATCAACCATATGCAACCTCACAATAAGTCTGCTTTCCAAACCGATTGTAAGCCTCCCGAGAGATCCGTGGCGTGCGCGCAGCAGTATTTACCGTTCGCAGGCCGAGCCGGCGCGTTTGCCGTCCGAGCGGGTTCACAGACGACGCAGTGGGTACGTACCTTTCATGGACGACATGCTGTGCGACATATCTGCCTTTCGGTATCACCGGATACCCCCACAGGTCTTGGCGATAATGCCGGACCTGCCCGATTCTGCGGACGATCCGCGCAGGGAGCGCCTTTGCGAGCATCCGCTCGTCGCGCATTTCCTGGACACCCCGTTGCATGTTTTGGCGCAGGGCAGCTGCGGGCGTAAGGGCGATCGCATTGTCAGGCATGTTTGGAACGGGGAGAGGCCGTTTGGCTCCGTGCAGCAGACAGAGTTTGGCCTCGATGTCGCGTCCCCGCTCTTTACCCTGCTGACCCTGGCTTCCTCGGTTTCAAATGAGCGCCTGATCATGTGCATGTATGAGATGTGCGGCACCTTTGCCGTGTGCAAGATTGCGCCTCAGGTAAAGTCGGCACTTGTGCAGGCATATGGGGACCAGTGGGGCGACGCACGGTTGGGCTGGGAAAACGTAAAGGATGTCTCGGGGAATCCAGCGGATTTGTGGAAACGACCGCCCTTGATTGAGCTCTCTGAGCTTGCAGAGTTCGTCGATAAGATCCGGGGGCTCCGCGGCGCTAAATCGTTCATACGAGCCGCGAAATGCATTACGGGGGTGGCAGCATCGCCGCTCGAGGTCCAGGCATCGATGCTGTTTGGCCTTACGAGGTTGCGCGGCGGCGAAGGGCTGCGCCTCACCAATAACGTTGAGATTCGCATGACGCGCAGCGCCCGCCTGATTTCGGGGCTTGATAGGCGCTATGCCGATATCCTGCTGGCAAATAAGGACGGCAGCCGAGAGTGCCTGGTTGAATGCCAAGGTAAAGCCATTCACGGATCCATAGAATCCAAGATCTCGGACTCCGATCGAACGACGGCCCTGCAAGCCATGGGATATCCCGTCGTTTTGATGACCTATGGCCAGCTGGCCGACTCCGATGCCTTCCGCGTGGTGATGGAACTCATCATGTCCTATCTCGATGCGCCGTTGAAGGACAAGACACCGCGGCAGCAGGAGCTCGAACGGCGACTTCGTGAGGAGATTTTTATCGATTGGGCGGGCATGTAGTCGTGCGGGTGGAAAACGGTCGCGCGAGCTAGAGTTTTGGGCGCAAAAAAGGCTTCAGTTTCGCCTTGGAAGGGCTTTAATAATGCTACTCAGAACAAGTTGTTTCGGAAAATAGACAGTCAACTTGGATGTGGTATATAGAGATCGATTTTTACCTACTAAAGTCCCTGATAAAGCTGTTTATCAAAGCGGGTGCGCTCAGTGATTTGGGTATGACTGTCTATTATCCGAAAAAACTTGTTCTGGATAGCATTTTAAAACCAGTCGGAGCAACGAAATCGGCCCCCGTTTCGTGAAAACGGGGGCCGAATGGGCTTCATGGTCTGCCTGGCAGGCTTGGCGTCGGCGCTATTTGATCACGCGCACGCGATACATCGACGGAATTTGCTTGAGCGCCTCGATGGTGCTGCTGTTCAGGTGCTCGTCGGTGTCGAACATGGTGTAGGCGTTCTCGCCAGCGGACTCGTTGGTCATACGCTGCACATTGGCATTGTCCTTGGCCAGGATCGCCGTGATCTGACCGATCATGTTGGGCACGTTGGCATGCAGACAGGCGATGCGGCTTGCGGCGCGCGCCTTGCCCATGCTGCAGGCGGGGTAGTTGACGCTGTGTGCGATGTTGCCGTTCTCCAGGTAATCCTTGAGCTCGCTGATGGCCATGTCGGCGCAGTTGGCCTCGGCCTCGCCGGTGCCAGCGCCCGAGTGCGTGGTGATAAACGTATTGGGCATCTTGACGGTCTTGGGCGTGGCAAAGTCGCAGCTAAACCAGCTGAGCTTGCCCTCGCGCAGGGCGGCGTCAACGGCGTCCTCGTCAATGATGGTCTCACGCGCGTAGTTGATGAGCACGGCGCCCGGGGCCAGCAGGTTGATCTGCTCGGTGCTGATCATGCCGATGGTGTCGGCCTTGCTGGGCACGTGCACGGTGAGGTAGTCGCAGCCGCGGCAGAGGTCCTCGAGCGTGCCCACGCGCTGCACCTCGCGGCTCAGCACCCACGCGTGCTCGACGGAAATGAACGGATCGTAGCCGTAGACGTCCATGCCCAAATCGACGCAGGCGTTAGCGACCTTGGAGCCCACGTTGCCCAGACCGATGACGCCGATGCGCTTGCCCTTGAGCTCGCGGCCCACAAAGGCCTTTTTGGCCTTCTCGGCATCGACCTGAATGTCGGGGTCGTCGGCGTTGTCGCGCACCCAGTTCATCGACTGCACCACGCCGCGGCTCGAGAGCACTAGCATGCCCAGGACGAGCTCCTTGACGGCGTTGCTGTTGGCACCGGGGGAGTTAAAGACGACGACGCCCTTCTTGGCGTACTCCTCAACGGGGATGTTGTTGACGCCTGCGCCGCAGCGGGCGATGGCGCGGATGCCCTCGGGCAGCTCGTAGCCGTGCAGGTCGGTGGAGCGCATCAGGATGGCGTCGGCCTCCTCGGCGGTGCCCACAAACTCGTAGCCCTCGCCAAACTCGACCTTGCCGTCTTTGGTAATGTCGTCGATGGTTTTAATTTTGCGCATGAAAAACTCCTTAGCAGGTTTGTCTAAAACAAGTGGTTTGAAGTGGCTGGTCGGCCCGCGCGTTGCGGGCTAGTTAGATCGCGGACTCAAACTATGCTGCGCTTCGAAGTTCTTCATGTACGAGGCCAGTGCCTGCACGTCCTCCATGGTGACGGCGTTGTACACGCTGGCGCGCATGCCGCCGACGAGGCGATGGCCCTTGACGTTTTGAATCTGGTGCTCGGCGGCGCCTGCAACAAAGGCGGCATCGAGCTCGGCATCGCCGGTACGGAACGTGACGTTGGCGATGGAGCGGCTGTCGGCCTGCGCGGTGCCATGGAACAGCTCACTGTGCTCGAGCAGGTCATAGAGCAGGTTGGCCTTGGCCCAGTTGCGCTCGGCCATGGCGGCGAGTCCGCCGGTCTGCTCCACCCAATGGAACACCTTGCCGCACACGTAGATGCCAAAGGTGTTGGGCGTGTTGAGCATGGAGCCCTTGGCGGCCTGGGTCTTAAGGTCCAGGTACTGAGGCGTCTGCGCAAAGGCGGGGCCATCGGCGATGATGTCGTCGCGCATGATGACTACGGTCACGCCCGCGGCGCCGGCGTTTTTCTGTGCGCCCGCGTAAATGAGCCCGTAGCGCTTAACGTCGAGCGGCTGCGACAAAAAGCAGCTCGAGACATCGGCGACCAGCGGCACATCGCCGCAATCGGGCAGCTCGTGGTACATGGTGCCAAAGATGGTGTTGTTCTGGCAGATGTAGACGTAGTCGAGCCCGCCGCCCGCGGCCTCGGCGGCAATGCGCGCGTTGATATTGGCCATGTTGGGAATGCGGTCGAAATTGGTGTCCTCGGAGCTCGCGAGCAGCACGGCCTCGCCGTACTTTGCGGCCTCCTTGTACGCCTTGTTGGCAAAGTTGCCGGTCACGACGTAGCCGGCGCGGCCGCGGCGCATGAGGTTCATGGGGATGCCCGCAAACTGCAGCGTGGCGCCGCCCTGCAAAAACAGGACATGGTAGTTGTCGGGGATGCTCAGCAGGCGGCGCAGGGTTGCCTCGGCGTCGTCGATGATCTGCTGGTACATGCTAGATCGATGGCTCATCTCGAGCACGGACATGCCGCAACCGCGGTAGTCCATCATCTCGTCGGCGATCTCGGCGAGCACGCTTGTAGGCAGCGCGGCCGGGCCAGCTGAGAAGTTGTGCACACGTGCCATCTTCCAGTTCCCCCTCATAGTCGTTTGAACGTTCGGGATACTTTAGCACAGTGGAGCGCCGGGCGCGACCGCATCACGGTAAAACTCGAGTGCGCCGCTATGATTTACAGGATGGTTACATGGGGGAGGGCGGTCGTTAGGTCTATATCACCGGGATATACCGTGACAAATACTCCTTGAGCGCCGGGTCGCATACATAAAGAAACGTTCCCAGCATGCCGCGCGTCATGAGAACGTAGTAGGCGTTGACGATAATCTTTCGTAGGTCGTCGTCGCTTGCCTTTTTCTTTGCGACGGTATCTTTGAAGTTTGCCTTGTTAACGCAGACGCCCCCTTTGTCGTTGTCGTAGTAAATGTCTGGCCCCAGAATTACGAAGCCGTAGTTGAGGTCGTAGCCCTGTACCGTGTGGATGCATCCGACCTCGTTGACGGCGTTGGGGGAGTTAACCCAATCCTTTTGACTCGAGTTCCAACGTTTAGGGATGCCCTCAATGACGATGTCGAACGCGTCTTTGTGTTTCTTCGTTTCCCACTTCCACGCAAAACCTGCCGTCATGCGGGATAGACCAACTTCTTCTTCCTTGGCTTGCTGTAGGGAACAGAAATCCTCAAATTGGTTGACGATTCCAAACTGGTATCTGGGGGTATCGCTGTTCGGATCCCCGGTTCGCGAATCGTAAGGCTCCGATGAAAAGAGATTCTTGAATTTCATGCCGGCATGCATATACGCTTTGTTATCGAGTAGATCATATACAAAGTCGAGATACTCATCGCCGCCGCGTACTCGCATTTGCGTGCTTAGGCTGAACTCTTCAGTTTCAATGCCCTCTTCTTCGAGTTGGTTAAGTCGCCGCTCAAGACCGTCTCGATTGAGGCCGGATGCCCTGACTTGCTGCTTGGGGTCATAAAACAGATATGCCTTGTCGCAGCATTTGAATATCCAGTCAACTTGGTTGCTCGTATGCGGAAGGTCAAGACGATCACAAGTGCTATAGAAGGCCTTGATGCCGGAGCCCATGCTTAGATAATTACCCAGTCGATGTGCTTCATCGACAAGTAGGATGTCATAACGATCATTTTTGGTTACGTCACTGGGGCTCAAGATATCGCCAGGCTTTAACCCTGGAAGGAAGTGCGTGAGTTTCCTGAGAGTCTTTTTCAGGGAATCCATGGGGGTGACAAAACCGACTCGCAGGCCGGAAAGGTTGGGCTCATTTTTGATTTTGAACATGAGACTGATGGCGAGGATTGTTTTACCTGTTCCCGGCGCGCCATTCACGACGGTTATACGTTCTCTTTTTGAGCCGCCATGTTTTACGTCTTCATGCTCCTGTTCGAGACGTTTAAAAATCGTCTCGATCGTTTCGTATTGGTCGGGCGTAAGCGTCTTGAAAGGCGAGAACTTGAACAGATCGGAGTTCTCGAGCTCTTCAATCGGATGAATCGCGTAGTTTTCTTCGCGAAGCTTTGTCCAGAGGTATCGGAACCTCTGGCGATACTGAGGCCGCTCAAAATAATCGAATTGGGCATAGCCGTTGTTGGCATTGGTGACCTGGTATTTTTCGTCGGCACAGAACAGCTCAATAAGTCGATTCTCGAATTCGAACGTTGCGGATTGGTTGAAGGTGGGATTGTCGATCAGAAGGGTCCGATCGAAGTCCTTGTCCACGTTTGCAGCGTGTTGTTTCATACGGCGCTGGTAATTGGTTGTTTGGCCGATGTATGCCGTCTTGTTTCTGCTGTTGGTAAGAATGTAAAGGACAGGCCAACTCTCGTCATGATGGGCTCCAGGCTTTGGCGTGCCAAAGTCCTGAAGCGATTCGCTTGTCTCAAAGGGCTGGGGTAGGGGAAGCGTGTATTGCCGAAGGGCGAACTCATTACTCATGATGGTCCGCCTTTCTGTATTCGTTAGATGATGCGTCGACGGGGTAGCGCTCGCCATTGCGCTTGAGCTTGGACGAAAGCGCCGCTGGCAGGTCGATTTCATTTAAATCTGCGAAACGCAGAAGGAAAAGGAGCGTGTCGGCGACTTCGTCTTCGATAGCTTGGCGTTGCTCGGTGTCATCGAACATTTCTGCAATGCGCTCGTCGCTCACAAAACGAAAGAGCTGAAGGAGCTCGGAGGACTCAGTCGCCATGCCTATGGCAAGCTCTTTTGGCGTGTGATATTTGCGCCAGTCGCGTGAATCACAAAAGTCCCTGACTTGTTCCGTCATGGCATCGAGCTTATCCATCGTCCGCAACCTCCCTGATGTTCATTGTTTTATTATGGCCGTATCTGGGATTTATTGCACATCATTTGGGGTGTGCGGTTTGTTCGGTCGCGATTGCCTGGTAGGAGGTTTCACCATGAAGATCGAAGTTGACGTAGACCAGCTGCGCGAGAGCTTGCTCGACCGCGCGGGGAGTGCGGCTGGCGTGGGCTTTCCGGCCGCCATGCTCGACGTAGTGGATATCGAGGACGAGTCGCCCCAAGAGCTCCTAGCCCGAGCCGAACGCGAAGGCCTCGACCTCCGAGACTTTGCCGCGGGCGACGACTAGCCCGCCCGAATTAACTACTCCTTGCCTGCTACGACGCTAGCGTGGCGATAACGGCTTCGTCGCCGGCATATATGAGGGTGTTGCCGTCGGGGATGATCGTTTGGCCGCCGCGCTTGAGCATCACCACGATAAAGGGGTGCTTGCCTTGTGGCACGTCGCGCAGGCGCAGTCCTGCCAGGTGACCGTGGGGCGTCACGGTGACTTCGCGCAGCGTAACCTCGGCACGCTCTTCAAACGTCGGCGCGGCCATCACCAGAAGGTCTCCTTCCTCGATGACGGTATCGCCGTTGGGCAGCACGGGGTGTGCGCCGTCGCGCAGCACCAGGACCACGAGCATGTCCGTGGCGCTGCCAATATCGGCGAGCGAGCGTCCGGCAAACGGATGACCCGCGCCCACCTTGAGCTTGACAAACGACATGCCGTCCTCGTCTCGGTAGTCGTTAAACGTACGGCGCACGTCGCCTTCCGCGTCGATCATGTCGAGCTTTTTCGCCACTGCCGGTAGCAGCGAGCCCTGCACTACAATGCTCGACACTGCAATCACAAAGACCAGGTCAAACAGGTCGTGCCCGCCGGGAACACCGGTTACCACGGCAAAAAGACTAAATACGACCGAAGCCGCGCCGCGCAGACCCGCCCAGCTTACGAGCGCGACTTGGCGAGGATTGGTCTTAAAGGGCGCCAACAGCAGGCTGACGGTGACGGGGCGGCTCACAAAGAGCATAAACGCCATGAGCGCCAGGCCCGGCAACAGCATTTGCGGCAGGCGCGCGGGCGTGACGAGCAGGCCCAGCAAAAAGAAGATGGTCATCTCGGCCATTTCGGTGAGGGTATCAAAGAAGTGCGCCATCTCGACCTTGCCGGTGATGTCGCTTGCACCCAGCACAATGCCTGCCAGGTATACGGCCAAAAAGCCGTTGCCGCCCAGGTAGCTCGGCAGCGCGTAGGCGACGATCGCCACAGCGAATAAAAAGATAGTCTGCGCGCCCTCGGCCGTTGCGCGTGCGCGTTCAATCAGGCGGCTGGATGTCCAGCCGATGGCAAGGCCCAGCCCCACACCCAGGATAATCTGCTTGGCCAGTAGCGCGGGAATGTCGATGTTGCCGCCTGCCGCGAGGGTCGCGAGCACCGCGGTGAGCATGTAGGCGACGGGGTCGTTGGAGCCCGATTCGACCTCGAGCAGCGAGTCGGTGCCGCCCCTCAGCGACAGGTTGTGCTCGCGCAGCACGCTAAAGACGCTCGCCGCATCGGTCGACGCCACGACCGAGCCCAGCAGCAGGCCGCCGATCCAGTCGAAGCCCAGTGCGAAGTGCGCAAAGGCGCCCGTGATGCCGGCGGTGGCGATAACGCCGAGCGTGCTCAGCAGTACCGCGGGTGCGGCGACAGGCTTGGCACGGTCGATGTTGGTGTTAAAGCCGCCGTAGAACATGATGAACAGCAGCGCCGTACTGCAGACGGTTTCGGTGAGCGCGTAGTCGCTAAAGTCGATGTGCGCCGGCCCGTTAACGCCCAGCAGCATGCCGAGCGCGATAAAGATGAGCAGGGTGGGGAAGGGGAGCTTTTTGCCGACGGGTTTGATGGTCAGGCACAAAATGATGACGAGGCCGATAAAGAGAAGTATCTGGTTCATGGATAGTGTCCGCTCCTGGGTGGTTGGCGTGGCACGGTCGATTGTCTGCGGTTATTTGTACCCAAAGGTGGTGGGTTTATGGGGTCGGGCCGTGTGTGTTCGCATTTTCGACACGAGGCCGGGGCGCGGGAGGCGCTGGTTGGGGCGTTGGTGCTGGTGGCGCGGGGTTTCCGGGGCGTGCTGGCGGCCGCTGACGACCGTTGGCGGCTTGCGGTACTTTCCAGCTTTATTGCAACGGAGTACAATGGGTAACGTTTAAGTTCAACTTGAAGTTTTAGTCGTGGCATCGGGCTTCGGCCGTAATGCAGGGAAAGGCGTTCCATGGCGATCTATGTGACATCTGATGCTCACGGGCACGTGCGCGCGCTGGACGAGGCCCTTTCCAAGATCTCGCTGACGTCCGACGACACGCTGTATGTGCTGGGCGACATGATCGACCGCGGTCCCGATCCGGTCGGTGTCATTAACTTGGTGCGGTCTCTGCCCAACGCTCGCGTGCTTAAGGGCAACCACGAGCAGATTATGCTCGACGCGATCATTGGCCAGGACCCGCTCGATGCCGAGACCTGGGATATCAACGGAGGTTGGATCACGCGCCAACAGCTTAACGAAATGGAATTTGAGGCATACGAGGAGCTGGTGCGCTGGGCTGCCGCCCTGCCGCTCTATGCGGTGACCGAGACTGCCGAGCGGCCGTACCTGCTGGTGCACGCCGGCATTCAGACCGAGGCGGCGCGTGCGTTTTTGCTTGAGCATGGTGTCGATTGCGGCGACGGCAGGGGAGCGGTCGATGCCGATAGCGAGCTGCTGCAGCAAATGCTCGCCGTGCAGTCGTCCGATGACTTGCTGTGGATTCGTCACGGCTACTGGGATGCTCCGACGGGACTGCTTTCTGCCGAGGGCAAGGGCCCGGTCGTGGTGAGCGGCCACACGCCCACGGTGTCGCTGGGGCGTTATTGCGAGGTTGGCGGCCTGGCAGGGCTCGATGAGGAGTCGGGCCGCGGGCGGATGGTGCGCTTGGGTGGCGAGGATACCGCCGGCGTGCCCGATCGCATCGATATCGACTGCGCGGCGGCTACCGGTTCCGAGTTCGGTCGTGTGGGTATCCTGCGCCTGGACGACGGGGCCGAGTTCTACGCAAACATCAACCCGGGCGAATAATCGGTGCAAAGGGTAGCTAATTTGGGACGGGGCTTTTTTGACTACTTTTGCCCTTCTGCCCACCAAATGATTTTTCTGGGACGGGGATTAAATAGTCATTGAGCTGCCTGCTGGCTAAGTGAGTAGACTTTTTTGGAAATGCTGAGCACCCATCATATTTGCCTCAATAAAGCCGCAGGTCACAGACTTGTGCTTTGTCGGTGTGGTCGGGGATTCGGTAAAAGTCTACTCACTTAGTTTTGCGTTATACATATTGTCCGCAACGAGACCCCAGCCGGGGTGATTCTATCGCAAATTCCGGTGACCGGGGGCAGTTAATTAGGCCCCGTACGGGTTGCGGTCGCGTTCTATGCGTTGGCGAATGTGGGCGTATTCGACAATCAACAGCACCAGCAGTAGGGCCATGATGGCCAGGTAGCTCACCACGGCACCCATCAGGCCCAGCAGGTTGATCAGGATCACTGGGAGCACTACGCTCACGGCAAAGCAGATCAGGTAGATCTTGGTGACGTCTCCAGCGTGGCGCAGCACTGTGATGATGGCGTAGATAAAGTCGATGGCCGCGGTTACACCGCCAGCGACAACCATCAGCAGCGCCAATGTGCGGTAGCGCTCAAAGTTGAGGCCGTACATAAAGCTCATGAGGGGAATGCCGGGGCCGGCCATAAATACGGCGCACACGCCGGTGATGGCCACGATCAGTGCCATAACGGCGATAATAATCAAGTCAAAACGGCGGCGTTTACGCGGGTTCGCCCAAATGCTCGACAAACGCAAGAGCTGCGGTTTATAGATAAAACCAATGCTCAGCAAAATGGCCTGTGCCGGAAAGAACAGGGCATTAAAGTACAGCTGATATTTGTAAGCCAGCGCACCTTCCATAACAAACTTGGGCATGCTCTCAATAAGGTTGAACAAAAAGAGCGCGCCAAAGAGCGGGGCACACTGCGCAAAGAGGTGGCCGACTTCGCGCAGGCTCACGTGGCGCGATTTTTCGGTCTCGAGCAGGGCGAGCGGCGCGGTGACCAGCACGAGCGAGGCAATCGCGGTGACACCCATGGCCATGGCCGCGATGGGCATGCTGCGCGTAAGGAACAGCGCCACGCTAAAGACCGCGATGACGCCGACGGAGCGCAGCGTTTGGCTCATGCCGGCCAGGTAGAGTTTATCGGCCTGCTGCAGGCGGCCCTCGTACACGTCCGCCACGCCGTCGATCACCTTATACAGGTAGACGCCCAGGCCGATCGTCGCCATATGCGCGTCGTAGCCGCGGGCGCTGCTATATGCAAGGCCGCAGGCCAGCGCAAGCGCTCCGCAAAGCCAGCGATTGAGCTGGTAGGAGGCAAAGGACGTCTTCTCGTCGATGTCCGAGACCTGAAAATTGCGGACGCCGTAGTTGCACGCGATCATGATGAGCGTGCCGGTGACAAAGGCGATGGAGAACTTACCGGCTTCCTCGGCGCCCACAAGCTGCGTGGACACGATGGTGAGCAGGGGAAACGCGAAGCCCCACACGGCGGTGCCGAGGGTATTCCAGAGATAGTCGCGGCGGGTGGCGTGTTCCTCGTATTCGGCTTCCTGCGTGGAGAAGCCGCCGCCGTAGACAGCGCCGAGCAGGCGGTTCCACCAGGCATTCACCATGCGGTGGATGGGGCCGAGCTCCCGATTTCGCTCGCGGTGACGGCGCGTGGCCTGGCTGCTATCGGGTCCGCCGGCGTTGCGCTGGCTCAGCTCCTGGATGCGTGCGAGCTCCTCGGCCGTGTGGGAGGCAGGGAAGAGGCCGTTCTCGATGCGTCCGCCTTGGGCCTTTGCAGTGTCGCTGCTCGCTACGGCGGGGTCGGCGACGCCATTGCGGCGGGCGATGGCGCGGCGAATATTATCGAGAGGCGAGATGCTCAAGGCGGAGTCCTTTCTATTGCTGCGCTCTAGTATAGACACGACGGCGTTTGCTCGTGTTTTTGAACAGGTTGTTCAATATTTTCGGCGACTCCATTCAGTAGTCGGCACTTAGGGACGTTCCTTATGTGCCGGCACTTTGGGAACGTCCCTAAGTGCCGGCATCCGGGGACACTCCTTGGTTGTTGCCTGTTCAAGAGCGTCCCCAATAACTAGGCCGCTTGCCTGTGATTTTTGACCGTTGGGCGGGCGCTCCGCCGTTGCCGCAAAAACGTTTTTGCATATCGGGTACAACGGGCTTTACGTGAGTAAAGTGCGCGCCGCGTCCGCGTGTCGCGTTTTTAAAGGAGGCCCCATGCCTGGTGTTACCCCTGCAGAAGTTCTGTCCAACTTTGGCATTACGCTGGTCGAAGATCCCGCCGAGAATCAGCCCCGCCTGTTGGTCGATCTACCCGCCGCGGAGCTCGTCGAGCACGCTATCCGCCGCGAAGAAGGTCGCATGGCATCCAACGGCGCGCTGGTGATCGAGACGGGGGAGCGCACTGGTCGTTCTCCCAATGACCGCTTTATCGTTGACACCCCCGATGTCCACGACAAGATTGCCTGGGGCGCCGTCAACCGCCCGCTTTCGATCGAGAGCTACGAGACCATCAAGGCCGGTATCGTCGACTACCTCAACGAGCGCGACGTGTTCGTCACGCGCGGCATGGCGGGCGCCGACCGCAACCACACGCGTCGACTGCTCGTCGCCTGCGAGCGTGCCAGCCAGGCGCTCTTTATTAAGCAGATGCTCGCCCGTCCGCTCGCCCGCGAAATCGCGCGCACCGGCGAGCCGGACTTCTGCGTGCTCGCCGCGCCGGGCTACCAGTGCGATCCCGCCATCAAGGGCCTCAACTCCAGCGCCGCCGTGGTCATCAACTTCCAGGAGCGCGTGATCCTGGTTGCCGGCACCGGTTACTCCGGCGAAATCAAAAAGTCCATCTTCAGCGTTATGAATTACCTGCTGCCCGTCGAGGACGATGTGCTGCCCATGCACTGCTCGGCCAGTATGGATCCCGTCACGCACGAGACCGCCGTGTTCTTTGGCCTCTCCGGCACGGGCAAGACCACGCTTTCGGCCAACCCCACGCGCCTGCTGATCGGCGATGACGAGCACGGCTGGTCCGACATGGGCATCTTTAACGTTGAGGGCGGCTGCTACGCCAAGTGCGAGGGCCTGGACGCGTCCCACGAGCCCGAGATCTTCAACGCCGTTCGCTTTGGCGCTATCTGCGAAAACGTGGTGCTCGATGAGAACCGCAAGCCCAACTATGATGACGTCTCGATCACGCACAATACACGCGTGGCCTACCCCGTCGAGCATATTCCCAACGCGTGGACCAAGGGCATGGGCACCACTCCGAGCGTCGTGCTGTTTTTGACCTGTGATGCCTTTGGCGTGCTGCCGCCCATCTCGCGCCTGACGGCCGACGCCGCCATGTATCACTTTGTGACGGGCTTCACCGCCAAGATCCCCGGCACCGAGGTCGGCGTCACCGAGCCCACGCCCACGTTCTCCTCGCTGTTTGGCGAGCCGTTTATGCCGCTCGATCCCATGGTCTATGCCAAGATGCTCGGCGAGCGTATCGCCGACGGTCGCACCCGTGTCTATCTGGTCAACACCGGCTGGATCGGTGGCGGTTACGGCGTGGGCCATCGCATCGAGCTTGCCTACACGCGCGCCCTGGTGGCCCGCGCCCTCGACGGTACCATCGAGGACAGCGAGTTCTTGCACGACGATATCTTTAATGTCGACATTCCCACCACGTGCCACGGTGTGCCCGACGGCATTCTGGTGCCGCGCCAGTACTGGCAGAGCACCGCTCGCTACGACGAGGCAGCGCACAACCTGGCCGTGATGTTCGAGGAGAATTTCGAGAAGAAGTACTCGCACCTGCCCGAGTCCGTCAAGGCCGCCGGCCCGCACGCTCAGGTGCCCGCCGACGCCCGTCATCGCGGACGCGGGCTGCTGGGACTTCGCCACTAGCATCGCCGTGAGTCCATATCCACCATAAAGGGGACAGGCACCTTTATGGTGGTTTTGCTCGCGCGGATGACTCGGGTTACAATACGCCTGACATATCGTCCCCTTCTCCGGATGGGGACAGCGCAAGCGCTCTTGTGACGGCACCGTAGGACTTTGAAGGTGGCCGTTGTAAGGGCGCTTTTTGTTTTCGCGCTCGCGTGGGCGCGAATCGTGAAGGGAGCATGTATGAAGAGCTTTATTGCCGAGGATTCATTCTGGGAGCTATTTCCACAGGCGGCGGTCGGTGTGGTGGTCGTGGAGGGTATGAAGCCCGCGTCTCAGATTCCTCAAGGGGACGTGGATGCGATTGCGGCGTTGCTCGATCGCGCGAATATCGATGCGGAGCGTCATCTGACCAGCGATACAATCAGCGAGAACGCACCGGTCAAGGCATGGCGCGAGGCCTATCGTCTGTTCAAGACCAAAAAGGGCGCGCGCTGTTCAATCGAGAACCTGCTCAAGCGCGTGCTCAAGGGCAAGCCGGTGGGCCACATTACACCCGCGGTGGATATTTACAACACGGTGTCGTTGACCTACGCGCTGCCCGTGGGAGGCGAGGACTTGCATGCGATCGAGGGAGACCTTCGCTTGAAGGTGACCGACGGTGGCGACGCGTTCTTGCCGCTTGGCGAGGAAGCGGATGACCCGACGCTGCCCGGCGAGCTCGCCTACATCGATGATGCGGGTGCCGTGTGCCGCTGCTGGAACTGGCGCGACGGCGTGAGAACGGCCCTGTCCGACGATACGGCCGATGCGTTCCTGGCGATTGAGTGTGTAGAGCCCGAGCGGATGGGGGACTGCCAGGCCGCGATCGATCGCTTAGCCGAGCTGCTCGAGCGGTATCTGGGAGCGACGGTTGTCGTTAAGACGCTTGTGACCCGCGACAATCCCCGCGTGGAGCTGTAGCAACTTCTGCAAATCATACTCGCCGGTCAAAACCACCACAAAGGTGCCTGTCCCCTTTGTGGTGGTTTTTATGTTGATGAGTTAACAAATAGGGCGCGCGGTGCTGGCGGCCGCTGGGTACGGTTAAGATGTTTACCCGTTAGCATTATGCAAGCGAAAGGCGGTCGTCTCCCATGCAGCAGAACGACGAGACACGTTTCGAGGACTTTGTCGGACTGATCAGCGGACTCTACAAGGAGATCCAGCGCATTAAGACATCTGAGGGCGCAAGGCTGGGCCTTAAGGGCTCCGACATCATGTGCCTGTACTATCTTGAGCGCAGCAAGGACGGCCTGACTGGTGCCGACCTCGCCCGCATGGCTGGCGTGACCCGCGCTGCCGTCTCGCGCACGCTGGCGCATCTGGAGGAGGGCGGCTACGTCGAAGTCGACGATTCGGGCGATGCCGCCGTTAAGTATCGCGCCCCGGTTCGACTGACCACGTTGGGCGGCGAGAGCATGAACGAGGCCGATTGCATTATTCGTGAAGTGCTCGACACCACCGGCAAGGCCATGGGCGTGGAGCAGCGTGAGCAGATGTATGCGTCGCTGCGTACGATTCTCAACACCTTGCGCGAGCTGTAGGGCCGCCTGGGCATTTGCTTCCCATTAACAACTGCATCGTCCCGTTTAAGCGCGTATACCGTGCCGGGGCATTGCTGTCAAAATTCCCTGCGCGAGGTCCGCGCAAGAAAGGATTCGCTATGTCCGTCCGCATTATTACCGATTCCGCAAGCGATATGTCGCCGGCCGAGCATCCGGCACTGGCCGTTTTGCCGCTGTCCGTCACCTTTGGAACCGATGTGTTCATGGATGGCATCGACATCGATCACCAGCGCTTTTACGAGATGCTCGTGGAGCGCGATGAGCTGCCCAAGACCGGTCAGGTCAACCCGTACGCGTTTTCGCAGGCTATCGCCGAGGTTCGCGAAGCCGGCGATGAGGCTGTGATTATTACCGTGGGCGCAAAGCTTTCGGGCACCAATCAGAGCGCCCGTACCGCACTAGCCGAGGCGCCGGGCGGCGATGTGTACGTGGTTGATAGCAACAACGTCACCCTGGGTGAACGCATCCTGGTTGAGTATGCGCTGCGCTTGGTGGACGAGGGCCGTAGCGCGGCCCAGATCGCGGCGGCGGTCGAGGCCGTGCGCGACCGCGTGGTGGTTATTGGCCTGCTCGAGACGCTGGAGTACCTGGTGCGCGGCGGTCGCCTGTCTGCTGCCGCCGGCGCCGTGGGTACGCTGCTCAACGTAAAGCCTGTGGTAGCTGTCGAGGACGGTCTAATCGTGCAGCTGGGCAAGGCACGCGGTTCCAAGAACGGCCGCAACCTGCTGAACCAAAAGGTCGAAAAGGCGGGCGGCATCGACTTTTCCATGCCGCTGGCGCTCGGCTATACGGGCCTTTCGGATGCGGTGCTCAAGAAGTATATCGAGGACAGCGCGGCACTGTGGGCTGGCCACGCCGAGGGCGAGCTGCCCGTTCACACCATCGGTGCCACCATCGGCACTCACGTAGGTCCTGGTGCCGTAGCCGTAGCCTTCTTCCAGCCCGCCAACTAACCGACCCGCCAACAAATGATCCCTTGGGGACGGAGGAAAACGGATCATCGACCGCACGGAGGCCGCGAATGATCCGTTTTCCTCCGTCCCCAAGGGATCATTTCTTTATGCTGTTAATGCGGAGAAGGGAGCGAGCGATGGCGTCTGAGGACTTTTTTGAACGGGTGTACGAGGTGGTCGAGCAGATCCCCGAGGGAATGGTCGCCACGTATGGTCAGGTGGCGCTGCTTGCCGGTCGTCCACGAAGTGCGCGGTACGTGGGGTATGCCCTGCATAGCAATCCGCGCCCCGGCGAGATTCCCTGTCACCGCGTGGTGTTTGCCGACGGGCGCATATGCGAGGGTTTTGCTTTTGGCGGTCCCGATGCTCAACGTGAGCTTTTGCTAGGGGAGGGTGTGGCGTTTAAGGACGACATGCACGTCGACCTGGCCGTCTGTCGTTGGCCTGCCGGACTCTAACAGCTCTGCCGTGGCCAGAACCACCACAAAGGTGCCTGTCCCCTTTGTGGTGGTTTTCTGTTGCAGGTTTACCGGGGCTAACTTATGGAGAAGCTATGGCGGCGAATATTGATGCTGCAAAGTAAACCACGGTGAACTATATTGTATTCAGCAACGGAGCAGGCAATAGGCGATGAAAAAGCCTGCCCTGTTGAGTTTGATTCGCATTCCTCCCCTCTGTGCGATTCAACGGTGTACTTCGGGAACGGGCCCGCCGGCAACTGACTGCCGGCGGGCCCGTTCCTGTTTATCGGGGGAGTGCAATGGGCGGAGCCGAAGCAGTCCGGCTCCGAAAAAGGCGGACGTCGTAGCGCCCGCCCTAAAGCAATCGAAAGCTCAAGCCAGCAAATCGGTCTAGTACACCATGCCCATGGCGTCCTGAACCTCTGCCAGGGTCTGATCGGCAATCTCGTTGGCGCGACGGTTGCCCTCGTGCAGGACGTCCTTCACATAGTCCAGATCGTTCTCATAGCGCTGGCGACGCTCGCGGATCGGTGCGAAGTACTCGTTGACGGCCTCGGTCACGTACTTCTTGAGCTGGCCGGAGCCGCCCATGCCAATCTCCTCGGCAATCTCGACCTCGGAACGGCCGGTGCAGATGGCGGCCGTCGAAAGCAGGCCGGACACGCCGGGGCGGTTCTCGGGATCGAACGTGATCATGCGCTCGGAGTCGGTCTGGCTCTTCTTGATGCGCTTGGCCGTCTCCTCGGCGGTCATCGAGATGTTGATGGCGTTGCCGTAGCTCTTGCTCATCTTGCGACCGTCCAGGCCGGGCAGCAGCGGGGTCTCGGACAGCAGCGCGTCGACCTCGGGGAACACCTTGCCGTAGCGGTTGTTAAAGCGGCGGGCGATGGTGCGGGTGAGCTCGATGTGCGGCAGCTGGTCGCGGCCGACGGGCACCACATTGCCCTTGCAGAACAGGATGTCGCAGGCCTGGTGCACCGGGTAGGTGAGCAGAAGGCCGGTGAGCTCGTGCCCCGAGGCCTCCATCTCGGTCTTGACCGTGGGGTTGCGCGCCAGCTCGGCCTCGGACACCAGCGACAGGAACGGCAGCATGAGCTGGTTGGCGGCGGGCACGGCGGAGTGCGCGTAGATCATGGTCTTGTCGGGGTCGATTCCGCAGGCAAGGTAGTCCATGACCATGTTGTACACGTTGTCCTGGATGTGCTCGGTGGTGTCGCGGTCGGTGATGACCTGGTAGTCGGCGATGAGTACGTTGGTCCTGGCGCCCATGTTCTGCAGCTCCACGCGGCCCTTGAGGGTGCCAAAGTAGTGACCCAGGTGCAGACGGCCGGTGGGGCGGTCGCCGGTAAGCATGGTGAACTTCTCGGGCGTCTTGGCCAGGCCCTCGCGAATGGCGTTGCTCTTTTGCAGCGCGACTTCGTAGCTGTTCTCGTTTGGCATGATTGCTCCTAACGTTCGTTCGCAGGTTTTGATGATAACGCGTTTATTGGAGGGGCGGGGCGTAAGTAGGCGAGGGGCGGGAGAGGGGTGGCTTGTGCGATGGGCGCGGCGTGGCCGCGCTTGGCCAACGGTGCCTTGGCACATCCTCGGCAGCTTGTCCTAGAGCTTGTGGTGGCGCTCTTCTTTGCGCTCCTCGGCTGCCTGCTCCTCCTGCTTAAAAGCGGGGTCGTCGGGGGTGACCAGCTCATCTTCGTGCGTGCGCTTGTTGTAATGGTGGAGCAGCACGGGCTCAAATAGATGTAGATGCTTGGCGAAGGCCGCCGAGCCAATGGCGAGCACGGTAAAGATGAGCACGCGCATGGGCACCTCGACCTGGTTAATCGCGGCGGCGCCGGCCGAAAGCATGATGCACCAGGCATAGATGAGCAGCACGGCCTGTTTTTGGTTGTAGCCTTCTTGGATCAGGCGGTGGTGGATGTGGCCCTTGTCGGCCTGCCCGATGCTAATGTGGGCGCGCTTGCGGCGCACAATGGCGCTAAACGTGTCGATGATGGGCACGCCGGCAACGATGAGCGGGATGATAAGCGAGGTGAGTGCGGCGGTGCGGCTCACGTTGAGCAGCGAGATGGAGCCCAGCGCAAAGCCCAGAAGCAACGACCCCGAGTCGCCCAAGAAGATGCTTGCGGGGTTGAAGTTGTAGCGCAAAAAGGCCAGACAGGCGCCAAAGAGCGCAATGGAGAGCGCGGCGGCGTCGATGCGGCCCGAGAGAACAGCCATCGAAAACATGGTGAACGATGCGATGCCGCAGATGCCCGTGGCCAAGCCGTCGAGGCCGTCGATGAGGTTAATGATGTTGGTGAATGCCACCAGATAGATCACGGTAATGGGGTAGGCGAGCCATCCGAGCATGATCTCGCCGGGAGCAAACGGGTTGACAATGACGCCGATCCGCAGGCCGCCCATGCAGGCGATAAGCGCGGCGAGGACCTGTCCGGCCAGCTTTTGCTTGGGCGTGAGCTGGAAGACGTCGTCGATAGCGCCGGTCGCAAAGATAACGGTAAAAGAAAGCGCAAGTATGGGGTAGCTGATGTGCAGACGGGGGTGGGGCACCAAAACGGGCGGCCAACCCAGGTACCAGGTGCCTAGGATTTGCACAGTGCAGGCGACGACCAGGCCCAAAAACACCGCCGTTCCGCCCAAACGCGGGATGGGCTTGGTGTTGATGCGGCGCTTAGAAGGATAGTCGACGGCGTCGAGCTTGATTGCCAGGCGCTTGACCAGGGGTACCGTGAGGAAGGTCGTGATAAAGGCCGCCGCTGCCACGCATAGGTACGGTATGTAGCTCGGGGATGAAGCCATGAATCTAAAAACCGCCAAGCGTCGAAGGAAAAGGTCAGAAGAACGCCATGCGCAAAGGGCATAGCCGAACCATAATACTCGACCAAGGGGGGTGCATGGAATTGCACGCAGCGATAATCACGCGCTTACCAGATATTGGGATGTTGTCGATGGCTTGTCGGGATGCCGGCGGGGATCCATATGGACTGTAATGGTGATTTTCGGCAAAAGAAAACCACCCCCCACGTTACGAAAATGAACCCACCTAAAACAGGTGGGTGCCCTCATCGACTGTTCCAGCGTCCTTAACAACGAAGGATACCTGTACTAGGTACGACTGTGTGGGCTCCCTAAATAAACGCGACGGTTCACCCAGTTGCTCCGCGGGGGGCGGAATACCTACATCATAAAGCGGCACTTTATCGATTCCAGTCTTGACATTACAAAAATCGTGTCGGACGATTACGGCGCCTTGGACTCGAGCCGTCTGTGCGGTTGGTCCCTTTGCGTTTGAGCTGCTGAATCGTTGTTTTGGAGCATGTTTTTATGCCGACGTCGTTGACCGAACTTTTTTCGCCCGCCTGCCATTTGTGTCCGCGCCGTTGCGGTGCGGCGCGCGATGAGGGCGCGCACGGCGTCTGCGGTGCTAACGACACGCTCAAGGTGGCCCGCGCCGCGCTTCATATGTGGGAGGAGCCGCCTATCTCGGGCGAGGCCGGTTCGGGCACGATCTTCTTTAGCGGCTGCTCGCTCAAATGCATCTACTGCCAGAACCACGAGATCTCGACCGGCAATTTTGGCCTTGAGATTTCGCCTGAGCGCCTGGTCGAGATTATGCTGGAATTGCAGGACCAGGGTGCTAACAACATCAATTTGGTGACGGCGACGCACTATGCACACCTGTTGCCCGCCGCGATTGCCGCGGCACGGACGCGCGGGCTGGTCATCCCAATCGTCTACAACACGAGCGGTTACGAGCGCGCGAGTGCCGTGGCGGCGCTGGGCGACCTGGTCGATGTGTGGCTTACCGACTTTAAATATGCCGATGCCGGGCTTGCGCAGTCGCTCTCTCATATTAAGGACTACCCGCGCGTGGCCGTGTCGGGTCTGGCCCAGATGGCGCGCGAGATCGATCGCCGCGGGGGAGAGCTGGTGGATAACGACGGGCTCATGAAGCGCGGCATCATCGTGCGCCACCTGGTGCTGCCGGGGCATGCGGATGACTCGTGCCGCGTGTTAGACCTGGTGTGGCAGACGGTGGGCGACGTGCCGATCTCGGTCATGAACCAGTACACGCCCAATACGCTCATGCGCGAGCAGGGCGGCGAGTTGGCGCGCGCTGTGACGCGCGAGGAGTACGAGCAGGTGCTCGACCATGCCGACGACCTGGGGTTTACGACGATGTTCTGGCAAGAGGGCGGCGCGGTAGACGAGAGCTTCACCCCGGCCTTCGACACCACCGGTGTTCTTACCAGCGCAAAGTAGTGCGTTCGTCGATGATTTTTCTGGGACGGGGATAAAAAATCATCGAGAGCATCGCCTGTTCGAAAAGTTGCCAAAATAGCCGTGCCCCAAAAAGACTGGTTATTGGGCGTTGACAGTTGGCGAGCCGTAGGTAAAATATCAACTTGTCCTGGGGACGTAGCTCAGTTGGGAGAGCGCTGCCGTCGCATGGCAGAGGCCGAGGGTTCGACTCCCTTCGTCTCCACCCTTGGATTTGATAAGCCGCTGACATTGTGTCGGCGGCTTTTTTTAAAAGAAAGGGCTATACCATGGCCGAGCTTGAGTCCCAACCATTGTCCGACGAGGAGCGCGCTGAGTTGGAAGAGCTCCGCGCTGAGAAGGCCCGCCGCGAGGCTCGGGAAGAGGCCCGTCGCGAGCGTGAGGAGCTGGCTGCCCTGCGTGCCGAGCGTACGAAGGCCGAGGAGGCCGCCGCGAACGCCGCATCCGCATCGGCGCCCGCGCCCGCACCCAAGCCCGCTGCTGCGAAGCCTGCACCTGCCGCGCCCAAACCTCAGCCTAAAAAGGCCGCCCGTCCCAAGTCCGTCGAGCCCAAGCCGAGCCGTGACGAGATGACCTTTGCCCAGCGCATGGTTACCTCCAAGGAGCCTATGGGCGAGAACGAGATCCCTGGCATGGCGCCGGCTCAAAAAATCATCATTGTCCTTGCCCTCATCGCGTTTGTCATCTTTATGGGCTACACGATCCTGACCAGCATGGGCCTGCTCTAACCGACTCGCATCGGGCGTCATGTCCGCATGCTCTGCTCTCGTCCAACCCTCAAATTCTGCACCACACATCCGAAAGGTCGCCCCATGGCTTTGACCGACATCTCGCATCCCACCGACATTGCAATGCTCACCGATCTGTACGAGCTCACTATGGCCCAGGGCCTGTGGGAGAGCGGCAAGGCCAATGAGCAGGGTTGTTTTACCGCGTTTTACCGCGACCATCCCTTTGGCAGCGCCTATGCCGTCATGTGTGGCACCGCCGAGCTGCCCGAGCTCGTCGAGAACCTGCGCTTTACGCCCGAGGACATCGACTACCTCGCCTCGCTTGAGGCCCCTGCCGGCGGCGCGATGTTCAAGTCCGCATTCCTCGACTACCTGCGCGATTTTCGTGCGCATGTAAATATCGACGCCGTCCCCGAGGGCGAGCTCGTCTTTCCGCGCGAGCCCATGGTGCGCGTCACCGGTCCTGCGCTCGAGTGCCAGCTGCTTGAGACGGCGCTGCTCAACATCGTCGGGTTCCAGACGCTTGTCGCCACCAAGACGGCGCGCGTGGTGCTCGCCGCCGACGGTCGCCCCGTGGCGGAGTTTGGCCTGCGCCGCGCCCAGGGTCCCGATGGCGGCCTGGCCGTTGCGCGCGCGAGCTACGTTGCCGGCTGCTCCTCTACGTCCAATGTGCTCGCCGGCCGCCGCTATGGTATTCCCGTCTTTGGCACGCATGCGCACAGCTGGGTGATGAGCTTCGATTCCGAGCTCGAGGCCTTCCGCGCCTTTGCCAAGTCGAGCCCCAAGAACTGTACGCTGCTCATCGACACCTATGACGTGCGCGAGGGCTGCGAGCATGCCATTACGGTTGCCAAGGAGATGGAGGCGGTGGGCGAGCGCCTGTCGGCTATTCGCATCGACTCCGGCGACCTCGCCAAGCTCTCCAAGTATGTTCGCGGCCGTTTTGATGCCGAGGGCCTGCCCTATGTGGGGATCTCGGTTTCCAACGATCTTGACGAGTACACGATTCAGTCGCTGCTGGACCAGGGCGCGCCCATCGATAGCTTTGGCGTGGGTACCAAGCTCGCGACCTGCTATGACCAGCCGGCGCTGGGTGGCGTGTACAAGCTTTCCGCCCGCCGTGCGAGCGAGGCAGATCCATGGACGCCGGTGGTCAAGCTCTCCGAGCAGCCCTACAAGCGCACGATCCCGGGTGTGCAACGCGTGCGCCGTTATTACGACGGCTTTGGCGGCCCGGTCTGCGACATGATCTACGACGAGGACCATCTGGCGGGGGAGGGCGCCGCGCGCGGCAATACCCTCGTGGCCGTGAATGATGCCGCCCTGGTGACCGACGTGTCCGAACTTGAGTATCGCGAGCTGCTGGTGCCGATCGTGCGCGACGGCAGCGCGGTGGCTCCGCGTGAGAGCATCCAGGACGCGCGCGAGCGCTGTGTTTGGGCGCTCGATCATCTGGACGCAGCTTTCAAGCGCTTCCTGTACCCGCAGACCTATGTGGTGGGCATGGAGCAGGGCCTGGCTCAGGTGCGCGACGAGCTCGTGCGCAAGAATATGGCCGCGGCTTCTGCTTTTCCCTGGGCTCACTAATTCTTTGGGCGGTAGGGGCGAGTCACGCTCCCTTGGCCGCCGCTCGGCCGTTCGCTGAACAGTTGATTGGTTTGACGTATGACGACTTCTTATAAAACGATGGTGGTAAAGATCGGTTCGTCCACGGTGGTGGGCGCCGATGGCAAGGTCAACCGCGCCTTTATCGGCGGACTTGCCGATCAAGCCGCAGCGCTGCGCAAGCTCGGCTGGCGTCTGGTCGTGGTGAGCTCGGGCGCTATTGCCTGTGGCTATCCCGTGCTGGGCTTCGACCGCAAGCCGGTCGGTGACCTGCCGAGCTTACAGGCTTGCGCCTCGGCCGGTCAGTGCATCATCTCGTCGGCCTACGACGAGGAGTTCCATGCGCGCGACCTGCTCACCTCGCTCGTGCTGCTCACGCGCCACGACACGGCCCGTCGCACGTCCTACCTGCATGCGCGCGACGCCCTGCTGCGCCTCGTGGAGCTTGGCGTGGTGCCGATCGTCAACGAGAACGATACCGTTACCGTCGATGAGATCAAGTTTGGTGACAACGACACACTGGCGGCGCTTGTGAGCTGCCTGGTTTCTGCCGATCTGTGCGTGACGCTCTCGGACATCGATGGTCTCTATACTGCCAATCCGCACGAGGACCCGACGGCCGAGTTTGTTCCTGTCGTGCATAAGATCGATGCCAAGATTATTGCCTCGGCGGGCGATTCTTCCACATCGGTGGGCACGGGCGGCATGATTACCAAGATTCGCGCGAGCCGCATCCTGATGACGGCGGGCATTCAGAGCGTGATTTGCTCGGGCGAGGAGCCCGATGCGCTCGTGCGCCTCGCCTGCGGCGAGAGCGTGGGCACGCTGTTCGATCCGCCGGCGGAGCGTCTGGACATCGCACCCCGCAAGCTGTGGATCGCACTGGGCGACAAGGCGCATGGCTCGGTGACGGTCGATGATGGTGCTGCGAAGGCGCTGGTCAGCCGTGGTTCTTCCCTGCTTGCGGTGGGTATTCGCGAGGTCGATGGCCAGTTTGCCGAGGGCGATGTGCTCGACGTGTGCGACCCGAGCGGTATGGTTGTCGCCCGCGGTATCGCCGAGGCCGATTCGGACGTGCTGGAACTTGCTGCCGGTCGCCGCCAGGACCAGATCGCCAGCAACCGCCTGCTCGCTAACCTGGCCGAGAAGCCGGCGATACACAGGGATAACTTGATCGTATTTGCATAAAGAAAGACAGCACTGCGGATCGTTTCCCGCAGCGCTGTCTTTCTCGTGCCGGCACTTGGGGACGTTCCTTTTAATATGAGCAGGACATTGTCAAGAGGCAAAATCGGGCCTGGCCCCAACGATATGGGGTCAGGCCCTCTCCCTATATCAGCCCGTCCGCGGCG
>CABUXY010000011.1:0-61235 GCA_902495645.1 uncultured Collinsella sp. | reverse complement strand
TCGCAGCCCCGACCCGCGGTCACGAGCGGGGGCTCCTATCTTTTTAGTGCCCTCGGATTGGGTCATAGTGTCTGTCGTTGCCAAAACATCGGCGTTGCCGTAGTAGTCATTGGGGACGTTCTTGTTTGACTAGTCGTTTAAGAACGTCCCCAATGACTAGTCAGAAATGAGCGTGGATAATCTCCCGTTTTTGGCCCCCGTGTGGACTCAAAGTGGGAGATTATCCACGCTCGTTTTAATATGGCTGGGCTGCGGTGCCTATCTAATCGGCTCAGCGTCTTCCCTGAGAATCGAAAGATACTCTTCATACCCGTACTGTCGGTATCTCTGTCTTGACTCGTCGAGTGGACGGAGGATGCCCAATTCTTCAAATGATTTGACGAGCGAGCTCGCGGTGCTCCTACCGATATCGAGTCGGGCAGCGATAAATGCGGTGTCGAGGATGGGATGCTCTTCAAGAAGGCTCAGCAGCCTTTGTCCGTTTGCGGCAGTCCTTCCGAGATTTTCGGTAATAGCTGCCGTCGAACGGTTGTGGAGATCAACAAGACTCTTTAAAGACCCTACCGAGTCCTTCGCACTCTCAAGAAGACTGGCGCAGAAAAACTCTATCCATTCCTCGTAAGTTCCTCGTTTCCTTACGGATGTGAGTTGTCGGTAGTACTCGCTTCGATTTTTCTTGAACTGGAACGATGGATAGAACAAGCAAGAATGAAGAACGCCATCATTGATGAGCATAAGTGTAATGAGAAGCCTGCCCAGGCGACCGTTTCCGTCTAGGAATGGATGGGCAGTTTCAAATTGGTAATGGACGAGCGCCGCCCGCACGATCGGATCCATTTCGACTTGAGGCTCATTGATAAATCGTTCGAGGTCCTGGAGCGTGTTGCTCAAATCTTCAATGTTTGGAGGGACGAACGATGCAGTTGCAATGGTGCAGCCTGAAGGGCCAATCCAGTTTTGTGAGGAGCGCAGCTCGCCTGGATTCTTCTCCGTTCCGCGCACTCCGTCCAGCAGGACCGCATGAACCTGCCTGAGAAGCCTCGTACACAAGGGCATCTTTTTGAGCAGTTCTACGCCGCGGTCGACAGCACGGACATAATTCACGACATCTGCGACATCTTTATGATGGAGTTGGGTTTGCGATGGACTAAGTAGGTCGTCAAACGTGCACTGGGTTCCCTCAATTTGCGAAGAAAGGAGTGCTTCTTTGCGCACATACATTGTCAGATACATGTCGGCGTTGGGAACAAAGTAGAGCATGCCTTCAAGCTCTCCAAGCTTTCGTGAGCATGTGGAAAGCGTGCGATAGGTTTCCTCAGTGAGGTTTAGCTGCCTCAATGATTGCAAGGGCGTTGGCAAAAACGAATAGTAAGCCAATTTCCCCGATAGATTATTGCGGAGCGTTCCCTGGCCGTTCTCCTCGATTTGCATCGCGCCCTCCATATCTTTAGTGCCGGAAACTCGTTATTAGGCTAATCATATCAATTCTAATAACGAGTTTATGGCGAAAATAGTTATTAGAGTCGATTTGAATAATCTAATGACGAGAAGTCGTTATTGCTTTGGTGCAAGGTGGTCGAGTGGTCCCTCGGGCGCAGAGGAAAACGGATCATTCAACACGAGCGTGGATAATCTCCCGGTTTTGGCCTGTGTGCGGGCTCAAAGTGGGAGATTATCCACGCTCGTTAGATATGCGTCCGAAAATCCACGCTCGTCGCTACTTGAGCCCGGGCAGGCGGGTGTAGGGGGAACGAGCGCTCCAGGAATTCGGAGCAGTGGGCGTAGTCTTTGGCGAAGTAGCTGCTGTAAAGCGAATCGAGCACGTATTGCACGGCGATGTGGCTCGCGAACTGCGTGATGCGATGCGTCATGCTCTCGTGGTCACTCACCGTAAGGTAGGCGGCAAAGCCAGGGTGAATGCGCGCGCAATAAGGCGTGCCGATGACGATGACCGGGACATGCCGACTGCTGAGGATCGGCAAGATGTCCTTGAGGTTGGGGACAAGGCCGCTGTAGGAGATGACGATCGCCACATGGTCGGTGCCCGAGGCGAGCGCCGTACGCACCTGGGCCTCGCCACCGTCGTGGCACGTCGCGCTTTTACCGGCGGAGAGCAGGCGATCACGGAACATTCCCGCTGGATAGAGGTTTTGCGAGCCTGTGTAGATGTCGACCTGTCGGGCGTTCGCGATGAGCTTGGCGGCGTGGTCAAGCTGCGTGGGGTCGAGCAGCTCCTGCGTTTCGGCCAGCGTGGTCTGGTAGAGCCCCTCCATGCGCTCCATAACCTGCAGGCGATACTCGGCTTATCGACCCGCGATGCAAAGGAGATACTCATCCCACGAGCACTACCGGGAAGGGCTTGCGATTCGAGCCCTCACCTTAGCAATTTGATCATTTGGCACTATAATCACCATAGGCATGCGCATAACGTTGCGCTTAATCAAGAGGAGAAAACATATGGGTCTGTTTGACATGTTTAAGAAGAAGGCTGAGCCCGCGGCAGCTGCTGCTCCGGCCTCCATCTCTGCTTCTGCTGGCGCCGACGTGCTGTGCTCTCCTGTCAAGGGCAAGGTCATCAAGATGGCCGACGTGCCCGATCCCGTCTTTGGTGGCGAGGTTCTGGGCAAGGGCTGCGCTGTGTGGCCCGAGGACGACCTGGTCTACGCTCCCTGCGACGGCAAGGTGACCGTCACCATGGGTCACGCCGTGGGCCTGCAGTCCGATAGCGGCATCGAGGTTCTGGTGCACGTTGGCGTCGATACCGTCAACATGAACGGTGATGGCTTCGAGGGCTTCGTCAAGGCCGACGACGTCGTGAAGGCCGGCCAGCCCATACTCAAGATCGACCGCGCCAAGATCGCTGCCGCCGGCTACAAGGACTGCGTCGTCGTGGCCGTGTCCAACACCGCCGAGTTCGCTGACGTCGAGCTCGCCGTCGAGGCCGAGTCTGCCGTCGCCGCCGGTGACGCCATCGTTAAGGTCGTCCGCAAGTAGTCTGCGGCATCCAGAAGATGCGCAAGGGTGGTCGGGTTGTCCGGCCACCCTTTTTTAATAGACTGAGCAGGCGCATTTTATTGCAGGGGGCTTGCTTTACGGGCCATTCGTTCGTCAAATTGAGCCGTCCGCGCTTTTGCGACGTAGGGGTCTGGACGGAGCCGCTAATATGGACTTGCTGTTACGACGTGCGCTGCGCGGGGAACGCAGCGCCGCTTGTTTGGAGGAATGTCATGAAAAAGAAGCTGCTGCTTGCGCCCCTGATGGCTGCCCTGGTCGCGTGCGTGGTTTTGCTTTCCGGCTGCGGAGGGCCTTCGGTGGAGGAGCTCATCACCAACGACCTTACGAGCCAGTTTGACGAGATCAAGAACGGCGGCGATGATTTCCTCTCCGGTCTGGAAGAGGCTTCGGGCGACGAGTTTGAGCAACTGGGCATCGATCCCAAGGAGTACGCCAAGAGCTATCTCGAGGGCTTTGATTACAAGATCGGCGATGTGACGGTCGATGAGGACAAGGGCACTGCGACCGCCGAGGTTACCATCACCTGCAAGTCCATGAATAAGATCGTCGAAGATTTCGCCACCCAGTATCAGGAGAAGGTCGCCGCACTCGATACGATGCCTTCCGAGGATGACCTGTACAAGATGGCCGGCCAGGTCATGGTCGACGTGACCAAGGCCGCTAAGACCAAGGACACCAAGGTCACCTTTAAATATTCCGCCAACGAGGATAACGAGTGGTCTGCCGACGATTCCGCAACCACCGAGATGATGAATGCGATGATGAGCTAGGGGGTTACGCGGTTCTACGAACCGCGTAACTGCTCGACGCTGCAAACGCCCCTAAGCGGCAATCTGACGTTCAATTTCAAGGGCGCGACCAGAAGGTCAGCGCCCTTTCATTTCACGTCACCTTGCTCGCTTAGGGGCGTTTTCGCTGTCCGTCCTCTACCTGCGGCGTTGCCATGGTAGTCATTGGGGCGGCACTTGGGGACGTTCCTTTTCTGCCGGCAGTTGGGGACACTTCTTTGGTACGGGGGCAGCTAAAAGAGCCCCGTCCCGCATTAGCTGCCCGTGGGGGGATGTGCGGTTACTCGCCCAGTACCAGCGCCGTGAGCTCTGCCTGGCTGTCCACCACGTAGTCGGCGCCGGCGGCTTCCAGCTCTGCGCGGCCACGGAAGCCCCAGCTGACGCCCGCGCTCTTAAGGCCGGCGTTGTGGCCGGTTAGGATATCGACATCGGAATCGCCCACATAGAGCGTGGTTGCCGGATCAGCGCCCAGCTCCTCCATCACATGCAGCGTGACGGGTGCTTCGGGCTTAGGCGGAAACGCATCGACGCGGCCCTGCACCAGTGCAAAGCGCTCGGAACCAAAATACTTTTCGATAAGCGGAGCCGCCGAGATGTGGTCCTTGTTGGTGAGCACGGCAAGCTGCACACCCGCGGCGCGCAGGCGGTCGAGCATCTCGATCGTGCCGGCATAGGGGGCGGTGTGGTCCTCCTTGTGCTCGCCGTAATAAGCCCTAAACTCGGCAAGCGTCTGCTCAAACATACGGCCGTCGCCTGCGTACTCGGCGGGCATAAAGCGCTCAACCAGCTTGAGCATGCCGTTTCCCACCTTGTAGCGGTACTCGTCAACGGCAAACGTGGGCCAGCCGTGCGTCTCGCAGGTATGGTTGCCGGCGGCCGCCAAGTCCTCGAGCGTGTTGAGGATGGTGCCGTCCAGGTCAAAGATCACATGGGAAAAAGCTGCTGCCATGGGTGCTCCCGTCATTGGGTTTCAAAACGCACCTCATAATACTGGGCTTATGCGTTGGGCGTGCTTGAAATCTGAACATCTCCAGGGATATCAAGCTGCATCGCGCCAGCCGTGCGATTCTGCCCTAGCAAATTCTCGGCAGCTGCTCTCCCACGAGCATGTCGAGAATGCGGGTCGAGCCCCAGCCGGTGCGCACGCGCACGGCGGGACGGGCACCCTCGGCAAGTGGCAGCACGCGGCCGATAATCGCGGCATTCTCGCCGTAGTGGGCGGCGCGCATGGCGGCTAGCGCGGCATCGGCTTGCTCGGCCGGCACGACGGCAACCATCTTGCCCTCGTTTGCCACCTGCAGTACATCGTAGCCGAGCATCTCGCAGGCGGCCTGCACGTCGGGACGCACGGGCACGGCATTCTCGTCGACCTCCATGGCAACACCGCTGGCCTGGGCAAACTCGTTGAGTGTGGACGCCAGGCCACCGCGCGTGGGGTCACGAAAGCAACGCGTGCCGGGCGCTGCGGCCAAAACGTCGGCAATCAGGTGATTGAGCGGCGCGGCGTCGCTTTCGATTGTGCTCGAAAATGCCAAGCCCTCGCGTTGGCTCATGATGGCGATGCCGTGGTCGCCCAGCGTACCCGATACCAGAATGACATCGCCGGGCTGGCAGTTGGCACCGCTGAGCGCCACGCCCGCGGGAACCTCGCCCACGCCGGCGGTATTGATGTAGACGCCGTCGGCCCCGCCGCGCTCGACCACCTTGGTGTCGCCCGTGATTATGGACACGCCCGCCTCACGCGCCGTTTCGGCCATCGTCTGCACAATCAGGCGGAGCTTATCCATGGGATAGCCCTCTTCGAGGATAAAGCCGCACGACAGGTAGCGCACGTTGGCGCCCGAGGTCGCGACATCGTTGACGGTTCCGCACACGGCAAGGCGGCCGATGTTGCCACCGGGGAAGAACTGCGGCGAGACTACAAAGCTGTCGGTCGACATGGCGATGCGCCCGCTCGCGGGCAGCGCGGCGACGCCGGCGTCGTTGCCCTCGAGCAGCTCGGGCGACCCAAAGGCATCCAAAAAGACCTCATCGATGATGCGTTTCATCATCTGACCGCCAGAGCCGTGGCCCAACAGGACGGTGCTATCGGTGGTGCTATGGGACATATCCAAAACTCCAATCGTGGGTGGTGCCGGCGTGCGGGTGCGTCCGGGCTAGTCGCGATAACGGTAGTACGCCGCGCAGCTGCCCTCGGAGCTCACCATGCACGGGCCGACGGGGTGCTCGGGCGTGCAGGTGCGGCCAAAGAGCGGGCAGCTGTTCGGCGTAATGGCCCCGCGCAGCACGTCGCCACAGCGGCATCCACGCGGCTCGACCGTCGCCTCAACGGGCACGTCAAAGCGAGCGCGGGCATCAAAGCGCGAGAACTCGGGGCGGATAGAAAGGCCCGAGTTGGCAATCGGCCCCAGCCCGCGCCACGTGGTGCCGCATGGCTCAAACACCTGCTCGACCAGCTGGCGCGCCACGGGGTTGCCGTCTGCGTTGACGCCACGGCGGTAGGCGTTGTCGATCGCGGGCCTGCCCTCGACAACCATCTGGACCAGCATGCAGATGCCCTGCAGGATATCGACCGGTTCAAATCCCGTGACCACGCCCGGGGTATTGAACTCGTCGACCAAAAAGCTAAAGGGCGCCAAGCCCGTGATGGTGGCGACATGGCCCGGCAGGATAAAGCCGTCGATGGCGGTCTCGGGGTCGTTGGCGATGGCGCGCAACGCCGGCGGCGTGGTCTTGTGGGCGCAATAGACCGAAAAGTTCAAAAGCCCGCGTGCCTCGGCCTCCAAGATGGCGGCGGCGATGGTGGGCGTCGTAGTCTCAAAGCCCACGCCCATAAAAATGACCGGGCGATCGGGGTTTTGCTCGGCAATGTCGAGCGCGTCGAGCGGGGAATAGACGATGCGGATGTCGCGCCCTGCCGCCTTTTGCGCAGCGAGCGAGGTGGACGATCCGGGCACGCGCATCATGTCGCCAAAGGTGGTGATGATGGCGCCGTCTATGTTGGCGAGCGCGATCGCGTGGTCGATGTCGCAGTTGGCGGTTACGCAGACGGGGCAGCCCGGGCCACTCAGCAGCTTGAGCCCGGCCGGCATAATGGAGCGAAAGCCATAGCGGCCGATGCTCACGGTGTGCGTGCCGCAGACTTCCATAAGGTTGATGGTGCGGTCGCCGACGAGTTCATGGATGCGTTCGATGAGCTCGCGGGCCAGCTTGGAATCGCGAAATGCCGAAAAGTCGATACCGGAGCGAGCCGGCTGTCCGGCCGCCACTAGTATGCCTCGGCCGGGTTGCTGGCCAGTTGGTCTTCTTCGGCCAGTTCGGTCATGGTGTTGACCAGGTCGAGCGTCTCCTGCGCTTCCTGCTCGTCGACGATCTGGATGCCAAAGCCGGCGTGTACGAGAATATAGTCGCCAACCTGCGCCGTCGGCACGAGTCGTAGCGACACGGGGCGCTCGATGCCCATCATGTCGACGGTGGCCTTGAGGTCGTCGTCGCGTTTGACTACTTTACCGGGAACGGCAAGGCACATATTGTTCCCCTTTTAGACGCTTTGCGCTGGATAGGCGCTCAATAATCCATCAGTTGATGGTAGCGCTCGCGGGGTTTGCGGGCAAACGCGTTACGCCTGTGAGACGGCTGGGCACAGCGGCGTGTGAGGGCGAGCTACTGCGATGCAATCTGCGCAAGACGAGCGCTTGCGACCGCCGCCTGACCGTAGGCGATGCAGCCGTCATTGACGGGTACGGTGTGGGGGACCAAGACAGCAAGGCCCGCGTATTTGAGCTCGCGGGTGAGGAGCTGGAGCAGAAGTCGGTTCATGAACACGCCGCCCGAGAGCGCGACGGTGCCAATGCCCTCGCGCGCGCAGATTTCGGTGGCGATGCGCGCCGAGGAGCGCGCGACGGCGACATGGAAGTCGAGTGCGAGCCTGTCGGCGGGCGCTCCGGCTTCAATTCCCTCCAAAAGTGCCTCAAAGAGTGCTTTCTGGTCCAGAACATAAGGGCCGTCCAACCACGATGGGCCAGATGCGAAATAGCCGGCGCTGTCGTCGGGAAAATGGGCGATTTCGTCGTCCAGCGCATGCCAGGCGGCGGCTTCGAGCTCGATGGCGGGTTCGCCCTCGTAGGTTGCCTGGCCGCAAATGCCCAAAATCGCGGCTGCGGCATCAAACAGGCGACCCATACTGCTGGTGCGCGGACTGTTGATGCCGCGCTCGATCATCGTTGCCGTTATGCTGCGCGTTTGCTCGTCAAGGCTGTTCAAGAGCCCCGCAGCGCCCGGGTGCTCGAGCAGGTCGAGCTCGCTGAGCAGGGCAAAGGCGTTGCGGCGGGCATCGTGTACGGATGCGGCGCCACCGGGAAGCGCCCAGGTGCGCAGATGCGCGACGCGCTCAAAATCGGCGAGATGGGCGACAAGAAACTCACCGCCCCATATGGTGCCGTCGGTGCCGGCACCCGTGCCGTCGAAGGCGATGCCGAGGACGCGTGCATCGGGCGCAAGCCGGCCTGCGGCAATCGCCTCTGCCATGACGCTCGCGATGTGCGCATGATGGTGCTGGACTTCGATAAGCGGCAGATTGTGCTCCCGTGCCTGCTCGCGCGCCCATTGGCTCGACAGATAACTGGGATGCATGTCGCATGCCAAGGCGGCAGGCGCCAGGTCAAAGAGGCTTTCCAGACGCGTGCGTGCGGCGCTCCAAGCATCGAAAGTCGCGCCGTTTTCGACATCGCCTATATGCTGCGACACAAAACAGGCCGCATGGCCGTCGGCGTCCTCGCGCGTGAGTGCGATCGTGGCTTTTTGCTGCGGCCCGCAGGCGAGCACACAGGGCGTGGCGTTGTCGAGCGCCGGCAACGACAGCGGCTGCGGCGCATATCCGCGTGCGCGGCGCACGGGTATGACGTTGCCGTCGACTACGCGTACCACGGAGTCGTCGTAGCGCGACAGAATCGCGCGGTCGTTACCGAGCAGCGCATCGGCGATGCCGGCGGCAACAAGGTGCTCCCGTGCAAGGGCATCGTCGGTCTCGATGGGCTCTTCGCTCAGATTTCCGCTGGTCATGACGAGTGCTCGCATACCGTGCGCTGCGGCTGCGGCGAGCAGCAAATGTTGAAGCGGGGTGTAGGGGAGCATGACGCCAAGCTCGGGCAAGTCGTGCGCGACGGATGGCGCGAGTTCGAGGGCGTTGGGGGAGCTGTGGACGTCGTTGCCGGCTGCGCGGCGACGCAGCAGCACAATGGGACGAACACTGCCGGCCAGCAGGTTGCGCTCAACGCCATCGACGTGACATAGGCACTCGGCGTCGGCAAGACTGCGCACCATAACGGCAAGCGGCTTGTTGCTGCGACGCTTGCGACGGCGCAACTCGCACACTGCCTGTTCGTTGGCGGCGTCGCAGGCTAGGTGGAACCCACCGAGACCCTTGACGGCGACGATGCCGCCGCCTGCCAGCAGCTCGACGCAGCGTTCGATGATGGCATCGCTGGCCTCGCGCCACGTAATATGCGGTCCGCAATCAAAGCAGGCATCGGGCTGCGCGTGAAACCGCCGATCGAGCGGGTCGGCATACTCTGCGGCGCAGGTGGGGCACATGGGAAAGCGATCCATCGAGGTTGCCGCTCGGTCATAGGGCAGCGAGCGAATGATGGTAAAGCGCGGTCCACAATTGGTGCAGTTGATAAAGGGATAATGAAAGCGTCGGTCGGCGGGGTCGAACAGCTCGCGCAGGCAGTCGTCGCATGTGGCGATGTCGGGCGAGATGAGCGTCGTGTGGGCAGTTTGATCCTGCGACGCCACAATGCGAAAACCCTGCTCGTTGGCAGCGTTCCAGTCGCCGGGCGCTAGGTCCACAACCTCGACATGCTCCACGCGAGACGCCGCGGGCGCATGCACGGAAAGCGCGGCGACAAATTTGTCGAGCGACTCGCTTGGAGCGTGCGCTTCGACATGCACGCCATCGCCCGCGTTGAGCACCCAGCCGCAAATGCCGTGCGCCATGGCCTCGCGATACACAAACGGTCGCATGCCGACACCCTGCACAATGCCCGTTACATGGATATGCACATGTCGCATGCGACCCTCCTTCATTGAAATGTGTGCTGTTACAGCCCCAGGCTCTGCTCGGTGGCGGCGCAGGTGAGCTCGCCGTGTTTAACGCCGCGCAGGCCCAGCAGACGGTCAGCCAGCTCGTAGACACGCTCGCCGCGACCCTTAAGTGCCAGAATCTCCAAACAGTTGTGGTGATCCAGATGCACGTGCATGGTCGATACGATCTCGTCGGTGTAGTCGTGCTGCACCTCGTCCAGGCGGCGCGTCAGATCGCCGGTGTGATGGTCGTAAATCATGGTGAGCGATCCGATGACCTGCTCGTCGGGCGTTCGCATCTGCTCCTTGGCAATCGAGGCGCGAATCAGGTCGCGTACAGCTTCGGAGCGGTTGGCCACGTCACCGCGGCGCGCGATTTGCTCGTCAAAGCGGCGCAGCAAGTCGTCGGGCGCGGTGACCGAAAAACGGACCAGCTCGGAGGCGGAGCCACTGCAACGGCAGCCCGCGTCGCCGGTCGGCCCGTGCGAATGCTCGTGCTCGTGCTCGGCCACGCTACACCAGCTTTACGGAGCCAACAGAGTTATGGTCGGCCTCGATGGCATCCTCATAGCCCTCGAGTGCGTCGTGCGCCTCGTGGAGCGCCGCCATGGCGGCCTCGAGCTTGGCGCCAATGCGCTCCATATCAAAGTTCTCGGTTGCATGCAGCAGCTGATGGCTCCACTCGTGGGCGAGCTCGATCGTGTCGTTGACCTGCTTGACGCTCATGGCAAGCTGGCTCATGTTCATTCCGACATCATGCATGGAAAGTCTCCTTTTGTACGGGTCTAATCAGTGGTTCAGATTCTACTACGCCCGCTTTGCGCATCGCCGCATAAGAAAACGGGTGCGAGTCCGTCTGACCCGCACCCGTTCACTGGGGGCTGTTTGTGATTACCATACTATCCGTGGTCGCGGGCGCAGCACCCGGCTCTCCGGTGAGCGGCGCAAAACCGCTCATGGACGGCAGCACATGACCGGCGTATTACAGGTGCTTCTCAAGCAGCGCCTGCAGCCTGGCCTTGGGCAGCGCGCCAACGGAGCGGTCGATTTCCTCGCCGTTCTTAAAGACAACCAGCGTGGGGATGCTCATAACGCCAAACTTCATGGCCAGGTCCTGATTGTCGTCGACGTTGCATTTGGCGACGGCGAGTTTGCCGGCCAGCTCGTCGGCCACTTCGTCAACAATGGGCGAGAGCGAGCGGCAGGGACCGCACCACGGTGCCCAAAAATCAACCAGCACGGGAAGACTGCCGTTAACGACGGAATCGAAGTTCTCGGGGGTAATCTGCTTAATGTCAGCCATGGTGACCTCCATAGTGCGACGCGGCTCGGCCGCGTAAAACTCAGTACGACCGTGCTTATACCCAACGGCCCGCAATGCAACCACTCGCGGGCGGCTCTTTTATATAATGGTGGGCACGCAAACGATTGGAGAGCGCATGCCCACGTCACAAAGCCAGAAAAAAGAAGCTATCGCCCAGGCGACCGAGCAGGAGCTCGCATCGCTCGCGGGCCGCGGCGTGCGTATCGCAGGAAACGCGTGCTCGCCGATTGTGCTGGTAAAAGGTGATTTAGACGATGCCGAGCGTGCGGGCGGCGAGCTGGCTGCCGGTCCAGACGGCGCCGCGCTGCGCAAGGCGCTCGGTGCCATCGGCTACGCGCCCGAGGATTTCTGCGTGCTGGCAAGTGTTGCCGGCGCGGGCGACGGAGCGGTTGCGATAGGCGAGGGCCTGCCGTGCGAGCTGTTCCGCGAAGCGCTCGAGGCCTTGGACCCCGAGGCGGTCCTGCTGTTGGACGATCGCGCGGCCGATACCATGCGCGAGACCTATGCCGACATGCTCGTGGCAATCGACGACTTCGATACCGCCATGCTCAAGCCCGGCTTGGTCGCCCATGTGCAGGGTCGTCGCGTGCTCGCGCTCGACGGTTTTGAGGCGGCGCTCACTGACAAAGCCGCCAAGCAGCGCATGTGGGCATACATCAAGCAGCTGACCCCGGCAGCCGCGCCGCTGTAGCGGACCGGAGCCGGCAAGGCGGCCCCAGTGGGTCGAACGCGGCTGCCAACCTGTCGCGCCCTTACATCACGGCGCGAAGCTCAAACCGGTCGCCGTTGATGCGAAACTGGCAGTTGCCGTTCATACGTTCGACGGCAAGCTTAATGCTTTTGGTTCCAAAGCCGTGTCCGGTGTGCCCGGCTACGGGCATGCCGTCGACCATGCGCGGCGGGCGCCCAAACGTGTTGGAGACCAAAAGGAGCAGTTGCCCGTCCTCGCAACGCAGGTCCAGATCGACAAATCGCTTGCCCCGGGGAGCGGTGCTTGCGGCGACGATGGCGTTGTCCAGGGCGTTTGAGAGCACGCTAAACAGATCGACGTCGGCTACATGGACGCTCTCGGGCACGGCGGCACGTAAATCGGCGGTGATGCCGTTTCGGTTGATATCGGAGCTAAATGACGAAAGCACGATATTGACCGTGTCGTTGGCGCAGTAGCGGCGCACGGCGGTGCGGTCGTTCGTTTCGCAGAGCTCGTCGATGCGCTCGAGTGCCTCGTCGATGCGGCCCTCCTCGATCAAAGCCGCAAGGCCGCGCAGGAAGTGCCGCATGTCATGGCGGAGGACCGAAAGCTCACGTCCAGATTGGCGCCAGGCCTCGAGTTCCTTGATGGCCGCGCTGTCGCGGGTCGCAAGCATCCAGCGCTCGCGCTCGGCGGTTTCCTTTGCCTCGTATTCGCGCAGATACACAGCAAGAAACATAAGGTAGAACGCGCAAAGCGCAAACGCCAAAAACTCAACCGTCACCACGGAGCCCGAGTGGAAGAGCGTGGTGTAGACGTTAGTGGCGTAGTCAAAGATGTAATAGATGAGCGGCAGGATGAGTAGAATCTCGAGCTCGGTGGGGCTTTTAACCGCCAGGGGCGGGCCGATGTCGCTGGCCCAATGCAGCAGGATTGCAAAGACGACGGCCGTGGTGATAATGCGTGCCACGTAGTACGCGATTTGCGAGTCGGTGGCGGCGAGCGCGGCGATGCCCATCCAGTTGCTGAACTGGCAGCTCAGATAAGCACTGGTGACGCCCAGCATAACGAGCAGCGGGCTCAGGCGATAGCGCGCGCACAGATAGATGACGAGCGGCAGATGCACGACGAGCGGATATACCTGACGGGCGAAAAGCTCGCCGCCGACGGCATTGGCGAGGCCGAATGTGCATCCGGTTACGGCGCTGACCATCACGAGCTCAAGCGCATGTCGCCGGTTGATCTCGATACCGCAGAGCGCCGCCGAGGCAAAAACGCCAAAAAGCAGGGTCGTTGCGTGGTGAATTGCCCAAAGCATCATCTCGGCCGTGGGGAGCATCAGCGCCTCCCGCTCTCGAACCGTGCCGCAAAGTAGGCATCCTGGAAACCCTGCTTGCAGCTGCGCGCCAGCGGGATGCAAGCGCCCGAGCGCATGACGATATCCGTGCGGTTGAAGTGGTCGATATTGCGCAGGTTGACCTGGTAGCTACGGTGACATTTAAAGAAGCTTGCGTTTTTGGCCAGCTGGTCCTCGATGTTGCGGAACGGCTCGAGCGCCTCGATGTCGCGCCCGTCGCGCAGGTGGAATACCACGTGCTTGTTGCGGGCCTCGGCATATTCGATATCGGACAGGCGCAGGGCATGGTAGCCAAAGGACGTTTTGGTCACGAGCTCATCGGTCACGGCGGGTCGCATGCTCGAAAGCTCGTCGAGCAGTTGCGCCAGGCGTTCGTACGTTACGGGCTTGAGCAGGTAGTCGAAGGCGCGGACCTCATAGGACTCCAGCGCGAACTCGGGCGATGAGGTGAGGAACACCAGGCGCACGGCGGTGTCGGATTGGCGCAGCTCCCGCGCGGTATCCATGCCGTTGACGAGCGGCATGATCATGTCGAGCAGAATGATGTCGGCACGCGATGCGGCATGGCGGGCCAGCAGGTCCTCGCCGCGCGTGACGAGCGCAACGTCGACTGCCGTGCCCGTCTCGGTCGACCAGCGGTCGATCATCCGGTGCAGTCTATCTAGAAAAGCGACGTCGTCGTCGCAGGCGATAATCTTGAGCATTCGAGCCCCCTTAGTAGTTCGATTTTGCCACATTGGGTGCGCGCCGCCCGCGGAGGCGTGTTCCATTTGCGCCCCAAGGCGTGCAACTCGCGCCAAGCGGCAGGGCGTCAGTTTTGACGACCGCACAATACTCCATGGATACACACGTCAATCGATGCCGGCGGTCGGACGGGGAATCATGCCGGCCGCCGGCGCCAGGCGATAACGAACATTGCGAAAGCATAGGGGTAAGGGGAGCTGTGATGAGGGAGAAAAAGATAGGGATGCGCAGACTTGCTGCTTGCGTGCTGGCTGCAGCGCTGGCGCTTGGGGGTGCGGTGACGACGCTCGCCACGCCTACGGTAGCGGAGGCGTATCCGTCCGCCGCGATCAAACCGAAACACCTGAAAAGCGAGCTTTCGTATGGCGAAAGTGATGTAATCCAACTTTCCGGCGGCAAAGACTATCGGTTTGCCGGCACGGTTGATATCGACCACTATGAGGTCGAGGGCGGCACCAAGGAGAATCCGACCCGCCTATATTTCACCGACAGCTCGTCTCTGGGCGGTCCGCTGACCGTCAAGCGCGACCTTACGTATTCGCAGCACCCCCTCTTTGTGCTTAAGGGCAGTTATGTCGAGTTCATCGGTGATTCGGGCGCCTTGACCGAGGTCCGCTGCGATGGAAAAACGTTTTTGAGCGATAGCAACGATTACGAAGCGCGTGGAGGTGTCGATAAGCCGAATACGGGCAAGAGCCTCAACCTTTCCGTGAAAAACCTCAAGCTTGTTTCAAGGACCGATAACAAAGATACCGTTCGGGCAATCACGCTCTATGGAACTATGGGTGCGGGGGAGACGGCCAGCTTCACGAACGTGAATGTCAGCGGTTGGAAATGCTGCAAGAACAACGCATTCAAGGTTGACCAGGGTAATGAAATTTACGAAGCCTCGCCGGCGCCTGTGACTATCAGAGGCAGCCAGGTCGCGGTGGATACAACGTTTGTCAACTGCACGTTTAAGAATAATAGTGATGATTGCGTCGGCGCCTTGAGCGTGGTCGGGCGGTCGAAGACTCCAAAAGTTACGTTGAACGGCTGCACGTTCGAAAACAACAGTCAGGGAATGATTGCATGCGACGAGATGAAGGTTGAGAGCGGTCATGTGCATGCGGGCAATATCGGCGTCAAAAATGCCATAGTTGCTCTGAATAACTGCAGCATTCGTTCAACAAATAACACGTCATGGAATGGACCCTGCTCTTATATGTTCAAGGTGTGGGATATTCAATATCAGATGCACATGACGAGTGCCATTGCGGTGGCAAAGGATGCGTCGTGCACCATAAACGGTACGGTTATCGACGATTCGTTCGTGTTCCCCTCTGATTATTTCAACGGTCGCGACATAAGCGGTCAGGACGAGAAACGCTGCGCAATTTATGCCCTTGGTTCTGTGGCGCTCGCTGGCAACACGAAGGTCACTACGGCCAAGGCGAAGGGTGTCGATGCGTCCGATGTCGGTAGCTACGGTAAGGTTCACGTCGATAAGTCTTTTGCGGGCGAAGCCGTCCTGTCTGTCGACGATACCAAGTTCGATCCCGAGTCCAATAAGCAGTACTACTACTATGAGTATGTGAACCTTGGCACGAGCGATCTTTCGCAGGAGGATCTTGCGAGCAGGCTCAAGCTTGCCAACGCCGACCTTGCATACGACGTTACCGGTGACAAGGTCAAGGTCATCCATCGCAAGCACGAGCACGAGTGGACCTATTCCGCCAACAAGGATGGGTACAGCATCGCGGCTACGTGCAAAGGACAGTATGAGGCCTCACACTGTGTCTACTCCAGGGACGGCGAGACGATCTCGCTGATGTCGTCCAAGAGAGGCGACCTGAGCTTTACCTACAACGGCAAACAGCGCGACGCCGTGCTTGCTACGACTAAGCCGTCTCAAAAGGACAACGCTGTGGCCCAGGGCAAGGTAAAGATTGTGTGCGCACGCTTTTACCGTTGCGCGGATGAGAATGACACCGTGGGCATCGAGATGGAAGGGTCGCAGCCGTGCGATGCGGGCACCTATCGCGTGGTGGCGACGGTTGCCATCGAGGGACAAAGCGATGTTACGCTCGAGCGCGTGTTCAAGATCAACCCCGCCTCGCTTGCGGAGAAGGACTCCAACCGCAAGGATCTTTGCAAGATCGAAGTCATCGGCTACGACAAGCTGAAGGATAGCGTCAGGTTCAGCAACGGTGACGTGCTCAACGACGTTCCGTCTTATAAGTGGACGGGCGAGGAGATAACGCCTCGCATTAAGGTGACGTATAAGCTTGGCGACGAATGGATCGAGCTTAAAGAGGGCGTCGATTTCGAACGCCTCGCTTGGGGCGAATCGGTTTCGGAGAAAGATCCAGGTGCGTACCGGAGCCAGCTCTGGGGCCTGGGAAACTTCGCATCCTACGAGTCAATTTACTCCTGCAAGTTTTTCTACTGGAGCATCTACGGCACGCAGTTCGAGAATGTTCAGGCCAAGGGCTTTGACGGCACCTATGATGGCAAGGCTCACTCGCCGTCGGTGACGGTTGACAACGCCCCCGAGGGCATGCAGGTCGAATATAGCGTCGATGGTGGCTTGCTGTACGAAGACCGAATCCCCTCCTATACCAATGTCACGCGCGATGTCTATGACAACGTGTGTGCCGAGACAATTAAGTACCGCATTACCGCACCCGACTACGTGCCGGTGGAGGGAGAGCTTAAGATCAAGATCGCCCCCGCCGATCAGGCCGCTCCCAAGGATGTCAAGACGACGGCCGCGACCGGGCATGCCTTGGCGGATGGCAGCATCGACGGGATTGATAACACCTACGAATGGAAAGCCGAGGCCGCCGGCGACTATCAGTGGATTGCCGAAGGCGAGACGTCGGTTAAGGGCCTCGCCGCTGGCAAATACAGCGTTCGCCTTAAGGCCGACCGTAACCATAACGCCTCCGAGGCCCTGACGGTTGAGGTTAAGGACGGCCCTAAGAAGGCCGACGGTAGCGGTTGGAAACACGACGGCGCCGAACACTGGAACACCTGCACCTGTGGCAAGGAGGACGTTGACCGCGCAGAGCATGACTTTGAGTGGGTCGTCGACCAGGCCGCTACGGCTGATAAGCCCGGTTCCAAGCATGAGCGCTGCAAGACGTGCGGCTACGAGCGCGAGCCTGTCGAGATCCCCGCCTTCGGCATCAAGGGCTACTCGGGCACCTACGATGGCGAGTGGCACGGCGTGACGGTTGACACCAATACCATCGCATCTATCCAGTACCGCATGAAGGGCGATACGCTGTGGCTCGAAACGACTCCGAGCATCCGCGATGCCGGCACCAAGACCTTCGAGTTTAAGGCAAAGCTCGTGTCTGGTGAGTCCTGCAAGGGCGAAGTCGAGCTTAAGGTCGATCCCTGTCCGGTGACGGTGAAGCCCAAGGATGCTTCAAAGGTGTACGGTTATGACGATCCGAACTTTAAACTCGAGGCTGTTGAGGGCACGATCCCCAATGGCGAGTCGCTCTCTTGGCTCAAGATTCACCGTGAGCCCGGCGAGAACGTGGGCGCCTATAAGCTGACGATTGAGCAGCGCGAGCCCCTCAACACGGTGGACAAGATCAGGCAGGGTAACTATGAACTGACGCTTCTCCAGACCGGCACGTTCGAGATCACCAAGCGCCAGATTGGTGTTGGCTGGGCGGTCGGAACGTATACCTATAACGGCAAGCCTCAGGGCCTCAAGGTCACGGTCAGCAATGTTGCCGAGGGTGACGAGGGTAAGGTTTCCTATGAGGTCGAGAACGCGACGGGCATCGATGCCGGCAGCTATCCGGCAAAGGTGACGGGCCTCGACGGCGACCCCGAGGTCATCAAGAATTACGCCCTTCCTACCGAAAACCTTGAGTATACCTACACGATTTATAAGGCCGAGCAGGAGAAGCCTCAGGGCCTGAAGGCTACCGCCGAAACCATCCGTGGCAAGTGCGACGGCAAGATCGAAGGCGCGCGCGGCGGCGTCGCCTACCGCCTGTTCCGCACCGAAGCCGGGGACGCCGATGGCGAGACCATGGTTTCCGAAGACGGTAAGATTGAGAATCTTGCCGCTGGCGACTACCAGGTCTGGTATGCCGAGACCAATAATTACATGCCGTCCACGCCTGTGGAAGTGCATGTCGGCAAGGGCAAGTACCTGAACGTCAGCCTTTCCGAGAAAAATGACGCGTACTCGATAGTGTGGCATAGCCCGAACAGGCTGCAGTGGCACGAAAGCGTGGAGTTCTCGGTAAAGATCTCCGATGGCTACTACGCGGGCGACGACTTTGCTGTCAAGGCAAACGGTGTGGTTCTCGAGAAGAACGAGGGCGGAAGGTTCGCCCTGAGCAATGTCGAGGAGAATACCGCCATCACGGTCGAGGGCGTGCGCAAGCACGAGGCCGTGAACGATAAGTGGCTCTCCAACGATAATACGCACTGGCACGAGTGCGCCTGCGGCGAGAAAATCGACGAGGCCACGCACACCTTTGAGTGGGTTGTCGACAAGACGCCCACGGCAACCGAGGCCGGCTCCAAGCATCAGCAGTGCACGGTCTGTGGGCATGCGTTGCCTGCAGTCGAGATTCCGGTTGCCGCTATCGTTGGCTACTCCGGCGAGTACGACGGTGCGTATCACACGGTCGATGCGACGAGACTGCCCGAGGGCGCGACGGCCCAGTACAGCGCCGATGGCAAGAACTGGTCTCCCGAGGCCCCCAAGATCAAGGACGTCGGCACACTGACTGTTTCCTATAAGGTGACGATCGACGGTGTGAAGGCCGAGGGTGAGGTTACGCTCGAGGTCAAGCCGCGCGCGATTACGGTCACCGCCCAGGACGATTCTAAGACCTACGGCGAGGCTGACCCCGTGTTTACCTGGGATGTCACTTCTGGCAAACTCGTCGCGGGCGAAACGCTTCAGGGCCTCGAGATCGAGCGCGAAGATGACGACAACGTGCGCGAGGGCGGCTATGCTCTGCAGCTGACGCAGCCCGAGGGTGCAAACCCCAACTACAGCATCACGTTCGTCGACGGCATGTTCACCATCAACCAGCGTCTGCTCACTGTGACGTGGGGCACCACCGAGTTCACCTATGACGGCAAGGAGCACTGCCCTGTGGCCACGCTCGGCAATGTTATCGGCAATGATGACCTCGGCGCGACCGTCGAGGGCTCCCAGACCGAGGCCGGCACTTCTTACACGGCGACCCTCGGTGCGCTGACGGGCAAGGCCGCTGGCAACTACGCGCTGCCGACTGAGGGCCTGACGTGCGAGTTCTCCATCAAGAACGCCGCTCAGGACGCGCCGAAGGTCCAGGCCACCGCCGAGACCGTGAGTGGCAAGCGCGACGGCAAGATCACGGGCGTCGACGCCACCATGGAGTGGCGCGCCAAGGGCGCTGCCGAGTACCAGGCCGTGGGCGAGGGCGTGACCGAGCTCAAGGATCTCGCCGCCGGCGTGTACGAGGTGCGCTATCAGGCCAAGGCCAACTACGACGCGTCTTCCGTCACCGAGGTCACCGTGGCTACCGGTCGCAAGCTCGTCGTGACGCTGCCGAGCAGCCAGGTTGGCTACACGCTCACCTCGACGGCAACCGAGCTCGACTGGCACGGCTCCGCAAAACTCGCCATGAGCATCGACAGTGCGTACTTTGCGGGCAAGGACTACGCCGTAAAGGTTGACGGTAAGGTCGTTAAGCTTTCCGACGACGGCACCTATGAGCTCAAGGACGTCGAGGGCGATGTGAACGTGACGGTCGAGGGCGTGCTCAAGCACGAGCCCGACGGCTCCGGCTGGGCACACGACGCCAAGAACCACTGGCATATCTGCCGCTGCGGCGAGGTCCTCGACAAGGCCGAGCATACCTTTAAGTGGGTTGTCGACAAGCCGGCGACCGTTGAGGCCAAGGGAGAGAGGCATGAGGAGTGCACCGTCTGCGGCGAGAAGGGCAAGACCGAGGAGATCGCGATTCTGAAGCCCGAGATCATCGACGGTAAGGGTCAGACGATGGTGGTCGAGGCCGCTAAGGACCTGAGCTTCCGCTCGAACGCGCCGATCAAGTACTTCCAGAAGGTGCTGGTTGACGATAAGGAGGTCGCGGCCGAGAACTACGTGGTCACCGAGGGCTCTACGATCGTGACGCTCAAGGCGAGCTTCCTAAAGACGCTCGGCGTGGGCGAACACAAGCTGAGCGTGGTTTCGGCTACGGGCACTGCCGAGACGACCTTCACCGTTGCCGAGGCTGCCAAGCCCGCTCCTGGCCAGACCACCACGACTACGACCACGACTACGACTTCCAAGCCTAAGAAGAAGGCTGGCAAGGAGACGCTGCCTCAGTCCGGCGACAGCGCGTACGCCATGGCCGGTGCCGTACTCGCTGCCGGTGTGGCAGCCCTGCTGCTGGCGTGGGCCATGAAGCGCCGCGCTTAACCACATGCCAGTTCCCAGCGGGTCCGGATCGAGCAATCCGGACCCGCTTTATGCCTACCGCTTCTCGGGTCAAGACAAAACGGGCTGCTCGAACCGTGCGGCAGGTCCATTTTCGACTATCCTCAGCTCGCCAGTTCGAAAATGGACCTGCCGCATGATTGAATCTTTAGTTCAACTTTACACCTAGGTTTACAGCTGTCTTGTCAGCTGTAAACCTAGGTGTCATACTAAAGCCCCAAGATTCGCCAAAAGAGAGGGGCCTTGATGGCACAGAGCGCGAACATGGATGCGTCGGAGCTTGCACGCGATATCGCGGCTGGCCTAGCATCGGCAACGACGGCAACGGAGCGCGCGGCACTGGTGCCCGCAGAGCTCGTCGAGGCCATTCAGCAACTAAAAACCCAACGTGACGCGGTGATCCTGGCGCACTACTATGTGGCGCCCGAGGTCCAAGCCGTTGCCGATTACGTCGGCGACAGCTTCTACCTGGCAAAGCTCGCCAAGAGCCTGCCGCAGCAGACCATCGTGCTGTGCGGCGTGGAGTTTATGGGCGAGAGCGCCAAGCTGCTCAACCCCACCAAGACCGTGCTGCTGCCCGAGCCGGGCGCGGACTGCCCCATGGCGCACATGGTCAAGCGCGAGACGGTCGATGCGGCGCGCGCCGAGTACGGCGACGACCTTGCCGTGGTCTGCTACGTCAACTCGACGGTCGAGATCAAGAGCTGGAGTGACGTGTGCGTCACCAGCTCCAACGCCGTCAAAATCGTGTCCGAGCTGCCGCAGCAGCACGTCCTGTTCATCCCCGATCAAAACCTGGGCCGCTTCGTAGCCGAGCAGGTGCCGCAAAAGCACGTCATCCTCAACAATGGCTATTGCCCGCGCCATCACATCATCACCGTCGAGCAGATCGTCGACGCGCAGGAAGCGCATCCCGACGCGCTCGTGCTGGCGCACCCCGAATGCAAAGCCGACGTGCTGGCCGAGGCCGACTACATCGGCTCCACCGCCGGCATCATCAAGTATGCCGAGGAGTCGGACGCCAGCGAGTTCATCATCGTGACGGTCCGCGGCGTGCTCTACGAGCTCGAGCGCCGCTGCCAGGGCACCGGTAAAAAGTTCTACTTCCCCGCGGTGCAGCCCACCTGCGTCAACATGGATCTCATCACGCTCGAAAAGCTCGTACGCTGCCTAGAGACGGGCGAGGGCGAGGTGAAGATCGGCGTGTCGGACGAGGCCGCCGACCAGGCCAAGCTCACGCTCGACCGCATGCTCGAGTACGCGGCGCGCTAGAACGATGTGACATGAGGGGCAGTCCCTTATGTCACATTACAAGGGAGAGGATTCCTGTGGAAACCAAACAATACCCCGATATGGAGTGCGACGTCGTCATTGCCGGCTGCGGCGTGGCGGGTCTGTACGCGGCCCTCAATCTGCCGACGAGCACGCGCGTGGTCATGCTCTCCAAGGGCGCTGTCGACGAGTGCGACTCGATGCTCGCGCAGGGCGGAATCTGCGTGCTGCCCGAAGGCTCAGACTACGATGCCTTCTTTGAGGACACCATGCACGCCGGCCACTACGAGAACCGCCGCGAGAGCGTCGACATCATGATCCGCTCGAGCCGCTCGGTCATCAACGACCTGCTGGCCATGGGCGTGGATTTTGAGCGCAAGACCGACGGCAGCCTCGACTTTACCCGCGAGGGCGCACACAGCCGTCCGCGCATTGCCTTCCATGCCGACATTACGGGCAAGGAGATCACGACTAAGCTGCTCCAGGCCGTTCGCAAGCTTGATAACGTGCAGATTTTGGAGCACGTGGCCATGACCGACATCCTGACGGGCGAGCGTGACGGCGCCACGGTGTGCACCGGTGTCGTCGCCGTTTCCGTGGACGAGGACAACTCGGTTCGTCCCGCCGACGAGCTGGCAAACGCCGCCGAGGACGTGCATGTCGGCGAGCCGTTTAAGATCCATGCCCGCCATACGCTGTGGACGACGGGCGGTATCGGCGGCGTGTACGACCATTCGACCAACTACCCGCAGCTCACGGGCGATGCCTGCTACATTGCTCAGGAGCATAGCATTAAGATGGAGCACCTGGACTACGTGCAGATTCACCCCACGGGTCTGTTCTCGCCGCAGCCGGGCCGCACCTTCCTGATCAGCGAGAGCTGCCGCGGCGAGGGAGCGATTTTGCTCAATGCCGCCGGTGAGCGCTTTACCGACGAGCTTCAGCCGCGCGATGTGGTCGCCGCCGCTATTCGCGAGCAGATGAAGCAGGACGGCACCGAGCACGAGTGGCTAAGCTTTGCCCCCGTCGAGCGCGACGTGGTGACCGGGCACTTCGCCAACATCCGCGCACGCTGCCTGGAGGACGGCCGCGACATCTTGGACGAGCCCATCCCCGTTACGCCCACGCAGCACTACTTTATGGGCGGCGTGTGGGTCGACAAGGACGGCCGCACCTCGATGCCCGAGCTCTACGCCGCGGGCGAGACAGCCTGCAACGGCGTTCACGGCAAGAACCGCCTTGCATCAAACAGCCTGCTCGAAGCGCTGGTCTGGGGTCGCCGCGCCGCGTGGTACATGCGTACCGGCGAGTCACTGGCCGTGGAGCAGGCGGGCGATCCCGCGCTCGATGGCCGTCATCGCGCCCTGAGCGCCGACACCCTGGCAATCGATGATTTGGCCCGTGCCGCCGGCACGCAGGCCGTGGAGGAGTAGACCATGAATCCCATTACCATGAAGCTCGTCGTCGATGATTTGATTCTGCAGGCTCTGCGCGAGGACATTACCTTTGAGGACGTGAGCACGGCGAGCGTGTGCCCCACGGCGCGTCCCGCCACGGTGGAGCTTATCGCCAAGGCCGATGGCATTATCGCGGGCCTGGATGTGTTCGCTCGCACCTTTGAGCTGCTGGATTCGCAGAGCTCGGTGCTGTTTGATGTTGCCGATGGTGACGAGGTGCACGCCGGCGACCACGTGGGCCAGGTGCGCGGCGATGCGCGCGTACTGCTTTCGGGCGAGCGCGTGGCGCTCAACTACCTGCAGCGCATGAGCGGCATCGCTACTTACACGCATCGGATGGCAGCTGCGCTAGAGGGCACCAAGACCGTGCTTGTCGACACGCGCAAGACCACGCCGGGCATGCGTGTCTTCGAGAAGGCTGCAGTCGAGATCGGCGGTGGCAGCAACCACCGCTATAACCTGTCGACGGCTGTCATGCTCAAGGACAACCACATCGACGCCGCCGGTGGCGTGGCACGCGCGATTGAGATGGCGCGCGCCCATGCGTCATTTACCGCGACGGTCGAGATCGAGTGCGAGAACCTGGACATGGTGCGCGAGGCTGTGGAGGCCGGCGCCGATATCATCATGCTCGACAACATGACCCACGACGACATGGCTGCCGCGATTGAGCTTATCGCCGGTCGCGCCAAGACCGAGTGCTCGGGCAATGTGGATGCCAGCAATATCCGCGCGCTCGCCGACCTGGGCGTTGACTTTATCAGCTCGGGGGCGTTGACGCACTCTGCGCCGATTCTCGACCTCTCGCTTAAGCACCTGCGTCTGTTGGACGGTAAATAATGGACGCCCGCGAGCGTCGCCGTGCCATCATGGGCGTGCTCGAGCGAGCCAAAGAGCCCGTCTCGGGCAGTGCGCTTGCTCGTGAGGTGGGTGTGAGCCGCCAGATTGTCGTGCAAGACATCGCCCTGCTGCGCGCCGATGGGCACGATATCGTGGCGACCAATCGCGGCTACGTGCTGCAGGAGGCCCCCAGCAGCCCCGCCGTGCCCACGCGCCTGGTCAAGGTGCACCATGGCGTGGAGCAGGCAGGTGACGAGCTCACGAGCATCGTCGACGCGGGTGGTGCCGTGCTCAATGTAATCGTCAACCATCGCGTGTATGGCAAGATCACAGCCGATCTGGACATTCGCAACCGTCGCGATATCGAGCGCTATCTTGAGGGCATTGCCAGCGGCAAGAGCTTCCCGCTGCTGACGGTGACGAGCGGCTACCACTTCCATCGCATTGCGGCAGAGGATGAGCAGACCCTCGACGAGATCGAGGCGATGCTTAAGGAGAAAGGCTACCTAGCAGACCTGATGCCCTACGAAGACGATTTGTCCTAGTCGACGCCGCATCTATAAGTTGCGGTGAAATAGTTCCTAAAATCGGCATCCAAGCCATAAAACAGGAACTATTCCACCGCAACTGCCAAGGGTCCCGCTCCAAATTAGCTGCCTATATAAGCAAAAGGGGGCCTCCGCGGCGATGCGGAGGCCCCCTTTTTGTGCACGGTGTACTTTTGAGTGTGCAAGTGGGGAGTTGTTACTCCTCGACGATCTCGGTGATCGCGCCAGCGGGGCAAGCGTCCTGGCAAGCGCCACAGGCGACGCAGGAGTCCTCGTCAGCGACGGTGGCGACGTCCTGGAGCTCCAGAACGCCAGCGGGGCAGGTGTCGACGCAAACGCCACAAGCGATGCACTCGTCGGCATCAATTACGGGATGAGCCATGGTAGTTTCCTCTCTGTTGACCGACGCTACAGACGATGCGCGCCGGTTTGATTCGGGCAAAAACATACCACGGGAGCGACCGTTTGCAATACCCTCTGGCCGGCATCTTCATACCGTTCGCCGAGTATGCCAAGGTTTACTAAAAAACGTGCAGGTGGGGCCGTTGAGCTGCGCAAATGTTAGCTAAAGGTGACTTGAAATATTGAGCTATTGAGCGAGCTTTTGGAAAGCGCATCCCGTTATTTAGCCGTGAAACGGGTTGCGCTTTCCCCGGGGTCGCCTCAAGCCACCCCATGCGGCCTCGGGCCCAAACCTCAGCCATCTCTACATAGATCTCGATAGATTTGCCGAGAACTCAATCAGTGCGTCTACCTGCGCATTTGTGAACCTAAACTCTTAGCAATAAGAAACCTTATATGAATTGACTTAGATTTTGTATATTCCGGCCCATAAGGGGATACACTACATCCTGAAAGACAAGCCGAAGCGCCGCGCGAAAGACCGTCGAGGCGGCGCGAACGCACAAGAGAGAGGGAATTTCTAATGAGTAAGATTCTTGGTATCGACCTTGGTACTACCAACTCCGCTATGGCCGTCCTCGAGGGCGGTTCTCCGACCATTATCGTGAACGCCGAGGGCGACCGCACCACCCCGTCCGTTGTCGGCTTCCGTGCTGACGGCGACCGCGTCGTGGGTAAGGCCGCTAAGAACCAGGCTGTCACCAACCCCAAGAACACCGTGTTTTCCATCAAGCGCTTCATGGGTCGCAAGTACTCCGAGTGCACCTCCGAGATCAAGACCGTGCCGTATGAGGTCAAGGAGGGCCAGGGCGGCCGTGCCGTCGTCGATATCGAGGGCAAGGATTACACCGCCGAGCAGGTGAGCGCCATGACGCTCGCAAAGATGAAGGCCGACGCCGAGAAGTATCTGGGCGAGACCGTCACCGACGCCGTCATTACCGTCCCGGCCTACTTCAACGATGCCCAGCGTCAGGCCACCAAGGATGCCGGCAAGATCGCTGGCCTCAACGTCAAGCGTATCGTCAACGAGCCGACCGCTGCCGCTCTTGCCTATGGCCTGGACAAGCAGGGCACCGACCAGCGCATCCTGGTCTTCGACCTGGGCGGCGGCACCTTCGATGTCTCCATCCTCGACCTCGCCGACGGCGTGTTTGAGGTTCTGTCCACCTCGGGCGACAACCACCTGGGCGGCGACGACTGGGATCAGCGCGTCATCGACTGGATGGCCGATAAGTTCCAGCAGGAGAACGGTGTCGACCTGCGTCAGGACCCCATGGCCCTGCAGCGTCTGAAGGAGGCCGCCGAGAACGCCAAGAAGGAGCTCTCCGCCGCCCAGCAGACCACCATCAACCTGCCGTTCATTACCATGAACCAGTCCGGCCCGCTGCACCTCAACTACACGCTGACCCGCGCCGAGTTCGAGAAGATCACCCGCGACCTGCTCGAGCGCTGCAAGCAGCCTGTCACCAACGCCCTGCGCGACGCCAAGCTTAAGCTCTCCGATCTGACCGAGGTCATCCTCGTCGGCGGCTCCACCCGTATGCCCGCCGTCCAGGAGCTCGTCAAGACCATGACCGGCAAGCAGCCCAACATGTCCGTGAACCCCGACGAGGTCGTTGCCGACGGCGCTGCCGTCCAGGGCGGCGTGCTCACCGGCGACGTCGAGGGCATCCTGCTGCTCGACGTTACCCCGCTGTCGCTGGGCGTCGAGACCATGGGCGGCATCATGACCAAGATGATTGACCGCAACACCACGATCCCGACCTCCAAGACCGAGGTTTATTCCACCGCTGCCGACAACCAGACCAGCGTCGAGATCAACGTGCTCCAGGGCGAGCGCGAGCTTGCCCGCGACAACAAGTCGCTCGGTAAGTTCCAGCTGACCGGCATCCCGGCTGCTCGCCGCGGCGTGCCGCAGATCGAGGTTACCTTCGACATCGACGCCAACGGCATCGTCAAGGTCTCCGCTAAGGACAAGGGTACCGGCAAGGAGCAGCAGATCACCATTTCCGGCTCCACCGCTCTGTCCGACGACGAAGTCGATCGTATGGTCAAGGACGCCGAGGCTCATGCCGAGGAGGACAAGAAGCAGAAGGAAGAGGTCGAGGTCCGCAACCAGACCGACAGCCTGTGCTACTCCACCGAGCAGACCCTCAACGAGCTGGGCGACAAGGTTTCCGCCGACGTGAAGTCCAAGGCCGAGGCCGCTATCGCCGACGCCAAGAAGGCGCTCGAGGGCTCTGACGTCGAGGCCATCAAGGCCGCCGGCGAGTCCTTGCAGTCCGTGGCCTACGAGCTGGCCCAGGTTGTCTACGCCGACGCTCAGCAGCAGACCGACGGTGCCGCCGGCGCCCAGCCTGCCGACGATGATGTCGTCGACGCCGACTACGAGGTTGTGGACGACGAGGACAAGTAATCATGTCCGCCCGTAAAGCTCGCACGGAGGCGGCTGCCGCTGGCGCCGCCCCCGTTGACTCTGAGGAGAAGGACGTGAAGATTCCCGTAGAGGCCGCAGACGATACCGAGGTCAATGAGGCCCCGGCCGCCGAGGCTGCCGAGAACCAGGTAGAGGATTCCAACAAGGAGGCGACGATGACCGAGGACGAGATGGTGGAAGCCGCTATCCGCGCCGGTGAGGAAGCCGCCGACAACGACTTTAAGCTCAAGTTCGAGCAGGCCCAAAAGGAGCTTGCCGACGTGCGCAATGAGCTCGATGCTGCGGCAGAGGCCCAGAAGGCCGCCGAGGACAAGGCGAAGGACGCTACCGAGCGAACCGCTCGTCTGCAGGCCGACTGGGAGAACTTCCGTCGCCGCACCGCCAACGAGCGCATCGCCGAGCGCGAGCGCGCGACCGAGAAGCTTGTCACCGCGCTGTTGCCGGTGATCGACGATATCGAGCGCGCGATCGACCATGCCCGCAGCCAAGAGCTTTCCGACGACTTTAAGCAGTTCGTCGATGGCGTTGACGCGGTGCATGCCAAGCTGCTCGATGTGTTTGCGCACGAGGGCGTTGAGCCCATCGACCCCAAGGGCGAGGCGTTCGATCCGCTCGAGCACCAGGCCGTGGGGCGTGTCGAGGACGCATCGCAGTACGACGAGACCGTCAACGACGTGTACCAGAAGGGCTACCGCATGGCGGATCGCATCCTGCGTTCCGCGATGGTGACGGTGACCTACGGTGGCGAGAAGCGCCCCGCACCGGAGCCCGAAGCGGCGCCCGAGGATGCTACGGCCGATACGGTCGAGAGCACCGAGGAGTAATTGAGAAGGGCCCCGGGGCAACACCCGGGGCCCTTTCTGGCCAAGTGCCATGTGACAGCATGAGCCGCCGTCCGCAGGGGCGGCGGATGTAACAGGAGAGGAGCTACGATGGCTGCAGGCAAAACCTTCTATGACATCCTGGGCGTATCCAAGAGCGCCTCCGACAAAGAGATCAAGAGCGCGTTTCGCAAGCTCGCGCAAAAATATCACCCCGATGCCGGCGGCGACGAGGCCAAGTTCAAGGAGATCAGCGAGGCCTACGAGACGCTTTCGGACGAGAAGAAACGCAAAGAGTACGACCAGATGCTCATGTTTGGCGGCATGCCGGGCGCGGGCGGCGCGTATGGCGGCGGCTACGGTGCCGGCGCGGGCGCCAGCGGCTGGGGCGATATCTTCGACAGCATCTTTAGCGGCAACGGCGCCTGGGGCAGCGACTGGGGCTCGGGCTTTGCCGGGGCTGCGGGCGCTGCCGGTGCCGGCGCGGGCCGCAGCCGTGCTCGCAAGGGCGGCGACCTGTCGCTGACCGTCGATGTGACGGCCGAGGACGCGTTTCGCGGCGTGACGCACAAGGTCACCTATCGCATTCCCTCGACAGGCGAGCAGCAGACCATTACGGTCTCGGTGCCTGCGGGCGCGGTCGACGGCGGCAAGCTACGCTACAAGCGTCGCGGCGAGTATGGAGTTGCCGGCGGCGAGCGCGGCGACCTGGTCGTGACCACGCACGTGGAGGAGCACCCGCTGTTTAAGCGTAAAGGTGCCGACGTGACCATGGAGGTACCGGTCTCGGTCTATGAGGCGGCGCTCGGCTGCACGGTGGACGTGCCGACGCCCGGCGGTGCGACGGTTCGTCTGAAGGTGCCCGCGGGTACCCAGACGGGCAAGAAGTTCCGCTTTAAGGAGATGGGCGCGCCCGACGTTAAGCACCGTGGCCGTACGGGCGCGCTGCTCGTCGAGATCAAGGTGCAGGTTCCCACGAACCTGTCTGATGACGAGCGCGATGCCATGACCAAGCTGCGCGAGGCCGACACGCGCGACTATCGCGAGAAGGTCAATCGTTACAAGGCGACGTACTAGGGCGGTCGCGGCGCACGACCACGCCCGCGGGCTTATGATGGACGATAACGAGACGGAAAGGGGTCAGGTAGCATGGCCGAGGACAATAGGAACAAACCGCTGTACATGATCAGCGTGGCGGCCGAGCTGACCGGCATGCATCCGCAGACTCTGCGCGTCTACGAGTCCAAGGGCCTGGTGAACCCCCAGCGCTCGGGCGGCAACACGCGCCTGTATTCGCGTGCCGATATCGAGCGCTTGGAGCTCATCAACCAGCTGACCGACGAGGGCATCAACCTTGCCGGCGTGGTGCGCATCCTCGATATGAAGGAGCGTGCCGAGGAGCGCGAGCGCGAGAACGAAAAACTCCGTGCCCGCGTGCGCCAGCTCGAGGACGAGCTGCACGAGTACAAGATGCAGAAGAAGATTACCGCCCTGGCCCCGCGCGACGGCTCGGTTAACCCCGAACAGGTCATGCGCAAGCTGCTGGGCGCGGGAACCGATTTGTAGTTACGCGGGATGCATTCGGGCAATCTGGCATTCAACTTCATGATCCCTTGGGGACGGAGGAAAACGGATCACTGAGGGGGTCGGCCTGACCCAGTGATCCGTTTTCCTCCGTCCCCAAGGGATCATTTTGCCGGCCCACACCGGGCTCGTCCTTTACTTTACCGAGATAAAGTGAACGTGCAGATTCGTAACCCACTCGCAACCGTTCTATGGCACGATATTGAACGAATGTATGCTATGCGCCCAAATCTTTTGGGCAGAGTGGGAGACAGTATGGTCAAGCTGTACGAGGACGGCATCTACTTGCGTAACGGCAGCGAGGTTGTGCCTGCGGCCGAGGCTGCCGAGCGCGGTATTACGCAGACGCCCGCGGATGCCAAGCGCGGCACCATCGCGTATTCGATCCTCCAGGCACACAATACGTCCGGAGATCCCGAGGCGCTCAAGATTCGCTTCGATGCCATGGCGAGCCACGACATCACCTTTGTCGGCATCATCCAGACGGCGCGCGCCTCGGGCATGGAGCAGTTCCCGCTGCCTTACGTGCTCACCAACTGCCATAACTCGCTGTGCGCCGTGGGCGGCACCATCAACGAGGACGACCACGTCTTTGGCCTCTCGGCTGCCAAGAAGTACGGCGGCATTTTCGTCCCGCCGCATATCGCCGTCATCCACTCCTTTATGCGCGAGAACTTCGCCGGTTGCGGCAAGATGATCCTGGGTTCCGACTCGCACACCCGCTATGGCGCCCTGGGCACCATGGCCGTGGGCGAGGGCGGAGGCGAGCTGGCAAAGCAGCTGCTGCGCGACACCTACGATGTCGCCTATCCCGGCGTCGTGGCCATCTACCTCACGGGTGCTCCGCGCCCCGGCGTCGGCCCGCACGACGTGGCGCTCGCCATCATCCGCGCCGTCTTTGCCAAGGGCTACGTTAAGAACAAGGTCATGGAGTTTGTGGGCCCCGGCATCGCGAGCATGACGACTGACTACCGCAACGGCGTCGACGTCATGACTACCGAGACCACCTGCCTTTCCTCCATCTGGGCAACTGACGAGGACACGCACGCATTCCTGGCCATGCACGGCCGCGGCGACGACTACCGCGAGCTCAAGCCCGCCGATGTCGCCTACTATGACGGCTGCGTCGAGGTCGATCTGTCCAGCATCAAGCCCATGATCGCGCTGCCGTTCCATCCTTCCAACGGCTTTGAGATCGACGAGCTCAACGAGAACCTCGAGGATATCCTGCACGAGGTGGAACTCGAGGCTGCCAAGATCGGCGAGGGCAAGACGCACTTTAGCCTGCTCGACAAGATCGTCGACGGCAAGCTGCACGTGCAGCAGGGCGTTATCGCCGGCTGCTCGGGCGGTAACTACGACTCCGTGGTCCAGGCTGCCCGCGTGCTTAAGGGCGCCAACACCGGCTGCGGCGAGTTCTCGCTGTCGGTCTATCCCACAAGCCAGCCCGTGGCGCTCGAACTTACGCGCCGTGGCTACATCTACGACCTTATGGAGGCCGGCGCGATCGTGCGTACGGCGTTCTGCGGTCCGTGCTTTGGCGCCGGCGACACGCCTGCCAACAACGGCCTGTCCATCCGCCACACCACGCGCAATTTCCCCAACCGCGAGGGTTCCAAGCCGGGTAATGGCCAGCTGAGCGCCGTGGCCCTGATGGACGCTCGCTCCATTGCGGCGACGGCTGCCAACGGCGGCGTCCTGACGCCGGCGACCGACCTGCCCGAGGAGACTTGGGACGAGGCCTGCGAGTACACCTTTGACGACGCGCCGTACAAAAAGCGCGTGTACTGGGGCTTTGGCAAGGCGGAGCCTGCCGACGAGCTGGTCGAAGGCCCCAACATCAAGCCGTGGCCCGCGATGGAGCCCCTCGGCGACGATATCCTGCTCAAGGTGTGCTCCAAGATCATGGACCCGGTCACCACGACCGACGAGCTCATTCCCTCGGGTGAGACGAGCTCCTTCCGCTCCAATCCGCTGGGCCTGGCCGAGTTTACGCTCAGCCGCCGCGATCCGGCCTACGTGGGTCGTTCCAAGGAAGTCGACGCCGTGGAGAAGCGCCGCGTGGCCGGCGAGTCCGCGGGTGACCTGGCGGCACTCGATGCCGAGCTTGCCGGCGTGTTTGAGGCGCTGGCTGGTGCGGGCGTCGCGGCAGATGCCAAGGCGACCGAGTACGGCTCCATGCTCTACGCCAAGAAGCCCGGTGACGGTTCTGCCCGCGAGCAGGCCGCGAGCTGCCAGCGCGTGATTGGCGGCCTGGCCAACATCGTCCACGAGTACGCCACCAAGCGTTATCGCTCCAACGTGATGAACTGGGGCATGGTGCCCTTCCAGATGGAGGCCGAGCCCAGCTTTGAGGTGGGCGACTACGTCTTTGTGCCGGGTATCCGTGCCGCGCTCGATGGCGACCTGAAGGGCATCGCCGCCTACGTAGTGCGCGCCGACGGCGCGGTCGAGCAGATTGAGCTCTACATTGCCGATATGACGGCAGAGGAGCGTGCCATCGTCAAGGCCGGCTGCCTGATCAACTACAACAAGTTCAAGGCCGCTGCCGAGTAACGCACTTAATTGTCCGTCCGGGGCTTACCCTTTCCCGCCCGCTCACGCGCTTCGCGAGGGTCGCGTTCGGGAAAGGGTAAGCCCCGGACTACATTTCTGCATTCTCGTTGGGTCTTGAGGGACGCTAATAAATAGACTTGCTTGATGCCGCTTCTGTTATCGGGGCGGCTTCTTTTTGTCGAGAACCGTCACAAAGGGGACAGGCACCTTTGTGGTGGTTTTTGTTTGTCTCGTTCTGTAACAGGTAGACCCTTATTTGCCGAGCAGTTGTTACAGATTTAGATAAACGGGCACCGCTGAACAATTCATCTCGATCTGTAACATCTGGACCCAAAAACGGCCGCTAGATGTTACAGATTGAGATGGTGAACGCCGGGGCCGAAGATCACCACAAAGGTGCCTGTCCCCTTTGTGGCGGTGGGGGGCGAGCTCGATGTTGCCGTGCTCGTTGAACGACATTCTAATGAGCGTCCCTACAGGATTTCATCCGGGCTGGCGGGTTTGGTTGTTTTGGGGATGCCGAGTTTGGATGACGCGAAATCGTCAACATTGTCCTTGATTCCGTCTCTGGTGTAGACGGTGACCATATAGGTGCTGTGTCCAAATTCGCTCTTGTTGCGCATCGCCCAGGCCTGCCAGTAGGCAGCCCTACCTCGTCCCCTGATTTCTCCGATGCGACGGAGTTCTGTTTGCATCAGCTTCGGGTCATTATTGATGGTTCGACCGGCCTCGTCGGTGAGCCCGCACTGTCCAAGTAGCTTGTCGAGGACTTGGTTCATGTGGCGCTCGTCGGTGTTTGGAGCATAGTCGTAGGCGAGGGTGATGGAATCGAGGGGCTGGTCGTCGATCAAATAATTCATCGCCTGAGGTTCAAGGCAGAAATAAGGAGGCCGTCCGTCGATCTGACCGAGCAGTGGCAACTTTGACCGCCAAATTCCGGTGGGAATTCCATCTTCGTAAAACACGCCGCGACAGATAAAGGAAAGCGAGGTGGCACGCGAGCCGGCGTCGACCATTCCGCGTAAATCGAAGGGCGAGGCGATGCCAAGGGAAAAGGGCGTGATGACGATAAGGAAGAGCATCACGATGGGTATGGCGAGAATGGCGATGACGTTGCGACCGGTGGAATGAGACGGCTTCATATGCGCTCCTCGAGACAGAGATCTGTTGAGGATAGGCAGAAATGGATATGTTCAGAGAACAATTCAAGTTTAATCTCATGGCGCGAGATGGTCGACCGTTAGCGTCGAAAACCACCACAAAGGTGCCTGTCCCCTTTGTGGTGGTGAGGAGCGCGCGGCTTCTTTTGGTAATAGTGTTAGCTGGCGGTATCATTAGTGCAGGTGGCGAAGGTTTGCATTGTGGGGTGTTTTGCCGTGAGCCGTTCTGCCCGTATTGGATTGATTGTCTTGGCGCTTGCGATCGCTGTGGTTGGCGCGGGCGCTGTCGGTATGGCATTTCTACCTGCTGCGGTGACGGAGCCGGTGGTCAAGCCTGTGACTCAATCTGTCGAACTTCTGACCGGCGACGACAAGCCCGAGGCCATTACCGTTGATTTTGATGAGCAGCCGGCTGTGCTGGGTATTAGCAATTATCCGCGTATTCAGCTTGGGGCCATGCGCTATACCACGGATACAAGCCTGATCGATAGGGCGTCCGAGCTACTCAAGGGCAAAACATTTAAGCGTTGGTACGGATATGCGTCCTATCGGGCAAAAGCGAACGACATGGTTGGCGGATGCCACTCTTCCATCGAGCTGGACACTGCAAACGGCGCAAAGTTATGTGATGTCTCGTACGATCCGGGCTACGAGGGCAATGAGGGTCCGGGCATCTACATCATGGACGGCGATGTCGCCTATGTCATGGAGGGCGACCAGACCGAGCTCAACGATTTTATGGGTCAGTGTATCCAAGATGCCTATAAACAGACCTGCTTGCCTGACCCGCAGACTGCACGCGATAGTGGGTCTGCCCGTACATGGCTGTTCGAGGATGAGATGCCCTGGACCGTCGAATCGGGAAGTACGGGTTCGGCGAAGGAGTAGAGACCGCGACCACCACAAAGGTGCCTGTCCTCTTTGTGGTGGTTTTCGGTCTGTCTCGATCTGTAACATCTTGGCCGCTAAAAGTGGGCCTGGTGTTACAGATTTAGATTTTTGATCCGGGTGTTTTCTGTTCGTCTCGATCTGTAACAGTTAGACCCTAATTTGCCGATTAGATGTTACAGATTGAGACAAACGGGCGCCGCTGAATAATTCGTCTCGATCTGTAACATCTGGAGCCGGAAACGGTCGATAGATGTTACAGATTGAGATAGTGAGGGGACGAGGCCGCAGCGGGTGAGCGTGCCTGCCCCCTATCTCTTAATCACTCAGAAAATCTTATATATAGAGACTTAGATTTGTGTATAAGATCGCGCAAAGCTGGCAACAATACATCTCGAACAACGTGAAGCCGCCCCGTAGGGCGGCCGCCCCAAGAGAGGTGATTCCATGAGAATCGATAAGCTAGCAATGACGTCGCGCGAGGCGCTGCAGACCGCCATGAGCACGGCTGCCGACGCGCAGGCCGGCGCGGTGGAGCCGATTCACCTGCTGTCTGCCCTGCTCGGTGCTGGTGAGCGCAATATCTCCGTGATTATCGAGCGCATCGGTGCCGACCCGGCCCAGCTCGCACGCTCCACGCAGGATGCCATCGACCATGCGCCTAAGGTTTCGGGCGAGGGCCAGCAGATGGGTCTTTCCAATGAGCTCGTCCGCGTCATCGAGAAGGCCGAGAAGAAGGCCACCAAGATGGGCGACAGCTTTGTGGTGACCGAGCATCTGCTGATGGCACTTGCCGAGGACAAGGGTGAGGCCGGCCGCGTTCTGCGCGACGCCGGCGTGACCAAGGAGCGCATCGAGCAAGTCTACGAGGAGCTGCGTGGCGATGACCGCGTGACGTCTGCCGAGGACAAGACTCAGTTTGAGGCGCTGGAGCAGTACGGCCGCAATATCTGCGACCTTGCCCGTGCCGGCAAGCTCGACCCGGTCATCGGCCGTACCGACGAGATCCGTCGTACCATCCAGGTCCTGTCCCGTCGCACCAAGAACAACCCCGTGCTCATCGGCGAGCCGGGCGTCGGCAAGACGGCCATCGTCGAGGGTATCGCCCAGCGTATCGTGGCCGGCGACGTTCCGAGCACCCTGCGTGACCGCGACCTCATCGAGCTTGACATGAGCGCGCTGGTCGCCGGTGCCAAGTACCGCGGCGAGTTCGAGGACCGCTTGAAGGCCGTGCTCAAGGAGGTACAGAAGTCCGAGGGCAAGGTCATCCTGTTCATCGATGAGCTCCACACCATCGTGGGCGCGGGTGCCACTGAGGGCTCCATGGACGCCGGTAACATCCTCAAGCCGGCGCTCGCCCGTGGCGACCTGCATGCGATCGGCGCGACCACGCTCGACGAATACCGCAAGTACATCGAGAAGGACGCGGCGCTCGCGCGTCGTTTCCAGACCGTTATGGTGAGCGAGCCTACCGTCGAGGACACCATCTCGATCCTGCGTGGCCTCAAGGAGAAGTACGAGATCTTCCACGGCGTGCACATCACCGATAGCGCGCTCGTGGCCGCCGCCGACCTCTCTGATCGCTATATCGCCGACCGCTTCCTGCCCGACAAGGCCATCGACCTGGTCGATGAGGCGGCAAGCCGTCTGCGCATGGAGCTCGACAGCATGCCGGTCGAGATTGACGCCACCACGCGTCAGCTCACCCAGCTGCAGATCGAGGAGCAGGCGCTCATGAAGGAGACCGACGATGCCTCCAGGGAACGTCTGGAGGCCCTGCGCCAAGAGATTGCCGAGGTCCAGGAAAAACTCAACGTGCAAAAGGCCGGCTGGCTCAACCAGAAGAACGCCATCGACCACGTGCAGGAGCTTAAGGGCCAGCTCGACGAGGCCAGGAGCGAAGAGGAGCGCGCAACGCGCAATGGCGATCTGGGCCGTGCGTCCGAGCTGCGCTATTCCGTGATCCCGGGTCTGCAGCAGCAGATTCAGGATTCCGAGGCTGCGCTCGAGGCACAAAAGCAGCAGGACGGCGAGGGCCTCAACGAGCAGGTGACCTCCGATGAGATCGCCGAGGTCGTGAGCGCCTGGACCGGCGTGCCCGTGTCCAAGATGATGCAGGGCGAGCTCGACAAGCTCAAGGGCTTGGAGGGTGAGCTGCATAAGCGCGTCATCGGCCAGGACGAGGCCGTCTCCGCCGTCGCCGCAGCCGTGCGCCGCAGCCGTGCGGGCCTCTCCGATCCGGACAAGCCCATCGGCAGCTTCTTCTTCCTGGGCCCCACCGGCGTGGGCAAGACCGAGCTCGCCAAGGCGCTTGCCGAGTGCCTGTTCGACGACGAGCGCGCGCTCGTGCGTATCGACATGTCCGAGTACATGGAGAAGTTCAGCGTCCAGCGTCTGATCGGTGCGCCCCCGGGATACGTGGGCTACGACGAGGGCGGCCAGCTTACCGAGGCCGTACGCCGTCGCCCCTACTCCGTGATCTTGCTCGACGAGATGGAGAAGGCCCATCCGGATGTCTTCAACGTGCTGCTGCAGGTGCTCGACGACGGCCGCCTGACCGACGGTCAGGGTCGCCAAGTGTCCTTCAAGAACACGATCATCATCATGACGTCTAACGTGGGCTCCAAGGCTATCGCCGAGCTTTCCGGCAAGGACGAGGAGGAGATGCGCCATCAGGTCAACGCGGCCATGGCTCAGACCTTCCGCCCCGAGTTCCTCAACCGTATCGACGATATCGTGGTGTTCCATCCGCTCGGCATGGCGCAGATTGAGAAGATTGTCGACATCCAGCTTGCCGACGTCCGCGCGCGTCTGGCCAAGGAGCGCATGACGCTTGCCATCACCCCGGCGGCCAAGCAGATGCTCGCCGTGGGCGGCCTGGACCCCGTGTTTGGCGCCCGTCCGCTCAAGCGTCTGGTTCAGCGCGAGGTCGTGGATGCCATCGCCGCCGCTATCATCGACGGCACGGTGCGCGAGGGCGATCAGGTGACGGTCGATGTCGACAAGGACGGCGGCTTTACCGTCGTGTGCGACAATACGCCGGCGGCCACCTACGAGGTCCCCGACGCCGAGTAGATTTTTGGGAGATGCCTTAAAACCTGCCAGTCGTCTCTAAACGCCAAGGGCGGCGGATCCAATTGGGTCCGCCACCCTTTTTCGTGCGACAATCGATGATGTTGAGCGGATGCGATGTAAGGAGCTATGCAGATGAAAGACGAGAACAAGACAAGTGCGCCGGCGCCCAAGCCCACGTCCAAACCGGCACCCAAGCCGCGCGACCCCTATATCCGCGCCGAGAACGAGGACGACGACGGCTACGATCCCTACAGCGATCGCCGCCCCGAGCGCGAGCCGATGTTCGAAGCCGACCCCTGGCGCTGAGTGCCACCCAAAAGGCCACCAATAAGTTGCGGTGAAATAGGGATTGCTTTGCGGTTTGACCAGCAAAAACAGTCCCTATTTCACCGCAACTGCGTTAGGGATGGGGTGTTGGGCGGCTGTCTTCGGGCCGACTAGTCCTGGGCTTTGATGCTCGGCAGGAGAATCTGGGCGAGGTAGTCGGTCTCGAGTTTGGTCGCGGCGTCTGCCTTGCCGTCTTTACCGACCAGGTCGTTTTTGATCTGGCTGTATGTGTAGCGGTTGCCGGTCGTGAGCTCGACAAGCTCAATCGCCGTGTCCATGGGGTAGGTCGACACGGAGTTCTGCGTGCGCCCGTTGATGGTTTGCGGAATCACGTACGGATAGACAGGGCCGCTGGCGTAGACGGTGTAGCCGTTGCCCAGGCTGACCGTGCCCAAAACCGTATCGCCGTCATCGGGGGTAAAGGTCTCGCCGTCGCGCACTGCGACAAGCGTCACGAGCGGTGTGTTGGTGTCGCTGTCCAGATAAATGCACAGCGTGCTGCCGTTTTGCCAGGTTGCGACCTTGCCATACCACTCAACCGGAATATCGAGCTGATACAGGTTCGTCGCCTTGTGCCGAGCGTCGGCATCGCGGGCGGACTGAGCCTCGCTTGCGCTTACGGCGTTGGCGGCGGCATCGCGGCGCGTAATTGCCGCCTGCTGGAGTATCTTTGCCGCGGCGGCAGAGCTTGCGCCCCCTTCCTCGGCATACTTGGCGGCGGCATCGATCTGGTCGTCAGTCACCGTGTCGGCCGAAGGTACCTTGAGCTTAAAGGTGGCTTGAGCGCGCAGATCCTGCCCATCGCTCTTAATGGTGACCTGCGCCTTGGTGGTCGGGACGGTGTAGATGGTGCCGTCTTCCGCGATGGGGGATCCAGCAATGGAGAGCGTGTAATCGCCGGGCAGCAGCTTAATGCCGCGACCGTGCTCGTCAACGTAGAGCGTTTCGCTCACAGAAGAGCCGTCGGAGTCCTGGCCACTCACCTGCACGGGGATCTTTGAGCCGGTGGAGCAGTCGAGCCCCGCGGCATGTACGCCAATTTGCACCGACATCATGGTATGGGCGTTTGCGGCAACCACGGCGGCCCGCTCTTGCTGGTATCCGTTCCAAGCCGCATAGCCCGCGCCGCCGGCGACGAGCGCGATGGCAACAACGCCTGCCACCATCAGGTTGCGTCGCCTGGGCGACATCTTGCGATGGCGAACCTCGGCCTCGCGTGCCGAGGGAACGGACGGCAGGGGAATATCGCCCATGGCGATGGTCTCGTCTACGGCAGGCGCAGAGCCTAAGCCAGGGAGCTCGCGGGTCAGCGAATCTTCGGCGGGCAAGCTGTCGAGCAAGATGGTTTCCTCGCTCGTGTCGGATTCGGGCTGGTCGTCGGCCTCGCATTCGGATTCCTCGTGCCCCGCCTCGTCTTCGGTGGGCGCGGCGCCATCGTCTTTTGCATCCTGATCATCGGGCTGCGCTTCGATTTCCGGCTCATCTCGCACATCAACGCTCGAATCGTCAAACGCAATCTCGGCCAGTGCGATCTGGTCAAGGCTCTCCAGGGCCTCGGCACACGCTTCTGCATCTTGGGCCGCATCCTCTTGGCCCATCGTCTCATCTTTCATATATCCCCCAAGCTCAATATCGGGACAACACTGTACCCAAAAACGGGACCCCATAGAGCCGCCTCATGATTTGAAACCCGATTTTATATATGCGCATGTTTCTGAATAGATGAATAGAGACGCAACGACAAAAGCCCCCGAAAAGCGAGCGAAACGCTTTCCGGGGGCTCTGCGAGACATTGGATTGAAAATCTGGCGAGCGGGCCTATGCCCAGGCGCCAACAGCGACCAACATGTTACTCGGCGTGCGCGTAATCCACCTTGGCGCGACGAGCGGTAGCCTTCTCCCAATCGCTGGTGCCCTCAAAGACATCCTGCTTGTAGGGATTGCGGCCGAGCTTCTTGGCGCGGTAGGCGATGTAGATGATCGCGGCGACGTTGGCGACCAGCGCGGCAATCGAGACCGCGGTGGCGGCGCCGGGGTCGAGCGTGGAGTGGGTCACAAAGATGGACTCCTCCTGGAAGTACGGGAACACCTGGGCAAACATGCACCAAATAGCAAGCGTAAAGGCGCGGTTCTGAATCCAGCCGCCCTTGTTCCAGATAAAGGCGGCGACGGTGGGCGCCAGCAGCAGCGCAAAGCCGCAGAACCAGGAGTGGGTGGGCAGGCAGTTGTAGGTGTAGCAGAAGTTCCAGATATCGTAGGCGATGATGTAGACCCAAGTCATGTCGGGCCACAACATGTCGGTCTGATCCTCGGAGGCGTAGACGCTCCACCAGCCGGTCATGCAGAAGATGTTGATGAGACCGGCGATGCCGTTGAACACGTTGTTCCAGCCGGCAAGCTGCGTGGCACCCTCGGAGGTGACCCAGGTGGACTGGCCCAGGACAAAGAAGTGATAGGCGCTCTCGAAGTCGGACACGACGGCGATCATGATGTTGATGGCGACGATCACAAACGGCCATGCACGGAACCAATGCGCCTTGCCGATCTTGCCCCACTGGTACTTAATGGCAATGAAGCCCCAGCAACCGGCCAGCGCCGCGTACACCTTGGCGTAGTGGAACCAGCTGTTCTGGTACACGTGAGTGGGGTTGGTGAGCGCCCACTCGGCACCCTGCGAAACGCCGACGGCGATGGCGACACAATAGATGGTCATGGCCAGCGGAGCCACGCCAAAGATGATTGCCGCGCCCAGCTTGGTGCGGCGGCCGACCTCGTTGAGCACGATGAGGCCAATAAAGACCATGGCCCAGCCGGCCCAATGGATAAGGGTATCGCTACCCCAAACATCGAACAGCATGCTGCTCTCCTTTCACACGCCCGCGGCCCCTCTTCTGATCGCGGGCAGTTTGGCCAAATGTCGTCAGTTCTGGGGCTTGCGCTCCGGATACTTGGCGGTATAGCCCTCGATGTGGAGCGTCGAGGCGATAATCTCCTTGACCGTCTCGTCGGGCACATCGGGGTGCGTGCGGATATACATCAACAGTCCCATGATGAGGGTGTAGAACGTCTCGTAGACATGGTCGATGCGTAGCTCATGATGGGTGACAAAATCCACCACGGTGGTGTCGCAGATATACTGCGCCACGCGCTGGACCACGTTGTGCAAAAAGCCGCCGTAGAGCGCACCGCTGCTCGAGGTGAGCGTGCTCGGCAGCTCATGGCCGCTCACGACCAGACGCTTAAAGAGCGGGGCGACGGTGTCGAGTGCGCCTTCGATGTCGCCAACCGTGCGGCTGGCGTTCCACTGCTCGAGCTCGGCGATAAAACCGTCGATCGCTTCGTCCATCACGGCGGTGACGGCGGCGTCCATATCGGCGAAGTAGTGGTAGAACAGTGAGCGCGTGCAGCCGGCTCGCTTGGTCACGGCCGATACCGAAAGATGAGACACGCCCAGCTCGGAGCTCACGGTGCGCACGGCATCGAGGATCTCGCGACGGCGTTCGTCGCCTGTCAGGCGCTTTGCCGCGCTATCGGATGCGGGGACGGCATCGACCACAGAGGTATCTGCTGTGTTGTCGCCCATGTTTTGCCGCCTTTCATCCTCTTTTGCCTGACCGTTCGCCTAACAGTCTTGAATATTGTTGACGGTTCGTCAATACTATTTTTGACACAATGTCAACAATGGCGGGTGAACGGCATGGGGGCATGCCCGGCCTGCAAAAAAAGAGGGGCGCCGCGGTCTCGCCGGGCTGTGGCAAGAGAAGGGACGACCATGATTCTCAACGGACCGGGGATTAGCTACACCGAGCCCGATATCGGTGCGGAGTTTGTGCCGCCGCTGCCGGAGCATCCGCGCGAGGCCATCGTCAAACTGTGCGAGCACTGCACCAACCGCCTGCTGCATCGCGACGAGCTGCTGGGCTACGAGTACTGGTCGTTTGCCGAGGCCGCGACTGACGAGCAGGCCGAAGTGCTCTGCAAGATGAAGATGCGCCGTCCCTACACGCTGCCCGAGATGGTCAAACTCACCGGCATGCCCGAGGCCCAGATCGAGAAGATGCTCGACGACATGAGCTACACGGGCCTGCTCGAGTACAACTGGGAAAATCCCGAGCGAGCCAAGCAGTGGGTGCTGCCCATGCTGGTGCCGGGTTCTGCTGAGTTCCTCAACATGCGCGTGAGCCAGCTCGAGGAGCATCCGGTCTATGCCAAGTTCTTTGAGCAGGCATCCAAGGGGCCGCTGTCCAAGGCCACGCCGATGGTGCCGCCCGGAGGTGCCGGCATCGGCATGCATGTTATTCCGGTCGAGAAGGCCATCGATGCCGCGAGCACCTCGGTGCCTATTGAGCATATCGAGCATTGGCTCGACAAATACGATGGCAAATATGCCGCTAGCACCTGCAGCTGCCGCGCGAGCCGTCGCGTGATGGGAGAGGGCTGCGCCGACGACCCGGCCGATTGGTGCATCGCCGTGGGCGATATGGCCGACTACGTGGTCGAGACCGATCGTGGTCATTACGTGACCCGCGACGAGGTCTACGACATCCTGCGCCAGGCCGAGGACAACGGCTTTGTGCACCAGATCACCAACATTGACGGCGAGAACAAGATCTTCGCCATCTGCAACTGCAACGTCAACGTGTGCTACGCCCTGCGCACCTCGCAGCTGTTCAACACGCCCAATCTTTCGCGCTCGGCCTATGTCGCTAAGGTCGAGAAGGACAAGTGTGTGGCCTGCGGTCGCTGCGTTGAGGTGTGCCCGGCCGGCGCCGCCAAGCTCGGCCAGAAGCTCTGCAGCAAAAAGGCCGGCGGACAGGTGCCCGAGTATCCGCGCCAGGAGCTGCCCGATGCCACCAAGTGGGACCACACCAAGTGGTCGCCCAACTACCGCAACGATAACCGTATCGAGACGCACGAGTCCGGCACCGCGCCCTGCAAGACGGCTTGCCCCGCGCACGTTGCCGTTCAGGGCTACTTAAAGCTCGCGGCGCAGGGCCGCTATGACGAGGCGCTGGCGCTCATCAAGCGCGAGAACCCGCTGCCCGCTATCTGCGGCCGCGTGTGCAACCGCCGCTGCGAGGACGCCTGCACCCGTGGTCGCGTGGATGCCGCCGTGGCTATCGACGAGGTCAAGAAGTTCATCGCCCAGCGCGATCTGGATGCCGCGACCCGCTATGTCCCGCCCGTGGTGACGCCGACGCGCGCTGGCGGCTTCGATCAGAAGATCGCCATTATCGGTGCCGGCCCGGCCGGTCTGTCCTGCGCCTTCTATCTGGCCGAGAAGGGCTACAAGCCCGTCGTGTTCGAGAAAAACGAGCGCCCGGGCGGTATGCTCACCTACGGCATTCCCAGCTTTAAGCTGCAGAAGGATGTTATCGAGGCCGAGGTCGAGGTCATTCGCCTGATGGGCGCCGAGTTCCGCTATGGCGTGGAGGTCGGTCGCGACGTGACGCTCGACGAGCTGCGCGAGCAGGGTTTTAAGGCCTTTTATGTTGCCATCGGCTGCCAGGGCGGCCGCTTCGCCGGTATTCCGGGCGAGGATGCCGAGGACGTGACCGTGGCCGTCGACTTTTTGCGCGAGGTCAACAGTGGCAAGATCGACGCGCTGCCCGGCCGCACCATCGTGGTGGGCGGCGGCAACGTGGCCATCGACGTCGCGCGCAACGCCTGCCGTCTGGGTTCCGAGCACGTTGAGATGTTCTGCCTGGAGAGCGAGGCCCAGATGCCCGCCAGCGAGGAGGAGCGTCGCGAGGCCGTTGAGGACGGCGCTCACATCAGCTGCGGCTGGGGCCCCAAGGAGGTTCACCTGGACGAGGCCGGTCGTGTGTGCGGTATCACCTTCAAGCGCTGCACGCGTGTCTTTGACGACGAGGGCCGGTTTGCGCCCGAGTACGACGAGAACGATCTGCGCCGCGTCGATGCCGACCGCGTGGTCATGTCGATTGGCCAGTCCATTGTGTGGGGCGACCTGCTGGCTGGCTCCAAGGTGGAGCTCGGCCGCGGCCAGGGTGCTCTTGCCGACCCCCAGACCTATCAGACCGCTGAGCCCGACATCTTTGTGGGCGGCGACGTCTACACCGGTCCGAGCTTTGCCATCGACGCCATCGCCGCCGGTCACGAGGCCGCCGTGTCCATCCATCGCTTTGTGCAGCCGGGATCCACGCTCACCATCGGCCGCAACCAGCGCCACTACACCGCGCTCGACCGCGACGATGTCGTGATCGAGAGCTACGACAACGCGAGCCGCGAGGTGGCGCATGTCGACCGCGAGCGCGAGAAGGCTGCACCCTTTAGCGAGTACGTCGAGACCTTTACCGAGGAGCAGGTGCGCGCCGAGACCGCCCGCTGCCTGGGCTGCGGTGCCTCGATCGTCGACCCCAACAAGTGCATCGGCTGCGGCTTGTGCACCACCAAGTGCGCGTTCGATGCCATCCACCTGGATCGCGATCGCCCCGAGTGCTCCACGATGGTCAAATACGAGCAAAAGCTCCCAAGCCTGGGTAAGTACGCGCTCAAGCGCGCCATCAAAATCAAATTCGGGAAGAAGTAAAAGAACCTAACAAGTAAGCGAACGGCGCAGAGAACGGTTGGACAGCGAGCGGGTCCCAGGCGTGGCGAGGTGCCTTGAAAGAGGAGGGCATAGGGCTTTTGCCCATGCCCGACGATTGAAAGGCAGATCGCCCGTCTGGGGCTCGCGCAGCGTCAAGCCGACCGCCGTTCGTTAGAACGGCGGAAGGAATTAAAAGTGCACGAGCTCGGAATCGTTTACCACATCATTCGCGATGTCGAGAACGTGGCGCGCGCCAATGGCGTGCGTCGCGTTTCGAGCGTCACGCTGCTGCTGGGCGAGGTCTCGGGCGTCGTTCCCGACTTGCTGCTCGACGCTTGGCGCTGGGCGGCAGATAAAAAGCCCATCACGCTGGGCGCGGAGCTTATTGTGGAGCCCGTCGAGGCCGTGACGCATTGCGCGGCATGCGGTCGCGACTACGCGACGGTCGAGCACGGCAAGACCTGCCCCCATTGCGGTAGCGGCGAAACATACCTGCTGCAGGGCCAGGAGGTCATGATCAAGCAGATCGAGACCCCCGACGAGGAACCGGCAGACGCTGCCCCCGACGGCCCTTCCGACGTCCTCGACGCCGTCGATGCCGCCCACCCCCTCCACATCGTCTAGGATTCCCTATAAGTTGCGGTGAAATAGTTCCTAAATCCAGCCTTCTGGCTCTTAAACAAGAACTATTCCACCGCAACTTTTTTGAGTGGTTTCGTAGATCATAAGTCGCGCAAATAGTCAAGTCATACCTGTTTGAACAATGTAGCGGCAGTACAAGCGCATTCGCGCTTGCCTAAAATCGATATTAATGAACAGTCTGCTTGTATCTGTAAAATGCGTGGCTTGATGAGCGACGCCTTGGCGGGTAATGAGTCAAAAAGCAGTAACGTAATCAACTTGTAACAAACTTAGACGTTTAAACAAATAATGCAACCTTTTACGAATTTAGCTATAATTCCACAAACCAAACAGGTATACTCCTTTCATGTCGTGTAGGAATTACGTAGACAAAAAGGAGGTTATGTGATGGTAAGTATTGTTCTTGCTAGCCACGGGGACTTGGCAGCTGGAATCAAGCAGACGGGCTCGATGGTCTTTGGCGATCAGCCGTCTGTGGCCGTGGTCTCGCTCGAGCCGAGCATGGGCCCCGACGACTTCCGTGCTAAGGTCGAGGAAGCAATCGCTTCCTTCGAGGACCAGGAGCAGGTGCTCTTCCTCGTTGATCTGTGGGGCGGCACGCCGTTCAACCAGATCAGCGGGCTCATCGAGGGCCATGATTCCTGGGCTATCGTCACCGGTGTCAACCTGCCTATGCTCATCGAGGCATATTCGCAGCGCTTTGATGCAAAGAACACTGCACATGCGATCGCAAAACATCTCGTGACTGAGGCTAAGGCTGGCGTGCGCGTCAAGCCCGAGTCTCTGGAGCCCGAGGAGAAGAAGCCGGCTGCGGCCGCCGCTGCTCCTGCAGGCGCCATCCCTCCGGGAACGGTCATCGGCGACGGGCACATCAAGATTGCCCACGTCCGTATCGACACCCGTCTGCTGCATGGTCAGGTGGCCACCACGTGGACCAAGCAGATCAACCCCAACCGCATCATCGTGGTTTCCGACGGCGTTGCTCACGACGAGCTCCGCAAGACCATGATCGAGCAGGCTGCCCCTCCGGGAGTCCATGCCAACGTCGTGCCTATCAAGAAGATGGCCGAGGTCGTCAAGGACACGCGTTTTGGTGACACCAAGGCCATGCTGCTCTTCGAGAACCCGCAGGATCTGCTCAAGGCCATCGAGGCCGGCGTCGACATCAAGGAAGTCAACATCGGTTCCATGGCTCACTCCAAGGGCAAGGTCGTCGTCACCAACGCCGTCGCTATGGGCGATGACGACGTTAAGACCCTCGAGGCCCTCAAGGCCAAGGGCGTCAAGTTCGAGGTCCGCAAGGTTCCTTCGGATGCCTCCGAGGATCTCGACGCCATGTTGAAGAAAGCTAAGGCCGAACTGGCCGCTCAAGCATAGTAAAGGAGGGTCCGATACATGTCTGCAATCACTATTCTGCTTGTTGCGATTGTCGCGTTGCTTGCCGGTATGGAAGGCATTCTGGATGAGTTCCAGTTCCATCAGCCGCTCGTGGCATGCACGCTTATCGGTCTCGTAACCGGTCACCTTCAGGAGGGCATCCTCCTGGGCGGTTCGCTCCAGATGATGGCCCTTGGCTGGGCTAACGTCGGCGCCGCCGTCGCGCCTGACGCCGCTCTGGCCTCGGTCGCTTCTTCGATCATCATGGTGCTCGCCCTCAACGGCGGCGCCACTGATTCGGCCAAGGCCGTTACCGCGGCCATCGCCGTCGCCGTCCCGCTGTCGGTCGCTGGTCTGTTCCTGACCATGATCTGCCGTACCATTGCTACCGCTATCGCTCACGCCATGGACGGTTGCGCCGAGAAGGGCGACTTCTCCGGCATCGAGCGCTGGCAGTACGCTGCCATCCTCATGCAGGGCCTTCGTATCGCCATCCCGGCAGTACTTCTGTGTGTTATCCCGGCCGAGGCTGTTACCAACGCGCTTAACGCTATGCCCGACTGGCTGTCCGGCGGCATGGCTGTCGGCGGCGGCATGGTCGCTTCCGTCGGTTACGCCATGGTCATCAACATGATGGCCACCAAGGAGACCTGGCCGTTCTTCATCCTCGGCTTTGTCCTTGCTGCCATCCCTCAGCTCACGCTGATCGCCCTTGGCCTCATCGGCATCTCCCTTGCCCTCATCTACCTTGGCCTTAAGGATCTGGCCAAGCAGGGTGGCGGCACGGGCGGTGGCTCCGGCGACCCGCTCGGCGACATTCTGAACGATTACGAGTAGGAGGGGAGTGATACATATGGCAGAGAACAAGATTCAGCTCACCAAGGCTGACCGTAAGAAGGTTTGCTTCCGTCATCAGTTCCTTCAGGGCTCGTGGAACTACGAGCGTATGCAGAACGGCGGCTGGTGCTTCGCAATGATCCCTGCGATCAAGAAGCTCTACACCAGCAAGGATGACCAGATTGCCGCGCTTAAGCGCCACCTGGAGTTCTATAACACCCACCCCTATGTTTCCGCCCCCGTCATTGGCGTTACCCTCGCCCTCGAGGAGGAGCGCGCCAACGGTGCTCCGATCGATGACGTCGCCATCCAGGGCGTCAAGGTCGGTATGATGGGCCCGCTCGCCGGCGTCGGTGACCCCGTCTTCTGGTTCACCCTTCGCCCGATTCTGGGCGCTCTGGGCGCTTCCCTGGCCATGTCCGGCAGCATCGTCGGTCCGTTGCTGTTCTTCTTCGCGTGGAACATCATCCGTTACGCTTTCCTGTGGTACACACAGGAGTTTGGCTACAAGGTCGGCTCCTCTATCGCCAAGGACCTCTCCGGCGGTCTGATGGGCAAGGTCACCGAGGGCGCTTCCATCCTGGGTATGTTCATCATCGGCGCCCTGGTCGAGCGCTGGGTGTCCATTTCCTTCACCCCGATCGTCTCCACGGTCAAGCAGTCTGCTGGCGCCTTTATCGACTGGGCTAGCCTGCCTTCCGGTTCCGAGGGTATCAAGGAAGCGCTGACGATGTACAACTCCGTCGGTGCTACCGCCCTTGATCAGATGAAGGTCACCACGCTCCAGGGTAACCTCGATCAGCTCATCCCCGGCCTTGCCGCCGTGTGCCTGACCCTGCTGGTCTGCAAGCTCCTCAAGAAGAAGGTTAGCCCGATCGTCATCATCCTGGCTCTCTTCGCCGTCGGCATCATCGGTCGCTTCTGCGGCTTCATGTAAGCACGCTTCGGCTTAAGACCGAGAGTTGCTAGGTAAGGGCTTTTGAGCCATTGAAACGGACCGCACCCGGTGGGTACACTGGATGCGGTCCGATTGTTTTAGTTGGAGGGCGAGGCGCGTATGGCGCAATCTCAGAACAGCACGGTCGATCTGGCAACGCCGGCAACCTGCCTGATGGGGCTTACCAGCCACGGTAACGTGATGGTGGGCAATAAGGCGTTCGAGTACTATAACGAGCGCAATCCCGAGGATTATATTCAAATCCCGTGGGACGAGGTCGACTATATTGCCGCCGAGGTTTTGCGCGGCACCAAGAAGATTACGCGTTTTGCCATCTTCACCAAGGACAACGGTCACTTTACGTTTTCGACGCGCGACGACAAAGAGACGCTTCGCGCGGTCCGCAAGTACGTCGACGAGAATAAGCTCGTGCGTTCGCCCGACTTTATCGATGTGACGGCCAAGGGCGCCAAGAGCATCCCCTCCGTTATCAAAAACCTCTTCCACAAAGGCAACTAACTCCTCATAAGTTGCGGTGAAATAGTTTCTAAATACGGCTTTAGATGCTTCAGACAGGAACTATTCCACCGCAACTTCGAAGTCTAGTCATGCGACGTATGGCGATGCAGTAAATCTGCTACACTAATACAACATGCCTCCGTAGCTCAGGGGATAGAGCACCGCTCTCCTAAAGCGGGTGTCGTGCGTTCGAATCGCACCGGGGGCACCAGAAGAAAATGCAGGTCAGACGGTATAAATCGTCTGGCCTGTTTCTGTATGGATAGAGGTAAATAGACGGTCGAGGGGTGAAAAAGGGGTGAAAGAAAGTTCTATTACGAAATCAGCTCATCTACATATTTCGCCCCGAAGCATCACTCAAATGTCCGGTTTTCAACCCTTCCCACAGCCTACGGGCTTATAAGAAGCCCTCCGGCCATGGAAAGCGTTGAAAACCTAGGATGACGTCGCGGTGACATGGGCGAGTTTCCAACAGTCCCCGGCGTCTCTGGGTTTCGCTCGGGACCCTCCGACGCCGCGAACCGTTGAAAACTCGCCCTCCTGTTTGCGAGGTTGCCCTGACCCCTTAAAATTGTCCGAAAGAGACGACGACGCAGGAGGTCCGGCATGCCTGCCAGCAAGAAAGAGGCAAAGGAGTTCGTCAAGCGGTGGCGGAAGCGACTCGACGCCATCCCCGAGGGCTCCAACAACGAGCAACAGGACACCCAGAAATTCTGGGTCGACCTGCTCATAAACGTCCTGGGTATCCCGTCCAACACCATCGACAGCTTCGTCGACTTCGAGCGCAAGGTGCGCGGTCGGCGCATCGACGTGCTTGTCTCCGACCACAACTTCCTCTGCGAGCAGAAGTCGTGGGGCATCGACCTCGACAAGCCCGAGGCCAGGAACGGCGGCATGGAGACGCCGTTCCAGCAGGCCATGTGGTACGCGAGGCACCTGCCCTACTCGGAGCGCCCACGATGGGTGATGACGTGCAACTTCGGGACCTTCCGCCTCTACGACCTTGATGACGAGCGCCCCGAGAACACCGTGCAGGAGTTCTTACTCGAAGAGCTGCCGGACAGCCTGTATCTGCTCTCCTTCCTGACCTCCAACGAGACGAGCCGCCTGCACAAGGAGCAGCAGCTCTCCATCGAGGCGGGTGCGTACGTGTCGCGCCTGTACGACGCCCTCGCCAAGCAGTACCACCACATCGAGGAGAGGGACGAGCGGGCGCAGGAGGAGCAGCGCTCGCTCAACGTGCTCATCACCCGAATCATCTTCCTGCTCTATGCCGAGGACGCCGACCTGCTGCAGTCGCACCAGGCGTTCGGCAGGTATTGCGAGGGCGACCCCGCCAAGCTCCGCCGCAAGCTCGTGGACCTGTTCGAGACCATCGACACGCCCCTGGACCAGAGGGACGAGTACATGGACGACGACCTCGCGGCCTTCCCCTACGTGAACGGTGGGCTGTTCGCGGACTCCTCAATCGCCGTTCCTCAGATGACCGAGGAGATTCAGCGGGCCATCACGGACGCCTCCCAGGACTTCGACTGGCGCGAGATTTCCGGCGTCATCTTCGGCGGCGTGTTCGAGGGGACCCTGAACCCCGAGACCCGCCATGCCGGGGGCATGCACTACACGAGCGTCGAGAACATCGAGCGATGCCTCAAGCCCCTCTTCCTCGATGCGCTCTGGGACGAGCTGCACGAGGCCGAGGGCGAGAGGACGGCTGCTAAGCGCAAGCAGGCTCTGGTGAGGCTCCACGACAAGATAGCGTCCGTCACCATCGGCGACCCGGCGTGCGGCTCGGGCAACTTCCTCACCGAGGCGTACCGACAGCTGCGCACCATTGAGAACCGCATCATCGAGGACGAGCTCAACGAGGAAACCGACGTCGCGGGCCAGACGTCGCTCTCTGCGGTGCGCGAGAACCCAATCCGCGTGAGCCTGGACCAGCTCTACGGCATCGAGATAAACGACTTCGCCGTCTCGGTCGCTAAGACTGCCCTGTGGATTACCGAGGAGCAGATGCTGCGCAAGACGCAGGAGGTATACGTCGACTACGACTTCGACTTCCTGCCGCTCAGGAGCCTCACGAACCTGCGCGAGGGCAACGCGCTCAAGACCGACTGGACCGACGTCTTCCCGGACAACCTCACCTACCTCGTGGGCAACCCGCCGTTCCTCGGGGCCCGAAACCAGTCCAAGGAGCAGAAGGCCGAGCTCCTTGAGGTCTTCGACGGCGCGAAGAACGCGGGCAACATCGACTACTGCGGGGCCTGGTACATGAAAGCCGCGAGGTTCACGGAGGGCAAGCACACTCGCTGCGCCCTGGTCTCGACGAACTCCATCTGCCAGGGCGAGCAGGTTGCCAACCTCTGGAAGCCGCTGCATGACATGGGGATACACATCGACTTCGCACACAACACCTTCCGCTGGGACAACGAGGCCGCGGACAAGGCTCACGTCTTCTGCGTCATCGTGGGCTTCTCGCGGGAGAGGTGCGAGAAGAAGCTCTTCTACCACGCCTCTCCGGATGCCGATGAAGAACAGATTCCCGCGGCCAGAATCAACGCGTATCTGAAAGACGCTCCAGACGTATTTATCTATAGCCGCAGCAAGCCTATTTGCGATGTTCCGGAAATGGGCATCGGAAATAAGCCTATTGATGGTGGTTTCTACCTGTTTACCGACGAAGAGAAAGATGATTTCTTGAAGAAGGAGCCAAAGGCCGGGGGCTTCTTCCATCCATGGCTTGGCTCAAAAGAGTTTATCCATGGTTATCACCGCTGGTGCCTATGGCTTGGGGAAGCAACCTTCTCAGAGCTGAAGCAACTCCCCGAGTGCAGAAAGAGAGTAGAGCAGGTTCGTGAATACAGGCTTGCAAGTAAAAGCGCTGGAACTCGGAAAATCGCAGATAAACCGACAAGATTTCATGTTGAGAATATGCCAACGGGAAGTTCCATCATTATTCCCGAGGTATCTTCGAGCAGAAGGAAACGTGTTCCAATGGGCTTTGTAGGCCCAGAGGTATTCTGTAGTAACAAGGTGAGGTTGATACCAAATGCCTCCCTCTATCACTATGGCGTTCTGCAATCCCAGTTTCATAATGCGTGGGTTAGGGTCGTTACTGGAAGGCTGAAGGACGATTACCAGTATTCGGCCAATATTGATTACAACAACTTCGTCTGGCCTGAGCCCACAGATGTGCAACGCAAAGAGGTCGAGCGGCACGCGCAGGCCGTCCTCGATGCCCGTGATGCGCAGGAGGGCGCGACGCTCGCGGACATGTATGACCCCAAGAACGAGGCGTTCTTCCCAAAGTTAATGGCTGCGCACAAGGCGCTCGACGCCGCCGTTGAGGCTGCCTACGGCGTCGACTTCGGAGGGGACGAGGAACGAATCGCTGCCCACCTCTTCAACCTGTACGCGGAGAAGGTCGGTGAGCGGTAGTGGCCAATTCCATCTACAACCCCATCTCGCTTGAGGTCGGCAACATCCTTAAGGACGTTCAGACGGGCAAGATTGGGCTTCCGGACCTGCAACGCCCGTTCGTGTGGGGCAACGACAGGGTCCGAGACCTGCTCGACTCCATGCTTCGCGGCTACCCCATCGGATACGTGATGCTGTGGGACTCGCCAAGCGACGACGCCGGCAAGAAGCAGGCCATAGGGTCGAACCAGAAGGCCTACGCCGTGCCCAAGTCCCTCGTCATCGACGGGCAGCAGAGGCTCACTGCCCTCCTGAGCTCGCTGTACGGCGTGCCTGTGCGTGACAAGAACTTCAGGGAGCGCACGGTGAGGATTGCCTACGACCCCATCGCTCGCGTCTTCAAGAACGCCGATGCCTCGACCGAGAGGGACGCCCGCTTTGTACCCGACGTGTCCGGGGCGTTCGGTGCGAACCACGACAACAGGCTGAGCGCCTACCGCAGGGCGTTCATCAAGCGCCTGAACGAGTCGAACGTCAAGAAGGGGGAGCCCGAGCTCGACGACTCCGGCGAGGACGCCGTCGAGAGCGGGCTCAACGCGCTGCTCGGCCTTGAGCGCTACCTGCTTCCGACGCTGGAGATTTCCGACTCGGCGGACGAGGAGACCGTCTCGGACATCTTCGTGCGCGTGAACTCGCAGGGCCAGGCCCTCAAGCAGGACGACTTCATCATGACGCTGCTGTCGGTCTACGAGCCCGCCATGCGCGAGCGCATAGAGGAGTTCTGCGCCCAAAGCCATGCGCCCGCAAAGGGAACCTCGTACAACCCGCTCATGACCGTCTCGCCCACGCACGTCATCCGCGCGACGGTGGGCGTCGGCTTCAAGAGGGGCCGCCTGCGCTACGCCTACCAGATTCTTAGGGGTCGGGACCTCAAGACGAAGGAGACCACCCCGGAGACGAGGGCCGAGAACTTCGCCACGTTCGCCCGAGCCCTCGACCTCGTGCTCGACCTTAACAATTGGCACGCCTTTATCAACACGCTCGCGGAGGCGGGTTACGTCTGCTCGGACCAGGTGGGCTCCGGCAACGCTCTCATGTTCTGCTATGCGTTCTACCTCATCGGTCGCTACGAGTTCGGTATGGAGCCGCTTGTGGTGCGGAGGCTCGTGCGCCGTTGGTACTTCGCTGCCTCCATCACGGGGCTTTATGTGGGGTCCTTCGAGTCCGAGTTCGAGCAGCAGCTCAACGACGTCTCGCGCCTCGGAAGTTCCAACGAGTACCAGGCGTACTTCGACCGCAGGCTCGCCGCCATCATGACGGACGACTACTTCTCCATCACGCTACCCAGCGCCCTCGACGCCAACGAGGCGACGGGTCCGACCTGGTGGGGGTTCGTCGCGGCTCAGGTCGTGCTCGGGGCCAAGGCCCTGTTCAGCACGGCCCCGCTGTCGCAGCTCCTGCTCGCGGGCTCGTCGGGCTCCAAGAGGGCGCTGGACAAGCACCACCTGTTCCCGGACAACTACCTGAAGTCCAGGGGATGCCTCACGCAGCGGAGCAACCGAGGCAACTTCACCCTCGTGGACTACCAGAACAACATCTACATCTCGGACGACGCGCCGAGCGAGTATGTCAGAAAGTACCGCGAAACCCTGGGCGAGGGCGAGTACCGCCGCAACTGCGAGGAGCATGCCCTGCCCCTTGGGTTCGAGGGGCTTGATTACGAGGAGTTCCTTAGTGAGCGAAGGCGGCTCATGGGCGAGCTCGTGAAGAGGGCATACGAGCGGCTGTAGGGCCGCGAAGCGGTCCCGCTGGCCTGCGCTCTAGGGCGCGCGCCGTGGCAATCGGCCTTGCGGCCGATGGGTCCCGCTTATGGGCGGGACCCCCGCGACGCGTGGCGTCGCTCTCGCTGCGGCTCCCTGGCAACGCTCCCCATGGGTCGCGTTTCGTCCGCCTCCGCTCACGCCGGCCCCGCCCGCCGAACGGCTGCGCTCGATGGCTTCCAGAGGTCGCCATCGCTCCGCCGTGGTCGCTGGGCGGTGCCTCTCGCGCCGGGTCGCCGAGCGCCGTCGTGCGACGCTCCCCAGGGTCGCGTCTCCTCGGCGTCGGCTCAGCCGTCGCTCACCCGCCCGGGCTCGCGTTGCCCCTGGCAACCGGCTCGCTCCGTGCGGGCAAGATATGGATTCCGTTGCACGGAATCATCTTGCCCGCCTGTGGCGGGGAGGGCGAACCGCTCCGGGGTCGCTCTCGCCGAAGGGCGAAAAGAGGGCCGGGACGCCTGTTGCGTCCCGGCCCCAAGAGCCTCAGTCCTCGCGCCCTCGCTGGTTCTCCTGGGCCTGGCGCTCAAGCTCCCAGAACGCCCGCATCGCCGTCACTATCCCGCGCAGCGTGAAACGGACGGCGATTCCGCGCGAGCGGTCGACGGCCATCCCGAGCCTGCCGCCGTTGACCTTGCGCACGGCCCCGAGCGACTTCGAGAAGAAGCGGTACTGGAGGCTCCCGCCGCTCGACCTGGCGAGCTCGATGCCGTCCCGCCTGAGACGCCGTTCGAGCTCGGCCAGGCGGTCCGGACACTCCCGCATCCGCCCGACCTCCTCGACGCGCCGCGCGACCGCCACACGGACGCGGGCGTTCTCGGAGCGCTCGGCCTGCCCCTTGCGCGCCATGTCGCGCTCGGCCTCGCCCGGCTGCCTCGCGTGGATGCGCGAGTTCGCCTTGCCGCGCTCGAGCTGCCTGAGGCCGTATCGCTCGTCCAGGGCGCGGACGGTCCTGACGCGCGAGGCCGCCGCCCTCCGGGCCGGGCCCTCGCCGAGCCTCCGCCCCGTCTCCAGGTCGCTGCGGTTGATGCCTAGGTGTACGGCGTAGCGGTCGGTGCCGTCCGCGCGGCAGGTCTCGCGGTGCAAGACCATCACGACCTCCTGGTTGGGGTAGCGCTCGGCGACGTAGTCCCGCGCGTACGCCATGCACAGCCCCGGCGTCATCCTGCCGCCGTTGAGGTCGCACTCGTCGGGGAGGAACCCGAGTATCTGGTGCTGCATGTATGTGCACCTGGCCCCGGCCTTGCCGGGCCTATCGTGCCCCATTGCCCTGCGGGTGTCCGCCATCTCCTCGAACCAGCGGTCCTCGTCGATGACGTTCTGCGTGTCGTGGGCGAGCGCCTTGTCGCGGTCCCACGAGAGGTAGTCCCTGAGCCGCGAGAGGTGCCTCTCGCTGCAGACGCTCGTCTGCTTGATTGCCGTCATGGTCCCCCCCCTAGTCGAGCGAGAGCCCGCTGAAGCCGCTCGGCTCGTCCTTGGCCCTCTTCTTGGCCTTCTTCTCCGGCTTGGGCCACTCGGGGCACCAGGTCGTGACCTCCCCGTCCATCTTCTCGGCTGCGGACTCGTCGAGCCTCCGCTGGTAGTCGCGTCTCCGTGCCGCCTCGTGCCCGGGGGTCCCGAGGTCGAAGTGCTCCTTCGTTGGCGTGTTGGTGCAGTCGGTGACGGGGGAGCGGAAGACCCCGGCGCGGCACGCGGGCATCCCGTTGTCCGCGTGCTTCACGACGATGACGCCGTCCCGGTCCGGGGCCATGTCGCGCCACTCCCACGCGTGAATCACGTCATCCGCGCTCTCGCTGTAGGAGGTCGAGGCCGAGGGGCCGGACGCCGCCCTGCCGCTGCTCGTGCCCTGCGTGTGGCGCGTGGTCTTGCCGACGAGCTCGGTGAAGTAGCGGCGATCCTCCTCCTCGGCGAGCTTCATCGCGACCTTGACGCCGCAGTTCGCGAGAATCTTCCTGCGCCCGTCCCTCTCTCCGTACTTGTTCAGCTGCGATATGTCTTGGGTCGCGCCGACCCAGAACACGCCGTAGCTGCGCCCCAGGCTGAGGAGGGCTGGCAGGCACTCGACGCGGGGGAGGTTGCCCCACTCGTCGCCGAGTATCTGGACGGGGCGGGGGAGCCTGCCGCCGTTCCTGTCGGCGACCGCCTGGACCGACGTCCAGAGCTGGGAGAGGAACATCGCGGCTATGCAGTTGTAGGGCGAGCCCTCGTCGAGCACGTGGAGGAAGACGGCGGTCTTCTCCGCGAGCACCGCGCTCGGGTCGATGTCGGACGCGGAGGCCATCCAGGCGACCGGTGCGGACGAGAACGGGCGCAGGGCCACCTTGAGCGTGGACAGGATGCTCCTGAGCTCGTTGCCGCCGGAGGAGACGAACTGCGACGCCCTGGCCTTGGCCGGGTGACCGACCGGCAGGGCGCGAAAGACGGCCTTCAACGGCTCGGAGGGGTCGTCGCCCTGCGCCTCGGTGCCACGGTCCAGCACCTCGCAGACGGTCGCGAGGTGCTTCGCCTCCTCCGGGCACTCGTCGGACATGGAGACGAGGAGGACCAACGCGGAGAGCAGGCCCCTGGCCGACGCGGTCCAGTGCGAGCCCTTTCCCTCCTCGTCCTCCTGCACGACGAGCTCCGCGATGGCGTCCGCCGCCTGCTCGGCCTCCTGGTCGCGGCCCCCGGCGTGAAGGTCGAGGACCTGTTTGAGCGGGTTGAATCTCTGGCCGCGATAGGGGCGCTGCGTGTCCAGCAGCAGGACGCGGTAGCCGCGACGGGCGAGCTCGTCGCCGGTCAGCTCTATGAGCTCGTTCTTGACGTCGGACACGACGAGCGTCGCGGGCTCCGAGCCGTTGGAGCCGTCTCCGTAGGTGAGCAGGTCGATTGACGGGAGGTAGAGGAAGCGACTTTTGCCTGACCCCGTGGCCCCGGACACGAAGACCATCTTCTTCGGCTCGTAGAGGTAGCAGAGCTTGCCGCGCCACTCGGTGAACCCGTAGACGAACCCGCGCGATGAGGGGCTCGCCGACCCGTCCCAGGTCATGGACCCCCTCACGACCTCGCGGCCCGTCTTGACGCGGGCGTCGCCGAGCACGCCGCCGTCATCGGCCCGCTCGCCGAGGGCGCTTGAGCAGGCAATGAGCGCGCAGGTACCAAGCGAGAGGAGCAGGGTGAGGGCGGTGCCCGCCGGGTGGAGGGCGAACGTTCCCGAGAGCCACCAGGCGGGGACCGTCGCGAGGTCGAGCGTCGGCAGCGCCGGGGCGTCCGACGGGGTCCCGGAGACAAGGCCGTCGATGGGGGCGGCGAGTACGGGGCACGCGAGGATTGCCAGGAGGATGGATGATATGAGCGCCGTGAGCAGTTTCGTTTTCATGGTCTCTCCTGTGACTTGGCTATGAGGTGTGAGAGTTGCGAGGCCGTGCGTGACACGAGGGCGATGGCCTCCGAGAGCTGCCGGGACGTCTGCGCGTCGATTCCGTATTTGTTGACGGCGCGGACGGCCTGGTTGAGGTTATTTCCTTGGCGCTTCATCTCGGTGAGTATCTGCCGCAGGGTCGTCTCGTCGGCGACCCTGACAGGCTTCTCACCGATGTGGAGCGCGGCTTCGCGCATGAACGTCGAGGGCGGCATGTTGCAAGAGGAGGAGCGTGCCACGATTGCGGCGCGCTCCTCCTCGGTCATGCGGACGTTGACATGCGCGGTCTTGGTGTTGCCGCGCATGTCCTAACCCCTGTCGTGGAAGGTTGCATGAGCGCCGTCGAAGTCGAGACGTGTCTCACCCAGGGTTCCGTAACGATTCTTGAGGGCGATGAGCTTGAGGGGCGTGCCGGATGCGGGCGGCTCAAAGGGATAGTCAGGTTTTCCGTCATCGTCTGCCAGGTAGAGGACGGAGTCGAAGCCGTACTCTACGGCCGAGGAGCCGCCGAACATGCCGAGGTTGGGCTTGGGTGACTTTCCGGAATCGTAGGACTTGCGCGTGGTGGAGCTCAGCGCGATGACGGGCGAGCCGTAAAGGTTCGAGATTTCGCGGAGGCCCTTCACGCATGCCGTGATAGCCAACCGCTCGTCGATGAACTGCTGGTCTGCCGTGGTGCCGCAGGCGAGGAGCTGGAGGTAGTCGACGAAGACGATGGGGACCTCGCTGCGCTCGCGCGTCACCAGTCCGACGAGGTTGGAGAGCTCCACGGTGTTGAGCGGTCCGGTGATGCAGAGATTGGGAGCGACCTGGGCGCGGTACTTACCGAGCACAGCCTCGAAGGCGCTGTGTTTGGGATGGTCCTCGGCCGCGCAGTCGGAGACCTCGGACAGCGCGAACTCGCCGCCGCTGAGGCGTGCCAGGCTCTTCTCAATCAGCTTGTGCGCGGGAAGCTCGGCGGAGACGTAGACCACCGGGTGCCCGTCTGCTGCGAGCTTGTCGGCCTCTTGGAGTGCAAGGGTGGTCTTGCCCTTGCCCGGTGCGGTCCCGATTGCGTAGTTGAGCCCGGGGTAGACGCCGCCGAGGATGCCGTTGAGGGCGTCGAGCCCGAAGGCAGCGATGGGCTTGTCACCTCGAAGGGCCTGGATATGCTCGTCGAGCATATCCGACTCGAAGGCGAGGGTGTTTGCGTTAGGACGCTGCATTACTCGCTCGCCTCCTCCGCCAGCTTGCGGAAGTAGTCGAACAAGTCCTCTTCCATGACGAAGTACTGGTTGGCGATGCGGAAGCAGTGGCGGGTGGACTTCATGAGCTTTATGGCGCTGGACTGTCCGATGCCGGTAAGAATCTGAACATCCAGGCGGCTCATGATGCGCTTGGTGCCGACGTGGCGCAGGTTGATGCCTGCGGAGATGGCGTCGGTCTTGGGGTCATCTGCAAGATGCATGATAAACTCCTTTGATAGGGCGCTCGGCTCCTCTTCGATGTTTGGCGACAGTGAGGGGAGTCGGGTGCTTGCTTGTAATTCGGCTTATCGACTAGTCGGTGTCTCCTTTCTCGTATGCGTCGATAAGGTGCAGGAGACTGATTCGAGCCTCGGGCGGCTCAACATAGCCCTTGCGTGACGACTCGCCCATATAGGCGAAGTCGAGGAGAACGCGATAGGTGCACGAATAGTCCTTGATGTGCTCCCAGATGTTGATGAGATGCGAGAGCAACGGGGTGACGGAGAGCAATGCCGTCGGGTTCTTGAGGAGAGATTCGCTGTCACGTCCGGTCCTGGCTTGGATGCGCGCGTTGAGATTGCCTTCGTGGTCCTCTGCAATCTCCTCCATTACGAGGCAGATGCTATCCCAGTTCGAACGAAGATGGTATATGCGCTCGTCGGTGGTGTTGATGCAGACCCTTGCCTCATGGCAATAATCAAAGAAGCCCTTGACGATGTCGCGGCAGTCCTTCTCGGGTTGAATCGCACTCCAGTCCTCGAACATGGCCTCGAAGGCGTCGAGGCAGCTTCCATTCTCGGCGTAGATGAGCTGGGCGGCCCACCTGCCGAGGTCCGAGCACGTCAGCTGCTCCATGGGGAGCCTTGCCAGGAGTGCCGACGGGGTTAGGCCCCTTGCGGCGGCGAGGTCGGCGCTGGAGCGCTTGAAGAGCACCTGTTCCTCCTTTGAGCTGAACAGAATTGTCGAGCGCAGCTTACTATTCGCTGTGGTAAGTGCCATCGGAACCCCCTCTACTGAGTCTATAGCTAGTCTACCACTAGTGTCACCACTGTGCGAGTTATATTATTCGTTTGAGTCGCTGATTTTTTCGAACACTTCTGCTGCACTGCGGTCGTTGGCCCTGATTGCATGGGTGTAGAAGTTTGCTGTCGTGCTCGCGGAGGCGTGGCCCATCCTCGCCTGCACGGTCTTAAGGTCAACGTTGCTCGCAATGAGCGCGGTCGCGGCGGTGTGGCGAAGGCCGTGGGGGACGAGGCCTGAGTATCCTGTGCCGCGCGTGTGGAGTTTGCCATTTCGCATGAACTGCCTTGTTACGTTTTCGTACTTTCCGTAGCCATTGTCGACGCAGAAGTCCCGGAACCAACGCGAGTAGTTGTGGCCATCGGGCCTGGTGATGCTGATGCGTCGGCTCCCGTCTGTGTCCTTGGCCACGCTGAGCGCGTGGACGATAGGGTCCGTATCTCTTTGCTCCAGTCCCCTGCGCTCGAATAGATTTCGCTGCGTCTCTCTCCACTCGTTCAGGTATGAGGCGAGTGAGGAGTCTATGGACAGGATGCGTCTACTCATCTCGGACTTAGGTGCTCGGAGGGTCTTGTCGTTCGTGTATTGGCGGATGATGCGGATTTCCATCGCCTCGGGGTCGTAGTCCTCCCAGCACAGTCCTAGCGCCTCGCCCTTTCTGAGGCCCAGATGGAATATGAGCATGGTGCAGACGGTCATCGGCCCCATGGGCTCGGCCAGGAGACACTTGGTGAAGTGGGGCAGCTCGTCAGGTGGAAGGAAGTTACGCACCCGGAGGTCCGGTTTCGAGAGCTTGATGCTAATGCACGGATTGCGCTCGATTAGTTCGTTCTCAAGCGCGTCCTGCATGACCTGTTTGAGCTTGACGTGGATGCGGCGAATCTCGGCTTCGGTAAACCTGCCATTTGAGGTCGCCTCGGCATAGGCCCGCTTTATCTCATCGGGTCTCAACGCGGAGAGGGGTGTGTCGCCGAATAGCTCGCGTATGTGCCGCACGTCGTATCCCTCCCTCTGGAAGGAGAGAGGGGAGCCGAAGGAATTTTCCCGAAGCCTATGGAAATCCTCGGCATATCCCGCAACGGTGGTCGGCGCGTCGTTGGCGGGCTCGTAGTTTTCGAGCTCCTTGCGATAAGCGTTGAGGGCGTTTGCCACCTCGCTGGGCCAGTTCTTCGGGTTCTTGCTCTTGCAGTGGATGGTTCTCTTCGGGGTCTTTAGGTATTTGACCCGCTTTCCGTTCTTTCCGGATTCAGGGTCGCGACCGAGGGAGAAGTAGATGCGGAAGGAACCGGGCTTTCCCTTGATGGGCTCGGAAGTGCCTTTTGCCGTGGGTTTGATTCTGGTTTCCATGGGTCTCCAAGGGTGGTGCGTTGGGTTAGCCTCGGGGGCGGGGCTTTGCGGGCCTCGCTCCCGAGGCTAACCCAAAAATTTCACCCCCCGCAACTCCCAGCGATAGGGTGAAAGGGTGAAAAATGGGTGAAATGAAAAACTAATCGTAAGATGGAAAAAGCTATAAACAGCTAATCTACCAGCGTAAATAGAAAAATAGCCGAAAATATAAAACCGCAGGTCAATGATTGGCTCATGACCTCCTAAAGCGGGTGTCGACGGTTCGAATCCGCCCGGGGGCACCAGAGAATATGACGGCGTCGCGATAGCGGCGCCGTTTCTGGTTTGTGGG
>CABUXY010000010.1:0-67558 GCA_902495645.1 uncultured Collinsella sp. | reverse complement strand
TATGGCACTTCAACATCATTGTCGCAGCCCCGACCCGCGGTCACGAGCGGGGGCTCCTATCTTTTTAGTGCCCTCGGATTGGGTCATAGTGTCTGTCGGCACCAAAACATCGGCGTTGCCTTGATCAAAACCCGCCAAAAAGGTAGTCGTTGGGGACGTTCTTATTTGACTAGTCGTTTAAGAACGTCCCCAACGACTACATAGCATGAGAGTGGATAATCTCCCGGTTTGAGCCTGCATTCAAGTTCAAAGTGGGAGATTATCCACTCTCATTTGTTATGTGCCCGAAAATCCACACTCGTTTCTACTCTGTCTACATTTGTAGGAACAGTTCGTGGAGGCGGGTGTCTTCGTCGAGTTCGGGGTGGAAGGTTACGCCGAGCTGGCTGCCCTGACGGGCGGCGACGATACGGCCGTCGACTTTCGCTAAGGCCTTGGCGTCGCCGTGGACCTCGACGATGCGGGGCGCGCGGATAAACGTCAGTGGCACTTCACCGTCGATGCCGGCTAGCTGCCCCTTGGTTCGAAAGCTGCCGAGCTGCCTGCCGTAGGCATTGCGCTCGACAAGTACATCCATGGTTGCCAAACGCGGCGTGCCCTTATCGTCATGGGCGGCAAGGTCGTGAGCCAGCAGAATTAGGCCGGCACAGGTGCCCAGGACGGGTATGCCTTCAGAGATGCGGGCACGAAGCTCCTCGAGCATGCCCAACTCATCAAGCAGCTTCCCTTGAACGGTAGACTCGCCGCCGGGAAGTACCAGACGGTCAAAGTCCTGCTTTAAATCAGGCGCCTGCCTCAGCTCAATACAGTGTGCGCCAAGCTCGGCTAGTCTTGTCTCGTGCTCGGCAAAAGCGCCTTGGACCGCCAGCACGGCGACCGTTTGGTCTGCATAATCGCTCATGTGCGATCCTTTCTGCTGGACTAGCGCCCGCGCTCTTCCATGATAATCTCGATCTCGTCGGCGTTGATGCCCACCATGGCCTCGCCCAGGTCCTCCGAAAGCTCGGCAATGAGTTTGGCATCGGTGAAGTTTGCCACGGCCTTGACGATGGCGGCTGCGCGCTTGGCGGGGTCGCCGCTCTTAAAGATGCCCGAGCCGACAAAGACGCCTTCGGCGCCCAGCTGCATCATCAGCGCGGCGTCGGCGGGGGTCGCTACGCCGCCGGCGGCAAAGTTCACGACGGGAAGCTTACCCGTGGCATGGACCTCGCGCACCAGCTCGACCGGAACCTGCAGTTGCTTGGCTGCCTCAAAGAGCTCGTCGTCGCGCAGGGCAACAACGTCGCGGATCTGCTTTTGGATTTTGCGCATGTGACGCACGGCCTGAACGACGTCGCCCGTACCCGGCTCACCCTTGGTGCGAATCATCGTGGCGCCCTCGGCAACACGGCGCAGCGCCTCGCCCAGATCGCGGGCGCCGCAGACAAACGGCACGTCAAACTGGGTCTTGTCGATGTGATAGACGTCATCGGCAGGGGAGAGAACCTCGGACTCATCGATGTAGTCGATCTCGATGGCCTGAAGGACCTGCGCCTCGACGATGTGACCGATGCGGCACTTGGCCATAACAGGGATGGAGACGGCCTCTTGGATGCCCTTGATCATCTTGGGGTCGCTCATGCGCGAGACGCCGCCTGCGGCGCGGATGTCGGCCGGAATGCGCTCGAGTGCCATGACGGCGCAGGCGCCCGCCTCCTCGGCGATGCGCGCCTGCTCGGGTGTGGTGACGTCCATGATGACGCCGCCCTTGAGCATCTGCGCGAGTTCGCGATTGAGTTTGACGCGATCGGCCTTGCTGGTCTGTTCTGCCATGGTTGCTCCCTTGGTTGGCATGTGCATTGCTTGACGGAACATCCTATCGGGGAGCTGGGTATGGCGAAATACTCAGTTTTCGAGATAATAATAAGGTCAGCTTAATACCAGATTGAACAGCTCGATAAGGTCAGGTGGCAAACTCATGCTTGACTACAATTTGGAAAAACGTGGCGAGGCATCGCTTTATGAGTATGTTTACCAGCAAATCCGAGATGATATTGTTGCTGGACGTATTGTGGCGGGGGAGCATCTTCCGTCTAAGCGCGCCTTTGCCCGTCATCTGGGAATCAGTGTCATTACCATCGAGAATGCATATAGCCAGTTACTCGCTGAGGGCTATATTTGCTCAATGCCGCGTCGTGGCTACTACGCTTGCGAGCTTCCGGATGCACCGGTTTTGGCTTCGGCTGCGGAGGGCATCGACCGAGATGTCGTCTCTGTGGGCCCCAGCGTGCATGATGTCAACGGACAGGTCGAGCGATTCGATGCGCTTTCTCCTTCTGCTTTGGAGGCGGCGCGGCTTTGGCAAAGCGCGCTACGGGCGACGCTGGCATCCGAAGACGAGCGCGAAATCTTTTCGCCCGCACCGGCGCAGGGCACTGCTCGGCTGCGACGCGCAATTGCTCACCATCTGCACGGGACAAGGGGTATGAATGTCGACCCCAACAACATCGTTATCGGTGCGGGCGCCCAGCTGCTCGATACCATGTTGGTTCAGTTGCTTGGCGCGGACAAGGTGTATGCGGTTGAGGATCCGGGCTATTTGCGTCTGACGCGTATCTATCAGGCTATGGGCTGCCAAGTTCGACATATCCCGTTGGATGATGAGGGCGTGGACTTGAGCACTCTGCAGAAAAGCGGGACCGATGTCCTTCACCTGATGCCGTCCCATCAGTATCCGACCGGCCTTGTGACGAGCATTGCGCGTCGCTATGCGCTTCTGAGCTGGGCCGCCGAGCGACCAGGTCGGTATCTCATCGAAGATGACTTTGATTGTGAGTTTCGCCTTGCTGGCAAGCCGATTCCCGCGCTCGCGTCGATCGATGCCGCCCAGTCGGTTATCTACACCAACACGTTTTCGAAGAGCCTTTCATCGGCGTTGCGTTTGGCGTACATGGTGTTGCCCGATGAGTTAATGGAGCGGTTTAGGCGCAACCTTGGTTTCTACGCCTCGTCGGTGAGCTCTGTTGACCAGGTCGCTTTGGCTCGTTTGCTGGAATCGGGTGATTACGAGCGGCATGTGAACCGCGTGCGCGTTCGTGCTCGCGAGGCGCGTGATGGCCTGATGGCGCTTGTGCGGAAGGCGTTTCCGGCAGGGGAGGTCTCGATCGAGCATGCAGACGCGGGCCTTTACTGCACCGTTGCCCTGGCCGAGGACAGGGCGGGGGAGAGTTTCGCGAAGGCCCTTGCTAGCGCTCGTATTTCCTATGTTGACATCGCCGATTGCCTGTGGACGGATGATCGGGCATCGACTAAGAACGCTCCATCTCGCGTTCTCATACAATACGACGACCTGAGCCATCAGTCGCTCATCGTTCTTCAAGAACAGCTGCAATAATCCCACGAAAAAGGCCCGAACCAATATGGTCCGGGCCTCATCGAGCTAGAGGTTATGTCTCAGGCGGTTGGCTTAGCCAAAGTAGCGCTTGAGCAGGCCGGCGAAAGCCTTGCCGTGGCGGGCCTCGTCGCGAGCCATCTCGTGCACGGTGTCATGGATGGCATCGAGGCCAGCGGCCTTGGCGCGCTTGGCGAGATCGGTCTTGCCGGCGGTGGCGCCGTTCTCGGCCTCAACGCGCATCTCGAGGTTCTTCTTGGTGGAGTCGGTCACGACCTCGCCCAGGAGCTCAGCGAACTTGGCAGCATGCTCGGCCTCCTCGTGGGCAGCCTTCTCCCAGTACAGGCCGATCTCGGGGTAGCCCTCGCGATGAGCGACGCGAGCCATGGCCAGGTACATACCGACCTCAGAGCACTCGCCCTCAAAGTTGGCGCGCAGGTCGGCAACGATGTCCTCGGAGACGCCCTCCATCTTGGCGACGCCCACGACGTGCTCGGCAGCCCACTCGAGCTGGCCCTCCTCCTGCTTCAGGAAACGAGAACCGGGAACGCCGCACTGGGGGCACTTGAAGTCCTCGGGCAGCTGGTCGCCGTCGAACTCTTCCACATAACCGCAAACGGGGCAAACAAACTTCATGATTCGATCCTTTCGATCGATGGCGATGGTGCGCTCGCCCGGTCCCATAAGGGCCCTCTCCGGACGTGCGTCTTGACGAGTTCTATTATCCATAAATGAGACTGAAAGTGAAGCCTATTAGGAATGATTTTTAATAAAACAATTTTGAGATATGAAGATGTTGATTGATTAACGATTGGCAGGCCGTCTTTGACCGCCGCTGAGTACAATCGGTCGAGCAAATGTTGACGAATCAACAAATGAAGGAGTTTCCTTTATGCATCTAGCCCGCCGCGCCTGGTGCCGAACGTATCAAACGGTTTTTCGCATCGCATTGCCGGTGCTGCCCTATACTGAGCCACGCATTTTGGAGCATGCCGAGGATATGCCCGCGGTGCTTCAAAAGCGCTCGATACAGCGGGTTCTTATGGTAACGGATCCCGGCATTGCCCGTCTGGGGCTCACGGCGCCGCTCGAGACGGCGCTCGCATCCAGAGGAATTGGCGTTACGGTCTATGCCGAAACGCGTGCGAACCCCACGGTCTCAAACGTGGAGGAAGCGGCGGCGCTGTATCGCGAGAACGACTGCCGGGCCATTATCGGCTTTGGCGGTGGCTCGGCCATGGACTGTGCCAAGGGCGTGGGGGCACGCATCGCGCAGCCAAACAAGCCCATCAACAAGATGCGCGGGCTGCTGCGGATTCATCGTCGCTTGCCGCTGCTCATCGCCGTTCCCACCACGGCAGGCACGGGAAGCGAGGTCACACTTGCAGCGGTAATTACCGATGACGAGACGCACTACAAGTACCCCATTAACGACTTTGTGCTTATCCCGCGCCTTGCGGTGCGCGACCCCGAGTTTACGCGCGGCCTGCCCGCCTCCATTACGGGGCAGACGGGGATGGACGCCCTGACGCATGCCGTCGAGGCCTTTATCGGGCGAAGCACCACGCCCTATACGCGCAAGATGGCGCGACAGGCGGTTCAGCTCATCCACGACAATTTGCTCGAGGCCTATGAGCATGGCGACAACATGCATGCACGTCGCAATATGCTTGCGGCGGCGTATAAGGCGGGTGTTGCCTTTACGCGCTCCTATGTTGGATACGTTCATGCCATCGCACACAGCTTGGGCGGGCGCTACGGGATTCCGCACGGCTTGGCTAACGCCATTATCCTGCCGCATATGCTTCGCGCCTATGGCGAAGCTGCTGCTCCCAAGCTTGCCGACCTCGCTCGCATGGCGGGCATTGCGTCGGCTACCGCACAGGATGGTCTTGCGGCCGAGGCCTTTATCGATTGGGTCGACCGCATGAACGGGGCCCTGGGAATCCCCAAATATGTCTCAGGTATTCGCCGCTCCGACATTCCTGAAATGGCGGCGCATGCCGATGCCGAGGCCAATCCCCTGTACCCCGTTCCGCTTTTGATGGACCGCTTGGAGCTCGAGCATATGTACGAAGTCGTTGCAGGTGGTATGTTTGAGGGCGAGAACTAGGAGGGTCCATGAACACCGGGGAAATTGCGCGCATCGTCGGCGATCAGCGCGCCTACTTTAAGACGCACGCCACGTTTGATGTCGATGCTCGACGTCGCGCGCTCGCGAGCTTACGCGATACGGTGCGGGCCCACGAGGCCGATATTGCCCATGCGCTCAAGACCGATTTGGGTAAGTCGCATGACGAGGCCTACATGTGCGAGATTGGCACGTCGCTTTCCGAGATTCGCCATCAGATTGCGCATGTGGCTCGATGGAGTCGTCCGCGCCTGCGTCCGTGCGACCTCGCTAACGCCGTGAGCGTGTGCAAAACGCAAGCCGTGCCCTATGGTGTCACGCTCATCATGGCGCCCTGGAACTATCCGTTTTTGCTGACGCTCGAGCCGCTCGCTGGCGCCCTTGCCGCGGGCAATACCGTGGTTATCAAGCCGAGCGCCTATGCTCCGGCATCGAGCGCGGTGCTCAGGCAAATCTGTGAAGAGGCATTTGATCCGCGTCTGGTGACGGTTGTCGAGGGCGGGCGCGCCGAAAACGAAGCGCTGCTCGATGAGTGCTGGGACAAGATCTTCTTTACCGGTAGCGTTCCAGTCGGCAAGCTCGTCATGGAGCGCGCAAGTAAAAACCTTACGCCCGTGACGCTTGAGTTGGGCGGAAAGAGCCCCTGCATCGTGGATGCGACGGCAAACTTAAAGGTCGCGGCGCGGCGTATCGCCTTTGGTAAATGGCTCAACGTGGGGCAGACCTGCGTGGCGCCCGACTACCTGCTGGTCGATACGTGCGTGCACGACGAGCTGCTGGGCCTCATCAAGGAGGAGGTCAGCCGTATGTTTGGCGAGCATCCGCTCGATAACGAGGACTACGGGCATATCGTCAATGCTAAGCATTTTGCGCGCGTACGCGGACTGATCGATCCCGATAAGGTTGTGCTGGGAGGTGCCGCGCGCGAGGCTTCGCTCAAGATCGAGCCGACGATTTTGGACGGCGTGGCCCCCGATGACGCCGTAATGCAGGAGGAGATCTTCGGTCCCATCTTACCGGTGCTGACGTTTGAGAGCTTAGACGAGGCCGAAGCGTTTATTACGGATCGTCCGACGCCGCTGGCCCTGTATATCTTTAGCCAGGATCGCGCAGTTCAACAGCGCTTTGTGCGTAACGTGCCCTTTGGCGGTGGCTGTGTTAATGACACCATTATGCATTTGGCCACGAGTCATATGGGCTTTGGCGGCATGGGAGCGAGCGGTATGGGGCAGTACCATGGACGCGAGAGCTTCGATACGTTTAGCCATAAGAAGAGCATCGTGAACAAGGCAACGTGGCTGGACGTGCCATTTCGCTATGCTCCTTACGCAAGCTGGAAGCACAAGTTCGTGCGCATGTTTGTACACTAGAATCAGATAAGATAGGGCGCGGGTGGGGTCAATGGGATTGATAGACGGTATCCGTAGATTCGCTGGCATATCCTTGGCGGTAACAGCGGCATTGTTCTGTCTGGCGGCATGCTCGCCCGCCGCGTCGGACTCGAGTGGAGACGGTGCCTCGTCTGCCCAAGAGAAAGCGGGCTCGTCCCCATTTGTTCATACATCCGCTGAAATTGAAGCCATGCTGGCCGAGCTTGAGTCAGGGCAAGAGCCGGAGCAAAAGCCCGCATTGACCGAGCGCCCTGATGGGAAAGCGATTGCCGAGGGGCTTCCTTTTAAAGATATGGACGCGAGCCTGATTGATCAAACCTGGCTTGGCGTACATGACGAAGAGAGGGAAGTCATCAGCGGCGGCAGCCTGTTCTCTGGTGGAACTCCGTATTATTGGCGTGCTCAGAATGGAACGGATGATGTGGTGTTTGGGGCCATTGTCCGCGATGGCCGAGTCATAAAGGTTAGCAAGTATAACCAGGGCAGTAATTACTGGGCAGTGCCTGGGCAAATCCTCGGTCGAGACCTGCCCGATCGGACGGCGAGTGGCGCGATGGTCGACAAAGGCACTCTCGATGCGGTGCCTGACGATCCGACAGACTACGCGAGCCCGGATGAATATGCTGACAATAACGAGGCAGCGTTTGCTTCAAACGGTGCGAGCGACCCTTGGCAATCCGCCTATGACTATTGGTGCGGAAACGCTGCTTAGTTGCGGGCGAAATGATGTCCGCACGAGTTCGTAGACTTCTCAATAAGGTTAAGCGCCGGTTTATCCGGCCGTTAGAGGAGCTGCCATGTACGAGCCTTCACGTGTTCTTTTGTCGTTTCATATCGCAGGATTTCAGTATGCCGACGGTGCCTTGGTCCTGGGCGATCTTAAGGTCGGCGATAAGCTGACGCTGTGTGCCGAGCGCGATAATCCCCATGACCCTGAGGCGGTTGCGATCTATTACGGCAACACCAAGCTCGGCTATGTTCCGGGAAACGAGGTCGGCCCGCTATCCGTGATGATGTATTACGGACACGAGGGTGTATTTGAGGCGCGCGTGCAGCAGGTTGCCCCCGAGCGTAGCCCGTGGCACCAGGTGCGCGTTGGCCTCTACGTGGTGGATGCTCGCTAGTCGGTAAGGGAGGCTGCCATGTTTGATGACGATGGCCTGTTCGATCTGACGGATGACCCGTTTGAGTGGGATATGCTGCTCGACGATGATGAGCTGGAGCAGGACCGTAAGAAGCGGCAGGACAAGAAAACTCAGGGTGACGCTTCGAAAAAGCAAGACAAGCGCCGCCGCGGACTGTTCGGCGGGCTCTTTGGATAACCGCCGCATCGCTGCGTCTGTATACTTAGCACGAGTTGAACACGTTGCGAAATGAGGACAGAGACGATGATGTGGTTTACCGCCGACCTGCACCTGGGCGACACGAATATCCTGCACGACATGGACCGACCGTTTGATTCGGTCGAGGAGATGAACCGCAAGGTCATCGATGCCGTGAATGAGTGCGTGGCGGCGGACGACCGTCTCTATATCTTGGGAGACTTTACCTATCGCTTGCCCCTAGCGGATGCTGTGCGCCTGCGCGAGCGTATTGCCTGCCAAAACGTGACGCTCATACGGGGCAACCATGACGGCGATTGGGAAGATCCAGCTGCGCCCCAAATCTGGGAAGACGTGCATGATTACCTGGAGATTGCTCCCGGCTATGCCAAGGGCCATCGCCTGGTGTTGAGCCATTACCCCATGCTCAGCTGGAATGGCAAGGCGCGTGGCGCCATCATGCTGCACGGGCATATCCACAGCAGGGGAGACCGCACCAACGCACGCAACCGCGATCGCGAACGTCCTATCTTTCGCTACGATGTCGGCCTCGATGCCAACGACTACAAGCCCGTAAGCCGCGATCAGATTCTTAGCTTCTTTGGGCTGTAATTCTCGAACCACCACAAAGGACAGGCACCTTTGTGGTGGTTCTGGCGCTGTTGCCATTATGGCGGCGGCGTCTTTTTTGTCCGTGCGGCGCGGTAGAGTGTAAGCGGTTGAAATTTGCGTCCATCGAGGAGCTGCTATGAACGAGATCAAGTGCCCGCATTGTGGCGAAGTTTTTAAGGTCGATGCGTCTGGCTATGCGGACATCGTCAAGCAAGTGCGCAATGCCGAGTTTTCGCGCGACCTGGATGAGCGTGTGAAGGCAGTCCAGCGCGAGGGCGAGCAGGCGCTGGAGCTTGAGCGCTCGCGTTCGACGGCTGCCTTGCAAAAGGCAGAGTCTCAGCGCAACGCTCAACTTGTCGAGCAGAAGAACGCCGCGGAGCAGAAGCTGGCACAAGAGGTTGCCAAGCGCGACGCTGAGCTTGCCGAGCTGCGCGCCAAGCTCGAGGGCGCTGCCACAGAGCGCGAGAGCGCAAGTCAGCGCGTGGCGGTTGAGGCCCGTGCCGATGCTCAAAAGGAAAACGCCGAGCTTCAGCGAGAAATCGACAATTTGCGCGCGCAGCTGGAGCGCAAAGATGACGAAGCCAAGCTCGTCGAGTCGGTGGCGCGCAATGCTGCTCAAAACGATTTGGCTGCACGTGATGCTCAGATTGCCGAGCTGCAGGCCAGGCTTGCCGCGGCGGACAAGGCCCAGGAGATGGCGCTTGCCGCTGCCGCGGCAGAGTCGCAGCGCGAGCTCGATGCTGCTCGCGGTGAAGCTGAGCGCGCGCTTGCTGACTACCGCGCGACGGTACAGGAGAAGTTTTCCGCCGCAAAGGCACAATCTGAGCAAGAGGCCGAGGGTCTGCGTGCCCAGTTGCGTGAGCAGGAACTGATGGCAAAAATGAACCTGTCGGAGGCGGTCGCCGCGGCGGAGCGAGAGCGCGATGAGGCACGTGCCAAGCTGACGAGCGAGCTGGCGGTGCGCGATTCTCGCGAGGAACAGGCCAAGGCGGCACACGAGCTCGAGCTTGCGCAGGCCAAGCGCGCGAGCGATGACCTGATTCGCTACAAGGATGAAGAGATTGAGCGCCTTAAGGACATGAAGGTCCGCCTGTCCACCAAGATGGTGGGCGAGTCGCTCGAGCAGCACTGCGAGACCGAGTTTAACCGTCTGCGCATGACGGCGTTTCCTAACGCGTACTTCGAGAAAGACAACGATGCGTCCGAGGGCACCAAGGGCGACTTTATCTTCCGCGAGTGCGACGCGAGCGGCAACGAGATCATCTCGATTATGTTCGAGATGAAAAATGAGAACGACGAGACTGCGACCAAACACAAAAACGAGGACTTCTTTAAGAAACTCGATCACGATCGTCGCCAGAAAGGCTGTGAGTACGCGGTACTCTGCACACTGCTCGAGCCCGAGAGCGAGCTCTATAACGCAGGGATAGTCGACGTGAGCTATCGCTACGAGAAGATGTACGTGATTCGCCCACAGTTTTTCATTCCCATGATTACGCTGCTGCGCAACGCCGCCATGGGTTCGCTGCGCTATAAGCAGGAGCTGGCGGAGTACAAGCAGCAGAATATCGATGTCACGAACTTCGAGGCCAAGATGGAGAAGTTCAAGGACGGCTTCTCGCGCAACTACAACCTGGCGAGTAAGCAATTCGAGTCGGCGATCAAGGAAATCGATGCCGCCATCAAGCAGCTCGAGAAGACCAAGGACGATTTGCGCCGCAGCACCGAGAATCTGCGCCTGGCCCACAACAAGGCCGATGAGCTTACCATTCGCAAGCTCACGTGGGGCAACAAGACCATGAAGGCGGCGTTTGACGAGGCACGCGGGGCCGCGCCAGAGGCAAACGATGAGCCAGCCGAGGCGGATTCGTATGAGGTCGAGGATGCCGAGTAAGGCATAGCGTATAGTGCAAAAGCGGGGCCGCTGGCGATGTTACCAGCGGCCCCGCTTCGTTTTGTTCCAGTATGTGCGGCTAGTCCTCGAGCAGGTCCTCGATAAAGCCGACGCGGTAGTTTTTGAAGATGACCTCGCCGCCGTCCTGCGTGGCGTCCAGATCGACATCGCCCATGATGCCAAAGTCGTGGTCGCCGTCCTCGTCGGCAAAGATCTGGTGCACGTGCCATACGTGCGTGGTTTTCTCGTCGGACTCATCGATGGAAAACATCGCGGCGCTGCGGGCATCTCCGTCGGTGAGGATCTCCTCATGCTGCTCGTGGTAAGCGTCGAGCGCTTTTTGCCAGCGGATCTCGCTCATGCCCCAGTCGTCGTCGAGCTCGCCCAGGTCGCGAACGTGCTCGCGGGCGGCAAGGGTCACGCGGCGGAAGAGCGCGTTGCGCACCAGCAGCGTGCAGCCGCGACGGTCCGCAACGACCTCGTCGATGCCCTGCGGCGGCGCGGCGTCGAGGGCAGCCGGGTTGCCGGCGTTTTCCCACTCGTCCACCAGGCTCGAGTCCACCGAGCGCACCACAAAGCCCAGCCACGAGATAATGTCGCGCAGGCGCTCGTCGCGCTTCTCGATGGGCACGGTGCGGTCGAGCGAACGGTAGGCCTCTGCCAGGTAGCGCAGTAAAATACCCTCGGAGCGGGCGATGCCGAGCTTTTGAATGTAGCCCTTAAAATCGCTCGCGCTTTCCAGCATATCGCGCAGGACGCTCTTGGGAGAGAGCTGATAGTCGTTTGCCCAGGGTACTTCCTGGCAGTACTTGTCAAAAGCGGCGTCGAGCAAATCCTCGAGCGGCTTTTCGTACGTGACGTCTTGAATGCGCTCCAGACGCTCCTCATACTCGATGCCGTCGGCCTTCATCTCGGCCATAGCGCGATCGCGTGCGGCGCGCTCCTGCGCACGCAGCACTTGCTTGGGATCTTCGAGCGTTGCCTCGACCATTGAGATCAGGTCCATGGTATAGGTCTCGCTCTCGGGATCGAGCAGCTCCAATGCGGCAAGCAAGAACGGCGAGAGCGGCTGATCGAGCGCGAAGTCCTCGGGCAGATCGACCGTCAGCGCATAGTCGATGTCTGGTGCGGCGTCAGTCGGGGCGTCGGGTGCGGGCGGCACCTCGGTGCGAACGACGACGCCGGAATCGATGAGCGTGGCGAAGATTTCGTCGGCGCGAACCTCGAGCTTGGCCTTTTCCTCGGGAGTCTGCAGACTCGTCTCGATGAGGTCGTGTACGCGGGCGCGGGCATCGCCGCCCTGCTCGACCACGCTAATCACCATGGAGTGCGTGATGCGCAGGCGTGGCTTGAGCGTTTCGGGCTGCGTTTCGATCAGGCGCTCAAAGGTCTGCTTGTTCCAGGTGACAAAGCCCTCGGGGGCCTTCTTCTTTTTAATCTTGCGGAGCTTTTTGGGATCGTCGCCCGCCTTGGCCATAAGCTTGGCATTCTCGATCTCGTGCTCGGGTGCCTCGGCGATCACCATGCCCTCGGTATCGAAGCCCGAGCGGCCGGCGCGACCGGCAATCTGATGGAACTCGCGGGCGCGCAGACGACGCATCTTGTAGCCATCGAACTTAGTGAGCGCGGTGAGGACCACGGTGTGGATGGGCACGTTGATGCCGACGCCGAGTGTATCGGTGCCGCAGATGACGGGCAGTAGGCCCTGCTGCGCCAGGCGCTCGACCAATAGGCGATAGCGCGGCAACATGCCAGCATGGTGCACGCCGACGCCGCATCCAAGCAGACGTTTGAGAATCTTGCCGAAGGCCGTCGAGAAGCTCGTGCCCTTGGCCGCCTCCTTGATGGCCTCGCGTTGCTCCTTGCTGGCGATGCCAAAATTGGCGAGCGACTGTGCCGTTGAAAGTGCGGCATCCTGGCTAAAGTGCACGATATAGAGCGGGGCCTCGCCACGGCGCATGGCCAGCTCGACCGTGCCCTCGAGGGAGGTCGTCACATAGTCGTAGCTCAGCGGAACAGGACGCGGGGCATCGACAACCAAGTCGCAAGCAGCGCCGGTGTGCTCCTCGAGCGAGGCGGCGATGGCGGTGACATCGCCGAGCGTGGCGCTCATGAGCATGAATTGCGTGTGGGGCAGGGTGAGCAACGGCACCTGCCAGGCCCAACCGCGATCGGGGTCGGCAAAGTAGTGGAACTCATCCATGGCCACACAGCCCACATCGGCGTCCTCACCCTCGCGCAGCGCATCGTTGGCAAGGATTTCGGCCGTGCAGCAGATGACGGGCGCCTTGGTGTTGATATGCGTATCACCGGTGATCATACCGACGTTGTCGCGGCCGAGCACCTGTACCAGATCGAAGAACTTTTCGCTGACCAGGGCCTTGATGGGGGCCGTGTAATAGCAGCGCTTGCCCTGAGCCATGCCCATAAAGAGCATGCCCAGCGCGACGAGCGATTTACCCGATCCGGTCGGTGTGCCCAAAATGACGTGATCGCCGGCAGCCAGGTCCATGAGGGCCTCTTCTTGGTGGTCCCACAGCTCAATGCCGCGGTCGCTCGTCCATTCAAAGAAGCGTTCGAAGGCCTGATCGGGCGTGAGCCATGGTTCGGGCTCACTGCCGTCCTCGGGCTCCCACCAGGTGGGGGAGAGCGCGCCGAGCGAGCCGAACTCGGCTTCGGTTCCCGTGCCGCCCGAGAATGAGCTGGCAGCGCCGGCGACGGAGACGGTGCTGGCGGCGGTATCTGTCGTGGTTTGTGCCATGTGGTTGCTTTCTCTCGCGATTATCCGCCAACTATTATGGCGTAGCGGCGGCGCGGGGTGCCAGCGCGCGAGAAAATGCAGGAAATGGGCGTTCTGCCCAGCCGCTTGGTGCAGTTGCCGGCTAAGTGAGTAGACTTTTTGCAATATCGCGAGCACATGACTTTTGCGTAAGGGATTTACCTGCGGTTTTAGTTTTCGTTATGCGGGTTGTGCTTGGCTATTGCAAAAAAGTCTACTCACTTAGGTTTGAGGGTCGTTCGTTGGCGCCTATTCGCGCTTGTTTGCCGACGCCACGACCATAAGAAGCCCCTAGGACTCTTGCGGCAGGCGCTTCTTGCCTTTGCGGGCACGGTTTTTAAAGTTCTCGACGGCCTCTTCCATGCCGAGAGGCACGTAGGTGAGCTCATCGAGGTTTTCGGGCAGGTAACAGGCAAGGCTTTGCTCCTGCTCTCGGCCTGCTGCGAGTTGCTCTTCGGTAGGCTTCTCGCCGGGTGTGGCGCAGATGCCATAGACGGCGGCACCCATCTCGCGCGTGCGGCATTCATATTCGGTCTCGGGATGCTCGGGATGGTCGCGGCGGACGTCGTCACTTACCCAAAGCGTGTCGTAGCCTGCCGCGGCAAACTGCCCCAGGGCGTAATCGCGCAACGGCTTGCTGTCGGTGCGCAGCGTGACGGTGGCGCCGGCTGAAAAGAGCGGGCGGTAGAGCATCAGATGGTCGACATGGACGAGTCGTTTTTTGGCGTACTTGGCCTTGGGCTGCGGCGTGGGAAAGTTAATGGTAATGGCATCGAGCTCGCCTGCGGCAAACAGCTGCGGCAGCGATGCGGCGCCTCGGGGCAGGACGAGTACGTTTGATAGCTCCTGCTCGCAGATTTTCTGCGCGGCATAGGCGATGCAGATGGGCTCCTGGTCCATACCGATAAAGAGGGTGTTTGGCTCGTGGGTCGCGCGCTCTACAAGGTACGTTCCCTTGCCACAACCAAGGTCCAGGTGAAGGTGTTCGAAGGGCTTGCTGCCAACTGGCGCACAGGCCTCGCGCCAATCTCCGGCATAGGCCTCGGGGTTCGTCTCAATTGCATCGGCGTAGCGCTCCAGGCGCTCCTCGAGCACAAAGTTCTTAGGCGTGCGAACGTGGACGGCTCCCATGAGGCTCCTTGGTCATAAGTATGGAACGCATGGCTGCGCGTTCCATCAATGGGTTGAAAAAGGGGCGGGCATAGTTTGCCCGAAAGACGCGGTGCGGCTCGACGGCGAGTCGTCGGTGCCTACAGGCGCTTGAGAATCACATAGCGGTTGAGATCGCCGCTGCGACCGTCAGCATGGAAGCGCTCAAGCTCGCGCACGGGGACCTCGCCGCTCTTGTAGAACGTACGGACGCCGCGCACCAGGTCGGTGATCTGCTGATCGTCAAAGTGATGGCAATAACGGTAGGCGTGACGGTCGTTTTGCCAGCCAATAAGGTGGTCGCCGGCTTCAAACTGCGCGGAATCGTAACCCTCAAACGGCGGGGTGAGCTCGGCGCGGGCTTCGGCGCGAACGGCCTTGCGCGCCATGCGCTCGTCGTTCATAAACTCCCAAAAACTGATAGCGATGATGCCGCCCGGGCGCGTCTGGCGCACCAGGGCGTCGAGCACGCGTACACGATACTCGCATGACGGCACGTGGTGCATAAAGCCAAAGCAGACCGAGATGTCGGCGAGCGGTGCGTCGAAAAGGACATCGGGCGTCTCGGCGGGGTTGAGCTTCATGAGGGCATCGAGCGCGTCGAGTTCCTGGAAGTGCAGGTTGGGAATGCGCAGGGCGTGGCCATGTGCATCGATAGCCAAATCTTGACACGAGTCGACACCATAGAACTCAAACGGGCAGCTGGCGTCTGCCGAGGGGTTTGCGCCGTCGACGCCCTTGGCGGCAAGTGCGCCGCCGGCGGCAAAGTTCTCGAATCGCATGTTGCCGCAGGCGAGATCGAAGACGCGGACGGGATGCTCGATTGTGGCGACGTCGAGCTGTTCGAGCGCGATATCCATGGTACGTACCCAGCCGGGCCACGGGGCCTGGCGCGTATCGGAGAAGGAGGCGGAGTGCTCGCGATAGAACGTATTGTTGAGCTGGATGAGCGATGAGGCGAAATCGCGGTTCACGGCGCGGGACTCCCTCCGTTGGCGGTGCGGAATAAACAGTACGACCATACTACCGTTAACGCCGCAACGGGGACAACCGAGCCGTGGGTCATTGCTTTGTTTGGACACATTTCCGCAGCTCATATGTGCCCGCAACCGCCGGTTGTCAATAATCTCACTAGAATAGGTGGCATGCTTTTGGCGGTGGCGGATAGATTTTTAACTGTGCAAGGCGCCTTAAGAACAAAAACGGTCCGGCGGCACGGCTGGCATCACATAGGAGGAACCATGAATGTAGAAACTGCGCAGCGGCTCGCCGACCTTCGTCGCAGCAAGGGTTTTAGCCAAGAAGGGCTGGCGCGAAAGCTGGGGCTGTCGCGCCAGGCAGTCAGTAAATGGGAGCGCGCGGAGAGCTCGCCCGATACCGAGAACCTAATCTCGCTCGCCAAACTCTATGGCGTGAGCCTGGACGAGCTGCTCAATCCGAGCGACGAGATCGAGGACGATATCGAGTTTGAGAACGAGGACCGCGCCCGTCAGCGCGAGGCCGAGGCGGCAGAGCGTGCTCGCACCCATGAGGCGGCGGCGCGCGCTACCGAGGCGGCAACGCAGGCGAGTGATGCTGCGGCCAAGGCGGCGCAAGCGGCAAGCTGGAGTGCGCAGGCCGCCAATGCCGCTACGGCGCAGGCGACGAGTGGCACCGCGGTTGGCTCGACTCCGGTGAAGGGCCCGTTCCAGTCGTTCCCGTATTGGGCCGTGTGTTGGCTACTGTTCTTTTTGCTGATGTTCCTGTTTGGTGCCGGTCCCTTTGCCGCGCTGATCTTCTTTACGATCCCCATCTATCACTGGGTGGCGCGTGCGCTCGATGGCGATTGGGCGCGCGGGGATATCCAGGTTGGTCCGGCGCCGGCGGTCGCTAGGACTAAGGGGGAGGACGTTTTCACAGCGGTTGACGCTGACATGGCTGCCGCGACCACCGCTGAGTCGAGTGCCAAAGAAGGTGATGAATGATGAAGCTCTCGCATGAGTCTAAGAGGCGCTTGGGCATTGGCATCGGAGCGTTTGTGCTCATCATCGGGCTTGTCTTTGGCACTTCGCGGACATTGATTCATTTTGATGGCCCGTGGGACCTCGACGATGTTGTATCCGGGTTGTCTGGTATGGACAATGCGGTTGACGAGGACGATCTTTTGGATGGCGGCAACTATTCCGCTCGGCCTCAGCAGCTTTCGAGCGAAACGTTTGATGTCGACGCGTTCACATCGCTTGACTTGGACGTGACGTCGGGCACGGTCGAGGTCAAACACGTCTCCGGCGGCCCAGTGCGCGTAATTGAAAGCGGTCGCGTGGCAACGGGGACCGTTGCCTTCGATGCGGCAACCCAGAACCTGTCCGAAATCAAGGGCTCTACGCTCAAGATTCGCCAGTTCGATTGCGATGACGAGCGCGCCATTGACCGCACGGTTACCGTCGAACTGCCGCGCGAAGTTGCCGATAACATGGTGGGCATTACAGCGAATGTAGGATCGGGTGACCTGACGGTCGCGGGCATTGCGTGTCATGACCTCAACCTGACTTTGGACTCGGGAGATGTAGAGTTTACGGGCAGCGTGACCGATACCCTGGACGCCGAGGTCGGCTCGGGCGATGTGACGTTCGAGCTCTACCAGGCCCCCGCGAAGTCGATGGACGTGAGTGTGGGCTCGGGCGATGTGGAGATGACGGTTCCAAACTCGACGGGCTTTAAGGCGAGCCTCACCTTGGGCAGCGGCGACTTCGAGAGCGATTTCCTTCCGCTTGGCTACGACGGCGAGACCATTTTGAATCTTGAATTCGATAATGGCGATAAGTCCGCCACGTATCGTTTTGAGGTTGGTTCGGGCGACATGTCGTTTGATCCAGAGTGACGGGTGGTTATCGAAGACTTATAAACCATAGACGCGCTGTTTGATGGAGGCGCCGGAGCCGTGACGGGCTTCGGCGCCTTTGCCTTTACAATGGGGGCATGGAACAGATTATCTTGAACATACTCGAGGCCCTGCGTTGCGGCGAGACCGTAGACGACAAGGCGCTCGTCAAACTGATACATGCCGAGGCGCGCCGCGAGGGTGCCGACAAACGCGATTTGGCCAAGCGCCGTCTGCTGCCGTTCTACCAGCGGGTTAAACGTGAGGAGCCGGCTCGTTGGGCTGGATGGAATGTCGATGCGGAGCTGGAGCGTCAACTGCTGCAGGTGCTACGCATGAAGCCTCGTCGCACGGCTTCGGGCGTGGCGACCATTACCGTCATCACCAAGCCCTGGCCGTGCTCGGGCGATTGCCTGTTTTGCCCCAACGACCTGCGCATGCCTAAAAGCTATCTGCACGCCGAGCCGGCATGCGCCCGTGCGGAGCAAAACTGCTTCGACCCGTATCTGCAGGTGAGCGCTCGCCTGACCGCGCTTTCGCAGATGGGTCATGCGACCGATAAAATTGAGCTTATTGTGCTTGGCGGTACCTGGAGCGACTATCCACAAGGGTATCAGACGTGGTTTATGTCGGAGCTCTTCCGTGCGCTCAATGATGATGCGGTGGCGAGCGTGGCGGCAAATCCCATGTTGGCGCGTCCGGGCATAAGTCGTGCCGAGGCGGGGCGCCTGCTCGACGATGCGCCCGCCGATGCTCTGCCGCCGGTGGTGGCGGAGCGTCGCGAGCGCTACCGGGCTGCCGGCATTGCGACAGACGAGGCCGAGCTCGCGAGCGGTGTTGCAGGAGAGCAGGAGCGCGTGGATGTTGCTGTGGGCGGCTACAACCGCGCGGCGCGTCGTCTGTACGGCCCTGGCACGCCGTGGGGCGAGGTTGCCGAGTGGCAGGCGGCAACGATGGAGGAACTTGAGCGTCAGCAGCGCATCAACGAGACGGCGAAGCATCGCGTGGTGGGGCTCGTTATCGAGACACGCCCCGATGCCGTAACGCCGCAGGCCCTCACACTTATCCGCCGCTTGGGCTGCACCAAGATTCAGATGGGTATTCAGAGTCTTGACCAGCATCTACTCGATATCAACGAGCGCCGCATTTCGGTGGCGCAGATCGAGCGGGCGTTTTCGCTCGCGCGTCTGTTTGGCTTTAAGATCCACGCGCACTTTATGCTCAACTTGCTGGGCGCCACGCCTGATGGGGACAAGCGCGACTACGAGCGCTTTATGACCGAGGGCGCCTTTATGCCCGACGAGGTCAAGGTCTACCCGTGCGCGCTCATCGAGGGCTCGCGTCTGGTGGGCTGTTACGAGCGTGGCGAGTGGCGCCCCTATACAGAGGACGAGCTGCTCGATGTGTTGGCCGACGACATCGTGGTGACGCCGGCGTTCTGCCGCATCAGCCGCATGATCCGCGACTTTAGCTCCGATGACATCATGGTGGGCAACAAGAAACCCAACCTGCGCCAGCTCGTTGAGAACCGCCTGGCTGCTCGGGGTGACGGTGCGACGGTGCGTGAGATTCGCTATCGCGAGATCAGCACGGCGGGCGCCGACCTGGACGAGTTGACCCTTGACGAGGAAGTGGCGTACGAGACGCCGGTGACGCGCGAGCGCTTTTTGCAGTGGGTGACACCGCAGGGCAAAATCGCGGGCTTTTTGCGCCTGTCGCTGCCCGACCGCGCGTTTGTTGCCGCGCATGCGGACGAGTTGCCGACGGTGTCGGACGAGGCGATGATTCGCGAGGTTCACGTGTATGGCATGGCGGCGCGCGTGGGCGATCAAGGCCAGGCGGCGCAGCATCACGGGTTGGGGCGTTTGCTCGTAGAGCGTGCGTGCGAGATTGCCCGGGATGCGGGTTATGCGCGTATCAACGTGATTAGCGCGATTGGCACACGTGAGTACTATCGTCATCTTGGATTTTATGACCATGGCCTTTATCTGCAAAAGGAGCTCTAGATGAACAAGCCGAGTGTTTCTGCCGGCGTCGTTGCCGGCGTTGCTCTGGGGGCCGCGGCGCTTGGCGCGGCCGCTGTCGCTGTCCGTGCTGCCTGTCTGCAGGTTGCGCGAACCCGCAATGGGTTGGCGCGTGTGAAACGCGTGCACGATGAGGGCGGCGACGAAGTCCGTGTATTGGTGCAAGGCGGCGTTTACCAAAGCGCAAGCTACGTTGGCGAGCGTTGGGCGGAGCCCGTCTTTGCGTACTACCGCGCGTTTGACGACGTGTTTGAGGCTGAGGACGCAATGCGTGATGCTTACGGGCATGGTATCGACCGTATGCTCATGCTGGGCGGCGGCGGGTTTGCCTATCCCAAGTTTGCACTGATGTCGCACGAGGACTTGCGCATGGACGTCGTTGAGTACGATGCCGAGATTACGCGCCTGGCGCGCCGTTGGTTCTACCTGGACGAGCTGGAGCGCACGGTGGGCGATCGCCTGCGAGTGATTACCGCTGAGGCTCGCTCGTATCTGGGCGTGACGAGCGTGGGTCATCGTCGCTACGACGTGGTCGTGAGCGATTGCTTTGGCGGTGCCGAGCCCGTACGCGAGCTGGCGACGGTTGAGGCATTGCGTTTGGTGCGAGGCAGCCTTAACCCCGGGGGCATCTATGTTGCCAATATCGTGAGTGCGAACAGGGGGAGCGACGTGACGTTCCTGCGCGATTGCGTTGCCGCGGCACTCGAGGTATTCGCCCACGCCTGGGTGGTCCCATGCGGCGATGCGGAGTTCGGCGGCGAGGAGAACTACCTGCTCATCGCCAGCGACGGCGACTATGTCTTTGCCGAAGCTGTACCCTTCGACACCGACTTCCTCGGCACCGTCCTTCACGACAAGTAAGTCTCTCCGTCCCAAAAAGACGGGTTTTATGTGTGGTCGCGCCAGCCGAGAACGCGCTGCTTCATGCCTTCGGTGTCGAGCACGCCTTCGGCAAAGCCCTTGCGCACGAGTTCCTCGGGAACGTACTCGTCGTAGCGATCAAAATAAGGCACCTCGCCAGGATAGACGAGCTCGATGGGATCAAAGTCCTTCTCGGCCTCGGCGGCGAGCGCCTCAAAGAACGTCTCCTCGTCGGCCTTCATCTTAAACTGCATAAAGTACGGGCGTGATGGGTCGAGTCCGCGAAGGCCCAGCTCCGCGGCACATTTAATCTTGAGCATGCGCTCGAGCGCCAAAAAGGCGTAGCTGCCCAGCCAGGGGAAGAGCACCCAGGTGTCGCCGCCCAGGTTAATGAGCGGTTTAGTTCCCGCACCCGAAATCTCGGCCGTATGGCGAGCCTGCGCCAAGCGGGCCCGTGCGTTACCCATGAGGTACGGATATGTCGCGTGCTCGTTGAGCGCCTTGCGCATGCGCTCGAGTACGTGTGTATTGATGTCGCCGGGGCAGTCGCCAAAGTAGGCCGGCACCCGGCCCTTGACCTGCGTGGCAAAGACGGTGTGGCGCTTCCAGTCCACTTCCTCGACAATCCAGCAGTGTCCGGCGATGGCGATGCGCTCACCGGGCGGTGGCGGATTGACGATCGTGCCCAACTCGGCCGACTCGCTGCGAACGGTGAACTCCTCGTTTTCCTGGAACACGGCGTAGAACTTAAAGTTGTTAATGATGCGCTCGCCCGCGAGGCCCACGATGAGCCCGCCGCCCTCGGTGACTTGGATGTGGTCGATCTTGATGAGGTGGCGCAGCAGTACGCGATAGTCATCGGCCGAGATGCGATGGAAATAGCTGAGCGTGAGCACACGCTGGGCAAGCTCTGCCGGCGTGAGCTCTCCGGTGCTGGCAAGCGTCGACATAGTCTGGTGGTAGAGCAGGCTGTAGGGGAGTCGATCGAGCTCGGGCGGCTCGACCCACTTTTCCTCGCGATAGAGTTGTACGAGCGCGATGCCCTGCAAGAGCTTCCACGGAATGGTCTCGGGCATCATCGTGCGCGGCTCGGGCTCTTCCTCGCGCATGACAAACCACATCTCGGGCGGAAGATCGCGGCGTCCCGTGCGCCCCATGCGCTGCAAAAAGGAGCTGACGGTAAACGGTGCATCGATCTGGAACGCGCGCTCCAGGCGACCGATATCAATGCCGAGCTCCAGCGTGGAGGTGGTGACGGTTGTCTGTGCCTGTTCTTCGTCGCGCATGAGCTCTTCTGCCGTCTCGCGTAGCGATGCCGAGAGGTTGCCGTGATGGATAAGGAAGCGGTCGGGCTCGTGCCGGCTCTCGCAGTAGCTACGCAGCATGGAGCATACGGCCTCTGCCTCCTCGCGCGAGTTGGCAAAGACCAAGCACTTTCGGCCGCGCGTGTGCTCAAAGATATATCCCATACCGGGGTCGGCGTTGTCTGGTGCTGTATCGGTGGGGTTGAGTAATGCCTGTTCGGGTGCTTGGGGGATGTCGATTTCGCCCTCGGGGGCCGAGGAAGCTTGGCGGTCCTTGGGAGCGGCCTTGCCCTGTGCCCGCTCACGACGTTGACGGCGCTCCTCTTGTGTGGGCTGTCCGCTGTGACGCATGTCTTGGGCGCCGGCGGGCAGTGCCGCGGATGCCGCCGCATCGATGCGCTCGCACGCAAGCACTTCGGCCTCTTGAGGACCTGTACCCATGAATCCCCGCTGCTGCGCCTGGGGGCCCGAGTTGTAGAAGTGCTCCATAGAGATGCGCCACACGCGACGCGGTTCCTCAAAACGGGGGATAATGCAGTCGCGCCCCGTTCCCTGTGAGAGAAAAGCGCCCGTGCGCTCGGGGTCGCCGATGGTAGCCGAAAGGCCAATGCGGCGAGGCTGCACGCCGGCCATGCGCGAGAGTCGCTCGATAAGGCAGAGCGTTTGCCCGCCACGGTCGCCGCGCATGAGCGAGTGGACCTCATCGATGACCACGTAGCGCAGGTCGCAAAACATGCGCGGGATCGCCATGTGCTTATGGATTAAAAGCGCTTCGAGTGACTCGGGTGTAATCTGCAGGATACCGCTCGGTTTTTTAATGAGCTTAGCCTTGTGCGACTGCGAGACATCGCCATGCCAGTGCCAGACAGGGATATCGGCCTCTTCGCAGAGGTCGTTGAGGCGGACGAACTGGTCATTGATGAGCGCTTTGAGGGGGCCGATGTAGAGGGCGCCCACGCTCGCGGGCGGGTTCTCCCAAAACTCGGTCAGGATGGGAAAGAAGGCTGCCTCGGTTTTGCCGGAAGCTGTGGATGCCGTTAGGAGCACATTGTCTTGTGTGTTAAAGATGGCATCTGCCGCCGCAACCTGGATAGAGCGCAGACTCTCCCAATCGTGGGAGTAGATGAAGTCTTGGATAAACGGAGCATATCGGTCAAAGGCGTTCACGGGGCCTCCCCTCAAATACGAACCTCTCAATGCGGTTGGCAATGGTTTGCTGCATTGTTGTCTCAACGTTTGTGCAGATAAAAGCTGCCAAAATAGACCTGTCCCTTTTTGGCAGGTTAGATGGTGAATTCGGCGAAGTTGCGGTCGCCGTCTGCGGTGCCGGTGTCGCCTGTTGCGGCTGCCGGTGCCAGCGCGTCGCCGCCGACGCTTTGCAGCAACTCGGCCACGTTTGCATCGGGGTTCTGGCACAGGATATCGAGCAGCTCGATAAAGTCACGGATGACCTCACGCGGCGTCAGGTGCGTATCGGCTCCCACGCGGCCAAACTCAATCTTGAGAAAGTCTACCAAGTCGTTCTCGGTAAGCGTGGGCGTCCAGCCAAAGTATCCGGCATGGATCTGCATGAGTTTTTCGATCAGCACCAGCAACTCCTCGTAGGTGAGTGGCTGCAGGCGGATGATGGGCGCGAGCATGTCCTTAAGGTCCTCGCGCGCAAAGCGACCCTGAGCGAGCCGGCTGCGCAGAGCCTCGTAGGAGAACACGCCGCGGCGACGGTCTTCGATGGAGGTTGGCGTGCCGCCCATGATCATGCCCAGGTACTGCGCTTTGCCCTGGAGCGTGTCGTTGTACATGGTCAGGATTTTCTCGTAGTTGTACTGGCGCGTGATGGCGTTGGGAATCTTATACAGATTCACGAGTTCGTCGATGAGCACCAGCATGCCCTTGTAGCCGCTGCAAACCAAAAAACGCGCGATGAGTTTGACGTAGTCGTACCAGTCGTCATCGCTGATGATGGTTGAGGACCCCAGTTCGGCGCGAGCCTCGCTCTTGGTGCGGTATTCGCCGCGGATCCATTTGGCCACGCGGCTCATGGTCTCTTCGTCGCCCTCGGATACGGCCGTGCGATAGCGGCGGAGCATGCGGGAGAAGTCGAAGCCGTGGACCATCTCCTCGAGCGGGGCCAGTTGGGCATTGACGACCGACTCTTCGACCTCGGCACACGAGGCGACCCAGCGATCCAGGATAAGGTTGAGCGCACCGCCCTCGGGGCGCGTTTTAGTTGATATATTGCGGATGAGCTCGCGGTAGGTGGCAAGGCCCTGCCCCTGACCGCCCTGCAGGCGGCGCTCAGGGGATAGGTCGGCATCGGCGACGACGAATCCCTCGCCCATGGCGTGCGTGCGGATGGTCTGGAGCAAGAAACTTTTGCCGGCGCCGTAGCGACCGACTAAAAAGCGGAAGCTCGCGCCGCCATCGGCGATGAGACTCAAATCGGTGAGCAGGGCGCGAATCTCGACCTCGCGTCCCACGGTGATATAGGGAAGCCCGATGCGCGGGACCACGCCGCCCTTGAGCGAGTTTAGGATAACGGCGGCGACGCGTTTGGGTACGCGGGGCGCTGCGGATGCGGTGTCACTCATGGTCTAGGTATCCTCTCACGTCTGCTTCATAATCCTCGATAATCTGCGGTCCTGCCGCTCCAAACTCGATAACGGTGTCACCCACCAGGTCAAAGAGCGCCTCGTTGATGCTGTCGACGAGCATATCCTCGCTCTGGCCCGAGCGCGCCACTGCCGATGTCGCTTGCACTGCGTTTTGCTCGAGGAGCGCGCGAAGGAAGGCATCTGCGGCGGGCGCGAGTTCGGTCGCGGCGTCAGTGGACGCAGCCGCTGCGGGCGGGGGCGTCGGCGCAAGAAGCGGCGCCACGACACCAAACTGTTCAGTGGAAATGGTTGGCTCGTCGGCCTCGTCCTGCCCTGCGGCCGTCGTGGCCGGTTCGACAAACGCGTCTGCTGCGGGCTCGGTTTTCGGCTGCTCGGAGCCCGCCGTATCGATCTCTGCGAGCACATCGTCCTCGCGCTCCTCATCGATCAAAAGCGCCTCACGCGTTTGTGCGGCGGCGCTCCGAATGTGTCCCAGCTGACTCAAATCGATATCGATCTTGACGGGCTGGTGCGCGGCGTCCCACGAAAGCCATGCCACGATCTCGTCATCGATGATCTTGGCCAGATATTTGGGGACCTTCTCCTCCTTCAGGGGATGGGTGGGGTCTAGGGCCAGGCGCAGGCGTTGGTCGCAGGCGCGCATCATCTCACCGAGCTTGCTGCTTTTTTGTCTGCTGCCGTGGATGCGCATGCATTCCCAAAAGCCATTTTGGCAGCGGTAGATGTGAATGGGGTCCAGGCGATATTCGCAGTCCTCGTGGCGCTCGGGCGCAAAGAACACGGCCGAGGCAAACATGGTGTAGGGCATGGCCGTCTCCTCCCCAAACAAGCTCGCTACGATGCCGGTCTTTCGGTGCGTGTCATAGTAGCGCGCCATACGGACATACACGGCGCATGTCACGTGGCGCAGGTCGCGATGGTGGGAACGGTCGAGCCGTGAGTTATTCAGGTTGTACGTGGAGAGGGCGTTTATAGCGGTCATGAGTCGCTCCTCGCCTGCCTCGTCGGGCGGAAGGGGGAGCGTGGGCTCGGAGGTTTTGCGACGCTTGGGGACTTGGGCCGACGGCGCCGGTACAGGCGAGAGGTCTCGCGCTGCGCGGCGTAGCTCGATAAGGGCGTTATCGAACATAACGGTTTTAGAGTCGCGAAGTAGCTTGGGGTCGAGTCCGTGGAAAACGGCGTAATCCTGCAGCCACACGCGTGCAAACCGGTCGATGCCGGGCTCGAAGGCGCGATAGGCATCCCAAAAGGCCTTGATTTTGTTAAAACCATCGAGTGGGTCATCTACGCCAATGCCACAGATCAGCTCATAGAGATACAGGAAGGCAAAGGACGTAGACGTTTCCTCGACGGTTCCGCGGCGCACTTGGGCGCGCCAAGTAAAATAGCCGCGCAGTTGCCGATCGCTCATGGCGTTATAGGTGGGAAAGTACGACTTGAACGTACCGTTGTAGGGACAGTCGTCCTCAAAGTCGGCCATCAGCAGGCCTTGGCGGTAGAAAAGCTCGGCTTCCGAAAGCCAGCGACCCGCGCCGCCTTTGGGGTCATCCTGCCAGCGCGATATCTCGCGCATCTTGCGGTATTGGTCGGGAAGGAAGTTCTGCATCTGACGACCGGTTTTGAGAATCGGCTCGTCAGCATAGACTTCGTTTGAGAAGCGAGCAGACTGATGGGTCCGGGCCTCGGCCATAATGCGCTCGATGAGCATCTTGATGTCCTGGTCGGCCACCGTCTCTCCTCTCCTAACGCAGCTTCGGTGGCCTCATATCATAGCACAGCATCAAACAGGTGTTCGAGATACCACTACGTAGATAGATTTAGAACAGGAGCGCGTAGATGACGGCTACGACAACGGAGGGGAGCATATTGGCCGTGCGGAAGGTCTGGGGACGGATGAGGTTGACGCCGACGCAGAAGATGAGCATAGAGCCCACGAGCGATAGGCTGTCGAGGGCGGCGGCGGTCATGATGGGGGAGAGCGCGCCGGCAAACAGCGTAATCGTTCCCTGGAATACGGCAACGGGAAGGGCGGAGAAGATGCAGCCGCGACCGAGTGAGGCCGTCATGGTGCAGACGATGATGCAGTCCAGCGCTCCCTTGAGGGCGAGCGTGGACCAGTCGCCGAGCAGGCCGTCTTGGATTGATCCCACGATAGCCATGGCACCGATGCAGACGGTCAGCGATGTCGAGACAAAGGCATTGGTGAACTCGTTGTCTCCCTCGCTGCCGGTTTTGCGCTTGAGCCATTCGCCCAGGTTTTCGATGCCGGCTTCCAGGTTAACGGCCTCGCCGATGAGCGAGCCGAGGGCAAACGAGACGATGAGCATGGTGGTGCCGGTGGTCTCCAGCGCTTTCCCGTCAATGACGAGCATCTTTTGCATGGTGCCGCCCAGTCCGATAAACAAAACGCACAGCCCCGACGCTTTCATGAGCGTGTCTTGGATGCGGGGTGTGATAAAGCGTCCGCCTATAAGGCCCAGCAGTCCGCCCGCAATCAAAAGTGCGACGTTGATGACCGTTCCCAAACCCGGCATGAACCCTCCCATATTGATGCCAACCTGGCAATCGTAGCAGAACGGGCTGCAGGGTGCGTCATGCCTCATCCTATACGTTATATAAGTGGTATTAATGACGGCATTTGGTGCCCAAGCCTCAGCCTCCCATCACGACATAGGGGCTGTAATCGAAGCACAGCGTCATGAGTCGCTGCGGGGATTCAATGGCCGCGGCGATGATATCGGCATCTCGAGCTCGATCAAATCCCACGAGCTCAATTTGATACGAGACGTCTTCCATTTTATGGAGTATCCGGTTATTCAGGAGGTTCTCACCGTCGAATTCCTCGGTTTTGCCTCCGTCCGAGGTTACGGCATACAGGTGCAGTTTTGCGGTGGTCGCAGGGTCGACGACCGTGAGGTTGTCGATTTGGTTGGCCGTGCCCTTTGCCCCAAGCAAGGTGAGCAGGGTGGGGGCTACGACCTCGCCCGATGGCAGAAAAACAACTTCGACGGTTTTAGGGAATGCGATAATGGCTGCTTTGCGGACGGGCTTATCGGCAGCGGTGACCTCAATGCTCGCGGCGTCGACGGTTTCCGTGCGGTCGAGCGCGACAATCATGCAACAATTGCCCTCGTCGATGTCTGCCGGCATGGGACACTCCAAGTTTTCGCCAGCTTGCGTGCCGCCCACTGCGGTGGCTGTTTCGCTTGGCTCGCTGAAAGTGGCTGAAGGACCGCTCGATGGCGGTGTTATGCCGCCTGGTGCGCCATTGTCCCCAGGCGCTATTTCACCGCTGCTCTCGCTGGAGTCGCTTGCGATGTCACCCGTCGAGGGGGCGAGTCCGACCGCTCCTACTCCGCTCCATTCCATCTCGAGGAGCGCCGGATCGACAAGGACGTGATGCACATCTTGCGTTTCGGCACTGATATCGACAGGACCGGGATCTGCCCCTCGCGTCAGGCTGAGCGATCCGGTCCGCTGTTTGCCCCGAATCTCCTGGCTTTCTGTGCCGCTCGCGTAGAACATCAGAGCGATCTCGCCATTTGCCGTGGCGTCGGTGCCCGCCTTGGTCATTTTCAGCGATGCGGTGAATGAGATAGCGGGCTGCGTGCCATCGGCGCTCGAGGGGACGCAGCCCAGGCATACACCCCCTCCGTTTTCGAAAAACGTGCTGTCGAAGGCGACTGTTGCCCCGTCCGCCGAGTCATCGGACAGGGTGATGTCGAGGCGCAGCTCCACGTCGCAGGAATCGCCATCGGCATCAGTTGCAGCTGCGCGCCATGTGCAGATAATGCATCCCGTTAGGGGGCCGTCCGCTGTGCTCGAGCGCTCGGTATCCACGACTATCGAGCTGTTCGTGCAGCGACGGAGGCACCCCGAGGCCGAAATGCTTGCCTGCGCAAGCGAGAAGCGTTGGCGCGCGATGGTGCTCATCTGGTTTGTGGCGAGACAGTTGACGGCAGGTAAGGGGACGTCCACGGCGGGTGTCGCTAGAGCGGCGACGGGCATGCCGGTGGCAAGCGCACTGCAGAGCGCGGCAACGGGCAAAAGGTTCTTTGATGCCATGGGTTCTCCTTACCTGTTCTGGACGGTCTCGATTATCGCGGCTACTGGCTGCGTTTGATGCGCAGGCCAAGGCCGATGGCGCTTGCGCCTGCCGCGGCGATTCCTGCTGCCAGGCGCTGTCGCGTGTCGCCCGTTTGCGCGAGGGGCTCATGTTGGCCACTGCGTTCGAGCTCCGATAGATCGACAGTCACTTGCGTGGCAGCCTGCGCTTGCTCTTGTTGGGCAAAGGCGGCGATCGGGGCAAACGTTACAACGCCGATGATGACGGCAAGGACAATCACCTTAGGCCGTGTGCGCACCGGGCTCGACCGTCCACGTAATGCTTGCGACCTGGTCGCCCTCGCCAGTCACATGGAAGATGTCTCGCGTGACGCGGGCGACATTGCCGCTTGTCTTGAGCTTAATCTTGTCCGTACCATCGGCGATGCCCTGGTAGCCCATGTCGAAGGATGCATTTTTGGAAAGGTCGAGGCCCGCTTCCTGCGTCGCGGCGTGGGCGTCTTGGAGTGCCTTGTCTGGGCCGACCTTAAAATCGATGGAGTTCTGGGCGGTCCCCGTCTTGGCGTCGGCGACGATGCTCCAGGACTTCTGGGCGGCAATCTTCATGTTGGTAACGTGGATGCCATAGGCCGAAAGATTGTCGATGGTGGTTGTATTCTCGGAAGGGCCCTGGAGCGTGCCGTCTGCCTTAGCGACGAACGGAATGACGGTCGGGGCTTTGAACTTGATGTTGTCGATTTCGGTCCTGATGGTCACGTTGGTGGTTCCAGCGCGTCCCTCCGCCAGGGCGGTGGTCGGCGCGGCGCCCATTGAGAGTGCAAGCATCAGCCCCGCGCCCACGACGAGCACCCTGGCCCCATTCAAGTTCCCGGTGATGTCCATAATCGTTCCTTTCTATTCGTCACGGACCGTTTCCGTGATGGTTGGACGAAAGCGGTGTGGGTGCGCGTTTTCGCAACAGGCGGCAGATCTAGTCTTCGGCCTGCGCAACCCGCACCTTGACGCGCGTGGGATTGCCATGGGCGTCGTAGGTCTTGGCGTCGAGCGCTTGAATCTCGATATACGCCTCACCTTCTTTGATGTCGCCTGCGGGGCAGGTCTCAACGGTCTTGCCGGTCTCGACCACGCCCGATTCATAGATGGTCTCGTCGTTTTGGATCACGCGGAAACGCTGGGGAAACTTGTTATCCTGGATGTTTTGCACGTTGACGCGCAGCTTGCCGCCTTTTTGTAGCTGGGCGACCGGTGCGACCGAGATCGTCATCATGTTGTCGCGGACGATGGCATCGAGCTCGTCCTGGATTTCCTGGCGCGACTTACCCTCCGCCGCTGTGACCGAGGCACCTGTCTCGGCGACAGGCTTTGACTGCCAGGCGTAAAGGCCGACGGCGATAAGGGCGCAGGCGATGGCCAGGCAGACAACGCCGAGCCTTTTTCGATGTTTTGACCCTAGGGGGCTCGACTGCTTCCTTACGCTCATGCGGCATCCTTAGTGGTATAGACGCGCGCGAACGTGGACGGATCGGCGCCAAAGAGCATGTGGAGCATGAGGCGTCGCGAGTAGATGAGCTCGTCGAAGTTTGGGTCGAGTTTGATGTCGTGGATGTGGGCGATGTGGTGGGCGAGTGCCGAAAACGATTCGGGATCGCAAATCACGTCGGTGGTGACGTGATAGACAGCCGCATCGGGAAACGCTTCCTCGTCGAAGGGCAGAAGATATGGGTCATCGTCAACTTCGATGGCGATGCCGTACTGGGGCCAGTAATATGCCATGGGAACCTCCCTGCTTTTGGGCCAAACCTTCTATTGGTTTTGGCTGTCGATGCCGACCGTATCAGCCACAACTTGACCAATTTCTGACCAAATGCTTGACGGGTTTACATCGCCGCAGGTGAGAGACGCTAAAAAATATCTCAAGTTTTTTCGAGCGCCAATTGTGCGCGTGGCTGCGATGGGAAGGAGCGCGTTAAATAGAGCGCCTGCCGAGAAAACGCCGCCGCTCGCCGAATTGCGCAAACGTAAAATTCGCCAATTATGGAGACGGTCTCAGTCACGTCGACGAAACGATGCGGTAACATCTCCCTGCAAACACTGTAGTTAACTAAAGGGGGAGTTCGCGTGTCTGCAGCCATCAAACCCTTCGGCGACGAGTTCGAAGAATATGGTCGCGATGAATCTCGCACATCGGGCGAGGCGTCGAGCATCTCGTTTCCGACAACGGAGGACGAAGTCCGCGCCATTCTGCGAAAGCTCCATGCCGAGCATGTTCCAATAACGGTCCAGGGTGCTCGGACCGGCCTGGCTGCCGGCGCCGTGCCTCACGGCGGGCATATCCTCAACACTTCTCGTATGAATCGCTACCTGGGTCTTCGCCGCGACGAGCGAGGCCGTTTTCTGCTGCGCGTGGAGCCGGGCGTCGTGCTTTCGGAGTTGCGCAAGCAACTGGGTAAGAAGGCATTGCCGACCGCTGGCTGGGATCAGGCATCGCTTGAGGCCTATGAGGAGTTCCAGGCAGCTCCTGAGCAGTTCTTTCCCACCGATCCCACCGAGGCCTCTGCCTGCCTGGGCGGCATGGCGGCGTGCAATGCCTCCGGTGCCCGCAGTTACGCCTACGGCCCCATGCGCCCGCACGTTACGGGGCTTCACGTGGCACTGGCGGACGGCGACCTGCTTGAGCTTCATCGAGGTCAGGCGCACGCTGACGCACGCCACTTGTCGCTCGTGACAGCGGAAGGCCGCGCGCTCGAGCTGGATCTTCCCGGCTATACCATGCCCAAGACCAAAAACGCGTCGGGTTATTTCGTTTCGGACGATATGGACGCCATCGACCTCTTTATCGGTGCGTGCGGCACACTCGGCGTCATTACCGAGCTCGAGATCGCCTTGCAGGCGGCACCTTCGGTCGTATGGGGTGTGAGCTGCTTTTTCGACAGCGAGGACAAGGCGGTGTCCTTTACCGATTCCGTGCGCCCCGTGCTGTCCCATGCCGCCGCTATTGAGTATTTCGATGCCGGCGCCTTGGATATCCTTCGCCGCCAGCGCGAGCAGTCGACCGCGTTTGCCTCGCTGCCGGCACTCGACGATGAGGCAAAGGTCTGTGTTTACGTGGAACTCGACTGCGACGACGAGGCGCAAGCGACCGAGGAGCTGTACCACCTGGGATGGGTTTTGGAGCTTGCGGGCGGCCACGACGACGCGACCTGGGTTGCACGCACCGAGGTCGATCGCGAATGCCAGCGGTTCTTCCGCCACGCCGTTCCCGAGAGCGTCAACATGCTCATCGACGAGCGTCGCCGCACTGACCCCACCATTACCAAACTGGGGTCGGATATGTCGGTACCCAACGCGCGCCTGGCCGATGTCGTTGCCTTCTATCGCCGCACGCTGGCCGAAAGCGGGCTTGAGTCTGCCGCCTGGGGACATATCGGCAACAACCATCTGCATGTGAATATCCTGCCGCGCGATGCGCAGGACTACCGTCGCGGTGGTGAGCTGTTTGCCCGGTGGGCTGCGGAGGTAACGGCTATGGGCGGCGCCGTCTCTGCCGAGCACGGCGTCGGCAAGATCAAAGCGGGCTTTTTGGAGACGATGTACGGCCACGAGGCCATGGTCGAATCGGCTCGACTCAAGCTGCAGTTCGATCCTGCCGGGCAGCTGGGTCGTGGCAACCTGTTTTCGGAGAAGCTCTTGGATGAACTCGTCCAGAAAGGGGGCGCGTGAAGATGAGCGATTTCCATATGGTGGTGTGCGTCAAAGCGGTACCGGGAAGCACCGAGGTCAAGATGGACCCCAAAACCAATACCATCGTGCGTGATGGCAAGCAGGCGGTCATTAATCCCTTCGATGCAAGTGCACTCGAATGCGCTCTGGCGCTCAAGGACGACTTTATCGGCTTTGGCATGGATGTGCGCGTGACGGTGGTGTCGATGGGTATCCCTGCAACTGAATCGCTGCTGCGCGACTGTATTGCCCGCGGCGCCGACGATGCGCTGCTGCTCACCGACCGTGCTTTTGCGGGCGCGGACACGTTGGCGACCACCTATGCTCTCAAATGCGGCATCGAGGCGCTCGACGAGGATTTCGACCTGCTCATTTGTGGCAAGATGGCGGTGGATGGCGATACTGCCCAGATTGGTCCCGAGCTGGCTGGCGCCTTCGAGATTCCCTGCGTGACCGATGTGAGCTGCGTGCAGAGCGCGGGCTTTACGACGTGCGGTGCGCTTTCGCTCGTTCACGGTTGCGATGCCGGCGAGGAGACGGTCTATCTGGAGATGCCGTGCGCGATGACGACCGCCAAGGAGATCGGCCAGCTGCGCATGCCGAGCATCGCCGGCATTCGCGCGGCCGAAGATGCGGATGTGCGGGTGGTCTGTGCTGCCGATGTACATGCTGACCCTTCGCGTTGCGGCCTTACCGGATCGCCGACGCAGGTCGTGCGCTCGTTTGTGCCCGACCGCGACCAAACGTGCGAGGCCATCGAGGGCACGCCGGTCGAGCAGGCGGCAAAGATTGCCAAGATTATCGAGGGGATGGCATAGATGAGCGGACTGATAATCGATAGCGAGGCGTGCGTTGGCTGTGGCCGCTGCGTTCGCGCCTGTGCCTCGGGTGGCATTGTGATGGAGGGCGAGCGCCCCAACCGCTGCGCCCATGTGACCGACGGCTGTATCTTGTGCGGCGGGTGCGTCGACGCCTGCCCCGTCAATGCCATTTCGATCGAGCGCGACGAGGCCGCCGGCGCGGTTGACCTCGATGCGTATCGAGACATATGGGTATTCGTTCAGACCGACGATCACGATGTCGTGGCTCCGGTGGCCTACGAGCTCATGGGTAAGGGGCGCGAGCTTGCCGATGCTCGCGGTTACCGTCTGGTGGCATTGGCCGGCATGGGCCCCGAGGGCTCGCTTGAGGACCTGGAGCATCTGGTCTGCGCCGGTGCCGACGAGGTCGTGGTCTGCCGCGACGAGCGACTGCGCCAAAACGATGCGGAGATCTATGCTCGTCTCATCTGCGATTTGGTGGCCGAGCGCAGACCCGAGGCCATTCTGTACGGCGCGACCGCCTTTGGTCGTGAGCTGGCGCCCGGTGTGGCCGTACGCTTGCAGACGGGCCTTACGGCCGACTGTACGGTGCTTTCGATGGATACGGAGGCGGGTCTACTGCAGCAGACCCGCCCGGCGTTTGGCGGCAACTTGATGGCCACCATTATCTGCCCCAATCATCGTCCCCAGATGGCAACGGTGCGTCCCGGCATCTTTGGGGTACCCGAGTTTGATTACAGCCGCTCTGGCACGATTACCCAGGTATCGCTTGCGGATGATGCTAAGGCCCGCGTCGAGATCTCGATTCCCGCCGAGGAGTGGGGGCAGCAGACATCAATTGCCGATGCCGAGCGCCTGGTCGTGGTGGGCCGCGGCATTGGCTCCAAGAAGAATCTGCCCCTGATGCGAAAGCTCGCCGATGCCTTGGGTGCCGAGCTTGGTTGCACGCGTCCTGTTGTGGAGGCAGGTTGGCTGGAGTACCGCCACCAGGTTGGGCAGACCGGCGTGTCGGTTTCGCCCAAGCTCCTTGTGAGCATCGGCGTTTCGGGTGCTATCCAGCACCTAGCCGGCATCGGCGGCGCGGAGTGCGTCATTGCCGTCAACGAGGACCCAGATGCCCCCATCTTCGGCGCTGCGCAGTATAAAGTTGTCGGCGACGCCGTCGAAGTCGTCGAAGAGCTCCTGGCCCAGCTCGAGCGCTAGGCGCCGGCCAGCCAGGCTCGCATCTCTTTCTTTAGGCGTTCCCAGGTCGCTTGCGTGGCGGGGTCGGTAAAGGGCCGCACGATGCCAAAAGGTGCGTCGAGCAGGCGGTAGATATCGCCCTGCTTGCGCGCCAGCGCGCGGCTTGCCGGATAGACGAGCTCAAACATAAAGCAGATAAGCCCCACCAAGTAGTCCGCGGGCTCATCGCGCTCATCGCGCGTGACGCAGCGGTGCTCGTCAAAGGCAGCCAGCGTCGGTGCCGAGAAGTGGCTGGCAAGAAACACGTCCTCATCCACTTTGAGGATGGTGTCGACGGTGCTGTCGGCGATGGTGCGCATGATGTCGACCTTGTCGCCATCGCGCACAATATCGCAGAAGCGCCGCGTGCGCTCGTCGAGCTGCGCGGGTAGACGGAAATCGCTGTGATAGGCAATGCTTGCGCGAATCAACTCGTCTTCTACCGGATCGTCGATAAAGTCGCGGATACTTGTTGTCGCGGGCGCATCTGTAGGTGTTTCGCCAAAGAGTACCTCGACGCCCAACGCCGCATGGCTCATGCTTTCGACATCCTTAAACGTGTCCCAGCGTCGCAGCTGCTCAAAGCGACCCATATCGTGCAGCAGGCCGCAAAGCCACGCTAGGTCAATGTCCTGAGGTGACCAGCCCTGTTCGCGTGCCACGGCATCGCATGCCTCGGCAACGTGGTACGTATGCTCGATTTTGAGCGCGATACGCGGATTGGCGGCATCGTAGGCATCGGTGTAGGTCTTGAAGGCCGCGGCAGCCCGCGTTCGATCGATAGCTGTCATAATGACTTCCTAAAAAGTTGTGTCTTTCTGTGTCTTTCGATCCGGTGGCAATTGTAGGTGAACTCGGTTGCCATCGGGCGATGGTTCTGCCGCGTCGTTGCATGCGGCTCGGAAATCTTGTCGGGACGAGGAACGCTATGGTGCTCAAAATCGTTAAAACCGTCTGGCCGGTGATGCTTACCTATGTTGCGATAGCCGCGCCGTGCGGAATGATTATGGCGCAGACGGGAATGGAACCCTGGATGGTTTTTGCCCTGAGCAGCACGTTCGTGACGGGCAGCGGGCAGTTTATGATCTGTAATCTGTGGCTAGCAGGCGTGCCTGCGGCGTCGATCGTCGCGAGCGTCGCCGCAATCTCCTCGCGCTTTGCGCTTTACTCGGCATCGATCGCACCGCATTTGAGGGGTGCTTCGAAGCGTCAGACGCTGGCTGTTGCCGCGACACTTACCGAGGAGGCATACGGCATTTCGCTTGCCAAGTTGGTTAAAGGGGAGGATTGGGGTCCGCTCGAGTCCTTTGTGCTCAACGCGATCCTCATCGCAACATGGGGCGTTTCGTGTACGACGGGCGCCATCGTCGGCGCCGTTGTCGATGTTCCCACCGCTATTGCGGGTTTTGTCTGCACATCGCTCTTTATCTGCCTACTCTTTTCGCAGCGACTGTCGCGCGGCAATGTCGTAGCTGCCGGTTTGGCTGCGGTGTCCGTCGCCATATGCAAGTTCTTGGGGTGGACGAATATCGCCGTGCCGGCAAGTGTGCTCGTCGGCGTTGTCACGGCACTCGCGTGCGATGTCCTCGCCGAGGGAAGGGGCGCTCGCGATGCCCGTTAATGAGTTTTTGGTCCTATGGCTGTCGTCATGGGCGGCCATCGCGTTTTTCCGCATTGCCCCGGCGTTTGCCTTGCGCGGGAGAACGCTGTCGCCCCGCGTTACCGAGGCCTTGGGTTATATTCCGCCTGCCGCCTTTGCGGCGCTGGTCGCCAACGATTTGATAAGCCCTGGCGCTTTCGACGCCGGCTTGTGGCAGGGCTTGATTCCCTGGATTGCGGCCGCCGGCGTCGTGGCGGTGGCAATCAAGACAAAGTCGATGTTGTGGTGCTGCGTCTCGGGCATCGTGTTCTATATCGTTTTGAGCTTCATATAAGAGCGGGGCACGTTTAGCGTCCCGGCACAACGAATCGAATTTCTCACCGAGCCGGTCTGCTTCTTCTGGTACCATGGTCAAACTTTACTGTAGCAAAGTGTGACGTGGGCTTTTGTTCTGCGTCAGCGGAAATGGGGGTTTCATGGCACAGGAAGCGACCGCCAACGAGCAAAAGAAATTCAAAGTCCCGCGTATCCCGGGTGACATCATGATCTACCCGATGATCGTTGGCCTTTTGCTCAATACCTTCTGCCCGCAGGTCTTTGAGATCGGCGGCTTCTTTACCGCTGCCTGCCGCGGTGGTTCCAACACCATCGTTGCCGCGATCCTGCTGTTTGTGGGTGCCGGCATCAGCTTTAAGTCCACGCCGGGCGCTATCAAGACCGGCATCGTCGTGCTGATCCCCAAGCTTGTGGTGGCGGCCGCGTTGGGCCTGGGCGTCGCGTACTTCTTTAACGATAACCTTTTGGGTCTGAGCTCGGTCTCCATCATCGGCGGCATTACGTTTTGCAACATGGCGCTCTACACGGGCATCATGGGCGAGTTCGGCGACGAGTCCGAGCAGGGCGCCGTGGGTATCCTGTTCTTTACGGCCGGCCCCGCCGTCACGATGATCATCCTCGGTGTCTCGGGCCTCGCCAACATCCCCGTCGGCACCATCATCGGATCCATCCTGCCGCTTGTTATCGGCATGGTTCTGGGCAACTTGTTCCCGTTCATCAAGAACCTGCTGGTTCCCGGCGCCAATCCTGCGATTGCCGTTATCGGTTTTCAGCTCGGTGCGTCCATGAGTCTTTCGAGCTTTATCACCGGCGGCATTTCGGGCATCCTGCTGGGCCTCATCACGCTGTTTGTCGTCGGTCCCATCACCTTTGCGTTCGAGCGCCTGTGCGGCGGTAACGGCAAGGCGGCCGTTGCCTGCTCCACTATCGCCGGCACGGCTATGACCACGCCGGTCGCCCTCGCCGAGGTCGCTCCGCGCTATGCCGAGCTTGCGCCCACCGCGTATGCGCAGATCGCCACCGCCGTCATCATCACGGCAATCATGGCCCCGATTCTGACCGGCTGGGTCGACAAGAAGTTCTGCCAGGGCAAGGAGGACCTGTCGCCTGCCGGTGTCGAGGCCATCGAGGAGGCCGTCGCGACCGACATCGATGGCGAATAGCAATCGCTACCAATCAATGATGCCGGCGTGCAATTCGCGCCGTTTGAGCGCCCGAACGAAAGCTGTCTTGCAGTTACGTTCGGGCGCTCTGCTATTATTCCCTTACCCCTGCGGAGTAGGGGGTGTTTGTTGCCCAGACTCGAATCGGGCGATTCTGACCACTTGGATATTGAAGGGATGGCGCTAGTGGTTAAGGCACTCAAGCTTGAGATATTCCTGCTGTGCATGATTATTCTTATCGGGCTTGCCGCACGAAGCCGCCGCTCCTTGTTCTCGAGCACCCAGCAGCTTTTGTTTAGCATGCTGGGCTACACGTCTGCTGCCTACATTTTCTTCGATATGATCTGGACGCTCTCGGACGGCGTGAGCACTCCTGTAGGCATCACGGCTAACTGGATTTCCAACGCGGTTTCGTTTTCGCTGTTCGCCATCGCGTGCCTCATTTGGTTTTTCTATTCCGAGACGATGCAGGGCTCTCGCCTTTTGACCGCGCGCTATAGGGTTGCGATCGTGACGTTGCCAACCGTATTGGTGGTCGTGCTGGCATTTACCAGCTACTGGACGCACGCTATGTTCTATATCGATGCGCAGGGCGTATATCGTCGCGGAGCGCTTTATATGATTCAGCCTATCGTGAGCTACTGCTACATCATATATACGTCCTTGCATGCCTTTATTCAGGCTCGAAAAGTCGAAAGCCTGCAAACGAAGGCCATTTATCGCACCCTCGCCTTTTTTGTGGTTCCCGCTCTGGTGGGCGGTACCTTCCAGGTTTTGTTTTCGGTGCCGGGCCTTTGTGTCGGTATAACGCTGAGCATCCTGCTGCTCTACATCATCTATCAGGAGCAGCTGATCTCGACCGACCCGTTGACTGGCCTCAACAATCGCAACCGTTTTGAGACCTATATGCTGTCGCTCTTTTCAAATGTGGATCAGGCCGAAGATGTATATCTGCTTATGATGGACGCTGACGGCTTTAAGCAGATTAACGACCGGTATGGACATGTTGAGGGCGATCATGCCCTCCAGGTCATATCTGCTACGCTCAAAGAGGTCTGCTCGGCGTCTGGTGGTTTTATCGCACGTTATGGCGGCGATGAGTTCGTGGTGCTTCAAAAGGTGACGGCGGAGCAGGACATCATGCGTCTGTGCGCGACAATCAACGACGAGCTCGCACGCGCCGAGGTTCCGTATTTGTTGCGGATGTCCATCGGCTATGCACGGGTCGGTGACGGTGTCGATACCTGGCAAGACTTACTTCGCGCTGCCGACGCGGAGCTCTACCGCGTAAAGCGCGAGAAGAAGAAAGCCGGCGTCCAGATACGCTAGAAAAAAAAGCGAACGCTGGCGTGCGTTGCGGCCCTCAGCTCACCGATGTACTCCATTAAGCTAAAGCATGTGAATCCCCTCGACTAAATAAGGGCGGTTCGTTAGGCCTTTTTGGGTTTGTTGACGATGATGATGCCGCCGCAGACCAACAGCAGGGCAACGATGACGGTAACGGGGCTCGTGCCAGCGCCCTCGCCGAGCAGCAGCGCGCTCAGCACCACACCAAAGACGGGGTTCATAAACCCAAAGACCGAGACGCGGCTGACGGGGTTGACGGCAAGCAGGCGCGACCACAGCGAGTAGGCGACCGCGGAGATAAGCGCCATGTAGATGATGAGCGCGATGGCGGGGGCAATCGCCGTGGGGGAGAGCGCACCGCCCATCAAAAAGCCGATGGCGGTAAGGACCAAGCCACCGACTAAAAACTGCCAGCCGGCGAGCAAGACGCCGTCGTGCTCGCGCGAGAAGATGCCAATGAGGCAGGTCGAAAGGGCACCCGCGACGGTGGAGGCTAGGATAAAGCCCTCGCCGTCGAGCGTAAAGCCAAAGGTGCCGTCTGCGCCCGAAAGGTTGACGAGCGCGACGCCGGCAAAGCCCAGCATACAGCCAAGCACCTTGGCCGTATCGAGCTCCTCGGTGCGAAACGCCAGGGCGGCAAAGAGGATTGCGAGGAAGTTGGCGCTGGCTTCGATGATGGAACTCGACATGGCGCTTGCACGGGAGAGTCCCAGGTAGAAAAAGAAGTACTGCCCGATAGTCTGGAAGAGCGACAAGATGCAGATGGGTTTGATATCGCGCGCTTGCGGAACGAGTGGACGGCGCTGAGCCGCGCTCATCCCGACGATAACCAGGGCGCCGGCAAGCGTAAAGCGCAAACCTGCGAAGAGCAGCTGCGAGGCGCCGTCGTGCGAGGGAATGCCAAAGAGGCCGTAGCCGATCTTGATGCAGGGGAAAGCCGATCCCCAGAGCGCGCAGCAGACGAGGCAGCCCAGGACGAGTCCGGGCAGGGTGGCGAGATACGGCTTGCGGCTTTCCATGATGTCCTTCCTGTATGCGTGAAGCAAAAAAGAACCCGCCACCGGGTGTGCCGGTGGCGGGTGTTGTTACCCGAGGGGATTGTACCCGATGGGAAAGGTTTAGGCGAAGTAGGCTACGCCGCTCTCAAAGATCGGCATGAACTTATCGCCAGGGACATGCTCGGGCACGTTGCGGTACAGGTTGTCGCCGCGACGCTCGGCATGGCCCATCTTGCCCAGGACGCGGCCGTCGGGGCTCGTGATGCCCTCGATGGCGAGTGCGGAGCCGTTGGGGTTGACGGAAAGATCCATGCTCGGCTTGCCGTCCTCGCCCACGTACTGCGTGGCGACCTGGCCGTTGGCGATCAGCTGGGCGAGCACCTCGTCATTGGCGACAAAGCGGCCCTCGCCGTGGCTGATGGCGACGGTGTAGGGGTCGTCGAGGCTGCACTGCGACAGCCACGGGGACAGGTTGGACGAGATGCGGGTGCGCACCAGGCGGCTCTGATGGCGACCGATGGTGTTGAACGTCAGCGTGGGCGCATCGGGCGTGGCGTCGACGATGTCGCCGTAGGGCACCAGACCGAGCTTGATCAGGGCCTGGAAGCCGTTGCAGATGCCCAGCATCAGGCCGTCGCGGGTCTTGAGCAGGTCGCGGACTGCCTCGGTGACCTCGGGAGCGCGGAAGAACGCCGTGATGAACTTGGCGGAGCCATCGGGCTCGTCGCCGCCCGAGAAGCCGCCGGGGATCATGACGATCTGGCTTGCACGGATGCGGCGGGCAAGCTCGTGGGTGCTCTCGGCGACGGCCTCGGGCGTGAGGTTGTTGATCACGAAGGTGTCGGCCTCGGCGCCGGCGGCGCGGAAAGCACGGGCGCTATCGTACTCGCAGTTGTTGCCGGGGAACACGGGGATTACCACGCGCGGGCGGGCGATCTTGGCGCCGCCGTACACGTGGATATCCTTGGCACGGAAGTCGATGGTCTCGACCTCGGCGGTCTCGCCGGCGCTGCGGTAGGCAAAGACGCCCTCGATGCCGCTCTCCCAGGCCTCCTGGAGCTCGGAGAGCTCAATGACCTCGGAACCGGTGTCGATAACATAGCCCTCGACGGTGGTGCCCAGGGGCTCGACGACAACGCCGTCGGCGACCTCGGGCAGCTGGGCATCCTCGGCAAGCTCGACGATAAAGCTGCCATAGAGCGGGGTGAAGAGGCTCTCCACGTCCACATCCTCGGCAAGCTCGATACCGATCTGGTTGCCGACGCACATCTTAAAGAGGCTCTCGGCGCCGCAGCCGTAGCCGGGCGTGGAGACGGCCAGGGCGTCGCCGGTGGCGGTGAGTGCCTCGACGGCGTCAAATGCGGCGAGCAGCTGCTGGGCATCGGGACGGTAGTCCTCGCCATAGGTGGCGGGGGCGATACGGACGACGCGATGCGTGAGACCCTTGAACTCGGGGGAGACGGCGCGGGCCGCCTTGCCCACGGCGACAGCGAAGCTGATGAGGGTCGGCGGAACGTTGAGCTCGCCGGCCTCGTCCTCAAACGAGCCACTCATGGAGTCCTTGCCGCCGATGGCGCCGGCACCCAGGTCGACTTGGGCCATAAGGGCGCCTAGGACGGCTGCCATGGGCTTGCCCCAGCGCTCGGCCTCGGTGCGCAGACGCTCGAAGTACTCCTGGAAGGAGAGGTAGGCGCGCTTGTGCTCAAAGCCTGCGGCCACGAGCTTGGCGATGGACTCGACCACGGACAGGTAGGCGCCCGCAAACTGGTCGGCCTCCATCAGATAGGGGTTAAAGCCCCATGCCATAGCGCTCGCCGTGGTGGTCTCACCGTCCACGGGGAACTTAGCGACCATGGCAGAGCTCGGAGTGAGCTGCGTCTTGCCGCCAAAGGGCATGAGCACGGTCGCGGCGCCGATGGTGGAGTCAAAGCGCTCGGAAAGACCCTTGTTGGAGGCGACGTTGAGGTCGGTGACGAGCGAGGTCATGCGCTCGGCAAGCGTGGTGCCGGCCCAGCTGGGCTGCCACACGCTGCGGGCGCAGACGTGGGCGACCTGGTGCTTGGGCGCACCGTTGGAATTGAGGAACTCGCGGGACAGATCGACGATGGCGACGCCGTTCCATGCCATGCGCATGCGCGGCTCGGCGGTAACCTCGGCGATGACGGTTGCCTCCAGGTTCTCCTCGGCGGCGTAGCCCATGAACTCCTCGACGTCACCGTCGGCGACGGCGCAGGCCATGCGCTCCTGGGACTCAGAGATAGCGAGCTCGGTGCCGTCCAAGCCGTCGTACTTCTTGGTCACGGTATCAAGGTCGACATACAGGCCATCGGCAAGCTCGCCCACGGCGACCGAGACGCCGCCGGCGCCAAAGTCGTTGCAGCGCTTGATCAGACGGCAGGCATCGCCGCGGCGGAACAGACGCTGCAGCTTGCGCTCGACCGGGGCGTTGCCCTTCTGGACCTCGGCACCCGAGGTTTCGATGGACTCGGTGTTCTGGGTTTTGGAGGAGCCGGTGGCGCCACCGATGCCGTCACGGCCGGTGCGGCCGCCCAACAGGATAATCTTGTCGGTGGGGGCGGGGCACTCGCGGCGCACGTGGTTTGCCGGGGTAGCGCCCACGACGGCGCCGACCTCCATGCGCTTGGCCACGTAACCGGGGTGATAGAGCTCGTTGACCTGGCCGGTGGCAAGGCCAATCTGGTTGCCGTAGCTGGAGTAGCCGGCGGCAGCGGTGGTTACGAGCTTGCGCTGCGGCAGCTTGCCCTCGAGCGTCTCGGAGACGGGGACGGTGGGGTCGCCGGCGCCGGTGACACGCATAGCCTGGTACACATAGCTGCGGCCCGAGAGCGGGTCGCGGATGGCGCCGCCCACGCAGGTGGCGGCACCGCCGAAGGGCGCGATCTCGGTCGGGTGGTTATGGGTCTCGTTCTTAAAGAGGAACAGCCAGTCCTGGTCCTCGCCGTCGACATCGACCTTCACCTTGACGGTGCAGGCGTTGATCTCCTCGGATTCGTCGACATCGGTCATGACGCCGGTCTTCTTAAGATACTTGGCGCCGATGGTGCCCATGTCCATGAGACAGACGGGCTTGGCGTCGCGGCCGAGTTCGTGGCGCATCTCCATGTAGCGGTCGAAGGCTTGCTGCACCACGGCGTCGTCGATTGTCACGTCGTCCAGGACGGTGCCGAAGGTGGTGTGGCGGCAGTGGTCGGACCAATAGGTGTCGATCACGCGGATCTCGGTGATGGTGGGGTCGCGATCCTCATCGCGGAAGTACTGCTGGCAGAAGGCGATGTCCGCCTCGTCCATGGCAAGGCCGCGCTCGGTGATAAAGGCGGCAAGGCCGGCCTCGTCGAGCTCGCGGAAACCGTCGAGCACTTCGACAGGCTGCGGCTCGGGTGTCTCAATGTGCAACGTCTCGGGCAGGTTGAGCGAGGCGATGCGCGCCTCGACGGGGTTCACCACGTAGTGCTTGATGGCCTCGATGGCGGCTTCGTCCAGAGTGCCCGAGATCATATAGACCTTGGCGGAGCGCACGGCGGGGCGCTCGCCCTGGCTGATGAGCTGCACGCACTCGCTGGCGGAGTCGGCGCGCTGGTCAAACTGGCCAGGCAGGAATTCGACGGCAAAGACGGCGCCATCGCTTGCGGGGAGTTCGTCGTAGGTCACATCGACCTGGGGCTCGCTAAAGACGGTCGGCACGCAGGAGCGGAAAAGTTCCTCGTCGATGCCCTCGACGTCGTAGCGATTGATGATCCTCAGGGCCTCGATGCCCTTGATGCCGAGAATTTCGGTCAGCTCGCCCTTGAGCTGCTGAGCCTCGACGTCGAACCCGGGTTTCTTCTCCACGTAGATACGAGAGACCATTGGTTCCTGCCTTCCTGATCGGTTGGGCGTACGGTACGGTATGCGGCAGCGGTCGGTTTACGGGGCAAGCCTCGGGTCGCCTTGAGCCACATGTTTGTAAACCTCACTATGATACGACAGCTCGCAGCGCGTTGAGGACGGCGAGGGTGCTACAGTGATGCGCAAACAAGAGAAAGGCATCACATGGCATTCGTTTCACTCGCCATCATCGCGCTCGTGGCCTTTGCAAGCCCCTTCATCGCCTCGGCGATTCCCGGAAAGCCCGTTCCCGAAACGGTCTTTTTGCTCGTGTTCGGCGCGGTGCTGGGACCCCATATGCTCGGCGTCATCCATGTAGATGCCGAGGTCTCGCTCGTGTCAGAGCTCGGTCTGGCATTTTTGTTCCTGCTTGCCGGCTTTGAGATCGATCCCAAGAACATCACGGGCGTCGAGGGCCGCTACGGTATGGCCACGTGGGCTGTCACATTTTGTATCGCCTGGCTTGCCGTGCGCTTTACCCCGTGGTTCTCGGTCAGCCATTTCGACGGTATCGCCGTGACGCTCGCCTTGACCTCGACGGCGCTTGGGGCGCTCATGCCCATCTTGCGCGAGCGGTTGCTTGCCGGAACGCGCGTCGGTGATTCGATTCTTGCCTATGGTACGTGGGGCGAGCTCGGCCCCGTGCTCGCCATGTCGGTACTGCTGTCTGCCCGTACGGGCATCGAGACGCTGCTGATCTTGGGCTTATTTGCCGCCGTGTGCGTGCTGCTTGCCGTGGTCCCCAGCCGCTCCAAACGCGTCGGCAGCCGCTTCTTTGCGTTTGTCGAGGAGCGCGCCGATACCACGTCGCAGACGTTCGTACGCCTGACAGTGCTTATTTTGGTCACGCTCGTGGCGTTCTCGGCCATCTTTAGCCTCGATATCGTATTGGGCGCTTTTGCCGCCGGCTTTGTCCTGCGCTATATCATCCCCGAGGGCAACCATACGCTCGAGACCAAGCTCGACGGCCTGGCCTACGGCTTTTTGATCCCGGTGTTCTTTACTGTATCGGGCGCTAAGATCGACCTGACGGCCGTGGTGTCGCGCCCCGGGCTGCTCGTGGGCTTTATCTTGGCGCTGCTGATCATTCGTGCCGTGCCCATTCTCATCTCTATGAGCATTTGCCCTGCGACGCGCGACGTTTCGGCGTATGGTCGCATTACCGTGGCTCTGTACTGCACCACGGCGCTGCCGATTATCGTTGCCGTGACGAGCGTTGCCGTCAACGCGGGCGCGCTGTCGCAAGATATTGCGTCGGTCATGGTTGCCGCCGGCGCCATCACGGTGTTCTTGATGCCGCTGCTCGCACAACTCTTCTACCGCGTGGTCGACGCCGCACCGGTCGCTGCCGTGGCAGAGGTTGCCGAGCATCCATCCGATGCGCTCGACATCCTGCGCGCCCATCACGATTTGGCGAGCCTGCTCGCACGCGAGCACGAGCTGCTGACCTCGCATGGTCACGGTCGCGTATTCGAGGGCCTGCCTACGCTCGATACGATTGCCGAGCGTCTTTCCGCCGAGGCAGCGAGCGGCCACATCGATGCCCGCATCGTGGACGCGGCACATCTTCTTGCCGATAAGACCTATGGTGATGAGGTTGACCCGTCCGAGCTGACTCCGCGTGAGCGCCGCCGCCTGGAGCGCGCCAAGCTCGCCGTGCACGAATACCGCCGCCGCATGCTGGAACTTTACGCGCGCGATGAAGCCCAGGACGACGACGGTAAGTAGTAAGGAATACCGGGATACGGGTTCCGTCCAAATAATAGAAGGCGCGCTGCCTGCGGTTGATGCAGACAGCGCGCCTTTTGCGTTGGGCCTCGTTGAGGTTCGAAGTCGTGGCTTGCGACCTTTAGGAGCGGGCGGCTCCGTCGACGGGGAGCACGGCGCCCGTGACATAGGATGACATGTCGCTCGCTAGGAAAACAAAGGCGTTGGCGACGTCCTCGGGCTCGCCCATGCGGCCGAGCGGAATAGTGGCGATGATGGGCTTAATAACCTCTTCGGGCAGGTTGGCGACCATGTCGGTCTTAGTCACGCCAGGGGCAACGGCGTTGACGCGGATGCCCATGGGGGCGAGCTCGCGCGAGAGCGACTGGACCATGCCGTTGACGGCAAACTTGGACGTGGGGTAACCGACGCCGGAGGGCTGGCCGTACTTGGCGACCATCGAGCTCGTGGTAGTGATGGTGCCGCCGTGGCCGGCCTCGGTCATAATCTTGGCGGCCGCCTGGTGACCGTTAAAGACAGCGACGACGTTGAGGTCCATGACTTTGGCGAACTCCTCGGCCGTGTAGTCCAAAAGGGGCGAGCGCTGGGAGATTCCGGCATTGTTGACGACCGTGTCCAGGCCGCCCATGTCGGTTGCAGCCTGGGTAAAAGCCTCGGTCACGGCCTCGAGTGAGGTGAGGTCGCAGGAGCGGCCCCAGACCTTGGCGTCGGGATAGGCAGCCGCCAGCTTCTCAACGGCCGCGTCGGCAGTCTCCTGGCGCGAGCCAAAGACGGTGACGGTGGCACCCTCCTCGATAAAACGGCAGGCGATGGCATAGCCGATACCGCGCGTGCCTCCGGTGATGATTGCTTTCTTGCCCTCGAGCAACATGGTGCTTCCTCTCATCGCGGGCGGACATACACGGCACAGCATAGCGTCGGCAAAATACAGCTGCCGTCGCATATCGGCAAACGGTATCCACGGTTGTTGACGAACGGTCAAGTTGTTCAAACGTTAGTCGACCACTTCGTGCAAAAGATGTAACTAAAAGGGGCTCCCATCCAATCGGACGGGAGCCCCTCATGCGTTATTTGATTTGCCGAGAATCGGGCTAGTTGGCCATGACGCCTTCGGTCCAAGCCTCGACGTCCTCGATGCGCAGGACGTTGGCGACCTCGGCCACGCAGTCGACGCTGGCAAGCTCGGCGGCGGCAGCCTGGACGTCCTTCTCGAGCGCGCGGTGCGTCAGGAAGATGACCGAGCAGGCATCGCTGACACCCGACTTGCCGTCCTCGACTTGGTTGATGAGCGAGATCGAAATGTTGTGCTTGGCAAAGATGTCGACCGTCTCGGACAGGGCGCCCACGCGGTCGGCGACCTTCAGGCGCACATAGTACTTGGTTTGGAGCTCGTCCATGGGCTTAAAGGCGAGGTTGTGACCATAGGGCTCAATCTCGGGCAGCGGAGCCACGCCCCGGCTGATCTGCTCGGAGAGCGACAGGATATCGCCCACGACGGCGCTCGCGGTGGGGAAGGAGCCTGCGCCGGCACCGTAGAACATGGTCTCGCCCACGGCGTCGCCCACTACGTAAACAGCGTTCATGGCGCCGTTGACCTTGGCAAGCATGTGGTCGGCGGGGATCAGCGTGGGATGCACGCGGACGTCGACGCCGGCGTCGGTGTTGCGGGCGATGCCGAGCAGCTTAATGGTGTAGCCGAGCTCGCGGGCCTGGGCGATGTCCTCGGCGCCGATGGTGCGGATACCCTGCTGGTACACATCATCGGTGGTAACGCGGGTGCCAAAGCCGATGGAGGCGAGGATCGCCGTCTTGCTGGCGGCGTCGAAGCCGTCGACGTCGGCGGACGGGTCGGCCTCGGCATAGCCCTTGGCCTGCGCGTCGGCGAGCACGTCGGCGTAATCGGCGCCCTCGGCGTCCATGCGCGACAGGATATAGTTGGTGGTGCCGTTGAGGATGCCGGCGATGGTCAGGATCTTGTTGCCCACCAGGTCGTGCTCAAGCGTGCTCACGATGGGGATGCCGCCGCCGCAACTGGCCTCGCACTTAATCTGCACGCCGCACGCACGCGCCTTCTCGGCAAGCGTCTCGACGTGACGGCCCAGCAGGGCCTTGTTGGCAGAGACGACGTGCTTGCCGTGCTCAAAGGCAGTGGTAAAGATCTCGGTTGCGGGATGCTCGCCGCCGATCAGCTCGACGACGATGTCGACGGCGGGGTCGGTGACGACGTCGTGCCAGTCACTCGTAAAGGCCTCGCGCTCAATGCCTGCCGATTCGGCCTGCTCCCAAGCAAGCGCGCAGGCGCGGGTCAGCTTAAGGTCGATGCCGTAGGCTGCCAGGTACTCATCGTGGTGGCTCTTGATCAGACGGGCCACGCCGCCGCCGACGGTTCCCAGACCGATGAGACCGACGTTCACGGTGCGCAGGGGTTCGCTCATAGATAGCTCCTTCGTGCATCTTATGGATGGATTAACCGCTTAAAGGTTGAGTGCATTCTAGCGTGAACCGAGGGCGCGTGCTCGCCAGTTAACAGGAGTCGCACAAAACGGCACCCCCGAAACGCTGCGGAAACATTGGAAACACGCTCGCTACATACGACCTACAGCCTATGTGATTCAGGGCGGCAAGTACATCGCCGCCTAGGTGCGTACAAAACGCGACCGGTGAGGCTGTTTTAATCAGGGCAGGGGCGCTTGTAACAGAATGGAAATATTACTTTCACACAATAAAGTGGCTAAACTGTATAAACCGATAGAAATACGCATAATTATGGATAAATGGACAAAGCAAAAGAAAAGTTGAAATAATCGCCACTTTTCTCAACTAAAGCGTCTACTATTTTGCGAACGCCGAACACGGCGAAGGATGGCCTGTCGGGTACCCGAAACCCGACGAGATTTGAGAGGAGAGCCGCATGTCGAGCCTCACCGGTAAGTCATTGAACCCTGTTATGAATCGCAGGAGCGTTATCGCGAGCGCAGCAGGTCTGGGGGCGATGTCCATTCTAGCTGGCTGCTCCTCCAACGGCGGCGACAGCGGTTCCGCGTCGGGCGACGCTTCGTTTAAGATTGGCACCATCGGCCCGCTGACCGGCGCCAACGCGTCCTACGGCAAGTCCGTTACCCAGGGTGTCGAGCTTGGCTGCAAGGATTTCTCGACCAAGGAGCTGCCGCTTGCCAGCAAGGCCGAGGATGACCAGGCCGACGGCGAGAAGGCCGTCAACGCCTTCAACACCCTGCTCGACTGGGGCATGCAGGCCCTCGTCGGTCCGACCACCACGGGTGCGTCGGTTGCCGTTGCCGCAGAGTGCGGTAACGACCCCAAGACGTTCATGATCACCCCGTCCGCGTCCTCCGAGGACGTCACCGACGGCAAGGATTGCGTCTTCCAGGTTTGCTTCACCGACCCCAACCAGGGTGTCAACGCTGCCAAGTTCCTGGCAGAGAAATATGCGGACGAGAAGTTCGTGCTGTTCTATAACTCCGGCGACGCCTATTCTTCGGGCATCGCAGATTCCTTTAAGGCCCAGGCCGCTGAGTCCAAGCTCGAGATTGTCGACGAGGAGACCTTTAAGGACGACTCCGCCACGAGCTTTACCAACCAGCTGACCAAGGCCAAGCAGGCCGGCGCCACCATGATCTTTGCGCCGATCTACTACACGCCGGCGTCCGTCCTGCTCAAGAACGCCAAGGACATGGGCTACGACGTCAAGATGATGGGCTGCGATGGCATGGACGGCATCCTGGGCGTTGAGGGCTTCGACACCTCTCTTGCCGAGGGTCTGCTGCTCATGACCCCGTTCTCCGCCGACGACGAGAAGAACGCCGACTTCGTCAACGCTTACAAGGATAAGTACGGCGATACCCCCGACCAGTTTGCCGCCGACGCCTACGACGGCGTGCACGCGGTGGCCGAGGCCGTCAAGGAGGCCGGTCTTGGTGTCGACGCCGATCCGACCGAGGTCGCCGAGAAACTGTCCAAGGCTATGCTCAAGATTACCGTTGACGGTCTGACCGGCAAGCTCACCTGGAACGATAAGGGTCAGGTCCAGAAGGAGCCCACGGCGTACGTCATCACCGACGGCAAGTACGTACAGGCCTAATTGGCCGCCTTACATAGAGCGGTTTTGATCCCAAGCAGGGGAGGTTTTGGCCTTCCCTGCTTGCTTGGTATCTAGGGACGATGTAACGTCCCTGTTTCATACATCAACTGGAAACCTATTCGAAAGGGGGATGTGGAACATGACGGTCTTTATCCAATACCTGGTCAACGGCCTGTCCATGGGCAGCGTCTACGCCATCATCGCGTTGGGCTACACCATGGTCTACGGTATCGCCAAGATGCTGAACTTCGCTCACGGCGATGTCATCATGGTCGGTGCCTATGTCTCGTTCTGCGCCACGTCGTATCTCGGCCTCCCGGGCTGGGCATCTGTAGTTCTCTCTTGCGTGGCCTGCACGGTTCTCGGTGTTCTCATTGAGGGTCTGGCCTATAAGCCGCTGCGCCAAGCAGGCCCGCTGGCCGTTCTGATCACGGCTATCGGCGTGTCTTACTTCCTGCAGAACGCCGCGCAGCTTCTGTGGGGCGCCACGCCCAAGAACTTCACTTCGCTCGTCACCTTCCAGGTGCCGGAGTTCTTGGCCAAGTTCAACGTAAGCGCCGTCTCGCTCGTCACCATCGTCGCCTGCCTGGTTATCATGGCCGGCCTGATGTTCTTTACAGGTAAGACCAAGATGGGCAAAGCCATGCGCGCCGTGTCCGAGGACAAGGCCGCCGCTCAGCTCATGGGCATCAACGTCAACCGCACCATCTCGATGACGTTTGCCATCGGCTCTGCCCTTGCCGCCATCGCCGGCGTGCTGCTGTGCTCCTACTCGCCGGTGCTGCAGCCCACGACGGGTGCCATGCCTGGCATCAAGGCCTTCGACGCCGCTGTCTTCGGTGGCATCGGCTCCATCCCCGGTGCCTTTGTCGGCGGTATTCTCATCGGCATCATCGAGGCGATGGCGCAGGCTTATATTTCTACGAGCCTTGCCAACTCCATCGTCTTTGGTGTTTTGATCATCGTTCTGCTCGTCAAGCCTGCCGGCCTCTTGGGCAAGTACGTCCCCGAGAAGGTGTAGGTGAGCGTTATGAAGTTTCTTAAAGACAAGCAGACGCGTCACGACTTTGTCACGTACGCCATGTGCGTTGTGGCGTTCGCCATCGTGTTCTTTATGCAGTCTAACCACATGATTCCGCGCATGATCGCCGGCCAGCTGGTTCCCATCACAGCCTATATCGTCATGGCCATTTCCCTCAACCTCGTCGTCGGTATCGCGGGCGACTTGTCGCTGGGCCACGCGGGCTTTATGAGCGTCGGTGCCTATACGGGCATCGTCACCGCCGTCGCGCTGGAGGGCGCCGTTCCGTCCGACCCGATGCGTCTGATCATCAGCATTGTGGTCGGCGCTATCGCCGCTGCCATCTTGGGCTTCTTGATCGGTATCCCGGTCCTGCGCCTGAGCGGCGATTACCTGGCTATCGTGACGCTGGCCTTTGGCGAGATCATCAAAGAGATCGTCACCTGCCTCATTGTGGGTGTCGACTCCCGCGGTCTGCACGTGATCTTTAACATCACGGGTAACTCCACGATCAACGACCTGCACCTGCTCGAGGACGGCACCGCCATCATCAAGGGCGCCCAGGGTGCCTCGGGCGTGTCGACGTACTCGACCTTCCTCGCCGGTGCCATCCTGGTCATGGTCGCACTCGTGATCGTGCTCAACCTGGTTCGCAGCCGTACCGGCCGTGCCATTATGGCCGTGCGCGATAACAAGATTGCAGCCGAGTCCGTAGGCATCTCCGTCACCGAGTACCGCATGATCGCCTTCGTGGTTTCCGCTGCCCTCGCCGGTGCTGCCGGAGCTCTCTTCGGCGGTAACTTCTCGCAGCTCTCCGCCACCAAGTTCGACTTCAACACGTCCATCCTCATCCTGGTGTTCGTGGTCCTGGGTGGTCTGGGCAATATGCGCGGTTCCGTCATCGCGGCGGCGTTGCTCACGGTGCTTCCCGAGCTGCTCCGTCAGTTCTCGGACTACCGCATGCTCATCTACGCCATCGTGCTGATCCTGGTCATGATCTTTACCAACAACCCACAGCTCAAGGCGTTCTTCGCACGCATTAAGGACCGCTTTGCTTCCAAGAAGGAGGTGGCAGCCGATGCCCAGTAAGTTTGAGTTCAACAAGGGCAAGATGGTCCCGTATCCTTCTGGCGCCATCGTTCCCGATCGCGACCTGGGCGAGCGCCCGGCGCTCGAGTGCATCCACCTGGGCATTGAATTCGGCGGCCTTAAGGCAGTCGACGACTTTAGCCTAACCATCGGCAAGACTGAGATCGCCGGTCTCATCGGCCCCAACGGTGCCGGCAAGACTACGGTCTTCAACCTGCTCACCAAGGTGTACCAGCCCACGCACGGCACCATCCTGCTCGACGGCGAGGACACCTCGGGCAAGTCGGTCTATCAGGTCAACCGCATGGGTATTGCCCGTACCTTCCAGAACATTCGCCTGTTCAACACCATGACGGTGGAGGATAACGTTAAGGTCGGCCTGCACAACCAGGAGCGCTACTCCGGCTTTGAGGGCGTGCTGCGCCTGCCGACGTATTGGAAACACGAGAAGGCCGCCCACGAGCGTGCCATGGAGCTGCTGTCCATTTTTGACATGGAGCACCTGGCAAATGAGCAGGCCGGATCGCTGCCTTACGGCGCCCAGCGTCGTCTGGAGATCGTCCGCGCGCTTGCCACCAACCCCAAACTACTGCTGCTCGACGAGCCTGCCGCCGGCATGAATCCGTCCGAGACCGCGGAACTCATGGAGAACATCGTTAAGATTCGCGACACCTTCGGCATCGCCATCATGCTTATCGAGCACGACATGTCGCTCGTCATGAATATTTGCGAGGGTATCTGCGTGCTCAACTTTGGTAAGGTCATCGCCAAAGGCACGGCCGAGGAAATCCAGAACAACGACGCTGTTATCGAGGCGTATCTGGGCAAGCAGGATAAGGGGGAGAACTAAATGGCAGAGCCGATGCTTTCCGTCTACAACATCAACGTCTGGTACGGCGCTATCCACGCCATCAAGGACATCTCCTTTAACGTCAACGAGGGCGAGATCGTGGCTCTGATCGGTGCGAACGGTGCCGGTAAGTCCACGACGCTCAAGACCGTCTCGGGCCTGCTGCGCTCTAAGACCGGCTCCATCAAGTTTATGGGCGAGGATATCACCCATACGCCCGCCGACAAGCTGGTTGGTAAGGGTCTGGCTCAGGTTCCCGAGGGTCGTCGCGCTTTTTTGCAGATGACGGTCGAGGAGAACCTGGAAATGGGTGCCTATACGCAGCCCAAGTCCACGGTGGCTCCGGGCCTTGAGCGCGTTTACGAGCAGTTCCCGCGCCTGAAGGAACGCCGTCGCCAGGTCGCCGGTACCCTTTCGGGCGGCGAGCAGCAGATGCTCGTTATGGGCCGCGCTCTTATGAGTAACCCTAAGCTGCTCATGCTCGATGAGCCCTCTATGGGCTTGGCACCGATTCTGATTGAGCAGATCTTCCAGATCGTCGAGGATCTGCATAAGGCCGGAACCACGGTGCTCCTGGTCGAGCAAAACGCACAGATGGCGCTTTCCATCGCCACACGCGGCTACGTGCTCGAGACCGGCAAGATCACCATGGCCGGCACCGGCCAAGAGCTGCTGCACGACGATAACGTGCGTAAAGCCTACCTGGGTGGTTAGGCGGTTCCGCCGTTCTACCGAACGGCGGACCAGTCGACGCTGCGCGGGCACCAGAGCGACAACTTGTCATTCAAAGAGGACGGCATGACCAGAAGGTCTATGCCGCCCTCTTTTCATGCCAATTTGTTCGCTCTGGTGCCCGCTCGCTGTCCGTCCTCTGCCTGCGGCGTTACTTTGGTTCTGCCCCCTTTATGTTGCGGTGGAATAGGGACTAAATGGGAGCCTCAGAGGCCAAAACAGTCTCTATTCCACCGCAACTTCATGGGGGCGTGCGACAATGCCCATCGGAAAACGTTTGTCATCTGGGGGTCTATCTATGCTGTACGAGTTTTGTGCCGAGAACTTTGAGCGGGTGCCGGCGGCTATCGATGCCGGTGCAAGGCGCATCGAGCTGTGCGACAACCTTGCCGTCGGTGGCACTACGCCCTCGGCTGGTGTTATCAGCGCTACGGTCAGCTATGCTCACGAGCATGACGCGCGAGTGATGTGCATGATTCGCCCGCGTGGCGGTGACTTTCACTACAACCAAGACGAGCTGCGCATGATGGAGATGGACCTGGGCCTTGCCGTGAGCGCCGGCGCCGACGGCTTGGTCTTTGGCTGCTGCAAGCCTTGTGCCGGCGGATGGGCGCTCGATGAGCTTACACTCGGCGCCCTCGTGATGGCTGCGGGCTGCGCGACCGAGGAGTGCAAGCGCGGACCCATCGATATTACCTTCCACATGGCGTTTGACCAGCTCTCGCCTGAGGCTCAGTTGGATGCCATTGATACGCTCGCCGACTGCGGCATCACGCGTATCCTGACGCATGGTGGTGCTGCCGGAACGCCGATCGAGGACAATCTGGAGCACCTATCGCGTCTTGTCGAGTATGCGGGCGACCGCCTGACCATCCTTCCTGGCGGCGGCATTTCCACGGCCAACCGCGATACCGTGGCGGCGGCATTGGGCGTCTCCGAGCTCCATGGCACCAAGATCGTGCCGCTGGAGGCGTAACCCGTGGCGCTGGTATTTGACGTTCAGCAGGCGAGCGGTAAGCCCGACGACAACCGGCGCCCTGGCACCGCGTGCCCCTTTTGCGATACCGAGGGGCTCGCCAATATCATTCGGCGCGACGGTGACTGCATCTGGCTCGAGAATAAGTTCAAAACCCTGCGCGCCACCCGTCAAACCGTGCTGATCGAGTCGGCCGACCACGACGCAGACCTGGTGACCTATGAGTTGGATGAACTCCACCATGTAATGAGGTTTGCCCTGGGTTGCTGGCAGCAGATGATCGATTCACAGCAGTATCGAAGCGTGCTCATGTACAAGAACAAGGGTCCGCTCTCGGGCGGCAGTCTCGTTCATCCGCACATGCAGATTGTGGGTTTGGAGCAGGAAGACGGCTACGCTTCGCTGACTTCCGCCAATTTCGAAGGCATCAATGTCTGGCAACAGGGGAGAATCTCGGTCAACATCTCAACCGAACCGATCATGGGGTTCTTTGAGATCAACGTTTCAGCCCCACAGGGAATCGCCGCCAGCGATGGCATGCGAGACCAAGCCGAGACGGATCTCTTCGCCGATGCGATCCAGGTAGCTCTGCGCTATATCCTGAACGAGCACCACGGTGGCCGCGCAGAGTCGTACAACTTGTTCTTCTATCACCTGGGCGGTCGGACCATTGCCAAGGCGCTGCCGCGTTGGGTGGTTTCGCCCTACTTTGTCGGCTATCGTTTGGCCCAGGTCAATGCCGAGACAACGCTCGATATCGATGCTGAGCGTCTGCGTGCGCATCTGGAAACGCTCGAATAGCAGGACTAACACCCGCGTAATGCGGACAGTCTAGCGTGCCATGGCGTCGCGGCCGGCCTCGACGCGCTTGCGCTGGGCGGCACGCTCCTCGCCGGTTAGACGCTCAAAGAGATGCCCGATAAACGAGGCGAGTACCTGCTGAAACAGCGTTCCGCACATGACGGGAAACACGACTTCGCCCGGAAAGTACTGCGTGGCGATGACGGCGCCCGAAGAGATATTACGCATGCCGCAGGTAAAGCACATGGTAGTCGTCTCGCTATATGGCAGATGCAGTGCGCGGGCGACCAGAATGCCAACGACAAAGCCGCTGATGGCGAAGGTCAAAATAAAGAGGGCGACTTCCAGACGCACCGCGTTCATGTGCAGCACGTACTCACTCATGGCGGTGGAGTTGGAGGCGATAACGCCCATCATCATGAACTTGCAGGCGGGCGAGAGCGCGGGGGAGAGCTTCTCGTGTCCCCATCCATGCGTGAGCTCGTTGATCACGATGCCGAGCACGGCGGGGATGGCGATCATAAAGGCCATGTCCTGCATCATGCTCGGCACATCGATCGAGACGGTGGCACCCAGCAAGAGCTTCAGCGTGAGCGGAATCGTTACAGGCGAGATAACCGAGGACGTCAGGATAATGGTGAGCGCGAGCGGGCCGTTGCCGCCGAACATGCTAATCCACATAAAGGCAGTGACTGCCACGGGTACGCTGTACTCGAGCACGATGCCGCAGACAAGGTTGGGGTTGGAGCCAAAGAACAGCGATCCCATGGCATAAGCTGCTATGGGAATAAGCACCGCCGAGACGAGCAGCGCCAAAATCAGGTGCAGCGGACGGCGGAACACCTCGGCTACCTGGTGGAAGGTGTTACTGAGCGCGCCTTGGAACGTCATAAAGGCGAAGAGAGCGGGAACGATGGGCTTAAGTACGCCGATCTGCTGGGGAAAGAGCACACCGAGCGTTACGCAAATCGGAACGATGACCTGCATATGCCCCGCGAGGAACTATCCCAGTCCAACCCATTGCTTCATCTGCTCTTGCGACTCCCTTTGCTCGTAAATCCGTTTTGAATGGATATGCTAGACGCTCGCATGCATCCGTGCGTTAGAAACGCTCGATTATTTCGAGGCTATTACCGGCATCGTTTACCGAAACCACGGCGTGCTGCGAGGCTCTGCGTCCGTGCCGCACGGTATAATAAACCCGTTCAACAGATCTGCCTGCCGAAGCGGGCATACACAGAGGACTCATCGCTATGAACCGTGAGAGGTATCGCGGCGACCTGCCCCTATCGGGGGAGGGCGCTCATGTCATCGCTTAAGACGACGCATCGCTGGGCGGTCGCTCGGCAAAACCCCGAGCTCGAAAAGGGGCTTTCGGTTGGCCTGGGCATACCCAGGCTGGTGGCGCGCATTATGGTTGCGCACGGCATTGCCTCGATTGAGGAAGGACAGCTATTTCTGACGCCTTCGCTCGACCGTGATTGGGCCGATCCGCTCGTCATTCCGGGCATGTCGGTTGTTGCCGATCGTGTCGAGCACGCCATCCGCAACCGCGAACGCATCGCCGTCTTTGGTGATTTTGACGTCGACGGCATTACGTCGACTTGTCTGTTGACCGAGGCGCTGCGGACGTTTGGCGCCGATGTCACACCGTTTATCCCGCACCGCTTTGACGAGGGTTATGGCCTTTCGCGCGCCGCGCTCGATCGCGTCAACGAGCTCGCCCAACCCAATCTGATCGTGACCGTCGATAACGGTATCGCGGCCAAGGATGAGGTCTCCTATCTGGAGAGCCTGGGAATCGATCTGGTGGTTACGGACCACCATGAGCCGTCCGACCAGGTGCCGCAGGGCGTGCCCCTGACCGACCCCAAGCTCGAGGATGAGGGGCCCTCGCGTGAACTTGCCGGTGCCGGTGTGGCGCTCAAGCTGGTGCAGGTTTTGGGCGAGCGTCTGGGCAAGCCGTCGTATTGGCGTTCGCTGATTGAGGTTGCGGCGCTGGGCACCGTGTCCGACATGATGCCGTTGACGCCCGAGAACCGCGCGCTGGTCGCTGAGGGCATCCAACAGATGCGCGTGACGGCTCGTCCCGGCTACATTGCGCTTGCAGCGCTCGCCAAGGCCGACCTTTCTACCATTACGGCGGACGGTCTATCGTTCTCGCTCATTCCCCGCTTAAACGCCGCCGGCCGCATGGCCGATCCCAAGCTGGCGCTCGACTTGCTGCTTGCCCGCGATCCTATCGAGGCAAGCGCGCTGGCGGCCGAGCTCGAGGAGATCAACCGACAGCGTCGCGAGATCGAGGCGGAGCTCACGCGCGATGCCATGGCAAAGGTCGAGGAGACTTATGACGGCGGGCGCGCAATCGTCGTGGGCGGCGAAGGTTGGCACGAGGGCGTTAAGGGCATCGTGGCGAGCCGCCTTACCAACCGATATCACGTGCCGGCGCTGCTTTTCTCTATCGAGGACGGTATAGCACGTGGCTCGGGCCGCTCGGTAGGCAAGGTTAACCTGTTCGAAGCCGTCGAGCGCTGCTCCGACCTGCTGATTCGCCGCGGCGGGCATGCCGGTGCGGTGGGCGTGACCATCGAGGCATCTAAGCTCGATGAGTTTCGTCGACGTCTTTCCGCCGTGTTGTCCGAGCTTCCCGCCGAGGACTTTGAGGACACCGACGAGGTTGCCGCCACGGTCGACCTTTCCGAATTGAATATCGAGACCATCGAGCAGATTTCCCGCCTTGAGCCGTTTGGCCAGGGTAATAAGGTGCCGCTGCTGGCTGCCGAGGGCGTGACGATGTGTGATCGCGCCGTGGTGGGTAAGACCGGCGAGCATATGCGCTTCGTGGCGACGGATGGAGCCGCGAGCGTGCCGGCAATCATGTTCCGTGTACCGCAAATCGACAGGCTTATCAATTGCGACAGCGCCGTCGACTTGGTGTTCGAGGCCGTTGCCGAGCATTGGCAGGGACGTGTGAAGCCCAAGCTCATGATCAAAGATGTCTTGGTGCGCGATACCACGGCACCCAATATCGACGATCCGGCATGTGAGCTTCGCCGCGGCGTACAACCGGCGGATTCTGGCCTGCGCCTGGAGTCGCGTAAACGCGAGACGCTTGCCCAACTTTCCTATACCGAGCTCACGCGCTCGCTCATTCACAGCTTTATCGGATCGAACCAGCCGCACCGCGCGCAGGTCGAGGCGCTCGATGCACTGGCCGATCACCAAAGTGTTCTGGCCGTTATGGGAACGGGGCGCGGCAAGTCTCTTATCTTCCATGTGCATGCCGCGCGCGAGGCGGTTCTTCGCGGGCGTGCGAGTATCTTTGTCTATCCGCTGCGCGCGCTCGTTGCCGACCAGGCCTATCACCTTTCCTCGACGATGGCCGCGCTCGGCATTGGCGTTGGCGTGCTGACCGGCGAGACCGTGGAGGCGGCGCGCGATGACGTGTTTGCCGGCCTGGCTTCGGGCCGCACCGGCATTGTTCTCACGACGCCTGAGTTCCTGTCTATCCATCGCGATCGCTTTGCACGTTCTGGACGCATCGGCTTTGTCGTTATCGACGAGGCACACCATGCCGGTCTTGCCAAAGGCGGCGACCGGAGCGCATACCTCGACATGCCCGATATCCTCAAAGCCCTGGGCGACCCCGTTGTCATGGCGGCAACGGCTACCGCGACGGCCCCGGTCGTGGCGGAGCTTGCTCGTGTATTGCCGATTACCAGGACGGTGGTCGACGAGACCGTTCGCGAGAACCTGCAACTCGAGGACGACCGTGACCTTGCGAGCCGCGAAAATCGCCTGGTGTCGATTGTGGCGACGGGGGAGAAGACCGTTATCTACGTGAACTCGCGCGACCAGTCCGTGGCACTTGCCAAGACGTTGCGCAAACGCGTGCCCGACTGTGCGACCCATATCGCGTTCTATAACGCCGGGCTTGCGCGCTCCGATCGCCGCCGTGTCGAGGAAGCTTTTAGAGACGGAAGTCTCAGCTGCATCGTTTCAACTTCGGCCTTCGGTGAGGGCGTCAACCTGCCCGATATCCGTCATGTCGTGCTCTACCACATGCCGTTTGGTGCGATTGAGTTTAACCAGATGAGTGGCCGTGCCGGCCGCGATGGACAGCCCGCCGTGATTCACCTGCTCTATTCGTCGCGTGACGCTCGTATTAATGAGCGCCTGCTCGATTGTTACGCGCCCGAGCGCGATGAGCTTGTCACGCTCTATCGAGCGCTGCAGACCATGTGGCGCTCCAACCGTGGCAAGACGGGGGACGATTCATTCTGCGCAAGCGATATCGACATTGCGCAGATGTGTCTTGCCATCGATGCCCGCACGCCGGTCGACGAGCGCTCGGTGGAAAGCGGCCTGGGAATCTTCGAAGAACTCGGTTTCTGCCGCGTTTCGGGGTTTGACGATACGCGTCGCATCGCGATGGCGGAAAACCCCGGTCGCGTGCAATTAAGCAGGTCAATTCGCTATTTGGAGGGCTTGCGCTCGCGCATGGAGTTCACGGCTTTTCGGAGTTGGGCACTCGATTCGTGCGCTTCTGATATGCTAGCCAAAGTTAACCGCCCGATCGTACCGCGGGCCTAGGGGAAGGGGACCTCGATGGACGCCGCAGCCCGTACCGCCCATGATTCCACCCTCCAGCCGTTTTCGGAGATGGAGCACTATAAGCATGCCGATGAGCTGCCACCCGAGATTATGGCGGACAGCTACGACAAGCTGGAGCGTCTGTGCCTCAAATATATGAACGAGGACGACTTCTCCAAGGTGGAGCAGGCCTACTGCTTTGCTGCCGAGAAGCACTGCAACCAAAAGCGGCGCTCGGGCGAGATGTACATTAACCATCCCGTCGAGGTAGCTATCATTCTGGCCGACCTCAAGATGGACTGCGATGTGGTGTGCGCCGCGCTGTTGCACGATACCGTCGAGGATACCGAGACCTCGCTTACCGATGTTTCCGGCCTGTTTGGCGATACGGTGGCCGAGCTCGTCGATGGCGTGACCAAGCTCACCAACATCGAAGTCGACAGCATGGACGAGAAGCAGGCCCTCACGCTGCGCAAGATGTTCCTTGCCATGTCCAAGGACATCCGCGTCATCATCGTCAAACTCGCCGACCGCCTGCATAACATGCGCACGCTTGCCGCCCTGCGCGAGGACCGCCGTCTGTTTAAGGCGCGCGAGACTATGGACGTATACGCGCCTCTGGCCGACCGCCTGGGCATGAGCTCTATCAAGTGGGAGCTTGAGGACCTGTCCTTCTTCTACTTGGAGCCCGATGCCTACCAGCGCATCGCGCGCATGGTAGCCGAGTCGCGCGAGGTTCGCGAGCGTTATCTGGCCGAGACCATCAAGACGCTCACCGATGAACTCAATCGCATTGGTCTTGAGGACTTTCAGATCAACGGTCGTTCCAAGCACTATTGGTCCATCTATCAAAAGATGAAGCGCAAGGGCAAGGAGTTCTCCGAGATTTACGACCTGGTGGCGCTGCGCGTCATCACTCATTCGGTGCGCGATTGCTATTCCACGCTTGGTGCCGTGCATACCTTGTGGCATCCCATGCCCGGTCGTTTTAAAGACTATATCGCTATGCCCAAGGTCAATAACTACCAGTCGCTTCATACGACGGTTATCGGCCCCACGGCCCGCCCGCTCGAGATTCAGATTCGAACCTATGAGATGCACGAGCAGGCCGAGTACGGCATCGCCGCCCACTGGCTGTACAAGAAGTCGGGCGGATCGTCTGCCTCCAAGACCAACGATGCGCAGCGTCTGGACGACCAGATTAACTGGCTCAAGCACTCACTCGACTGGGCGGCGTCTGACGAGATCACCGATGCCAAGGAATACCTGCACTCGCTGAAGGTCGACTTGTTTGACCAGGAGATTTTTGTCTTCACGCCCAAGGGCGAGGTCATGGCGCTTCGTGCCGGCTCCACGCCGCTCGACTTTGCCTACGCCGTTCACACCGAGGTGGGCAACCACTGTGTCGGCGCTAAGATCAACGGTGCGGTGGCCCCGCTCACGCACGAGATCAAGACGGGTGACCGTGTCGAGATCCTGACCAACAAGAGTTCCAAGCCGTCGCGTGATTGGCTCAAGATCGTCAAGACGCCTTCGGCTAAGTCAAAGATTCGCCGTTACTTCGCCGCCGCGACCAAAGACGATGACGCTGCTGCCGGCCGCGATATACTGGCTAAGGACCTGCGCAAGCGCGGGTATGGCATCTCTACGCCGCGATCCACGCGTGCGCTCAACGCCGTGGCGGAGCAGTTTAACTTCAAGCAGCTCGAGGACCTTTTTGCAGCCGTTGGCGCGGGCAAGGTCGCCCCGCGCGCTGTGGGCAATAAGGTCGAGCAAATCTTGGACCCCAAGCCCGAGGAACAGCTCACCAAGGCCGAGGCTATCGCCGAGGTCGTAAAGCAGCCTGCCCGCGGATCCAACCGCAAACCGCAAAAGCGCGGTAAGAGCGCCAGTAACGGCATTATCGTCAAGGGCGAGAGCAACAGCGGTCTGCTGGTCCGTCTGGCTCATTGCTGTAACCCCGTGACGGGCGACGACATCGTCGGCTTCATCACGCGCGGTCGTGGCGTTTCGGTGCATCGCGCCAACTGCCCCAACGTCAAGGGCCTCATGGAGCATCCCGAGCGCATGATTGACGTAGAGTGGGATGGCGCCGCCGATACGCTTTTCCAGGTCGAGATTGTGGTCGAGTGCCTGGATCGTATGGGCCTGCTCAAGGACGTCACCATCGCCATTGGCGATGCAGGCGGCAATATCCTTTCTGCCGCCACCTCGACCAACCGCGAGGGTATTGCGACCCTGCGTTTTATGGTCGAGATCTCGGACGCGAGTGGTCTGGATCCGCTGCTGGCATCGATTAGCAGCGTCGACTCGGTCTACGATGCACGCCGTTTGATGCCTGGCGAGGGCGGGGCTCAGCTCAAGCGTCGCGTATAGGCGTGACGAGCGCGCGACAGTAATGATATTGGCTACGTTCGGGGCATCGTTTGATGCCTCGACGTTTATAGAAGGAGGGCGCACACATGGACGCTGCGGCTTTGGACTTAACCCCTCGGGGTACGGCTTCGATTGAGGTGCTTGTAAACGGGCCCATCCAGACCAACAATTACGCCGTTATTTCGAGTGGCGAATGCTTGATTATCGATCCCGCTTGGGAAGGCGAAAACCTCGTTGCGCACATCCGAGCCGAACACCCTGGCGTGCATGTGCTCGGTTCCGTCTGCACGCACGGTCATGCCGACCATGTTGGCGGTGTAGCCGGAGTTCGGGCCGCCGTTGGCGCTGACGCCTTGTACGAGCTGTGTGTTAAGGATGCGACTGTGCCGCATGCGAATATAGAGGAGCAGCGAGCGATGTGGGGCATCGAGACGCCCGATCCGGGCGAGCCGACGCGGCTGCTTGCCGAGGGCGATACCATTGAACTAGGCGACATTTGCCTGCAGGTTATCGAGGCGCCCGGGCATACGCCGGGTGGCATTGTCTTGTTTGCTGCCACCGAGCAGGGGAACATTGCCTTTGTGGGCGATACACTATTCCCGGGCAGCCACGGCCGCACCGATCTTTCTGGAGGAGACGAGGCGGCGATTCTGCGCTCGCTCTCCAAGCTCGCCCGGCTTCTCCCGCCCGATACCGTTTGCCTAACCGGCCATGGCGATTCGACCACTGTGGCACGCGAGCTTATGCGGAACCCTTTCATGCAGATGTAGCTTTGTAGTCAGCTTCTGAAGCACGAGAAGCGTCCAAACGTCAAGATATTTTCCCCAACGGGTCGATTCCGTAGGGCAAACGGTCAAAAAAAGTCTGTTTGGACGATATTCGTGAACAAACGAACGTTTATGCTCGGATACGCCGTGGTAAAATCACAGGCGTTATCGGAGCAACCTTACAGGAGGTTTCTTTTATGCTCGTCAACGCAGCAGACATGCTCAAGAAGGCCGAGGCCGGCAAGTACGGTCTCGGTGCCTTCAACACCAACAACCTCGAGTGGACCCTGGCTATTCTCCAGGCCGCCGAGGAGGCCAAGTCTCCGCTGATCCTTCAGTGCACCGCTGGTGCCGCTAAGTGGATGGGCGGTTTCAAGGTCTGCGCCGACATGGTCAAGGCTGCCGTCGAGGCCACGGGCGTTACCGTTCCCGTCGCCCTTCACCTCGATCACGGTTCTTACGAGGACTGCTTCAAGTGCATCGAGGCCGGCTTCACGTCCATCATGTATGACGGCTCTCACGAGGAGACCTTCCAGCTTAACCTCGACCGCACCAAGGAGCTCGTTGAGCTTGCCCACTCCAAGGGCATGTCCATCGAGGCCGAGGTCGGCGGCATCGGCGGCACCGAGGACGGCGTGACCTCCAGCGGCGAGCTCGCTGATCCTGCTGAGTGCAAGCAGATCGCTGACCTGGGCGTCGACTTCCTCGCCTGCGGCATCGGCAACATCCACGGCGTGTACCCTGCCGACTGGGCTGGCCTTTCCTTCGAGCGCCTGGGCGAGATCAAGGCTCAGACCGGTGACCTGCCCCTCGTTCTGCACGGTGGCACCGGCATCCCCGAGGATCAGATCAAGAAGGCCATCTCCCTGGGCATCTCCAAGATCAACGTCAACACCGACCTGCAGCTCGTCTTCGCCAAGGGCGTCCGCGAGTACATCGAGGCCGGCAAGGATCAGCAGGGCAAGGGCTTTGACCCCCGCAAGCTCCTCAAGCCTGGTCGCGACAACATCGTTGCTCGCACCAAGGAGCTCATGGAGGAGTTTGGCTCCGTCAACAAGGCGTAAGTAGCGGTTTAACTTTCCCGCCGGAGGCCCCGTTTCCCCTACGCTGTTTCCCTCGCGCTCACCTGGCTTCGCCAGAAGTCGCGCGACGGAATCAGCTCCGGGGAAACGGGGCCTCCTTTGTTAACTCGCTACAGGGTTACTGGGCTGAATAATTTGCCCTGGCTTCGCCAGAAGTCGCGCCAAGGAAACAGTTCCGGGGGACGGGGCTTCCTTCGTTTAACGCCGCAGGGTTACTGGGCTGATTTCATTTTTGCTACCGTTCAGCGGTGTTGATGGCTCCTTTGTTGGGGCTTTCTTTTTTATCTCGCTACAATGGGCTTCAAGGGTTCTAGTGACTTGGAGTTTTGGTATGGCTGTTATTAATGTGCTGCCTTCGGATGGGAAGGTTGTTGACGAGGGTCCTGTTGGTTGCTCTGTTGATGTTTGCTGCGATGACTTTCGCCATCTCGATATTGGGCTACCGCCTGAGATTCTTCGTCTTAAGGATGCCGGGTATTTGACGCAGGCTGTTGTCGCCTGCGATCGCCTTTTGGAGCAGAACCCTGAGCCTTCGCTGGCTGCCTGCGTTCGCGCCGAGCGGTATCGCATGATCGAGACGCCGCTTCATTTTTCGGTGTCGCGTGATCGGGCTATCGAGATGATCCGCGAGGAGTGGCCTGAGTTTACCGAAGAGCAGTTTGACGACCTGATTGACCGCAAGCGTATCGATTGGCGCTTTATCGATGGCGAGCTGTTCGTTCTTGACAACTTCCTTGATTCTTTGCGCGTGTATCCCAAGGAGGTTCCGGGTCTGCGTCCCGATTCTGCGGATGGAATTGCGCTGCGCAACCAGATGCTCGAGGAGATGGAGTCGCAGGGCGGGCTGTCTCGCACCATTACGCTTAAGGCATGCGTGTCTGTCCCCGGGGCTCTGGAGGGAGAGACCGTTCGCGCGTGGCTTCCCGTTGCCGCCGCCTGCCGCCAGCAGTCCCAGGTCGAGATACTTGATATGACGCCGGAGGGGGCCATTGCTCCTGCGAGCGCCTCGGCGCGTACTGCCTCGTGGGTCTCCTCGACCGATCGCACATTCTCGGTGACCTATCGCTATCAAATCGATGCCGCTTATCGCGATATCTATGGGGGTGCACTTCCGGCGCATCCCTGTATGGGCGCGCCGTTGCCCGAAGATATTTCCGAGGACCGTCCGCACATTGCATTCACGCCGTATCTGCAGCAGCTGACGGCCGGTGTTGTTGACGGACTCGAGGATCCGCTCGATCGCGCCCGTGCTATCTATGATTATCTGACGCAGCATATCGACTATCGCTATCAGCCGCCGTACTTGCTTTTGGGATCTATTGCCGATGACTGCGCGCATTCGCTCCGCGGCGATTGCGGCGTTATGGCGCTCACGTTTATCACCATGTGCCGTATCGCGGGCGTGCCTGCCCGTTGGCAGAGCGGCCTGTACGTTGCGCCCGATTCGGTGGGGTCGCACGACTGGGCAGAGTTCTATACGCCGCAGACCGGTTGGCTCAACGCCGACGTGTCATTTGGATCTTCTGCTCGCAGGATGGGGGAGGAATGGCGCCGCCGCCACTATTTTGGCAATCTCGACCCGTGGCGCATGGTGGCAAACTGTCGGTTCCAGGCGGGGTTTGAACCTGTCTTTGACGGCATGCGCGAGGACCCCTACGATAACCAGATGGGTGAGGCTTCGGTCGACGGTCGCGGATGCCGTCAGCGCGAGATGCTCCGCACGGTCGAACTCATCGAAATGCTCGAAGTTCCATTTTCGGACTAATCGGTAGAAAGCTGTGATAAACTAACTCACGCATTGCGTGCCCGAGTGGCGGAATTGGCAGACGCAGTGGACTCAAAATCCACCGTTGGCAACAACGTGCGAGTTCGAGTCTCGCCTCGGGCACCATACATGCAAGTGAGCGTTCAAGGGGGTTGCAGCCCCCTTTTTCGTGCCGAACTCGCGTGAGCGCGCGGAGCGTTAAGCAAACAGGCCTGTGGCCTGTTTGTAGCGGAGCGTGGCGAGGGCGCCATGCGCCCGAAGCCCGGGGCTTCGCGAAGCGAAGACCCTTCGAGTCTCGCCTCGGGCACCATACATGCAAGAGAGCATTCAAGGGGGTTGCGACCCCTTTTTCGTGTACGTAATGTGATAACGCGCTGCGCGTGTTATTATCCACAAGGCGTTGTTCCCGCAATGCCCTAAAGAGGAACCCGAGGGTTCCCACCTTTTGGCGCCAATGAGCAGCTGACTGGTCATACAACTTAGATTCACTTCCTCAAATCGAGGATGTCTATGTGTACGACCTGGCTGCAAAGAAGCGCCGGGTTATTTTTTTATGAATGGAGGTAAGGAAAATAGCTAAGTCTGATGACACCCGCATCAACGACGAGATCACTGCATCTTCGTGCCGTTTGATTGGCGTCGATGGCTCTCAGCTCGGCCTGTTCGCCATCCGCGATGCCCAGCGCGTCGCCGACGATCAGGGTCTCGACCTGGTCGAGATCGCTCCCAACGCGGAGCCGCCGGTCTGCAAGGTCATGGACTACGGTAAGTTCAAGTACCAGCAGGCCATGAAGGCCAAGGCCGCTCGTAAGAACCAGTCCAAGGTCGAGGTCAAGGAAATGAAGTTCCGACCCAAGATCGACGTTGGTGACTACGAGACCAAGAAGGGCCACGTTCTGCGTTTCCTCAAGAAGGGCGCACGCGTTAAGATCACCATCATGTTCCGCGGCCGTGAGATGGCTCACCCGGAGCAGGGTCTTAACGTTCTCGAGCGTCTCGCCGAGGATCTCAAGCCTTACGCTACGGTCGAGTCCAAGCCTAAGATGGAAGGCCGTAACATGCTTATGCTGCTCGCCCCGATTAAGGGCGCCTTTGATGAGGATAAAGCGGCAAGCGATACCAAGTAACTAGTGTTCTGTAACCGATTAAGGAGTATTTCATGCCTAAGATGAAGTCCCACAGCGGCACCAAGAAGCGTTTCCGCAAGACTGGTACCGGCAAGCTTATGCGCGCCAAGGCTTTCAAGAGCCACATCCTGAGCAAGAAGTCCACCAAGCGTAAGCGTGGCTTCCGTCAGGAGACCGAGATCGCCGCTGCCGACCGCAAGGTCATCAAGTCGCGTCTCGCCTAAGTTCGCGTTCCCGTTTTTCGTTTAACCGTCTAGGAGTTGATAGAACATGGCACGTATTAAGCGCGCTGTTGCCGCCAAGAAGAAGCGCCGTACCGTTATGCACCGTGCGAAGGGTTACTACGGTGCCGCTTCGCGTACTTACAAGCATGCTAAAGAGCAGGTCCAGCACTCTCTGCAGTATCAGTATCGTGATCGCCGCAACAAGAAGCGCGAGATCCGTTCTCTCTGGATCACTCGTATCAACGCTGCTGCTCGTCTGAACGACATCTCTTACTCTCAGTTCATGCACGGCCTGAAGGTTGCCGGTATCGAGCTCGACCGCAAGGTCCTGGCCCAGATGGCTTACGAGGACATCGAGTCCTTCAACGAGCTGGCTGCCATCGCCAAGAAGGCCCTCGAGGCCTAATCGATTCATTTGAATCAATAGGGGAGTGTCGCGTTATGCGCGGCGCTCCCTCTTTTTATCTGAAGCGCGGTTTACATTGCTAAAAGCGCGGGTAGATGGACACTTACAGGTGACCGATCTCTATATATTCCTGAACCAAAGGGTCATCATCTGATACGTGCGGTCTTGCTGCACTCGACTTTCTACTTCCTATATAGAAAGCCATATATTGTGTAGGACTTGTGAAGAGTGGAATTGACGTCCCACAGGGCTTCGCAGTCTGGCAATATATCTCCTTGCCGCGCGGCCCGGTGAGACCGGATCAGCCGCGGGGCGTGCACCTTGAGAACCGGATACTGCGAGGATGGACACACCAGCTGTGTCGCATCCGGGCAGACATCGAACCATTTGAAATGGTCTAACTTGGATTTGTTTTTCGCAAGGCCGCCGAGAGGCGGCCCCGAGAAATTCCTTTTCC
>CABUXY010000009.1:0-91539 GCA_902495645.1 uncultured Collinsella sp. | reverse complement strand
GCCCGTGGGAGGCCAGGGCGCCGCTGACCGGTGGACGGCACCGAGCCGCCATCGAGAATTGATAAGGGGGAGGCCTCGCGGCCTCCCCCTTTTTGCGTTTGGTCGATATGAGCTAAACGCCTCTATGGCTTAATAGCCTTTTCTATTTGAAGAAAACAAAATGAATGACTAGCGCGATTGCCACGATGGCAATGATCAAGAGCGCAATTTGGAGACGGTGCTGTCTGCGCCGTCTGTTTGACGATGTAAATATCGATTTCCCCTGCTTAGGCGTCTCGAGATAGCGGGCGGAATGCGTTAGAGTTTGCTTGGGACGGGGCCCTCTACGATGCTGCTTTGTGGGTGTTTGTGTCTGTTCCTGGCTGCTTGCGCTGTTTTTGGATAAGGGGGCATCTTTTAGATACACCGGATCGCTCGAGGCGACACCCATGTGTCTGCGCGCTGATTGAGATTCTTCTAGGGTTTGATATCGATTGCGAGTTACATACTCAGGCTCTGCATCGTTAATGGGCTCTTGGGAAATATGGGGACGATGGTAGCGTATGGGCTGTGAATAGGCAGAATTATCGTTCTGTAGCGACTCAAACGAATTGTCGGAGGTCTGATCGTCCATGATGCCCTTAGGTTGTCATTAACAACGTGTATGCGCTCATTGTAAGCCCTTCGCTCTGTTTTGACAGGCCGCGTATATGGTATTTAAGGCACGGTTCAAAGAACCTTAGCTTTGTTAAAACCTTAGTCGACCAGACTTAGATATGCTTATAGAAAGAGACTTAAAAAACTTTATATCAAAATGTATATATAAGAAATGGATGGGCATATATTAGAGCGTCAAAAGAAGTCCCTGCCACCTAGAAGATGGCTCGGCAGTCCCTTAAAGGAGTGGTAGTCATGGCAAGCATGGTTCCTTATCGTTCGGTTTTTGGTGTTCGTCCCTCTGCTAGCTCGTTGTTTGATCTCTTTGATGATATGAGCGACCTAGCGAACAGCTCGATTGCTTCTAAGGCGTTCCCCGTTGACGTTGAGGATAAGGGCGATGGCTATGAGGTCAAGGCTTATCTGACCGGCGTCGCCAAGGACGATATCGATGTCGAGCTTAACGAGGGCCGTCTTTCCATTAGCGTGAATGTCGAGGAAGACGAGGAGAACGAGGGTAAGAACTTCCTGCAGAAGGAGTTCAGTTCGTACAGCGCGACGCGCGGTGTGTACCTGAAGGATGCTTCGAGCGAGGGCCTTTCTGCAAAGTACGCTGACGGCATCCTTACCGTTACGGTTCCTAAGATTGTCGAGAAGAAGAACGTTACGAAGATTTCCATCGATTAAGGCTATCGGCTTTTAAAATCGGTGCCTACGTTAAGGGGGCTGGGAAGTGATTCCCAGCCCCCTTTGCTGTTTACTGTATGGTCATGGGCCGATATTGCCCGGCGGGACGTATCGTGAGTTTATGCAGCCCCTCAACGCGGGTGGCGGTGCTGCCAAGCTCGTTGTCGAGTGTTGCGTCGAGGGAGCTTGCGTAGCTTTTGACGGTCAGGCTTGGGCGATTGTTGTCTTGGCTAATGTGCATCGCGATAAGTTGCTCGGTGCGATCGGTTACCAACGCGCGTGCGGCATCGGCGGCCTGATCGTTGGAGAGATGCCCTTTTACAGACAGGATACGTTCCTGAAGAAAGCGAGGATAGTCGCCTTGACGCAGCATGGTTACATCGTGGTTGCTTTCGAGTGCGAGAATGCGACAGTCCTCGAGCGTATCGATGGCATGCTTCGACAACTCGCCGGTGTCGGTGGCAAAGCCAATTGAATCACCCTGAGCGTCAAACCGGTAGCCGACGGGATTAACGACGTCGTGGGATGTCGAATATGTTTGAATGTGGACTCCGGCAATAGAGAGGGCGTCACCTGGGTCGAATTCCTCGACAGGTAGATGTGCGAGGCTTTCTTTGGACGTGAGCGTTCCTCTGCTGGAAAAGACCGGGCCATTCCAATGCTTGCACCATACCTCAAGCCCCTTGATGTGGTCGCTGTGTTCATGGGTGACAACAAGGGCGTACACGTCGTCTGCCGACAGTCCGAGTTCCGCCATGCGTTTGAGCGTTTCGCGGCGAGACAGTCCGTCATCGACCATAATGAGCCCCTGCGGGCCCTCGATGAGTGCGCAGTTGCCTTTAGAGCCACTGCCGAGGATATGAAGGTGCAGACGAGACATAAGATTCCAAAGGATACAATGGGTGCGGACGAATAGAGGAGGAAGCAAATGCCTACGGTATCTCAGCATTATGGACACCATGCCGTGCCTGGGGCAGTCGATGAGACCCGGACGAGGCAGCAGGCTGCTCCTGTCGTGCTCATGGTATCAGGCGGCGCGGACTCGACGGCACTGCTTCTTATGGCGTGCACATCAAAGCTGGATATCCAAGACGGACGCGGTGTTGCCCCCATTGCTCGCGAGCGCCTGCATGTGCTGCATGTAAACCATCATCTGCGCGGCAAGGCGTCCGATGGCGACGAGGCCTTTGTGCGTGAGCTCTGCGCGAAATATGGTTTACCGCTGTGCGTGGAGCACGCTTATTTTGATGGGGAGTCGGGCAATATTGAGGCCGCGGCCCGCGAGGTGCGCTATGCCGCGGCGCGGAGGTATGTTCGCGAGCTCTGCGCCCAGACGGGGGCACCGCGAACGGCGGCTCGTATCTGCACCGCGCACACGTCTTCGGATCGCGCGGAAACGTTTTTGATGAACGCGATTAAGGGTTCAGGGCCCGCTGGCCTATCGAGCATTCCTCGCCGGAGGAATATCGTGGTGCGCCCCTTGCTCGACCTAACTCATGGCGAGCTCGTGGGCTATCTACAGGTACATGGTCAGCCGTGGCGTGAGGACGAGAGCAATGAGGATATCTCGTATCTGCGAAACTACGTGCGCCATCGGGTAATGCCAGTGGTGGCACAGCGTAATGCGAGCGTGTGCAAGACGATTGGCGCCGCCTGCGAGATCCTTGGTGACGAAGATGCGTTTCTGTCCCAGCTGTCGGCACAGGCGTTTCGAAGCTGCCTGCGCAAGGAGGCGGCGGGTGCGCTAGTGCTCGATGCCAGACGCCTTGCTGCGGCCGAGGTGGTAATCGCGCGGCGCATCGTGCGACTGGCGATCAAACGCATCGATCCGGACGCTCGTCCAGAGATGCGACATGTGGAGCGAGTCCTTTCCTGCGTTGCCGAGGGCGCCGGCTCGGTCACGCTTCCGGCGGGAATTGACGCACGCGTCGAATTTGGCACGCTGGCGTTTAAGGCTCCGGTGGCTCGCGAGGGCCTGGTCGCGGACTGGGTTACCGTACCCGGTCGTTTGCCGTTGGGCGGGGGACGTATGCTGGTCGCAGAGCCGATGGCCGTTGAACCGGGATGCGATATCGTGCGCCGCGCCCGTGAGCTTGCGGCTGCCGGGGAAGTGGCAGCTTTGGTAGATGCGGCTGCCCTGGGTTTTGCCGACAGCGATAGTGAGCGGATCCTGGCGGGCTCGCGTGGCGAGATCCCTGCCGAGGCGCGATTGGCGCGCCTGTGGGTGGACGGTCCCGCACCGGGAGACGTGATGTGCCCGTTAGGAATGAGTGGCCGAAGCAAGAAGGTATCCGACTTGCTAGGAGAGGCTCGCATTCCCGTTTCCGAGCGCGCCGGCGTGCCTATGGTGAGGACGGCGCCGGGAGGTGCCGTGGTGTGGGTCGTCGGAGTTCGCGCGGACGACCGCTTTAAGTGCACGGCGGCGACGCGTGTGGCCTATCTGCTTCGCGTAGTTGATGCAGATTAGCCCCTCGCACCAGCTGTTCTGTGCGGCGTTGACGGTATTCCCGCGCTGATGGTGCGCGGGCTGGAAAATATACCCCGTGCGCTGCTAGAATGTGTAGTTCGCGTCCATACGGCGGTGTGTGGGCGATTAAGCACAAGAAAGGGTTGTCATGGCTTCTCAACATCCGGATATCGAGAAGGTTCTGTTTACGCAGGAGGATATCGACGGTATCGTTTCTCGCCTGGGCGAGGAGATTACGCGCGACTACGCGGGCAAGGATCTGGTGCTGATCGCAGTTCTGCGCGGCGCTGTTGTCTTTATGGGCGACCTGATGCGCAAGATTGAGCTGCCGACCAACATCGATTTCATGGCTGTTTCGAGCTATGGCGACGGTGTGAAGTCTTCGGGCATCGTGCGTATCATTAAGGACCTGGATATCGACATCCGTGGTCGCGACGTGCTGATCGTCGAGGACATTCTGGACTCGGGCCTGACCCTCAAGTACCTGATGAAGAACCTCGAGAGCCGCAAGCCTGCCTCGCTGGAGGTCGCTGCCTTCCTGTGGAAGGACGTTGAGAACCGTACCTCGGCCATCACGCCCAAGTATGTTGGAACCCATTGCCCCGATGCCTTTGTGGTGGGCTACGGCCTCGATTATGCCGAGCGCTATCGTAACCTTCCGTATCTGGGCATTTTGAAACCGGAGGTTTATTCGTAAGATGCCCGACGACCGTAACGATAACAATTCCCAGACTCCCCGGGAGCCTAAGATCCCGGGGATGCCCGGAGGCAAGAAGCCCACGCGTACGGGCTGGCTGTATTTTCTTTTGGCTTGCGCGCTTCTGGGCTATGCCTTCTTTAATATGGGCTCCGGCTTTGCCAGCTCCAGCAATACCGTTAAGCTCGCGACGAGCGAGATGGTCAGCGCCATCAAGCAGGATCGCGTCGAAGATTTGACCTATACGGTTCAAGACGGAAGCGTGGCGGGTCATTACTGGAAGACGAAAAAGGACAAGGGCGATACGAGCGAGCTCAAGAGCTTCTCCTCGACCTATGTCGGCTCCGATTCGCTTGCCGAGCTCATGGCGGAGCACCCCGACACCAAGTATATCGTCAACACCAACGACCCCGATTTTTGGGGCGACTTGGCGATGAGTGTGCTTCCGACGATTGCCCTGATCGCCATCATGTTCTATTTTATGCGCCAGATGATGGGCGCCAATAATAGGAACATGCAGTTTGGCAAGACTAATGCCAAGACCAACGAGGCCACGCGCCCCAAGGTCAAGTTTGAGGACGTTGCCGGCGTGGACGAGGCCGTCGAGGAGCTCGAGGAGATTCGCGACTTCCTGAGCGATCCAGACCGCTATCGCAAGCTGGGCGCCAAGATTCCGCGCGGCGTTTTGCTGGTTGGCCCTCCGGGTACCGGTAAGACGCTGTTGGCCAAGGCCGTTGCCGGCGAGGCGGGCGTGCCGTTCTTTAGCATCTCGGGCTCTGACTTTGTCGAGATGTTCGTGGGCGTCGGCGCCAGCCGCGTGCGCGACCTCTTTAAGGAGGCCAAGTCTCAGGCTCCGTCGATTATCTTTATTGACGAGATCGATGCCGTGGGACGTCAGCGCGGAGCCGGTCTGGGCGGCGGCCACGACGAGCGCGAGCAGACGCTCAACCAGCTGCTGGTCGAGATGGACGGTTTTGAAGAAAGCGAGTCGGTCATCCTGATCGCCGCAACCAACCGCCCCGATATTCTGGATCCGGCATTGCTGCGCCCCGGTCGTTTTGACCGCCAGGTCACGGTCGACCGTCCGGACGTAAAGGGCCGCGAGCAGATCTTGCGCGTGCATGCCGAGAATAAGCCGATGGACGAGGACGTTAAGTTTGAGAAACTCGCCCAGATGACCGTTGGCTTTACCGGTGCCGATCTGGCAAACCTGCTCAACGAGTCTGCGCTGCTGGCCGCTCGCCGTTATCGTTCTGTCATCTCGATGGACGAGGTCGAGGAGTCGATGGAGCGCGTGATTGCCGGACCGCAACGCAAGGGTCGTGTGATGACCGAAGCCGAGCGCACCACGATTGCCTACCATGAGAGCGGCCATGCCCTGGTGGGTCACATCTTGGAGCACTCCGATCCGGTCCACAAGATTTCGATTGTCAGCCGCGGTCAGGCTCTGGGCTACACGCTGCAGCTTCCGCAGGAGGATCACTTCCTCAAGACTAAGAACGAGATGCTTGACGAGCTTGCCGTGTTCTTGGGTGGCCGCGTTGCCGAGGAGCTCATGTGTGACGACATCACGTCGGGCGCGAGCAACGACCTGGAGCGTGCGACCAAGATGGCGCGCGAGATGGTTACGCGTCTGGGCATGAGCGAGGAGCTGGGCACGCAAGTGTTTGGCGAGGCGCAGCATCAGGTGTTCCTTGGTCGCGATTACGCCGATCACCAGGATTACTCCGAGGAGACGGCGCGCCGCATCGATATCGAGGTTCAGCGTATCATGCGCGAGGCACATCGCCGTGCGGTCGAGATTCTGGATGCCCGTCGCGATCAGCTCGATCTGATGGCGAAGGTGCTGCTTGAGCGCGAGACCGTCGAGGGCGACGCCGTGAACGCCCTGCTCGACAACGAGTGGGATGCCTACCTTGAGCGCGAGGGCGATATCCTGGCGGCCAAGGAGGAGCGCAATGCCAAGGCGGCCGGCATGCCGACCAAGAAACGCGCGCCTCGCATGAGCGAGGAAGAGCTGGCGGCTGATGCCGCGGCATTTGCGCAGGCGGCCATGCAGGAGGATGCCGAAGCCGCATCCGATGATGCCGGCGATGACTGTGCCGTCAATGCCGGTGCCGACACCGACGACGACAAATAGCCCTTGTAACAAAAGCCTCCGCGGGGAAACCTGCGGAGGCTTTTTCTATTGAGCGATATGGGGCCATCTGTTGATTGGGGACAGACTTAAATGAGCGTTTTCACGCATTTAAGTCTGTCCCCAATCAACGCCCAATTAACATTGCTGCGGCACTTTGCTCGACTAAAGCGTACAATAGCGCCTATGCGAAAGGGGAACAGATGATCAACGAAACTATGTATGCTCGCGGCGCGGAAAGCTCCATCATCCGTGAGATCTTTAGCTATGGTCTTGAGCGCAAGGCACAGATCGGTGCGGAAAACGTATTCGATTTTTCGCTGGGCAACCCGAGTGTTCCGGCGCCCGCTGCTGTGGCTGAGTCCATTAAGAAGGCCTTGGAGCTGCCGAGCGACCAGCTGCACGGCTACACCCCCGCACCGGGCCTGCCGCAATGTCGAGCGGCCGTCGCCGAATCGCTCAACCGTCGCTTTGGCACGAGCTATGAGGGCAAGGACGTCTTTATGACGGTGGGTGCCGCGGCTTCGCTCACCTGCACGCTCAACGCCGTTACAAACCCGGGCGACGAGGTTATTGTTATCGCTCCGTACTTTCCGGAGTATCGCGTGTGGATTGAGAAGGCCGGCTGTACGTGTGTCGAGGCGCCTGCCGATGAAGACACGTTCCAGCTGAGCGTGGACAACGTGCTCAAGGCGATCAGCGATAAGACGGCGGCCGTCATTATCGATTCGCCCAACAACCCGACTGGTGCCGTGTATACGCGCGACACGCTGACGCGACTGGCCAATGTTCTGCGCGAGGCCAACGCTCGGCGTGATCCCGAGAATCCGATTATGCTCATCTCGGATGAGCCGTACCGCGAGATCGTGTACGGTGCCGAGGTGCCTTGGGTGCCCTCGATCTACGAGAACACCGTTGTGTGCTACTCGTATTCTAAGTCGCTGTCGCTGCCGGGTGAGCGCGTTGGCTGGATCTTGGTTCCCAACACCAATCCGCAGGCTGCGCGTCTGATGCCGGCTGTTGCGGGTGCTGCCCGTACGCTGGGTTTTGTATGTGCACCGGCGCTCTTCCAGCGCGTGATTATCGATTGCATCGATGAGCCGAGCGATATCGAGGCCTATGCTCGCAACCGCACGGCGCTTACCGACGCCTTGGCGGACTACGGCTATACCTATGTTGAGCCGGACGGTGCTTTCTACCTGTGGGTGAAGGCACTCGAGCCCGATGCGAATGCGTTTTGCGAGCGCGCAAAGAAGTATGAGTTGCTTGCGGTTCCCTCGGACAGCTTTGGTATGCCGGGCTGGTTCCGCCTGGGCTATTGCGTGAGTTACGAAACGATCATCAATTCGCTACCCGCTTGGAAACAGTTGGCGGACGAGTATCGTTAAAAGTAAAGCGCTCTGCCTACAATGTTTTACGTGAAACGGGGTTTGGTGTTAAGCCGGACCCCGTTGTCATGGACGTTGTGTCGTTGGGATGGAGTGGTTTTACGACTATCGAAGGCTATGCGTACAATGAATATAAGCGACGGCCATGCCAGATAAGGAGACCCGATGCCCTACCTGCTTTCTTGTGACATTCACACCCATACGATGTTCTCTGCGCATGCATATTCGACCATTGAGGAGAATGTGTACTGGGCGGCAGAGCGTGGTCTGCAGGTGCTCGGATCTGCCGACCATCTGAGCTCTATGGTTACGGCTTGCCCTAATGACCTGCGCAGTTATCAGTTCTTTATCAACCAGAATATCTGGCCGCGCATTTGGAGCGGCGTGCTGGTGCTGCGTGGTGCCGAGGCCGATATCGTTTCACTGGACGGAAGCCTGTTTGGCGAGGACACTCCTGTCACGCTCAATATCGCCGGCGGTTCGTACAGCCGCCCGCATTCGCTGTTCGATTTGGTTACGCGCAATTTGGATTATTTGGTGGCAAGCGTGCATAATCCGCAACTCGCTGAAGGCGCGACGCTGGCCCAGACGACCGAGATGTATATCAATGCCTTGGAACACCCCAAGGTGTTCATGCTGGGCCACGCGGGTCGCGCCGGTGTTCCCTTTGATATCGATGAGGTGCTGTTGGCGGCCAAGGCCAAGCACAAGATCATCGAGATCAACAACCACAGTCTTGAGCATGGCACGGATGCCGAGCATTGGAACGTATGCCGCAAGATCGCCGAGCGCTGCGCCGAACTGGGCGTGGGAATTGGCGTCTCGACTGATGCACATATTGGCATGGCGATTGGCAAGCTCGACCAGGCGCGTAAGATGCTCGACGAGATTCACTTCCCGCTGGACCTGATCGTGACGCGCGACCGCGAGACGCTGCTGCGCGAGATGGCTGCAGCCGGCGTGTGCGACCTGCGCAAGGGGATGTAGCTGAGTTTATAAACCAAGCGAAGGGGGCGGTCCAGGCGGGCCGCCCCCTTTCTTGTGCCGGACAATTAGCGGCGTTCGAGGACCGCTACGGTTTCGGTGTGGTCGGTGTGGGGGAACATGTCGACGGGCGTGATCTTGAGCAGGCGATAGCCTCCGTCGAGGAGCTGGTGCAGGTCGCGCTCTTGGGTCACGGGGTTGCAGCTGATATAGGTGATGCGGCGCGGCTTAAGTGCGCAGGCAGCTTCGAGGAACTCGGGGGTGGAGCCGGCGCGCGGCGGGTCGATGGAAAGGACGTCGACGCGCTCGTTGTTGTCGGCGGCATCTAGGATGTAATCGGTGGCATCGTCGGCCATAAACCAGGCGCTGCGGGTAAGACCGTTGAGCTCGGCATTGCGGCGCGCGTCGGCAATGCCCGCCGGGTTGCGCTCCACGCCGAGCAGCATGATGCCGATGCCCTTGCTCTGGGCATCTTTAGCTGCGCAAAGACCGATGGTGCCGCTGCCGCAGTAGGCATCCATAAGCACATCGCCCTGGCGCAGGTCCATGCCGTCGATAGCGAGCTGATAGAGCAATTCGGTCTGCTGCGGGTTGGTCTGGTAGAACGCGGTAGGGGAGATGTCGAACTCGCAGCCGAGTAGCTGGTCGCGCATGCATTCGGCGCCATAAACGATGCGGGTTTCCTCACCGAGGATGGCGTTGCCAGGGCGCCCGTTGATGTTTTGGGCGACGGTGACGATGCGCGGATCGAGTGCAGCGACGGCCTCAAAGAATTCCTGTGCATGCGGTAGGTCGCGCTGGGCGGTCACGAGGGTGACCATGATCTGGTCGGTGCGCCAGCCACAGCGAACGACGGCATAGCGAAGCAAACCCAGGTGCTTGTCTTCGTTAAAGGCGGGAATGTGCAGACGCTCAGCTTCACGCGCGATGCCGTTAAGAATCTGTCGGGCGCCCGGTGCCTCAACGGGGCATTCGGGAACGGCAACGATTCTGTGCGTGCCGCGCTCAAAAAAGCCGCAGCGGACAGCGCCCTCCTTGCCGGGAGCAAAGGGGGTGGCAGCCTTATGGCGAAAACCGCGCGGCGCAGGATATTTGCCCGGGTCGCCCAGGGTGACGCCCATACCGCGAATGGGGTCGACGCTAATACCCTCGCGCTCGCAAAGAGCGGCAAAATGCTCCTCCATAGCAGTCTGCTTGGCCGCCAGCTGCTTTTTATAAGGACGATTGAGCGCCGTGCACCCACCGCAGGCTTTCATGATGGAACAGGGAGACTTGGGATCCACAGCCTTACGCGCAGACGAAACCTGATCTTTATGCGAGCGCTTGGAGCGAGTCTGAGATGCCTTGTCCTCGCTCCGACGAGAGCCGGGACGCTTGGCCTTAGCCTTGCCTTTGGCTGACTTGCCCTTCGCATCCTGAGACGACTTGGATTTCTTAGAAGATTTTTTCTCCTCCGACCCCTCAGCCGCCTCGATCAAAGCACGACGAGCCCTACGCTCCGCACGAGATTCTGCCATCAATAACTCCACTAATCCATGAATTAAAGCTGCAAGTATTGTACCGTGCCAAGCCAGCAGACGATATACAAGCGGTTTATTCGTGTCAGTGATAAGCCCAACGACGGTTGCCCGCCGCGTGAGGGGTGTGGGGGTTAAGTTTATCGCGAGTTCCGCACGAACAGGAGGCCACTTAATGTGGCCTCCGTCGTGAGCAGGACTGTAGAGCAGGAAACTTAACCCCCACACCCCTCACGCGGCGGGCAAACTCGCCTTGTGCTCTATCACGCTAAAGTGTATGATTCTGAACGTTACATGACTCACTTTACTTAACTAAAGTGCCATCAAGGGGGAATACCATGAATACCGATATGTCTCGTCGTCAGTTTGTTGGTCTAGCCGGCTCGTTTGCCACGGTGCTTGGCCTTGGTCTTGTCGGCTGCGGCGGTGGTGCCGGCAAGGGCTCCGCTGCCGGTTCTGCCGCAGCCAAGGACGTGAAGGGCGCTGCGAAGTCCAAGAAGCTCGTGGTGGGCTTTGACAAGTCCTATCCTCCGTACGGCTTTGTGGGCGACGACGGCGAGTACACCGGCTTTGATCTCGATCTGGCCAAGGCCGTTGCCGATAAGCAGGGCTGGGAGGTCAAATACGAGGCCATCGACTGGGACGCTAAGGACACGCTGCTCAACTCGGGCGCCATCAATTGCATCTGGAACGGCTTTACCATGGAGGGCCGCGAGGACGACTACACGTTCTCCGAGCCGTATATGCTCAACGAGCAGGTACTGGTGGTCAAGAAGGACGCGGACATCAAAAGCTGGGACGATCTTGCCGGCAAGACGGTGGTCACCCAGACCGATTCCGCTGCTCAGGACGTGCTCGAGGGTGACCAGAAGGATCTGGCGGCGACGTTTGCCACGCTCGACACCATCGGCGAGTACAACACGGCCTTTATGCAGCTCGAGAGCGGCGCGGTCGATGCCGTGGCTTGCGACCTTTCGATTGCCCAGTATCAGCTTGCCGCCAAGCCCGATGCCTATACGCAGCTTGATGAGCCGCTGTCCAGCGAGCACTACGCCGTCGGCTTTAAGAAGGGCGACACCAAGTCGGCCGATGCCGTGACCGAGTCGCTCAAGGCACTCTATGAGGACGGCGCGGTCAAGGACCTCTGCGATAAATATGCAGATTACGGTCTATCCTTCGACAACTGGGTTTTGAAATAATGTCTATCCAAGTCATGATGCAGATGCTTGGCCAGGGATTCTTGGTCAGTTTGCAGTTGTTTGTGCTGACGCTGCTCGGGTCGATTCCGCTGGGAATCCCCGTGGCGTTTATGCGCATGAGCAAGGTCGCGCCGCTACGCTGGATTGCGCGTATCTACATTTCGGTGATGCGCGGCACGCCGCTCATGCTACAGATGTTTGCCATCTACTTTGCCCCGTACTACGTGTTTGGCATCTCGCTCACGCCCGATTCCAAATGGACGGCGTGTGTCGTGGCGTTCATCATCAACTACGCCGGCTACTTTGCCGAAATCTATCGCTCGGGCTTGCAGTCCATTCCGCGCGGTCAATACGAGGCAGCCGAGGTGCTGGGCTATTCGCGTCTGCAGACATTTTTGTACATTGTGATGCCGCAAGTCGCCAAGCGTATTCTGCCGGCGATGGGCAACGAGATCATCACGCTGGTCAAGGACACGTCGCTGGCGTTTGCCATCGGCGTGGGGGAGATGTTCTCGACGGCTAAGGCGCTGGTCGCCTCGCAGGTGAGCATGGTGCCGTTTGCGATCGCGGCGCTGATTTACTGGGTCTTTAACTTCGTCGTCGAGATGCTGCTGGGCGCCGCCGAGACAAAATTGGATTACTACCATGACTAGATCGTTCCGCCGTTCTAACGAACGGCGGACTGCTCGACGCTGCGCGCGTGCCTGACGGCCAATCTGCTCCTCAAACCGTCGCTTGCGTACAGAAGTACGCGGCGCTCCTCTTTCGGAGCACATTGTCTCGCCAGTCACACGCTCGCTGACTTTTTAAACACATGGAGGTTCCCGTGTCCGGAACGGTAATGAACATAACGAACGCGCGCAAGGCGTTTGGCGGCAATGAGGTGCTCAAGGATATCTCGCTCGAGGTAAAGCGTGGCGAGGTCGTGGCGATTATCGGGCCTTCGGGCGGCGGTAAGTCAACGCTGTTGCGCTGCGCCACGCTGCTCGAGACGCTCGACGGCGGCTCGCTTTCGTTTGGCGACCTTGCGGTTGCGACGGATGCGGGATCGGGTGCGATATATGCGAAAGGCGATGTTCCCAAGCGAGCGCGTTCGCGTTTTGGTCTGGTGTTCCAGAACTACAATCTGTTCCCGCATTATACCGTGATGAAAAACATCACCGATGCGCCGATTCGCGTGCTTAAGCGTCCGCGCGAGCAGGCGGAAGCCCGCGCTCACGAGCTGATTGCGCAAATGGGGCTGACGGGCAACGAGAACAAGGTGCCGTGTGAGCTTTCGGGCGGTCAGCAGCAGCGCGTGAGTATTGCCCGCGCCCTGGCGCTCGATCCGGAAATCCTATTCTTTGACGAGCCGACCTCGGCGCTCGACCCCGAGCTGACGGCCGAGGTGCTGCGTGTCATTAAGGACCTGGCGGCGCAGAATATGACGATGGTAATCGTGACCCACGCGATGCAGTTTGCGCGCGATGTCGCCGACCGTGTGGTCTTTATGGACGGCGGTCGTATTGTCGAGGAGGGTCCTGCCGAGCAGGTCATCGACCATCCGCGCGAGCAGCGTACCCGTGAGTTCTTGAGCCGTATCGAGGGGTAGGCTCAGCTATGTATTGAGAAGAAGCCGCCGCAGGTCTTATGGCCTGCGGCGGCTTTTATTTGTATCGATGGGGTTTAATAATCGCCTCGCATGTGTTCCCCCTTCCTCTCGCCGCCTGTATTCATACGTGTGCCGAAAGGTGTGCATGGACGGTCGCCCGTGAGGGTAGGGTGGTGGCATAGGACATTTGGAGAGTGAGTCGGCTCGGCTGCCGACCATGCTGCTCCCGGGATGGCACCGACCGCGAACTCTCCCCGTTGGCGTCGCGCAATGCGCGCGGCCCTGCAAGGAGGTCATCATGGGTGCTCCCAAGACCGGCAATGTAAGGAACGTGGTGCTCGTAGGCCAAGGCGGGGTGGGCAAGACTTCACTCGCCGAGGCCATGCTCCACCTTTCCGGCAAGACCGCCCGCCTGGGCGGCCACGACGGCACCAAGCCCACGCTCGACTATGACCCTGAAGAGGTCAAGCGTGCATTTTCCATCTCGACGACCATTGCGCCGATCGACTGGAAGGGCGCGCGTATCAATGTGCTCGATGCCCCGTGCTATCCTGATTTTATCGGCGACGCCTTTGCCGCGATGAGCGTCTGCGAGACGGCTCTATTTGTGGTCGACGCCGAGGCCGGCCCGCAGCCTACGACCGTCAAGCTCTGGTATGCCGCCGAGGACCTGCGCCTGGCGCGTGCGGTGTTCGTAAACCGCCTGTCGCGCTCCGAGGCCAGCTTTGCGACCACGATGGAACTGCTGCAGGAGCGCTTTGGTACGCGCCTGGGCGCCGTGACCCTTCCCTGGGGCGAGGGCGAGGACTTCGACGGCATCATCGACCTGGTGCGCATGAAGGCGCGCCATTGCAACGGCACCGAAGCCGTTGAGTCGGAGATTCCCGAGGAGTATCGTGCCCAGGCCGAGGAGGCCCATGACCGTCTGTGCGAGCTGGTAGCCGAGGCTGACGACGAACTGATGATGAAGTACCTGGAAGGCGAGGAGACGCTGACGCAGGAGGAGCTTGAAGGCCTGCTGTCGAAGGCGATCGCCGAGCGCATCTTTGTGCCGGTCTTTGCGGGCGATTGCATTAAGGAGCAGGGCGTCAACTCGCTGATGGACGACATCGCCACGTACTTCCCGGCACCGACGGACTACGGCGAGATGCCGCTCATCGACGGCGATTCGCTTAAGATCTCGAGTGACGATGACCGTCCGGTGGCATTTGTGTTTAAGACCCTGGCCGATCCGCAGCAGGGCCGCATCAGCTTTATCAAGGTGCTGACGGGCACGCTTGAGCCGGGCCTTGAGCTGATCAACGCGCGTACCCGCAAGAGCGATCGTCTGGCTCACCTGTATGTGATGTGCGGCCGCGACATGACTGAGGTTGGCCACGCTTATGCCGGCGATATCATCGTGGCGCCCAAGCTGGCGGCCGAGACGGGCGATACGCTCTCGATTACCGGCAAGGTTGAGGCTGCGGCGTTTAAGTTCCCCAACTCGCAGTACCGCATCGCCATTGAGGCCGAGAATCGCGGCGACGAAGAGAAGCTCTACACGTTTATCGAGAAGGCCTGCAAGGCCGATCCGACCATGAGCATCGACCGCGACGAGGAGACGGGCCAGACTATCATCTCCGCCGTGGGTGAGGCGCAGGTTTCGGTCCTGCTCAACCGCCTTGAGGACCGCACCAAGGTCGTGGCCAAAAGCGTGCCGATCCGCATTCCGTATCGCGAGACCATCCGCCGCACGGCGAGTGCTCAGGGCCGCCACAAGAAGCAGACTGGCGGTGCCGGTCAGTATGGCGACTGCTGGCTGCGCGTTGAGCCGCTCATTGGTCCCGACGGCACGAGCGATGGCTATGAGTTTGTGGACGAGGTCGTAGGTGGCCGTATTCCGCGCTCGCTGATCCCCGCCGTGGACAAGGGTGTCCAGGAGACCATGAAGGACGGCATCATTGCCGGCTACCCGCTCACGGGCATTCGCGTGGCTGTGTACGACGGCTCGTATCACAGCGTCGACTCCAACGAGATGGCGTTCCGCGCGGCGGCTCGCATCGGCCTGCGCAAGGCGTGTGCCGATGCCGACCCGGTGGTGCTGGAGCCCATCGAGGAAATCACGGTGACTATCCCAGAGAGCTACGCCGGCGCCGTGATGGGCGACATCTCGGCTTCGCGTGGTCGCGTGACGGGCATGGAGACCGATGAGCGCGGAGACACCGTGGTTATCGCGCAGGCGCCGCTGGCCGAGCTGACGGATTATTCGACACGCCTGCGCTCCATCACGCGCGGCACGGGCGACTTTACCATGAAGCCCGCGGGCTATGAGCAGGTGCCTTATGACGTTCAGGCCAAGCTGGTCGAGCGCTATGAGGAGGGCCGCGCCAAATAACGTGTGGTTTTGTCTGCAATGTAGGTGCTGACGAAAAGGCCGCCCTGGGTAACCGAGGCGGCCTTTTTTCCCTTGTTGACGGAGGAAAACGGATCATTTTTTGGTTACGGGCGGCGCGGTCGGCACTAGTCTCCGGATGCCTGGTTGCGGCCGGTGGCGTAGTCGATCTGCACATGCGGCTGCAGGTTGTAGCAATATACGTGGAAGCAGAGGGTCTTGCCGTGGTCCTCGACCGATTGCGCCTCAAGGCGCACGCCACGGCAGACAAGTTCCTCTTCGTTATACATGGGCGTGACGCGGTAGAGCACATGGTTACCCGTATCGCGAATATAGTTGAGAATCTGCTCCTCAAACGGCAGCATGCCCGTCTCGTTGAGATAGCGCGTGCCGGTGAGGAGATTCTTGCGGTTGGCGTTTTCGCCGCAGAGCGACCAGGCGACAAGGTGGCAGCGATTGTAGAGGCTCTGGCCCGGAATAAAGTCGTAGCGCTGCTGGTGCCATCCGGCGGGGTGGATACGCGAGATATCGCCGCGTTTGCCCTGACCGAGCGATTCGGGGCCCACGCAGGCGAGCGCTTTGCGGGTGCGGCCCAAGCTGTCGAGCTTGGAGAACTTTTTAAAGCAGCCCTCTTCGGTGGCGCGCTCGTATTCATCGAGTGTGAATGACGGCGTGCCGAGCGGGTGCGTGCTGTCGGCGCGAAGGGCAACGTAGGGATTGCCGGCGTAGTCGGGAATGCTGCTGAGATATACGCCGCGGGCGCGGTCGAGATCGGGGTTTTCGACCTCGTCGATGGGGGTAGCGGTACTGTCGGCGGAGCCGTCGTCACCGGTGTCGGTTGCGGCGGAATCGGAGCCATCGCCAGAGGCTTGGCTATTTTGAGAGTCCGAGGAGCTCTCTGTTCCCGATTCGAGTCGGGCAACCAGGTCTGCCTCGTCGTCGGTGCGGCTGGGACTCTCGTTTTGTTTCTCGGCCAGAGCTACCGCCTGCTCATCGCTTTGCGGCGACAGCAGCTTGGGCGCTCCGTCGAGCGATCCTGTGAACAGCGCAAACCCCAGCACCACGGCGGTGCCGATGGAAAGCACTTGCTTGTAGGTGGACTTGCGCGACATTGAGGCTCCTGGATGGACGGTTGGGAGTCTACCAGTCTAGCAGGAGCCGGCAGAGGCCGTCCCGCCGAACAAATACTCAAGATTTGGAATAGACGCTGCTGATTCATTTGCCTCATATGGAGCTGCGGCGGTAGTGTATATGGGGCTGTCCGGCGTTTCCCCAGATAAAACTTACCAAAATAAATCTGTTCCTTTTTGGCAGGTTACTGGTTCATGTTGCCGTGGATGTAGGGGGTGACCTCGGGGGAGATATGGCCGCAGCCCAGCTCGCGCAGCGCAGACTCGATTGCAGCGGGCAGCGGGGTCTTGCCCTTGGCATCGACGGCGCCGCCGCCGAGCGCGGCAATCTTAGCGACATCTGCGGGAGCGGCTTCGATATGCATGCAGCCGCCGACCAAGCGCGCGCGAACCTGTGCCAGACCAAGATCGTGCAGGTAATCCTCGCAGGCGCGGATCAAATCGACCTTCTCGCGCGTAAGCTCCTCGCCCGTGGGGACGCGCGTGGCAAGACAGGCTCCCGCCGGCAGGCTCCAAACGGGATAGCCCCATGCGCGCAGCAGCTCGCGCTCTTCGTTCTTGGTAAAGCCGACCTCCATGAGAGGGGAGCGTACGCCGAGCTCTTCTGCCGCGCGCATGCCGGGGCGGTAGTCACCGCGATCGCTTGCATTGCTGCCATCGATGACGGTGGGAAAGCCGAGCGACTTGGCGTGGTTGACGATGGCGGTAAAGCCGGCGTGCTTGCAGTGGTAGCAGCGATTGGCGTCGTTGCAGGCTACTTGGGGGAGCTGCAGCTGATCGACCGAAAGATTGAGCACGGGGAGCTTAAAATGCGGTCCCTCATTGGTTTGCCCGTCAACGGACCGCTCAAACGAGATCTGTTCGGGCGTGCCGATGAGCGGCGTGGTGAGGTGAACGAGAAGCGTGCTGGCAGGCATAATGCGGGCGCAGACCGCGGCCAAAAAGCTGCTATCGACGCCGCCAGAAAAGCCGATGGCGACGCGTCCGTATGCCAAAAGCAACTGCTCGAGCGTCGCGAGTTTGTTCTGAAGCTCCTCTGCAGGTGCAGTAGTGTCTGAAAGCATGAAACGATCCTTACCATTGAGTACTCGGTTGAAAACTATAATCCTACCGAGCTGCCTGTCATAAGACTTCTGTCTATGTAACGAAAGTGCAATATGCTATATACGTTATATACAAGTTTGTAAAGTGCGGTAGAGTGGCAGTAATGCAATCCGGTGAGGGGACCGATATGATCAAGGCTGTTATTTTTGACATGGACGGAACGCTGGTCGATACCGAGCGTCTGGGCATCAAGGCGTGGAAAGCGCCCGCTGCTGAGCTGGGTGTCGCGATTGATGATGCTCTGGTTCATCAGTTTATCGGTCGCACGCTGCCCGATGTCATGGACATCCTTGAGGCACATTACGGCAGCAGAGAAACCGCTGAGGCGATCTATCGTCGCCACAAGGAGATTCGCGACGAGATGGTCAAGACCGAACTGGAGCTTAAGGCCGGTGCTGCCGAGTGCCTAGACGAGCTGCTGGCTGCGGGCTATCACGTGGGCCTTGCGACGTCGTCGCGCCACGTTACAGCGGAGCGCAACCTTAAGATGGTCGGCCTCTTTGACAAGTTTGAAACGGTGACCTGTGGCGAGGACGTCGTGCACGGCAAGCCCGACCCCGAGATGTACCTGCTTGCCTGCGAGCGCGCGGGCTTTGCTCCCGGGGAGTGCGCCGTGGTCGAGGATTCTCGCAACGGCTGCGTCTCGGGCATTACGGCCGGTTGCCATGTCTTTGCCGTTCCCGATATCGTGCCGCTGCCGCAAGACGTGGTGGATGGCTGCGAGGCCGTGCTCGACACGTTGTTCGATCTGACGGCGGCGGTCAAGGCCGTGCGCTAGACAATTGCGGAGCTGAAACGAGCAATTGGCCGTCTTTGCGCTCAAGCAAAAGAGGTCCGGCAATGGTCGGGGCTCTTTTGCTTGAGCGACGACACAGTATACTTACGGGCGTGCTATAGATACGCGCCGAGGTTGATGGCCGTGGCGTCGGTCTGGGTGCTCGCCTGGGTACTGGCGCGCTCCAAGAGGAACGGCCGCACGAGTTCCTGACGGTTGATGTCCTCGGCGGCTGTGACCGCAGTAACGGTTCGCGCTGCGGAACCAATGCGGATGTGCTTGGTTTTTGCCGGGGCCTTGTTCTCGATTTGCTCCATCAGCAGTTGGACACCCTTGCGGCCAATCTCGTAGCCCGGGGGCGCTACCGTAGTGAGCGGAACCGATCCGCTCCAAGCGAGCGGGTTGCCATCGCAGCCTGCTACGCGTACTTGCCCGGGGACAGAGATGCTCTTGTCGACCAGTGCCGAAACGACGCCCGAGGCCAGCACGTCGGTTAGACCGACGACAAAATCGGGGCGTTCGTCGGCGGGGCGCGCGGCGATTTGGGCGCCGATGCCGTAACCGTCGGCAGCGGTATTCCATTCGCCGGCGTCGATGACTTCGATCTTGATATCGGGGTGTAGGGCGAGCGCCTTATGAATGCCGAGGACGCGCAGGGTGAGCTGCGTAAATGCCGCTCTGCCCACAACGGTGATATGGCGCGCGCCGCGGGTGATGGCGAGCTCGGCGATAATGCGCCCTTGCGCCTCGTTGTCGGCGGCCACGTAGTAACCGGGTTCGGGGCAGTGGATGTCCAGATGGACGATCGGCACGGGCATCTTGGTCATTGCGGGGTGCCAATCGGGGGACGCCATAGGCTGAACCATGACGCCGGACATCTGCGTGCCCATAAAATAGCGCAGGTAGTGGTCCTCGAGGATGTCGTCGTTATCGGCGTTGGCGATGAGCAGGTCATAGCCGTGCTTGCGGGCCTCGTTATGGGCGCCGCTGGCAATTTGGAGCGAGAAGCCATGGTCGAGACGGGGGAGGACCAGGCCAAAGGACTTGGTGGCGCCGCCCGCGAGCTGACGAGCACTTTGGTTGGGCAGGTAGCCAAGGCGATTGATGGTCTCGTTGATGAGCTTGAGGGTCTCGGGGCGCAGCTTTTCGGGGTGGTTGAGCGCGTTGGATACCGTGCCCAGCGAGACTCCTGCCTCGCGCGCGACGTCGCTGATTTTTACCTTTGCCATAGCGGCCCCTTTGATGCGTTTCAAGTACGAGTCAGATTGTAGCATCGCCCGTTCCCGGGGTGTCAAAACCTACCAATTAGGGGCAGGTTTATTTTGGCAGGTTTTATCTGGGCAAACACCGGAGTCCAGACCACACAAAGGTGCCTGTCCCCCTTTGTGGTGGTTTTGGCGCGGCTGGGCTGCGCGTTAAACGGTGGAGTGTCTACAATGGAAGCCGTTTTGAACGTAGATTGAAAGGCTTTGGTATGACTCGCGCTGTTTCTCGTCGTGATTTCCTGGGTTTGATCGCCGGTGCTGCAATGGTTGCGGCGAGCGGTTGCGCTGGCAGTGGCGCTGACAAGGGCTCTGCCGCTGGTTCTGCCGCGGTTGCGGGCGACGATATCAAGGGCGCCAAGCTCACCTTTGTGGGCGACGATGCCTTTGCGCCCTATCGCTATCTGGAGACGCAGTCGGACGGCAAGCAGAAGGTTGTCGGCCTGGATATCGCCATTGCCGACGAGATGGCCTCGCGCCTGGGCTTTTCTTACGACTTTGAGCCGCAGGACTTTGCCGCCACGCTTGCATCGGTGCAGAGCGATGACAAGGCCTTTACCATGGCGATGAGCTCCAATGAAGAGCGCGAGCAGACCTATGACTTCACGCGCGGCTACTATCAGCCGCTTGTGGGCGTTCTCACGCTCGGCGGCGATCCCGTCAAGCGCGTTGAGGACCTCGCCGGCAAGTCTATCGCCTGCACCACCGGTACCGTGCAGAACAAGTTCATCGCCAAGGTCATGCCCGATGCTGATATTCACACGTACGACGGTGGTGACCAGTGCCTGCAAGAGGTGCTCGCCGGGCGCATCGATGCCTACCTGTGTGACGGCGCCGAGGGCCAGTCCATGCGCGATGCGAATGAGGGCCTGGTACTGGGCCTGCTCGATCGCTCCGAGACGAGCGATCACGTGGGCGTGTACCGCCTGATGGCCAAGAAGGGTGCCGGATTTGTCGCGACGCTTGACGAGTGCATCGGCGAGATGCTCGAGGACGGCATCATCGATGACTGCATCAAGCAGTATGTGGGCGCCGACTTCATGTGGAACGGCGACTATTCCGCTTCCGGTACGTCGACGGTTGCCGGAAAATAGCGAGCCGGTGAGGCGCGCGCCAAGGGCATGCTGATGAAGTTTGAACTGCTAGAACCATATATACCGATGTTTATGAGCGGCCTGGTCGTGACCTGTCAGGTGACGGCCGCCGCGCTGGCCATAGCACTCGTCCTGGGCTTTCTCATTGCCGTGCTCAAGGTTTTGCCCTGTCGCCCATTGCGTGCGGTGCTCAACTTCTACACCTCTATCTTTCGCGGCGTGCCGCTCATCGTGTTACTTTTTTTGGCGTACTTTGCGACGCCGCAGCTCACGGGCTTCAAAATTTCGATGTTTGCCGCCGGTGCCATTACACTGGGGCTCAACGGCTCAGCGACGGTGTCCGAGACGGTGCGCGGTGGTATCGAGGGCGTTGACCGGGGGCAGTACGATGCCGCTCGGGCCATCGGGCTTCGTTATGTTCCCATGATGCGCAAGATCATCGTTCCGCAGGCGATGCGCTCGATTGCCCCTGCTCTGGTCAACGAAGTGATCACGGTCCTCAAGAGCTCCTCGCTGGTGGCAACCATCGGCCTGATGGATATGATGCGCGCCGCCCAGAGCGTGCAGGCGCTCACCTATCGAGCCTTTGAACCGTTTTTAGTGGTGGCCGTGATCTACTACGTCATTGTTATGGCACTCACGGCCCTGGGCAATCGGCTCGAACGCCGCCTGCGTCCCTAGGGGAGTGCCAACCACCGCAAAGGTGCCTGTCACCGTTGTGGTGGTAGGGTGTGTGCATCGAGTGGTATCCAGTTTAAGATACCACTTCTGGTATATCAGCTTGCGTTTGTGTGAGTACAATACTCGGACGTTATACGTCTCAGCGCCCGTCGTGCGTGGGCGTTTTGCAGTCACGCGAGCGAAGGGATTTATCCTATGTGCGGAATTGTCGGCTACACCGGCTCTGATATTGCAAAGAACATTCTGGTCACGGGCCTTAAGCGTATGGAATATCGCGGTTATGACTCCTCGGGCGTCGCGCTCGAGGTGGGCGAGGGCGCCGCGGCTCACCTCGACGTCATCCGCCGCGTGGGTAAGGTTGCGGGCCTGGAGAGCGAGCTTTCCAATATCGACAGCGACGCTACCTGCGGTATCGGCCATACCCGCTGGGCCACTCACGGCAAGCCTTCCGTTGTCAACGCCCATCCCCACACCAGCTGCGATGGTCGCATCGCCATCGTCCACAACGGCATCATCGAGAACTTCGCCGAGCTGCGCGAAGAGCTGGAGGGCCGCGGCCATCACTTTAAGAGCGAGACCGATACCGAAGTTTTCGCGCACTTGATCGAAGAGGCCTATGCCGAGACGCGCGACCTGATGGCTTCCGTGCGCGAGGCCTGCACCCACGTGGTGGGCGCCTATGGCCTGGCCGCCGTGTGCGCCGACGAACCTGGCGTGATCGCCGTTGCCCGCAAGGACTCCCCGATTGTGGTCGGCGTGGGCGAGACCGGCTCCTACGTTGCCTCCGATGTGATCGCGCTTATCGATGCCACCCGCGATGTCGTGGTGCTCGAAGATGGTCAGTTTGCCAAGCTCACGCCCGCAGGCGTCGAGTATACCGACGAGGCCGGCAATGTGATTGAGCCCAAGATCACCCATATCGACTGGGATCTGGACATGGCCGAAAAGGGCGGTTATCCCGACTTTATGCTCAAGGAGATTCACGAGCAGCCGCGCGTGGTGCGCGACACGCTGGTGGGCCGCATGACCCCTGCCGGTGAGCTCGATATCGACGAGCTGGGCCTTTCGCTCGAGGAACTCAACGATATCGACCGCGTATATGTGATTGCCTGCGGCACCAGCTACCACGCCGGACTCATCGCCAAGAACCTTATTGAGGGCTGGGCTCGTATTCCTACCGAGGTTGAGGCGGCTAGCGAGTTCCGCTACCGCAACCCCATCATCACGCCGACGACGCTCGTCGTGGCCGTGTCCCAATCGGGCGAGACGGCCGACACCCTTGCCGCCATTCGCGATGCGCGCATCAAGGGCGCCAAGGTCTTTGGCATCACCAACGTGGTGGGCAGCCCGGTGGCGCGCGAAAGCGACGGCGTCATCTACACCAAGGCCAACAAGGAGATTGCAGTCGCCTCGACTAAGAGCTTCATCGGTCAGGTCGTGAGCCTCACGCTTTTGGCCTTGCTGCTGGCGCAGGTCAAGTACCGCTTGACCACCAAGCAGACGCGCATGCTGTTCCGCGAGCTTTCCGATACGGCCGAGCAGATCCAGTGGATCCTGGATACGCAGACCGAGGCCGTGCACGAGGCCGCGCTTGTGTGCAAGGACGCGCAGTCCGCGCTGTTCGTGGGTCGCGGCATGGGCGCCGCCATTTCCTACGAGGGCGCGCTCAAGCTCAAGGAGGTCAGCTACCTGCATGCCGAGGCATATGCCGCCGGTGAGATGAAGCACGGCCCCATCGCGCTGATCGATCCGGGTTTCCCTGTCATCGCGGTGGCAACCAAGAGCGCAACGTACGATAAGACGGTGTCGAACCTCATGGAGTGCAAGGCTCGCGGCGCCAAGGTCATCGTCGTTGCTACCGAGGGCGACGAGGAAATCAACAAGATTGCCGACTGCATCATTCGCGTGCCGTCCGTCCGTGACGTGTTCAGCCCCATCACGGCGAGCGTTCCGCTGCAGCTGCTCGCCCGCGAGGTGGCCATTTTGCGCGGTTGCGACGTTGACCAGCCTCGCAACCTGGCCAAGAGCGTGACCGTGGAGTAGTTGTTGTTCCGCCGTTCTGGCGACCAAGGCCCGGCTCCGTTGTGGCGGAGTCGGGCCTTGTTGCATTTGCCCAGATAAAACCTGCCAAAATAAACCTGTCCTCTTTTGGCAGGTTAGCGGAGCTTGCTGGTCTCGAAATACTTGGGATATTGGTCCAGGACCTCGGTCTGGTTGCGGAACATCATATGCAGGTGCTTGCTGACCAAAAAGCTCGCCTCGATGGGGTCGCGGCCGGCGATGGCGCGGCGGATTTGCTTGTGCTCGTTAACAATCTCCTGATTGTCGAGCCTCTGCGTGGCGGCGCGCAGCCAGCGGAAGCGCTCCAGGTCGGCATTGGTCGCCTCGAGCCACGACCACACGGTGCTGCGGCACGCGATGCTAAAGATCATGCGGTGCATGAGGTTGTCGCTTAAAAAGAATCCGATGCGATCCTCTTCGGCCATGGCCTTTTCCTGCAGCGCGATGGCTCGGTCGAGCTGCTCGATGCCTGCCGAGGTGGCACGGGCGCAGCACTCCACAATCACCTGTTTTTCCAGGTGTTCGCGAATGTAGCAGGCGCTCTCGGCAAAGGTGAGGTTGATGGGCGAGACATAGGTGCCGCTTTGGGGCACGGTGCGCACCAGGCTCTCTTGCGCCAGACGCACCAGTGCCTCGCGCACAGGGGTGCGCCCCATATCCAGGTCGTCGCAAAGCTGCTTGACGCCTAGCTTTTCGCCCGGCTTGTAGTCCAGGTAGACGATTTTGCGTCGAATGGTGTGGTAGGACTGGTCCTGTAGGCTCGTTTCCTGCTCGCCGACGTGCATCGATTCTTCCATAGTGCCTCACAACCGTTCTATCACACTCATATATCAGCTGTTAATTATGCCGCGAATCAGCTCTCCGCGGTGGGTAATTCGGCTGTTGCCCAAGAACTATTGCGGCATCTTAGTCTGTATTTGCGCAGGGCTGTGCCCAATGTTGCCGTATCATAAGCCGTCGCAAACGTGAAATAGAAAGAAGGACTCCCATATGCAACTGGCAAATATCGTACGCGAGCGCTGGAAAGGCGTCTTGTTCTGCCTGATCATCGCCATTCCCGCGACGTTGCTCGGCAAACAAATTGAGGTGGTCGGCGGTCCGGTATTTGCCATTCTCTTTGGCATGGTCCTGGCGCTCGTCTTTCCCAAGAATCGTCGCGAACAACTCGCTGCCGGTGTTACCTATACGTCCAAAAAAGTCTTGCAGTACGCGGTTATCCTGCTTGGCTTTGGCATGAACCTCTCGCAGATTCTGTCCAAAGGCGCCCAGTCGCTGCCGATTATTGTGGCGACGATCTCGACCTCGCTTGTCATTGCCTTTGTGCTCTGCCGCGTTATGAACGTGCCGGGCAAGATCGCGACGCTTGTGGGTGTGGGCTCGTCGATTTGCGGCGGTTCGGCCATCGCTGCGACCGCGCCCGTCATCGATGCCGACGATCGCGAGATTGCCCAAGCCATTTCGGTCATCTTCCTGTTTAACGTTATCGCGGCGCTCGTGTTTCCGACGCTCGGCGGCATGCTCGGGCTGACCAACGAGGGCTTTGGCCTGTTTGCCGGCACCGCCATCAACGACACCTCGTCGGTAACGGCTGCGGCGAGCGCCTGGGATAGCATGCATCCCGGCGCCAATGTGCTCGAAAGCGCCACAGTGGTTAAGCTCACCAGGACGCTGGCCATTATTCCCATTACGTTGGTTCTCGCATGCTGGCAGATGCATCTGGCGCGCAAGGCCGGCGGCGACGCCAAAAGCACGTTCTCGCTTAAACGTGCGTTTCCCATGTTTGTGTTGTTCTTTGTGCTGGCGAGCGTGATCACCACGGTGCTTCAGCTTCCTGCGTCCATTACGGCGCCCATCAAGGAGCTGTCGAAGTTCTTTATTGTGATGGCCATGGCGGCTATTGGCTTTAATACCGATATCGTCGAGCTGGTCAAAAAGGGCGGCAAGCCTATCGCGTTGGGCTTTTGCTGCTGGATTGGCATTGCGTGCATGAGTTTGGGAATGCAGCACGTGCTGGGAATCTGGTAGAGAAGTAGCTGATTTGCGTGCTGCGTGCTGGCGAGCGCATGCCTGCGGTGGAGCGATAGGAGCTCTTGCGGGTATGGCTTGTCCGCAGGTTGATAGGTCCCGAAGAGCTCTTATCGCCCCGCCAGGATGGCGATGCGGGGCAACTCATATACTCGCAGGACGGCGACTTCTGCCCTATAGTGTTTGGTGAACATTATCGTTCAATTTTGAAACACTTGAGATGCCGGGTCTCAGATGGGGCCGCGGCTGGAGACGGGACGAACCATGGACAGCGATGCCAAGCTGCAGATTCTGATTGAGGCATTGTCCGCAGCCGGAGCATCGGCGCTGGCAATCGACGAGCACGGTGGCGTTGTGATCTCGACTATGAGTGACGCGGCACTCGAGCAGGATATCGCTGCTTTTGTTTCCGAGCGTCTCGCTCGCGTGGGCGATGGGGCACGCCTGGTGATGGGCCACGAGGGCGTGCGGTTGAGCTTGACGGTGCGCCCGACGGCCAAGGAGCGCGGAGCGCTTTGGGTGGTCGTGGCGCATGAGGTGCGCGCCGCTGCGACGCATGCGGGCATCGAGTGGCTCAATGCCGACGAAGTCGAGGCTCGTTACGAGTCGAGCACGTACGGCATCGTCGAAGACGCGGTGGCGGTCGCTGCCCCCGTACGGGAGAGTTACGCACGCGGGGTGCCCCTTATGCTCGAGGGTGAACTGGGCGCGGGACAGGACCAGATTGCAAAACGCTTGTACCTGGATGGACCCTATGCCGATCAGCCCTTTGTGTCCGCTGCGCTCGATGAGCTTACGGATCGCGGCTGGCGCCATCTGCTCAAAAGTTCCGAATCGCCGCTATTCCAAACGGGGCTGACGCTTTGCATGGGCGGCTGGCATGCCGTTGGGCCCCAGCGCCTGCGCGAGCTCGTGTCCGCAATGATCGACACGGCGCTCGCAACTCGTTGCCATGTGGTGTTGACGGCAAACGATATGCCGGGTGGCGGCGAAAGCGACCAGGCTGCCTTTGTGACCGAACGTCTGGCCTGCGCCGTGAGTGTGGCGCCGGCGCTTGCCGAGCAGGGCGGCGCGTCGCATAAAATTACGGGCTATTTGAAGTATCTGGCAGATATGTTTGAAACGGATGCCCCATGGCTGTCCGCCGCTGCGGCAGAGACGCTCGATGCATACCGCTGGCCCCGCAATTACCTGCAGCTGCGCGAAGTATCGGAACGACTTTATATATTAGTGGGGGCTGGAACGGTGGAGCGTGCCGTGGCGGAAGAGGTGCTTGCTCAGGAGGACGTTATCAAGACCGCGACCTTTGGCGCCCCGATGCTCGAAAGCGATTTGTATATCTTGCGACCCTTGGCCGATACCGAGCGCGATATCGCGCGGTTGGTTCTGCGGCACCTTCATGGCAACAGGACTCGTGCGGCAGAGGTGCTCGGTATAAGCCGTACGACCTTATGGCGCCTGCTGAAGGACAGCGAACGCTGAGCGAGGCGCCGTGACCGCGCGCGGCTCGTGTGCTACAGTCCAAAGCAGTATTGTTTCGATTGTGTTACGGCGTGCGGGGGAGTATGGCGGAGACTTCAAAAACGAACCGAACAAAGCGAAGTGCGGCGCCGGTCGGCCGGCGTACGACTTCGCGGACGTGGGGCAAAAGCGCCTCGGGGTTCGACGGCTCGTTCAAGCGCACAAAATATGGCTATCCTTCGGCAAGCGCTCGCTTGGCCATGCAGGCCGAGTCCTCGTTGTGGGGACGAAGGCGCGTGGTGGGCTCAAAGCTCAAGCACGATGGAACGCTTGGCTACATTAGCCGCGGTGCTGCCCGCCGTAGCGGCCTCAATCCTGCAGGCTGGCATCGTTACGTGCCGATCGTGGTCGTTGCCGCGATAATCGTCATCGCGCTCGCGGCGCTCGGATATGCCGGCGACGGCGCGAGTCTGGGCGCGATGTTCAAATCGCCTGAACTTGCGCATGCTGGCACGGAGCTTGTTGAAGGCGCACAAGACCAGACGGGTGTGGCGCCCCAGCGCGGTATGGTCGCAGCTGCTGCCACCATTGCCGATGCTCAAAAGGACGAAGGCGGGCAAAGCGACGACGCCGATGCGAGTCAGACGAGCGAAACGGCAACAACTCCATCGGCAAGATAAGTTGCGAGTGGGGCAGCAAATATGGGACGGGGCCTTTCAGCGGGTCCGCCGTTCGTTAGAACGGCGGAACTAATCACCTGACGTAAACGACGTTGTCGCGGCGAGGCTTGGCCTCGGGAAGCACGTCCTCGGCGTAGCCCAGAATGCAGTTGCCCACACCGCGCAGGCTTCCGTCGGCGGGCAGGCCCCAGCTGGCCAGCAGTTCCAGGCCCTCGGGCGAATCGAAAACCTCGTGGGCGCGATGAATCCAGCACGAATCGACGCCCAGCGCATAGGCTGCGTTAAGCAGGTTGCCCATGGCGAGCGAGCCGTCTTCCAGGTGCGTGGGCACGCTGCGGTCGACGAGCACTACCACAACAGTCTTGGCCCCGTAGAAGGGATCGCCGTTGCTGCCCATGACTTGCGCATTGAGCTGCGAGAGACACTTGACGGTCGCGGGGTCGGTGACGGCGACGAACGTGACCGGCTGACGTCCCATGCCGCTCGGCGCGTACTGGCCTGCCTCGATAATGCGTGCGAGCTTTTCTGCCTCGACGGGGCGATCGCTGTAGTTGCGGCAGCTACGGCGATGGATGAGCGCTTCGATGGTCTCCATGGGTTCTCCTAGCGATGACGTTGCAGATGCTCCGTTCTTACCCGTCGTGCCGTAGCCGTAATCGCGCAGAGGGCCCAAACAGCAATAGTCACCAATCGGAAAAGTCGGCTTGCATAAAACTGCGGCAAGAATGTGAGAAGCTAATGAGATGGTTAAACGTTTTATCCCGTCTACCCTGCGGTTTTTTACCACTTGCCTAAAACATGGGCGCATATCCATTGATAAAGGTTTTACTAAAGGGGTACCAACGTTTATCAATGCGCTGTGGTGGCGCTGGGCCAGGAGGTAACTATCATGTTCCAGGCTGGAGATGTCGTCGAGACTGACTTCGAAGGATTTCTGAAGCTGCTGCGTTCCAAGACGCGCGCTTTCGTGTCGATCAACGATCACGAGTACTACATCACGCACACCGATGGCTATTGGCGTGTTCAGGATTGCGAGACCCTCAACGATAAGGGCCACTTTACTGATTGCTCCGAGCTGGTCAACACGGTCTGCGAGGTCGTCGAGCTGCCTTGGATCTGCGGCAAGAGCCTGCACGACAGCTTTGCGGGCGCAACGGTCTACGAGGCCGTCGCTGCCTAACGGGCAAATACATCGCTATTCTCGCGTGACCGCCGGCGCCGCCCCCGCGCCGGCGGTCTTTTTCTATCGATATGCAATGTAGAGCCGACCATATATGTCGAGCTTATTGACGATAGTCAAAACTCGGACTAATCTAGAAATACAAATTGGTCAAAATTCGGACAATCGAATGGTGGGATAGATGAATAGCGCGGTTACGCTGGTCGATTTCGACCGGATGCTCAATGGACTCGATCATATCTATTCGGAGTTCTCACGCGCCTGCGGCCTTTCGGACTGCGCCTATTGGATGCTCGTCGACATCAGCACGGCGGGCGGCAGCGTCGCTGTGAGTCGTCTGACAAGCGAATGGTTCTATAGCAAACAGACGATCAACTCGGCCATTAAAACCTTGACGGCGCGGGGTTTCGCCACGCTGGGGTTTGCCGAAGGCAGTCGCAAGAACAAGGTTGTAAGCCTGACCGAAGAGGGCAGGCGATTTGCCGAGCGTTATGCGCTGCCGGCGCAAGGGGCCGAGCAGAGAGCCTTCGATGCCCTCGAGCCATGGGAGCAGCGCGAGATTATGCGCTTGATCGGCAAATTCTCTCAGGTGCTCGGCGACGAGTGCGAGACATTTAAGCAGCAGGTGGCAGCCGAAAGTCAGATGCAAGATCGACGTGAGGGGGAGTCGTGCGACTGCTAATGAGGTTTTTGAAGCCCTATCGAGGGCTTGTCGCAGTGACGCTGCTGGTGCTGCTGGTGGATAACGTCGGTACGCTGTTGGTTCCCACGATGCTGGCGAACATGGTCAACACCGGTATTACCACGGGCGATGTCGACTACATTTTACGCAACGGCCTATACATGTTTATCGCGACCAGCATGGCTAGCGGCGGCACGGTGCTGGGCTGCTATCTTTCGGCGCGCCTGGCCGCCAACGTGGCCTGCGATATCCGCAATGCCGTGTACGACAAATCGCTCGAGCTCGCTGCCAGCGACTTTGAGCGTTTTGGCACGGGATCGATGATCACACGCTCGCTCAACGACATCAACGTGATTCAGCAGGCTATCCTGCAGACGATTCAGCTGGTGCTGCCGGTGCCGTTCTTGGCCGTCGCGGGCATCATTTTTGCTTGGTTCATCGATCCCGCTATGGGAACGCTGTTGGGCGTGGTAGTTGCGATCGTGCTGGTGGCGGCGGTCTTTACGGTGGCTAACGCCGCGCCGATTTTTATGCGCCTTCAGAGCTTTATCGACCGTATGAACGTGGTGCTGCGTGAGAACATCGTGGGCGTTCGCGTCATCCGCGCTTTCAATAAGGAGCGCCACGAGGAGCAGCGCCTGGACGAGGTATTTAGCGATTACGCGGACAACGCCATTAAGGTCAACCACCTGTTTGTGGGGCTCGACAGCTCCAGCTTCTTTTTGATGAACATCGCCGAGGTAGCGGTGCTGTGGGTGGGCGGTAACCGGGTGGGCGCCCATGCGATGCAGATCGCGAGCATCTCGGCGGTGCTGGAGTACGCGATCCTGATTCTGTTCTTTGTGATGATGGCGCAGATGGTGATTTTGACGCTTCCGCGTGCCGCTGCGTGCCTCAACCGTGCGCAACAGGTGCTGGAGATTGAGCCGAGTATCGTCGATGGTGAGCGAACGCTCGACGCGGGCACGTCCGACTCAAAGGACGGAACCGGCGCGGTTGCCGTGTTCGACCATATGTCGTTTCGTTTTGACGATGCCGACGAGGACACGCTGTGCGATCTGAACTTTACCTGTCGCCGCGGTCAGACGACCGCGATCGTCGGCTCGACGGGTTCGGGCAAGTCGACGGTGGCCAAGCTCCTGCTGCGCTTCCACGACGCCACCAAGGGCGCCATTCGCCTGGACGGCGTCGACCTGCGCGAGCTTACGCAAGACGAGATTCGCGGGCGCATTGCCTATGTGCCGCAAAAGGCATGGCTGTTCTCGGGCACCGTGGCAAGCAATCTGCGCTTTGGCAACGAAGACGCGACCGAGGCCGACATGCTTCATGCACTCCAGGTTGCCCAGAGCACCTTTGTGCTCGATCAGCCGCAGGGACTCGATACCCCGGTGGCGCAGGGCGGCACGAACTTTTCGGGCGGCCAGCGCCAGCGTCTGGCTATCGCCCGTGCGCTCATGAAGCATGCCGATCTATATATCTTCGATGACAGTTTCTCGGCCCTGGACTTTAAGACCGATGCCGCCCTGCGCCATGCGTTGCAAGACGAGACGCGTGACGCCGCGGTGCTCATCATCGCGCAGCGCATCTCGACGATCTTGCACGCCGACCAGATCGTCGTGCTCAAGGACGGCGAGGTTGTGGGCCTGGGCACGCATGGCGAGCTTATGGAAACCTGCGAGGTGTACCGTGCCATCGCGGAATCGCAAATGAAGGGAGGTGAGTAGCATGACCGAGGAGCTCGAGAAACAGGGCGGTGTTGTTGATACCGCCGCTGCGGACGCTGCCGATAAAACGGTCGACCAGGCTGCCGTAGCACCCGAGCTGGATGAGGCCGCCAAGGCTGCAGCCGCGCGCGAGGCTCGCCGCCAGGCGCTCTATGAGGAAAATGAGCGCGCGGAGGATGAGCGCGCCCGAGCCGAGGCGGAACGCATGCGCGATGTGGACGACGAAGACGAGGACGAGACGCCTCGAGATACCTGGGCGACGGTGCGCCGCCTGTGGAGCGAGGCTGCCGGCGACCATTGGCGCTTCTATATCGTGTTCGCGAGCATTGTGTTCTATGCCATCTTTAACACCGCTGCGCCGGCATATAGCGCCCGCGTGATCGATGAGCTGTGGAGCCACATTCAGGTGGCGTTTGCCAACGACACCACCTTCAACATCACCTGGGAGAACTGCGGCAGGACCATCTTCATCTACTTTATGATTTGGACCGCCGCTGCCTCGTTCTACGCGCTCCAGAGCTTTTTGATGTCGAGCGTGGCCGAACGCCTCAACCTGCGCCTACGCAACCGCATCGCACAAAAGCTCAACCGTCTGCCGCTTGCCTTCTTTGACGCGCATCGTCCCGGCGAGGTCGTCAGCCGTGCGACCAACGACCTGGACAAGATGTCCGAGAGCATGCAGCGTGGCTTGCTGCAGCTTCTGGTGTCGATCGGTACCGTGGTGGGCGCCGTGAGCGTGATGTTCGTGTTTAGCGTGCCGCTCACGCTCGTCTTTTTGTTCTTTACGGCGTTGTCGCTGCTGGTGACCAAGGTGGTCTCGCGCCGCACGCATGACGTGACCGGTGAGCGCCAGGAGTGGGTGTCCAAGATTACGAGTGCGGTTGAGGAAGGCTACTCGGGCCGTCTGGTGATTCGCGCGTTTAACCGCGAGCGTCAGAGTTCTGCCGAGGTGCACCAGGCCTCGGGCGAGCTGGCGCGCGTGAGTGCCAAGGCCGACTTCATGATTAACGCCGTCGGCCCCGCGGTGCGCTTTATCGGCCGCCTGGCACAGATCGTGATTGCGATTGTGGGCTGCAGCATGCTGGTTGCCGGCCACATGACCGTCGGCGTGTTCCAGGCGTTCTTCCAGTTTATCTACGAGGCATCCGAGCCCATGACGCAGCTGTCGTTTACCTTCAACTCGCTGCAGAGTGCGCTGGCGAGTGCGGAGCGCGTGTTCGACCTGCTCGACGAGCCCGAGATGGAGGCCGATCCGCTGCCGGACGAGGCCGCCAGGCTGCCGGGTCGCGTTGAGGGCCGTGTCGCCTTTGAGCATGTACGCTTTGGCTACGCGCCCGACAAGCCGCTCATGCGCGACGTGTCGTTTACCGCCGAGCCGGGCCAGAAGATCGCCGTGGTGGGAACCACGGGCGCGGGCAAAACCACGCTCATCAACCTGCTCATGCGCTTCTACGAGATCGACGGCGGGCGCATTACGCTCGACGGCGTGGACACGAGCCGTATGGACCGCGGCGAGCTGCGCCAGCAGTTTGGCATGGTGCTGCAGGACGCCTGGCTGTTCGACGGAACGATTGCCGAGAATATCGCCTATGGCTGCCCCGAGGCGACGCGCGAGGAGATCGTGGCGGCCGCACGCGCCGCGCAGGTCGACTTCTTTGTGCGCACCATGCCGCAGGGCTATGACACGCGCGTGGCCAACGATGCCGAGAGCATTAGCCAGGGCCAGCGCCAGCTGCTGACCATTGCGCGCGTGCTGCTCAACAACCCGGCGATTCTCATCCTGGACGAGGCGACCTCAAGCGTGGATACGCGCACCGAGCTTGCCATCGGCCGCGCCATGGACGCGCTCATGCATGGGCGCACGAGCTTTGTGATCGCGCATCGCCTGTCGACGATCGTGGATGCCGACCTGATTCTGGTCATGGACCACGGCAACATTATCGAGCAGGGCACGCATAAGGAGCTGCTCGCAGCCGAGGGCGCTTACGCCGACCTCTATCTGAGCCAGTTCGCATAATGTGACAAAGGGACAGTTCCTTTGCCACATCACAAATAAGGCGCGCCGGGGGTGAATCCTCTGGCGCGCCTTTGCGCTGGCGTCAATGTTGTCGGTGGTCGTTCGCCTCTAGCGTTCGTCCACGAGTTTGGCGACGAGGGCTTTGAGCTCGGCCACCTCTCGCTCGAGTTCCTTGACGCGGCGGGCGTTTTCGGTGATGCCTTGACGGTTGAGCGCGGACTGCTCGGCGGCGTCGTCGGGCATGTACTCGCGGTGCTGCTTGGCGTCGAAGCTCTCCTCGAACACGCGGCAGCCGTTGCGCTTGATGATGCGTCCCGGCACGCCCACGACGGTACAGTTGTCGGGCACGTCCTTGACGACAACCGAGTTGCCGCCGATCTTGACGTTGTTGCCGATGCGAATGTTGCCGAGCACCTTGGCGCCCGTGCCCACGGTGACGTTGTTGCCCAGGGTGGGGTGGCGCTTGCCGGTCTCGTTACCGGTGCCGCCGAGCGTGACGCCCTGGTAGAGCACGCAGTTGTCGCCCACGACGGTGGTTTCGCCGATGACGACGCCCATGGCGTGGTCGATAAAGAAGCGCTTGCCGATCTGTGCGGCAGGATGAATCTCGACGCCGGTGATGTGGCGGGTGATTTGCGAGAGCACACGGGCGAGCGAGCGATGTCCATGCTCCCAGAGCCAATGCTCGGGTACGTGGTTCCACTTGGCGTGCAGGCCAGGATAGGAAAGGAAGATGACCAGACCGCTTTGCGCGGCGGGGTCCTGCGCCTGGACGGTCTTGATGTCCTCGCGAATGGTATTGATAAAGCTCACTGGCCGCCCTCCCTTAGCGCCATGGCAATGCGATTCAATAAAGTATAGCGATTCGCTAGGGATTAGGAAGAACAATCTTGGCGGCTTTGCGCGACAGGTGTCAGTTATGCAAACTTGCTGGTAATGGAGTCATGCTTTTGTGGGGTTGCGCACGAGGGGGCGCCGCAACCGTATACTGGTCAACTTGGACGTATCCGCGCCCACAACTGAGAGGTTTTACTTCATGGGTTTCATCAATTTTATCGCCGAGCTGCTTAAGGATCCGCGCACCGCGATCGCCAGCTGGATCGCCGCCGGCCCGCTTATGGCCTACGGCTGCGTGTTCCTGATCATCTTTATCGAGACGGGTGTGGTGTTCTTCCCGTTCCTTCCCGGCGATTCGCTGCTGTTTGCCTCGGGCTTCTTTGCCCACAACGGCGGCTTTAACATCGTGGCGCTTCTGGCCACCGCATGGGCCGCAGCCATCCTGGGCGATCAGTGCAACTTTATGATCGGCCACTTCTTTGGCCGCAAGATCATCGCCTCGGGCAAGGTAAAGGCCATGACGCCCGAGCGCATCAAAAAGTCCGAGGACTTCTTGGACAAGTGGGGCCACCTGGCCATCTTCCTGGGTCGCTTCTTTCCGTTTATCCGCACCTTTGTGCCCTTTATCGCCGGCATGGGCGGCATGCACTGGCGCAACTTTGTCATCTTTAACGTGCTGGGCGGCATTACCTGGTCAACGGTCTTTACGCTGCTGGGCTACTTCTTTGGCGGCATTCCCTTTGTGCAGGAGCACTTTGAGCTGCTGATTATCGGCATCGTCGCCGTGTCGATCATTCCGACCGTGGTCGGCTTGGTTAAGGCTAAGCTGGGCAAAAAGAACGCATAGCTCGAGGCAGCGCACAAACTGTGTCGTTGAGGCCCGTCACCGATTACGGTGGCGGGCCTTTATGCTTCGGTCAAATGAAAATACTTTACTTAGTTAAAGAAAAGCGTTTTATCAGACGCGTACGGGGAGTACAATCTCCTGCATGCGAATCGATGTGCCATGGGCTTTGGTGTTGCCCGCGTGTCCCGTCCGGCTCTACGCTCCGGGCGTGCGACGTTGCGACGCGGTCGGCCTCGGTCCTTGCGTGCGAGTTCGCGAGTATGCAACTGTGTATGTAAGGAGCGACATATGACTGTCGAGAAGAAGGATATCGATTGGGGTAGCCTCGGCTTTGGCTACATGAAGACCGATTACAGTTACGAGGCCCATTGGAAGGACGGCGAGTGGGACGAGGGCGGCCTGACCACCGACCACACCTTGCACGTCTCCGAGTGCGGCGGCATCTTCCATTACTGCCAGGAGGTCTTTGAGGGTCTGAAAGCCTACACCGCCGAGGACGGCAGCATCGTCTGCTTCCGTCCCGACATGAACGCCGAGCGCATGTATAACTCTGCCCAGCGCCTCGAGATGCCCCCGTTCCCCAAGGACAAGTTCGTTGAGGCCGTTAAGCAGGTCGTTTCTGCCAACGCCGCCTGGGTTCCGCCCTTCGGCTCCGGCGCGACTCTGTATGTCCGTCCGTTTATGATCGGCTCCGGTGACGTGATTGGCGTGGCTCCCGCTCCTGAGTACACGTTCCGTATTCTCGTGACTCCGGTCGGTCCGTACTTTAAGGGTGGCCTCAAGCCCGTCAAGCTGCGCGTTTCCGAGTACGACCGCGCCGCACCGCATGGCACCGGCAACATCAAGGCCGGCCTGAACTACGCCATGTCCCTTAAGCCCACGATGGAGGCCCATCGCGAGGGTTATGCCGAGAACCTGTATCTCGACTCCGAGTCCCGCACCTATGTCGAGGAGACCGGTGGCGCCAACGTCCTGTTCGTGAAGGAGGACGGCACCCTCGTCGTTCCGCAGTCGCACACCGACTCCATCCTGCCCTCCATCACCCGTCGCTCGCTCGTTCAGGTTGCCGAGGATTTGGGCATGACCGTCGACCAGCGTCCCGTCGAGTGGGCCGAGGTCAAGGCCGGCACCTTTGTGGAGTGCGGCCTGTGCGGCACTGCTGCCGTCATCTCCCCGGTGGGCGAGATCGACAACAAGGTCTACGGTGCCGATGAGACCGTGACCTTCCCGGCTGGCTGCACCGAGATCGGCCCCGTGATGAAGAAGCTTCGCGAGACCCTGACTGGTATTCAGTCCGGTGCTGTCGAGGATAAGCACAACTGGGTTTACACCGTGGCGTAACCTGGCTTCGTAATTCTCATCAAGCTCTGACCGAGGCGGACCGGCCTATTTCCCGGCGCGTCCTCGGACATGAAAGAACCTCCGCTGCGCACTACGTGCGGCGGAGGTTCTTTCGTCCTGTGGAATGCGCCGGGAGATAGGCCGGTCCGCCTCGGTCGAGTGCTCTGCATTCCTTGCCAGGAGGTTACTGGGCTGTAGGGAAGATGGTGCGCGGCCTATTGGCCGCGCCTTTTATTTGGCTGTTAGGGCTTTGCCGTAGTTGCAGCCGAAGAGGGGGCGTACGCGGTTTTTCGGTTGCCGCTCGCCTGGGGTGGGGCGGGGCGTGCATTTTTGGGAGTTTTCAGCAGTCGAGGGTGCCTGCATACTGGTTTTTGGACGAAAGTCAGGCGCCATGAGCCGCATCCTGTAAAAAAATGAACGATCTCTGAGGCGCTGAGGGCTCAGAATCAGGGTTTTCAACGCGGTTCTGTGGGCCCATTCCTGCCCCGTGGGTTCCGGGATGCTGAAAACTCCAAAATTTGCACGCCGCCCCTGGGGGTACCTTCGGGCAAAAAGCAACCGCCCCGTCGAAGTATGCATTCGACGGGGCGGTTTATGCAAAAACGGTTGTAGATGCGTCAACGGCTCACTAGAACTTGACGGTCGGTGCCTGGCGGGCGGCCTCGGCGGCCTCGAAGCCCTGGCGCTCCTTAAACTGGAAGATGCCGGCAAAGATAACAGCCGGGAACGTCTGGATGGCGTTGTTGTAGCTGAGCACACAATCGTTGTAGCTCTGGCGCGCGTAGCTCACCTTGTTCTCGGTGTCCTCGAGTGTGGACTGGAGCTGCGTAAAGTTGGTGTTCGCCTTAAGGTCGGGGTAGGCCTCGGCGACGGCAAAGAGCTGGCGCAGCGCACCGGTCAGCACGTTGTCGGCTTCCATCTTGGCCTCGGGGGTGGTGGCGCTTACGGCGGCGTTGCGCGCGTTGACTACGGCGGCGAGCGTGTCCTGCTCGTGCTTGGCGTAGCCCTTGACGGTCTCGACCAGGTTAGGGATCAGGTCGTTGCGGCGCTGCAGCTGCGTGTCGATGTTCTGCCAAGCGTTATCGATGCGATTGCGCTTGGTGACCATGTTGTTGTAGATGCCGGCGATGGCGCAGGCGATCACAACGACAACAACGATACCGATGATGACGGGAAGCATGATGTCTCCGTTTCGAATGGCAGCGGCGTTTTGCGCCTGCCGTTGTTGGTATAACGTATCTAGTATACCCGCAACCTTTGGCGGTGCCGAACTTTCCGGTAAGCGTTGTGTTTCAACCAGGGAGGGGGCGCCAATAGCGAACGGGTGGTACAGGTGTAAGATATGCGACAAATTAAGGAATGCTGTCTACGCCTTGAGGATGGCGATACGGATGGACCTTCGCATCAAGAAAACCTATCGTGCCCTGTTCGATGCCTTTACCGAGCTTTTGGAAGAGCATCGGTTTGAGGATTTGACGGTTGCCATGCTTTGCGACCGGGCCCTGATTCGCCGCACGACGTTCTATAAGCATTTTCGCGATAAAAACGATTACTTTGCCTTCTATATCGATGAGCTTATGACGGGCCTGCCGCAAAACCGGACCGATGCAGCGGACGCGGAGCCGCTTGATGACGTGCAGGCGCTTCGTCATGAGGTCTTTGAAGATGCCATGAATATGATTCTGGCACATGAGCAACTCATGGATAACATTTTGGCAAGCAGCATGTCGGGCATGCTGACCGGCATGATTTGCGACCGCATTGCCCGCTCCATCCGCGAGCGTGTGATGAGCTCGCTTGCCGAAGATGCCCTGGCGCCCGTTTCGCTCGAGACAACATCGGAGTTTATCGCCGGTGGCATTATTCGATTGTTCACAAACTGGTGGGAATCGGGTCACGATCTTGAGCGTCGACCCGAGATAGCCGACGTGGTCGATGCGCTGTTTGAGCGCACCATGACGCCGGTACATCACTAGAAGTGGCGGAGAGAGGGGGATTCGAACCCCCGGAACGCTCTCGCGCTCAACGGTTTTCAAGACCGCCGCATTCAACCGCTCTGCCATCTCTCCGTGAGTCGTAATGATAGCATCGTTTTGAATTTGCAACAGGGAAGGCGAACGATGACGAGCACCGAAATCGACGAGAAGTTCATGCGCGAGGCGCTGGCCGAGGCGCGCGCCGCTGCTGCGGTGGGCGAGGTACCGATTGGTGCCGTGGTGGTGCGCGCGGGCGAGATTGTCGCGCGGGCGCATAATCGTCGCGAGCTCGACCAGGACCCTTCGGCGCATGCAGAGTTCGCGGCCCTGTGCGCTGCCGCTCGGTCGCTCGGTCGCTGGCGCCTTTCCGATTGCACGGTCTATGTAACGCTTGAGCCTTGCTGTATGTGTGCGGGGCTTATGGTCAACGCGCGCGTGGGGCGCTGCGTGTATGGCGCGGCTGATGCCAAGGCGGGCGCGCTGGGTTCGCTATATGACCTGAATGCCGATTCGCGCCTGAACCATCGGTTTAATGTAACCGCCGGCGTGCTGGCGGATGAGTGTCGTGAGGTGTTGAGCGGCTATTTTAGTGGGCTGCGTGGCGCCGATGGTGCTGGCTGCGGTTGTGGGGCCGATCTTGAGGCGCATGCCGCTCATGCCGAGGCGCTCACGTGTGCCGAAGATATTGCCGTTGAGGCGGTTGACTTTGGCCCCGCGTGCCGCCGGCCCCGCCGTGTGCTGCTGGCAATCGACTCCTTTAAGGGTAGCGTTTCGAGCGCGCAGGCGGAGGCGGCGGTTGCCGAAGGCGTGCACCGTGTGTGGCCCGACGCCGAGATGGCCGCGTTGCCGCTGGCAGATGGTGGCGAGGGAACGCTCGACGCCATCGCCGCACGCGGTGGCGAGCTTTCAACCTGCGAGGTTGCAGGTCCCTTGGGCGACCGCGTGTCTGCCCGGATGCTGGTGGACGGCGAGCACGACTCGGCTGTAATTGAGATGGCCGAGGCGGCGGGTATTGGGTATTCACCCTGCACGGAATCGACGGCGTTGGAGGCCACAACCTATGGCGTGGGCGAACTGATGCTTCGTGCGGTTCGCGCGGGTGCAAAGACTATCTATATTGCCTTGGGCGGCAGTGCCACCAACGACGGCGGCGCCGGCATGCTGCAAGCGTTGGGCGCGCGTCTTGTCGATGACCGTGGCTGCGATATCGCGCCGGGGCTCGCGGGCCTTGAACGAGTCGCCGGTGTTGACCTGACGCCGGCGCTTCGGGTGCTGGGCGGCGCACGCATCGTGGTGCTTTCCGATGTCGAGAATCCGCTCGTGGGGCGTCGCGGGGCGCTTGCGGTGTTTGGCGGGCAAAAGGGCCTGCCGACAGACGATGCCGAAGCGCTGCGCAGGTACGACAGCTGGATGGTCGGCTATGGTCGCCTGCTCGATGCGGCGATTACCGGGGCGCGGGCTCAGGGGTTGTTGCGCGTGCCCGAGGGTGCACGGACATTTGGCTCGGTGCTCGGCGTGCCCGGTGCCGGTGCTGCTGGCGGCCTGGGTGCCGCGCTGCTGGCGCTCGGGGCGGAGTTGCGTTCGGGCGTGGAGACGGTGCTCGATCTGATTGGGTTTGACGAGCGCGTGCGCGATGTCGACCTGGTCATAACGGGCGAGGGCAATATGGACGAGCAATCCGCTGCCGGTAAGGCGCCGGTGGGCGTGGCCCGCCGTGCGAAGCGATATGGCAAGCCAGTGGTCGCCGTCGTGGGCGGTCGTGCCGATAGCCTGGATGCGGTGTATGGGCAGGGCGTCGACCTGGTTTTGCCGGTCTGCCGCAGACCCATGGGCCTTGAGGAAGCGCTCGACCCCCAGGAAGCCACAACCAACCTCATCTGCGCCGGTGAATCCGCCGCCCAAGCCTTCGACCTTGGCCGCATCTAAAATCCATCCCCTCGATAAGTTGCGGTGAAATAGTTCTTGTTTTTGGCCTCGGGTCGTAAAACAGGAACTATTCCACCGCAACTCAAAAGTGGTCTTTTTGGCTCCGTCCCAAATTAGCCACCTTGCCCTGTCGGGCGGGAGCGGGTAAGATATATCGAGCGCCTAGCGCGTTCGATGGGTTCGGATGACGACATGTTCCGAATCTGGTCAGGTCCGGAAGGAAGCAGCCATAAGGAGCCTCTGTCGGGCATCCGAATCCATCGAGCGCACGGGCGTTTTTTGGTGCCGCGACATGGCCCGGCCGGCGGCGAGGTATTTGGTGTCTCGCTGGTCCTCGGCTTCGCCTGCGGGATCGCTCGACTACCAAACACCTCGCCGCCGGCCGGGCCCCGTCGTCCAAAAATCACCCGTAAAGGCGCGTTAATCTGAACAATTCAATCCCTTGTCTAGTGCTGCTCATTGGCTTTGCCAAAACATGTTCGGGCGCTTTGTCTCTGTGCCTAGTTTCCTGATTGTTTCGGGGGCTTGTTCTGTAACGAGTTGCTTACGCATCTCCAGGGCTCTCCGTACTATCATGAATCAGATTGAAGAGAGATGATGATAGGGAGCGCCTATACATGATTGAGCTGCTCAGGCGTTTTGGTGGTAAGTTTCGCCGGTATATGGTGATTGGTCCTGCGTGCAAGCTGATCGAAGTGATCTTTGACCTGCTGACGCCGCTGGTGATTGCCCAAATGATCGATAAAGGCATCGGCGCGCACGACGTGAACGCCGTTATCCGCTACGGCATGGTACTTGCCGCTATGGCCGTGATCGGCATCTCGTTTACGCTCGTCTGCCAAAAGATGGCGGCGCTCACCTCGCAGGGCATGGGCACCGACATTCGCGGTGCGCTCTACCAGCACATCAATAAGCTGAGCTATGCCGAACTCGACCGCTTTGGCACGCCGTCGCTTATCACCCGCATCACCAACGACGTCAACCAGGTGCAGCTTGCCGTGGCGCTCGGCGTGCGTATGCTTATCCGCTGGCCCTTCCTGGCGGTGGGCTCTATGTGCGCAGCCCTTGCCATCGACCTTAAGCTTGGCATCATCTTTTTGATTTGCACGCCCACTATCGGCCTGGTGTTTTGGTTTGTCATGGCGCGCTGCATCCCGTACTACAGGCAGCTGCAGGCAAAACTCGACCGCATCGCGCTTGTCTGCCGCGAAGGCCTTTCGGGCGCTCGCGTGGTTCGCGCCTTCGTGCGCGAGGACCACGAGCGCGAGCGCTTTGCCCAAGCTGCCGATGACCAGGCCAATACTGCCATCGCGGTGGGCAAGCTCTCGTCGATTCTCAACCCCGTAACGTTTTTGGTGATGAACCTGGGCGTGTGCGCCATCCTGTGGGTGGGCGGCATCCAGGTCAACGTGGGCGAACTCACGCAGGGCCAGGTCATGGCGTTTGTGAACTACATGACGCAGACCCTGACCTCCATCGTGTACGTCGCCAACCTGGTCGTGGTCTTTACCAAGGCGAGCGCGAGCGCGTCGCGTATCAACGAGGTGCTCAACTGCGAGCCGAGCATCACCGACGAGGACAACGAGCCGGTCGTGCTGCCTGAGTCGGGCAATGTCGCTCCAGTCCCCGCGCTGAGCTTTGACCATGCGAGCTTTTCGTTTGGCGCGGGCGCGGCAAATGCCGTGAGCGATGTGACCCTGGAGCTGCCGCTGGGCAAAACGCTCGGCATTATCGGTGGTACGGGCAGCGGTAAGTCCACACTCGTCTCGCTTATCCCGCGCCTGTACGATGCGAGCGCCGGCAGCGTGTGCGTGATGGGCGCCGACGTGCGCACCTGGCCGTTCGACCAGCTGCGCCGTGTGGTCGCGACCGTTCCGCAGCGCGCGTCGCTGGTGAGTGGCACCATCCGCAGCAACCTGACCTGGCGCGATGAGGCTGCGACCGATGAGGAGCTTTGGGCGGCGCTCGATATGGCGCAGGCCAGCGAGTTCGTGCGCAACAAGCCGCAGGGGCTCGACGCCCCGGTCGAGGCGGGCGGCAAGAACTTTAGCGGTGGCCAGCGCCAGCGCCTGACTATCGCGCGTGCCTTGGTGGGCTCGCCGCAGGTTCTGATCATGGACGACTCCGCCTCGGCGCTCGACTTTAAGACCGACGCGGCGCTTCGCCATGCCATTCGCGAGCGCAGCGTGCGCGGTGCCGCCGAGGGCGGGCTGCCGCTGACCACGGTGATTGTGAGCCAGCGCGTCTCGACCGTGCGCGACGCCGATATGATCTGCGTTCTCGACCACGGCTCGGTCGCGGGCCTGGGCACGCATGACGAGCTGTACGCGACCTGCCAGCTCTATCGCGAGATTTGCCAGTCGCAGCTGCGCCGTGAGGAGCTCGAGGGCCAGCAGGGGAGTGCGGCGCTCGCGCCCACCCCGATCGCCCCCGCATCCGTCTGCGCAAAGGAGGGCTGCTAAATGAATCCGTACACTTCTTCCGGTTCGGTCGCCACGATGACGGCCAACGTGTCCGGTAACGATAACCTCAACGACCTGGGCGACGGTCCGCGCCAGCCCGGCGACCCCGAGCGCTATCCCGTGGGTGCGGTGACCCGCCGCCTGCTGGGCTATGTTCGCCCGCACCGCGCCTCGTTTACGGCGTCGTTCGTGAGCGCCGCCATCTCGGTGATCTTGCAACTCTATACGCCCATCCTCATCGGCGAGGGCATCGACCTCATCGTCGCCACCGGGCAGGTGGACTTCGATGCGCTGCTGCCGCTCGTTACCAAGCTCGCGATTGTCGTGGTGGGTGCGGCGGCCTTCCAGTGGCTACAGGGCTATTGCGTCAACCGCCTGTCCTACGAGACGGTGCGCGACATGCGTGTGGAGGCGAGCGACAAGCTCAGCCGCATGCCGCTCAGCTTTATTGACAGCCATGCCCACGGCGACCTTATGAGCCGCGTGGTCAACGACGTCGATCAGGTGGGCGACGGCCTGCTGCAGGGTTTTACGCAGCTCTTTACCGGCGTCATCACCATCGTAGGCACGCTCGCGTTTATGCTCTCCATTAACCTGGCCATGACGCTCGTGGTGGTGCTCGTCACACCGCTCTCCATCTTTGCGGCCGGCGCCATCGCCAAGCTCTCCAACAAAAGCTTTACGGCCCAGCAGCGCATCCAGGGCCAGCTCGGTGGTCATATCGAGGAGTACGTAGGTGAGCAGAAGCTTGTCGACGCTTTTGCCTATGGCCCCAACGCCCAGCAGCGCTTCGATGCCCTCAATGCCGAGCTCTACACCGCGGGCGAGCGCGCGCAGTTTATGGGTTCGCTCTCCAACCCCGGCACGCGCTTTATCAACAACATCATCTATGCCGTGGTTGCTGTGATCGGCTGCGTGGGCGTGATCACGGGCGTGCCCGCGGCGCTTACGGTGGGCGGCGTGCAGATCTTCCTGTCCTACGCCAACCAGTACACCAAGCCGTTCAACGAGGTTACCAACGTCATTACGCAAATCCAGACCGCGTACGCCTCGGCGCGCCGCATGTTTGCACTGCTCGACGCCCGCGAGCAGGAGCCCGATGCGCCAGACGCCGTGGAGCTTGCCGCCCCGCGTGGCGAGGTGACTTTTGAGCACGTGGACTTTAGCTATGTGCCCGACCGCAAGCTGCTGCAGGATATCTGCATCGAGGCCAAGCCCGGCATGCGCTTTGCCCTGGTCGGTCCCACGGGCTGCGGAAAGACAACGCTCATCAACCTGCTGCTGCGCTTTTACGATATCGATGCCGGCCGCATCATGGTCGATGGTCGGTCTTCGCGTGACTACACGCGCGCAAGCCTGCGCCGTGCCTTTGGCATGGTGCTGCAGGACACATGGCTGTTCGAGGGCACGGTGGCGGACAACATCGCTTACGGTTGTCCAGGAGCCACGCGCGAACAGGTTATCGAAGCCGCCAAGCGCGCGCACGCGCACAAGTTTATCGTGCAGCTGCCAGGCGGCTACGATACGGTCATCGGCGAGGACGGCGGCACGTTTAGCCAGGGTCAAAAGCAGCTGCTGTGCATCGCGCGCGTTATGCTCACCGATCCGGCTATCTTGCTGCTGGACGAGGCAACCTCGAGTATCGATACACGAACCGAGCTGCAGGTGCAGGCGGCATTCGACGAGCTTATGGCCGGTCGCACGAGTTTTGTCGTGGCGCACCGCCTGTCGACGATCCGCAACGCCGCCTGCATTCTGGTCATGCGCGACGGCCAGATTATCGAGCGCGGCACGCACGACGAGCTGCTGGCGGCAGACGGCTTCTATGCCGAGCTCTACCGCAGCCAGTTCGCCCAGTGAGGAAGCCCGTGGGGCAAATTAATCAATCGACAGACGGTGGTTTACATCTGTCACGTTAGTACTAAGATATTCATCTAATAAATTGCATTAGTGGCTTTAGTTTTGGGGGAAACGAGCAACGTGACTATGACATGCTCTTTGGTGGTCAACAGCAAGAGCGGTAATACCAGGATGGTTTCGGGTGCGATCAAGCGCACTCTGCAGGCTGCGGGCGTTGAGTTTGTCCATGCCGCGGCGTTGAGCGACGATGCGGATGCAGATCAGGTTGCGCTCGAGGCGCAGGGCGCCTGCGCGGCCGACACGGTGCTCGTCGGTTTTTGGTGCGACAAGGGCGCGTGCACGCCTTCGGTCGCGGCGTTGCTCTCCGCCTTGCACGGCAAGCGCGTCTTTCTGTTTGGCACCTGCGGTTTTGGGGCCGACCAGAGCTATTATCAGCAGATTATCGATCGTGTGACCTCCAATTTGGCTGAGGATGCCGAGCTTGCGGGTTGGGCGATGTGCCAGGGCAAGATGGGCCCTGCCGTAAAGCAGCGCTACGAGGCCATGCTCGAGCAAGATCCCGACAATGTCCGCTTTAAGATGCTGCTCGATAACTGGGTCGCCGCAAAGGATCACCCCACCAAGGAAGATCTGGACAACATGGCTGCAGCCGCCAAAAAGGCCGTGCTGGGGGAGTAGCTCCCATCGCTGACGGCGGTCGGTCCATCTTTCTAAATGAAACGTCCTCCCGGGCGTCGGGGCACGAAGTTCCCTGCTCTACAGTCCTGCGCAAGACGAAGGCCACATTAAGTGGCCTTCTTTGCGTGCGGAACTCGCGATGAACTTCGTGCCCCGCCGTCCGGGAGGACGCCTCTTTATTGATGGGAGGCCTGATAGGTCGATGGTTCCGTGCCCGGATGCGTCCAAAGTGGGACGGGCTTTCCGGATGGGCAGGCTTTCGAAAAATGCGTCCCGGAATTTGCCTTTGGAATGGGACGTAGTTTCCCGTTGAGGTGCTTTGCGGAAAGTGCATCCCACTCTGGGCGGTCGAAGTGGGACACACTTTCCCAAAGGCGCTCCAACGGGAAATTGCGTCCCATTATTCGGTCAAGAAACGGGATGTATTTTCCCAATGAGAGCAAAACCGGAAAATGCATCCCACAATCAGCCCTCAAAGTGGGACGCCGTTTCCCAATGAGGCTCAAGCGGAAAATGCATCCCGGAATTTGCGCTCAAAGTGGGATGCGGTTTCCGGTTGAGGGTCTAAGGGGAAAGTGCGTCCCAGAATCGACGCTTGAAATGGGATGCAGTTTCCCGATGAGGCACTCGACGGAAAATACATCCCAGAAATGGCCTTTGAGCTGGGATAAGATTTCCGCGGCATCTCGGATTCTCAAAAATGAGACACGCCGTTGGCGAAAATGGGACACGTGATATCGGGCATTGGATGTATCATTTGCAAAAATGAGTCCACTCCACTCGAATAAAGCGAGGTCCCTCATGTACGTTCCACACCCCCGTATCCGTAGGCTGTCGAAAATCCCGCTTGTTGGGACGGCGGCGCTTGCTGCGTTGATCGCCACGAGCGTCGCCTGCTTCACGGCCACGCCCCAGGTTGCCCAGGCGGCAGACGCGCCCGCAATCACCGATATGACCGAGCAGGATTATCAAGCCCTGGGTCTGGGCACGAGCGAGGACATTCCGGCCGATACCGTTGGCCCCTATTCCACTGATACCCCCACGACGTTTGCCACGCGCAGCGAGGTCTATATGGCAGCTAACGGTAGCCATGGCAATCGCTACACTCTGCGCGACAAGCTCGAGAACGTCGAGCGCGGTGACATTGGCGGCAGCAGCAAACTCACCGATGGCTATGGAAGTGTGTGGGGCGCCGCAAAGTTCTGGCAAAACGTCAACAACTTCGATACGAACAGCGATCTCTACAAGCATAGCGACTACGGTGGCGGCACCTGGTCGTACCTAAGCAACAATGAGTCCTCAACAGTACTCGCCAACGACAACAACGGTTTCTCGGGCATTCACGCCACGAGTGTTGAGTTCTGCAGCGATGCCAGCACGGGCAAAAAGAGCCGCGTTGCCGAGCTCCGTGCCTACGGCGACAGTTCCTCCACGACGATTGACGGCAAGTCATACGCCGGAAAGGTTGAGCTGGTCCTCTACTCGTTTAGCAACGGGCGTACGCGCACTCTCGACACACACCTGCCGGTGACGGTCAACACTAATATGATGTACGAAGGCCGTTTTAAGTACCTGGATGCCGGTTACCTGCAAGAGCACGACGCCGTCTTTGATGTCGAGGCGGGCGATGTCGATGGCGACGGCGTCGACGAGCTTTTTGTCTACGCGGGCTGCTATGTCGACGAGAACGGCGTGCGCAAGGCTGTAGTCGACATGTATGACTTGGAGGGCGGCAACTGGAAGCAAAGCGTCGTCAAGATCGATGCCGGTAACGCCGCGGACTACACCACGCACAACAAGGGCGGGAACGACTCCTGGACGCAGCTTCAGTCAGCTCCTGTCGTTTCGCTAGCGGCCGGCGACCTCGATCGCGATTTTTGCGATGACCTCGCCATCGTGGTCTCGGCACCCTACGGCAAGAAGAATATTGATAAGTCGACGCATTGCGAGCTGTTTTCGTGGGATGCATCCAAGGGTGCGCTCGTCCATGTCGATGCTCTGGGCGACGCGGGCGCAATCTCCCTCTCCGCGAACGGCAAGACCATGGTCGCTGTGAATGCGACGTTCGGCACGTTTGCCGCCTACGATGAAGAAGGAAAGAAGACGGGTGAAACCGTCACGGGCCTTATTCTTGCGGGCTATGACTGGCAACGCAGCGCTTTTGATTACGGCGCTTCTGACGGCAGCAAGGGGCTGTACGGCGCGCTGTACCGCTACGCGTATTTTGACTCGGAGTCTGGCGAGTTCAAGCTTTCCGATTGTAAGGAATACAGAGACGGGCTCCTCGCCTCCTATGGGCTGATGCATGTGCCCAACAGCGCATGGAAGGATAGCGCTCAGGATAAGCGCTATCCGTGCACCTTGGCGCCTATTGCCCTTGCCACTGCCAACCTTGACGGCCTGTCCGAGCGGCTGGCGGTCGACGAGGTGCTCGTGGGCGGCGATGTGTTCCGCGACTTTGCCTGCAACACGGCACAGAGCGGGGCTCAGGGCTTGGGGTCCATGGTCGGAACCATGAGCATGAGCGGTCAGCAATACAACAGCAGCAACAAGCATGACCACAAGGGTATAGAGCAGGTGTGGATCAGCGACGTCAAGGCGGGCAGCGTCTCGGGTTCGGACCGCTATAACGAGAGCTTTATCGCCGTGGTGGGCAAGCACCGCGACGAGGACCTGCGCAAGAACGATGACTACTATTGGATGACCGCCTCGCATTTTTCGCTCGACGAGAACGGAAAGGTGCGCCGCGGCGAGGAGCAGGTGATTAGCGAGAGCAACCGTCGCGGCACTACCTACGGCACATTTATCTCGCTCGCGCTGCCCGATGTCGACAACGACAGCGTCAGGATCACGTACAAGGACCGCTACAAGGTCTATACCAACCCGCGCGTGCTTGCCGTGCTGCAGGATGCGCCCTATGTTGAGGATCTGGAGCAGGCATACGGCTATCTGGTGTTGGGCGGCACGTCATACGGAGAGGAAAAGGGCACGGGGACATCCCAGGGCTATACCATTGGCGCCGAGTTGGGCGTTGCCGTCGAGGTGCAGACCGGTCCGCCCCTGGTCGCGATGAATGCTTCAGTCGATTTTGCCGCCGAGGGATGCTATGACTACCGGAGCGAGCGCACGGTCAGCGCAAGCGTAAGCTATGAGTCGCATGCCGGCGAGGGTGACAAGGCCGTGCTCTACACGATTCCGATGGTCTATTACGAGTATGAGATCGAAAATGAGGAAACTGGTGGCAAGGGCGTGATGGCGGCGCCCGTGTCGCTCGGCGCGCAGACCTCGGTCGTTAATGTCGAGGCCTATGACCGCATTGCCAAACAGCACAATATGACGCCGCTCAGCTACTTTTTGACCAACCGGTCGGGAGAACCCGGAACCTATCAAACGACGCTCAACGGCGAGACTCCCGTTGGGGATTCCTTTGGTCTGGGCAAGCCCGGCGTAACGCGCGCCTACACGCACGATGGGTTTAACGGCGCCGCCGCGCAGTCGGGGGCGAGCATTGAGCAGACCATCGAAGTCGAGGAGGGCAAGGAGCAGGAGCTCGAGCTCGGCTTGACGCTGAACGGCAGCGTTGTCATGGGCGCGAAGCTCGCAAAGCACGAGTTGTTTGGCGGCCTGTGCTTTGGTGCCAACGCCGGCTTTACTACGGGTAACTCCTCGAGTGAATCGACCGAATACGGCGGCACCGTCGACAACCTGCCCGAGGCCGCGCAGGGCAAGTACGGTTTTGTGTGGCGTCTGGGCGTCAACGCGGTGGATGTCGACAAGTTCGAGGCAGACTCGGGCGACAAGCTCGGCACCAAGGACACCGACCAGTTCTGGATCGTGGGCTATGACGTTAAGGACGTCGAGATGCCCGACGCGCCGGCCGTGACGGGCTTTACGGCAAACGCCGTCGATTCGACCAGCGTTACGTTTAGCTGGGACGATGTACTCGCAAACAAGAGTGGCTTTAGCTACGGCGTGGGCATGCTGCAGAGCAATGCGGCGGATGCGGTCGTCAATAGCTGGAAGATTGCCGACAACACGCGGACCTCGCTCAAGTGGGATGGGCTGCAGCCCAATACGGAGTATCGATTCGCCATCGCCGCCGTTAAGAATGGATCCACGACCGAAACAGGTATTCGCTCGGCAATCATCACGGTCAAGACCATGCCCGATGGCATGATGATGACCGTGAGCGGACCTGCGGCGGAGGGGTCGGATCTTGGATACGACTCTTCGGTTGAGCGCACGGCTGGAAGCCACCTGACGCTCTCGGCGATTGGCCATGTGAAGCAACTCGGTGCCGACGATAGCGAAACAGGGCTGGCACCGACCTATATGTGGTACCGCAAGGGCCGCGGCGAGACAGAGTTTAAGCTCGTGGGTGCCGATGGCAACCTCGCGGCTGGAACGGCCTCAAAGCTCGAGATTGACCTGACCGCAGACGATGACGGTGCGCAGTATTACTGCCACGTGGGATACAACGACGTGGGCCTCGACACCGGCACGACGCTCGTGAATATCGAGGCCGAGGAGACGGCGCCCACAACGGTGAACGCCACCCCGATCCGCACGCGCCGCCTGTTCTCACAGGCAAGTGCGGGCGCCAAGAAGTTCCTGGACCATACGCTGGTAAACACCGCCGGCCCAACCGATTCCGAAGGCTCAAAGGACCCCGAGACTCCTGAGACCCCGACGAACCCGGACAAGCCCAAGTCCGACAACGGAGCTAAGACCGACACCAAGGTCAAGACTACGACCACAGCGAAGAACCTCGCAAACACCGGCGACCAAACATTCGCCCTAGTCGCCACCGCAGCAGCAGCGGGAGCAACGCTCGTAGTGATAGCCCTCATCATGCTGATCAAGCGCCGCAAGACCCACTAGTAGCCAGTCGAACATATCGACAACCCAAAAACCCGGGTAGCCAAAAAACAGGCCACCCGGGTTTTCTGTTGAGTGGAGACTCCGCAAGCGGAAACTGCATCCCACAATTAGCGCCCGGAACGGGACACATTTTCCGTCAAGCCCTCATCCGGAAAATCCATCCCAGTTTGAGCGCCCAGACCGGGACGCACTTTCCCAAAGGGTCCTCAACGGGAAACTGCGTCCCATAATTAGGCCGAGAAATGGGATGAACTTTCCCAATGAGAGCCAACCGGAAACTGTATCCCATTCCAGACAAGAATTCCGGGACACACTTTCCGCAAACAAAGAAGGCCACATAACGTGGCCTTCAACTTATATATGTTCGGCGATACACCCAAGACAAGCCACACCCCAACATCAGGGCGTCTGTCCAGGCGGAGGCATATAAGGTTCATCGCGAGTTCCGCACGCAAAGAAGGCCACTTAATGTGGCCTCCGTCTTGCGCAGGACTGTCCGAGCAGGGAACCTTATATGCCTCCGCCTGGACAGACGTTTCAGTTGTGGCTCAGCAGCTAGCAGCTACTTGATCTTGGTCGTACCCGGCGCCAGGTTGGGGTCGGTCTCGTTGGCCTCGGTCTGGAAGTGCTCGGTGTACACGTTCTTGCCGTCGCGGAACATCTCGTAGTATTGCATCTTGGCGTAATCCTCGCGCGCCTTGGTGGCGGCTGCTGCGGCGGCGTCGTCACCGGTGACGTTGGAGGAGAGCGCCCAGCGCAGGCTGGAGTCCTCGTAGCCCACGGAGTTGATAGCGGGCAGCGACTCGCGCAGCGTCATGTGCGCTTTCTGGTAGTCAGTCAGCGGGGCGCCAATCAGCTGCATGAGCTGCGTGGACAGGTAGTTGGTGGACAGGTCGTCGACCTCACTCGTCTGGTCGCAGCCGGCAACGTCGTAGTTGGCCCAGATGATGTAGTCGGTCTGCCACAGACGTTCCTGGTGCGTGGCATCGTCCTCGCCGGTAAACCACTTATCGTTGAACTTGGACGGGAAGAACGGCTGGTGGTCGCCCCAGAACACCACGACCACCTTGCGATCGAGTTTGCTCAGGGCGTTGAGGAAGTAGCGAAGCGCCTGGTCGGACTGCTCAATGCACGAGACGTACTCGTCGACATCGGAGAGCGTGCCGTCCTCGATGGTCTTGGCGTCCAGGTCGGTCGTGTCGATGTTCAGGTGCATCTGCTTGTCGGCCGGCAGCAGGCCCGTGTCGTAGCCCGAGTGGTTCTGCATGGTCACGTCGAAGATAAACTGCGGATCGGCGTTCTGATCGAGCAGCTCAAGAATCTTGTCATAGGTAGCCTGGTCAGTCACCATGCCGCGCAGGGTATCGGCACCCTGGAAATCGTTGATGGACAGGAACCGGTCAAAGCCAAAATCCTTGTAGACGTTCTCGCGGTTCCAGTTGGTTGCGTGGTTGGGGTGCATGGCCGTGGTGGAATATCCGAGCGACTTGAACTGCTCTGCCAGGTTCCCGGTCGTCTCCATGTTGTAGATGGTGTACGGATACACGCCCGAGCCCAGGTTGGCCATGGAGTTGCCGGTCATAAACTCAAACTCGGTATTGGCAGTGCCGCCGCCATAGGCGCTCACGTAGAGCTTGCCGCGGCTGAGGCAGTTGGACAGGTTCTTAAAGTACTGCGGGCCTTCGTAGCCGGCGCGCATGTTCTGGTAGATCGAAAGATCCGAGAAGGTCTCGTTCATGATGGCGATGACCGTGGGCTTCTCGCTATCGAACTGCTCCTTTGCGGCGGCGCGCCCGTCGCTCTTGGCGGCATCGGACTTGTCGTAGGCCTTGGCGTACTTTTTGAGCGTGGCCTTGGCATCGTCGACGGAGTAGTCGGCGGGTTTGGGCGGCTTGATGGACTGCGCTGCGCTAATGAAAGCGGGTAGGTATCCCTCGCGCCAGTAGCTCTCGAGCGGACGCCAGGTGTAGACGGTGATGCCGAGGGTGTTGTAGTAGTCGATAAGCGTGACGTGCGCGGTCACGCCGCCCAGGCACAGCACCGCCACGAGCAGGTTGGTGAGCAGCATGCGCTTGGCGTTGGCGGCGCCCTTCTGACGGTGCGGTGCCACCAGGCCGGCGTACTCGCATAGTAGCATGGCGATGGCGGTAAAGCCCATGGACAGCACGCAGAATAGCGAGATGGAGAAGGTGTAGCCGGTGCCGGCGACCGCGGCGGCGGTGGAAATGGCCGAAAGGTCGCCCGGCTGGATGGGCATGGATTTAAACGTGATGACGAAGAACTCGGCAATGCCCAGGACAAAGAGGGCAAAGGCCAGGACCGCGGGAGCTGCGCCGTGGCGCTGGAACAGGAAGAACAAGCCGATCATGAGTGCGGTGATGATGGCCCACTCGAGCAGGATGCACAGGGGGTAGACCCAGGTAAAGTCGTGGTTGGACGAGACCTCCATGCCCAGCAGCGCAAAGACGCCGGCGAGCAGCAGGCACAGGACGGCGGCGACGAGCGGTTTGCCCACAAAGGCGCCGCGTAGGCGGGCGAGCTTGCCGGTGGGGGCGGGGGCGTCGGGCCCGGCGAACGCAAAGACGCGCGGGGCGATGCGGTCGCGGGCGATGCTGGCCCAAGCGCAGCCGGTGAGGATGGCATTGGTCAGGATGAGCATCACAAAGGCGAGCGGCTCGTTTTGCGCGACGAGGCCAATAGCGCCCCAAATGGTCAAAAAGAGCTGGAACAGGCCGAAGGCGACGCTCCAGGCGAAGGCGCCCTTGGCAACGGTGCCCGACTGAGCGCGAATGGCCTTGGCCTCGCGCAAGACAAGGTAGACGGTCGCCGCAAGACCGACGAGCGAGATGGCGGCAGCGAACATGCTGAAACTCCTCACAAATGCAAAACCTACGAAAGCGGGGATTTACCCGATTGTTACCAAGATATGCGCAGCAATTGGTGGCTGCGCACAACAACCAGCCATATTAACGCGCGCGTGTGGCGATGTAGCGCAATGTAGTGGCGACCTGCGCGATAATGGACGGGAATTACACGGAAACGTAAAGGCTTCTTAAAGAATTGGCAGGAATGAGGCTATGAGCGAGCAGGTTTGCACCAAGGCTGAGGATACGTACGGCTATCCGGTCGAGACTACGGGCAATGCGGTGCTGGACATCTTGGAGCATCGCTCGTCTACGCGTGCCTTCGCGCGTGATGATGACGACCGTCCCGTGGCGGTGACCGACGAGCAGCGTGCGGCGATTCTGCATGCGGCGAGTCGCGCGCCGTCGGCGGGCGCCATGATGATGTATTCCATCGTGAGTATCCGCGAGCAGGCTACGCTCGACCGCCTGGCCGACCTGTGCGACCACCAGCCCATGATCGCCAAGGCGCCCTGGGCACTAATTTTTGTGGTCGATTATGCCAAGTGGATCGATCTGTTTGAGCACGTGGGCTGCTTTGAGCCCGAGTTTGTCGAGCGCACGGGTAAGGCGCCCCGCCGCGCGCCGGGTTTGGGCGACTTTGCCATCGCAGCCCAGGACGCCGTGATCGCCGCGCAAAACGCCGTGGTTGCCGCCGAGGCCCTGGGCCTGGGGAGCTGCTATATCGGTGATATCGTCGAGAATGCCGAGGAAGTTGCCGAGCTGCTCGATCTGCCGCCCTATACCATGCCGTTGTCGATGCTCATCATCGGCACGCCCCGTAAGGAGCGTCCGGCCATTGCGCATCCCGTGGTGAACCTGGTGCACGAGGAGCGCTACTGCCGCGCCGATGCCGCGACTATGGATGCTCAGGTGGCCGAGATGGATGCGATGTTCCGTCCGCACGCCCGCGAGGTGGGCGAGCGCGTGGTGGATATCTACACCCGCAAACACACCAGTCCCTTTATGGCCGAGATGAGCCGATCCATGGAATGGTGGTTCAAAAACTGGCTCGGAAAATGACGAATGTGACAAGGGGACAGTCCTTTTGTCACATTTCATATCGCCGCGGTAGCCTAAAGACTGTATAAATGTTTATCTAGCTGGGAAAACGGTGCCATTCAAACATGGGCCGATTACCTATAATCCCCTCGAACGTTAAAGTTGGGAGGAAACCGGCTTATGGAACAAAAGGCCAAGGAGGCAGCCTCGCACGCTGCGATTCCTGTGAGCATCTCGGCGATGCTCGTCACGCTGGGCGTGGTGTATGGCGATATCGGCACCAGCCCCATGTATGTAACTAAGGCGCTCGTTGCCGGCAACGGCGGCATCGGAAGCGTCACGGAGGAGTTTGTGCTCGGCGCGCTCTCGCTCGTCGTATGGACGGTCACGCTGCTGACGACCGTCAAGTACGTGCTCATCTCGCTGCGCGCCGACAACCATGGCGAGGGCGGCATCTTTGCTCTGTACAGCTTGGTTAAGCGCTGCGGCAAATGGCTCATCATCCCCGCCATGCTGGGCGGCGCGGCACTGCTCGCCGATGGCATCCTCACGCCCGCCGTTACCGTGACTACGGCTATCGAGGGCCTGCGCACCATTCCGGCAGTCCATGCTGTGTTGGGCGACGATCAGGGCCGCGTCGTGGCCATCACACTTGCCATTATCATTGTGCTCTTCTTGGTGCAGCGCATCGGCACGGCCAAGATCGGCCGTGCCTTCGGCCCCATCATGACGCTGTGGTTTTTGTTCCTGGGCGGTACGGGTCTGTTCTTTGTCTTCCAACACCCCGCGGTGCTGCTGTGCCTCAACCCGCTACGCGGCATCGGCTTTTTGCTGAGCCCCAACAACCATGCAGGCATCATGATTCTGGGCAGCTGCTTCCTTGCCACCACCGGTGCCGAGGCGCTCTACTCCGACATGGGCCACGTCGGCCGCGGCAACATCTACGCCACCTGGCCGTTCGTTAAGTGCTGTCTGCTGCTTTCCTATATGGGCCAGGGCGCTTGGCTTATGAACAACGCTGCCAACCCCGAGCTCATGGGCATTGCCGACCTCAACCCGTTCTACCAGATGCTCGCCCCGGGCCTGCGCCCGTTTGCTGTCGGCCTTTCCACCGTCGCGGCCATCATTGCCTCGCAGGCGCTCATCACCGGCGCATTCTCGCTGGTGTCCGAGGCCAGCCGCCTGGACCTCATGCCTCACATGCAGGTCTTCTATCCTGCCGAGACCAAGGGCCAGCTCTATATTCCCATGGTCAACAACGTCATGCTTGTGGGCTGCGTCGTCGTGGTGCTGCTGTTCCAGAGCTCGGCGCACATGGAGGCCGCCTACGGCTTGGCGATTACCCTGACCATGATGTGCACGACGCTGCTGCTCTTCTTCTACTTGCATGTTGATCGCGGCCTTAAGGTCGCCCCGTATATCTTCGTTGCGTTCTTCCTTATGCTCGAGGGCTTCTTCTTTGTGAGTTCGCTCACCAAGTTCTTCCACGGCGGCTACTTCACCATCCTTATGGCTGCACTCATCATGGGCGTTATGGTGTGCTGGTACAACGGCACGGCGGTCGAGCAGCGTCAGTTTACGCTGCTGCCGCTGCGCAGCTATCTGCCACAGCTCAAGCGCCTGCGCGACGACGACCGTTACGAGCGCCTGAGTGACAACATCGTGTATCTGACCAAGGACACCCATACCGACTACATCGACCGCGACATCGTCTACTCGATTCTGGACAAGCATCCCAAGCGTGCCCGCGCCTGGTGGTTTGTGAATGTCGAGACCATGGACGAACCGCACACCTTTGCCTATTCGGTCGAGACGTTTGGCACCGACTATGTTTTCCGCGTGCATCTGTACCTGGGCTACAAGGTTAACCAGCGCGTGAACGCCTACCTGCGCCAGGTTGTTCAGGATCTGGCCGCAACGGGCGAGCTGCCGCCGCAGATGCACGACTACTCGGTCTACAAGGATCCGGGCAACATCGGCACGTTCAAGTTCGTCATGATCCGCAAGCTCCTTGCGCCCGAGAGTGACGTGGAGCCGAGTGAGCGTACGGCCATCACGCTCAAGTACATCATCCGCCGATTTGCCGGTACGCCGGCGCGCTGGTATGGCCTGGAGAACTCCAACGTGAGCTTTGAGTATGTGCCGCTGTTCACCAAGTTCAAGGCCGTGAATAAGATGCAGCGCCTGGCCCCCAACGAGCGGCCGTAGGCGCCGACAGGCTGCATGGAGTTGGTTTTCGATGGACAAGATTGAGGCCGGGGAGGCAAACATGGATACAAAGGCGCTCGATGGCCGCGAGGCGGTGGTCGAAATGGTGCGTGAGGCGCGCGCCGACGCCGCCGAAGATCGGTTCTTTACGAATCGCGCCAACATGGACATGGCCGACCGCGTGATCTCGATCGTGGCGCTGGTATTTGGAGTGGTGTGCGTGTGTGCCCTGCTCGCGCACGTGCTGTTTGTCTAGCGGCTGCCGGTCGTAGAAGGCTTTACACTTAGAACCACCACGAGGGAAAACCACCACAAAGGTGCCTGTCCCCTTTGTGGTGGTTTTTGTTTTTGAGAGAGGGGCGGGACGCTGATGGACGTCCGTACGGACGGCGATATTGCCGATAGCTTTTGGTGGCGGCGCACAACGCTGACGCGCCGCACTCCTCTGTATGACGCCTGCGTATCGGTGGGGCTGCTGGTCGCGGCGACGATTGTGGGCGCGCTGCTCGACCATCCGGGTCTCGCGCCGAGCATCATGATCGTCTATGTGCTTGCCGTGCAGCTGTGTGCCTTTTTCACCTGGAGCCGCCTGTATTGCCTGTTGAGCTCGGCTGCCGCCGTGGCGCTCTACAACTTCTTGTTTGTCGACCCGCGCTACTCGCTGTCGCTTATCGACCGCGTCTATCCCGGCATGTTCTTCATCATGTTCGTGGTCTCGCTTGTGTCAAGCTCGATTGCGTTGGCCCTGCGCCGTGCCTTGGCACAGGCTGCCGCTAGCGACCGCCGCACGCATATGGTGCTCGAGACCAACCGCATGCTGCAGCGGTGTGCCGATCAGCAGCAGATTGTGCATGCCATGGCAACGCAGCTGGCGCGTCTTTCGGGCTGTCCGGTCGTATGGTACAGCGCCGACGCCGACGATGATGACCTGCTTCCGCGTGCGACGTACACGGCCGTGGGTGACGCCGCGCCGGTGCACCAGCTGGCGCCCCAGATGCCGCCGCGGCTCTCGGCGTCCGCCTATGTGGGGACGCCGCTCGATGCCACGTTTGGCGGCTCGGCGTTTTATGGCATCTACCTGACGGTCCGCACAGGTGACGGCTTCGTGCGCTCGGGCGACCCCGCCTCGGTGGTGGGCGTGCTGGCTATCGTTGCCGAGCCCGACGTGCTGACGCACGAGGAGCGGACACTTGCCGATGCCATCGTGAGCGAAGGCGAGCTGGCACTCGATCGCGCCCGCGCCATGGAGGCCCGCGAGGAGGCGGCGGTGCTCGCCAAAAACGAGCAGCTGCGCGCCAACCTGCTGCGCTCCATCTCGCACGACCTGCGCACGCCACTCACCAGTATTTCGGGCAATGCCGACGTGCTGCTCGACCAGGGTTCGACCGGCACGGCCGTGCTCGACAGCCAGACGCGCCGCGGCCTGCTCCTGTCCATTCGCTCGGATGCACAATGGCTCAACGCCACCGTCGAGAACCTGCTTGCCATCACCAGGCTCGAGGGCGGGGGCATGCATCTGTCGACTACGCTCGAGCTCATGGATGATATCGTCGAGGAGGCACTGCGCCACGTAAATCCGGCCGTGCGCGAGCACGACCTTAAGGTGGTGGCGTGCGATGAGCCGGCGCTCGTCAACGTCGATGCGCGCCTGATGGTGCAGCTGGTGGTCAATCTGGTGAACAACGCCATCACCTATACGCCCGCAGGCTCGCATATCGTGATTTCGATTAGCGTCGACGATGGACGCGTGGCGTGCTCGGTGGCCGATGATGGTCCGGGTATCGCACCCGAGGACCGCGAGCGGATCTTTGAGTCGTTCTATACCGCCAACCATGGTCTGGCCGACAGCCACCGCAGCGTGGGCCTGGGTCTTTCACTCTGCCGTTCCATTGCGTTGGCGCATGGCGGTAGCATAGAGGTTGCCGCGGCGGACCCGCACGGTTCGGTCTTTACGATTGAACTTCCCGCCGCCGACGTTTCGTTTGATAAGGAGTAGCACTGTGTCGAACTCTGCCGTAAAACCGCTCATCTTGGTCGTTGAGGACGACCCAGCTGTTCGCAACCTTATCGTTGCTGCGCTCGAGGCGCACGGCTTGCGCCATATGGCCGTGGAGACCGCCCATGCCGCCATCGCCGCTGCCTCGTCGCAGGCACCGAGCATTGTGCTGCTCGATCTGGGCCTGCCCGATATGGACGGCGTCAAGGTGGTGGAGTCGGTGCGCGCATGGTCGGGCATGCCGATCATCGTGGTCTCGGCGCGCAGCGAGGATGCGGACAAGATTCGCGCACTCGATGCCGGCGCCGACGACTACCTGACCAAGCCGTTTTCGGTCGAGGAACTGCTCGCGCGTATTCGCACGACGCTCAGGCGCCTTTCGTATGCACAAACGGGCGGCGTTGCCTCTGAGGGCTCGTTCGATACCGGTGAGCTGCATATCGATTTTGATGCCGGCATCGCCACGATGGATGGCGAGGAACTGCACCTGACGCCGATCGAGTACAAGCTCCTGTGCCTGCTGGCGCACAACGCCGACAAGGTGCTGACGCACCAGTTTATCCTACACGAGATTTGGGGCACGGCAACTAAGAGCGATCTGGCGAGCCTGCGCGTCTTTATGGGCACGCTGCGCAAGAAGATCGAGTCCGACCCCGCGCACCCGCGCTATATCCAGACGCATGTGGGTATCGGTTACCGATTGGTCACCCAAGGCTAGATCGCCAACCAACATCCCACTATGAGTTGCGGTGAAATAGTTCCTGTTTGGGCCTTTACCAGGCTTTTTAGGAACTATTCCACCGCAACTTTGTTTATTTGCCCTTGGGCTTGCTGGCGTAGAACTTCTTCTTTTTGGGCTTGCCTGCGGGGGAGGGTTTGCCGGCAAAGTTGGCCTTGCCGTTGCCGGCCTGTGCGTGCGCGTGCGCTGCTGCGCGAGGCTTGCAGGCTTCGGGGTTGCGCAGCTCCTCGGTTCGCTCGGCAATCTCCTCGGCGCTAAAGCCGACTTCGGCCATGGCGTCCTCGATGGGCAGGCGGCGCACGATATAGCAATGGTGCACCTTCTGGTTGCGCGCGAAATCCTCGGGGATGGTCTGCGCCGTAATGTCCTCCAGCACGACGCCCGCGCGTGCGAGCTTGCGCGTCTCGGGGCGGAAGCCGCGCAGGTTGCAGCTAAAGATGGCGTGCCCGTCCTGTGCGAGCAGGCGAGATACGCCGGCCAAAAGCTCAACATGGTCGCGCTGGACATCCCAGGTGCGGCGGCCCATCTTGGATGAGTTCGAAAACGTGGGCGGGTCGACAAAGATCAGGTCCCAGCGGTTGCGCGTCTGGCGCTGGTCGCGAATCCAGGCGAGCACGTCGTCGCGCACAAAGTGATGCTGCGGGCCCACAAAGCCGTTCTGGCGCATGTTGCGCTCGGCCCAGTCCAGGTAGGTGTTGGAGAGGTCGACCGTCACGGTCTCCTCGACGCCGCCGTCTGCCGCATAGCAGGTGGCGGTGCCGGTGTAGGCGAACAGGTTGAGGAAACGACGCGCCTGTTTGGCGTGCTCACGCACCAGGTTGCGGGTGACGCGGTGGTCCAAGAAGATGCCCACGTCCAGGTAGTCGTCAAAGTTGACGGCAAAGGTAAGGCCGCCCTCCTCGATGAGTGGCAGACGACGGCGTGCGATATTGGCGCGCTCACCCGAGCCGCCCTTGCCGGCGCCCTGCTTGCCGTACTGCGAGCCGCCGCGCGAACGCATGCGGGCCTTGGCGTGCACATGCTCGGCCGGAACATCCAAGATGCGCGGCGCGATGGCCAGAATGTCGAGCATACGGGCCTGGGCCAGTGCGGGGTCGATGGTTTTGGGCGCGGCGTATTCGGCGATGACGAGCCAGCGGCCCGGCGTCTGCGGGCAGCCCTCGTACAGGTCGATGGCGGCGGAGTAGTCGGGCAGGTCGGCATCGTAGACGCGGTAGCAGCTTACGCCCTCACGCTTTGCCCACTTGCGACGCAGGCGTGCGTTCTTGCGCAGGCGGTTGGCGAACTGCTCGGACTCGGGGATGAGCACAGGCAGCGGCTTGCCGTCGCCCAGGTCGAGTGTGGCGGCGGGCTCGGGCATGGCGGGGGCGGCGCCTTCGTCGTTGGCTTCGTTGGCATCCGCAACCTCGGCCTCTGCATCCGTGCTGGTCGCAGTCTCAAACGCTGCGGCGGCGTGGTCGAGCGAAGGCCAGACTTCGACGGTCGCCTCCTCGTTGTTGGGCATGACGGCGATTGAGTGCTCGGGCTCGGCGTGGAGCGCGCGGGCCAGCAATCCGTCGCGGGTGAGCGCGGCGACCGGTGCCGCGGCAAGCTCGGGCGCGCGGCGCAGCTCGCCGATGAGCGTCATGGTGTCATGCATGAGCGACAGCGGTGTCTCGGTGGTATCTGCGACCACGGCGGCACCGGCGACGGCGCCCGCGTGGTCCAGCACGGTGGCGGACTTGGCGGCGCAAAAATCGACAAAGCGCTTGTAGCCGGCACACTTAACCATGCGCTCAGCGGTCTTGCGGGCGGCGGGGTCAACATCCACGGCCACGATGCGTGCCTGGCGCTCGCGTGCTGCCGCCTCGCGCTCGCGTGCCTCGGCAAGCAGCTGCTCCCACAGGGCGGCGTCGTGCAGCTGCCAGCCCTCAAAGCCCCAGCGCTCGCGTACGGCGCCCGGGACGCGGTCGGTCAGAATGTTCACGGCCTCCAACAGCAGGCCGCCGCCGGCGCATGAGGCGTCGACCAGCGTGGGCAGGGCTTCGTTCTCGTAATCGTCGGCCGTCAGCTTGCGCTCGCACAGTGCGGTCCAGCCGACCTGCGCCAGCACCAGAGCGGCGTAGTCGGGGCGCAGCACGTGCGCGCCCTCGCCGGCGCGGGTCGCTGCGGGCGGCAGGCGTTTGAACAGCGGATCGCCCGAAAGGTCCAGGCTTATGCTCGCGCGGCGCTGGCGCAACGAAAGCAGTAGGTGAACATCGGGGTCGGCGGCATCGACATCGGCGCGACGTCCCGTGGTCTCGGCCAGGCGGTCGCACAGCGCGTCTTTGGCGCGCAGGGCTGAGAAGCGCGTGTTGCGCAGCTGTTCGGTCACGCCGCGGGCGGTGATGGCGATGGTGGCGCCGGGGCGGACGATGCTCTCCCAGGCGATGTCGTAAACGCTATCGTACAGTTCATCGGCATCCTGCGCCTCAAAGCGCCCGAGTACCACGAACACGCGGCTCGCCAGGCGCGACCACAGACAGGCGCGATAGCCTTCTTCGAGCTCGCCCTCAAACGTAGCGCGGCCCTTCAGGCGGCGGACATGCGAAAGTCCGAGGCGTTTAAGCTCATCGGCGAGTGCGGACTCAAAGCCCTCGGGGCAGCTTGCGTAAAATTCCATGGGTGACCTCTCTGGTTGCGTCGCTCCATTATATGATGGATGCTTCGTTTGCCCTTATCCTCGAAAGGAACCCATATGATTGATGCGTGCCCCGAATCCGCCGTGCTCTTTTTTGACGTGGACGGCACGCTGACGTCGTTCGATCCCGACGATATGACCGATAAGGACTTCAATGCAGTCCATCCGTCGAAGGCTGTTGTCGATGCATTTGGTCGCCTGCGCGATGCGGGACACAAGGCGTTTATCTGCACGGGTCGCCCCCTGTGGCTCATCGCCGATAGCTTGCGTGCGCTCGACCCCGCGGGCGTCGTTGCCATGGCGGGCGCCACGCTCGAGGTCGAGGGCCGCGTGGTGTATGAGGACTGCTTTGACGAAGACATTGTTGAGGAGCTTGCACGCCGTATGGCCGCGGCAGGGATTGAAGCCTTTTTCGAGACCAACGTGGCTACGTTTGCCCTGGAACCCGCGGGTGTTGAGCAGTCGTCTCTGATCGGCACTTCTGTGGTGCACAGCACCGAGGAAATGCGCGTCGACGGCCGTCTGCGCGTGGGCAAGGTAGGCATCGTCGCGAGCGACCTGGCTCGCGTAGCCAATGATGATGGCTTTATCGATCGCGAGTTTGAGCTGTGCAACACCGGTGGTCAGAATCGCGAGCTGAGCCCCAAGGGCATCGACAAGGGCGTGGGCGTGGCGCGAGCGCTGGAATACCTGGGTCGCACCGGCAACGCACGCACCTTTGGCTTCGGCGATTCGGGTAACGACCTGGGCATGCTCGCTGCGGTCGAGACGGCTGTCGCCATGGGCAACGCCATGCCTGAGGTCAAGGCGGTCGCCGACTACGTGACCGACGATGTCGCACACGACGGCACCGTCACAGCGATGCAGCATTTCGGCCTCATCTAATGAATCCCGCGTTCTGACGTTTGCTCAAACTGCGACTCTTTGCTTTTGCATGCTCAATCGATTTATCAATCCAAACACTGAGGTGTTTATACCGTTCGCCGAGAAGATAAAAACCCGCAGCTCATGCCTTGATAAACGTAGGTAAAGTGTTTAGCAGTGCAACGCCCATGTGCAAGCGAAAGGAATCAGGCAGATGGCAATCAAGGTGTTCGCTGACGGTGCAAACCTCGAGGGCATGCTCGACATGTACGAGAACGGCAACGTTCAGGGTTTCACGACCAACCCGTCCCTTATGAAGAAGGGCGGCGTGACGGATTACCGCGCGTTTGCCAAAGAGGTCTTGGCCCACATCACCGATGTATCCGTGTCGTTTGAGGTCTTTGCCGACGACGTCGAGACCATGGAGGTCGAGGCCCGCGAGATCGCTACCTGGGCCGAGAACGTCTACGTCAAGATTCCGTGCGTGACCACCAAGGGCGAGTCCACCGCCGAGCTGGTCCGCAAGCTTTCGGCCGACGGCATCAAGGTCAACGTCACCACCATCTTTACGCCTAAGCAGGTCGATGAGATGGTCGAGGCCGTTGACGCCGAGGCGCCGTCCATCATCTCGCTCTTTGCCGGCCGTATCGCCGACACCGGCGTCGATCCCATTCCGTTTATGACGGAGTCGGTCAAGAAGGCCGCCGCCAAGCCCAACTGCGAGGTCCTGTGGGCGTCCACGCGCGAGCTCATCAACATCTACCAGGCCGAAGCCTGCGGTTGCCAGATCATCACGGTGCCCAACAGCATCCTGGCCAAGCGCAAGAACATCGGCCGTGATCCGTACGAGGTCTCGCTCGACACCGTCCGTGGCTTTGCCAAGGATATCGCCGCTTTGGGCTTCCATATTCTGCCGTAACGCGAACACTGGCTGCGCCGCGGGTTGTTCGCCCCGGCCTTTCCTTTCCCTATCGCTCACGTGCTTCGCGAGGGTCGCGCTAGGCAAAGGAAAGGCCGGGGCTGCCGACACGAACTTACCAGTAGGTTGGTGATTGGCTTCCATATTCTGCCGTGGACAAAGGTGCCCCCGCCTGCGCCGTGCAAAATTGAGAGTATTCAGCAAGGTAAAGGCTTTTACCAGTTAACCGAAGCACGGATTGGCCCCCGTTTTGGCTCTGACGACGCTAAATCGGGGGCTGTTTTTGACTTTATTGCCTCTGAGGGGCGTTCGGAGCGGCAGAAATTGCAGAATACTCGCGATTTTGCACGTCGCTGTAGGGGGTACCCTTGCTTTGGCGGTTTACTTCCCCTGCACCATGGTGAGGGAGATCTTTTTGCGGTCGCGATCGACCTTCTCGACCCACACCTTGACCGTGTCGCCGACGCGCACCACGTCGCTCGGGTGCTTGACAAAGCGGTTGGCCAGCTTGGAGATGTGCACGAGGCCGTCCTGGTGCACGCCCACGTCGACGAAGGCGCCAAAGTCCACAACGTTGCGCACCGTGCCCTTGAGCTCCATGCCGGGCTCTAGGTCGTCGATGGAAAGTGCCGAGCGGCTAAAGACCACCTCGGGCGCGTCGTCGCGCGGGTCGCGGCCGGGCTTCTTGAGCTCGTTGACAATGTCGATGAGCGTCAGGGTGCCGCAGTCCAGGTCGCTTGCCAGCGTCGAGATGCTGCCCAGACGGCGCTCGATGTCGGGCACGCCGCCGCGACTGAGCTCGCTTGCTTTAACGCCTGCGCGCTCCAAGACGGATGTGGCCACCTCGTAGCTTTCGGGGTGGACGCTCGTTGCGTCGAGCGGGTTCTTACCGCCGCTAATTCGCAGGAAGCCCGCGGCGTTGAGATATGCCTTGGGTCCCAGCTTGGGGACCTTCTTGAGCTGGCGGCGATCTGTAAAGGCGCCGTTTTCCTCGCGGTAGGCCACGATGTTTTTGGCCACGCTCAGCGTGATACCCGATACGTAGCCCAGCAGACTTGCGCTCGCGGTGTTCACGTCGACGCCCACGCGGTTGACGACGTCCTCCACCACGTGTCCCAGGGTGCGCGAAAGCTCGGCCTGGTCAAGGTCGTGCTGGTACTGGCCAACGCCGATGGACTGGGGCGGAATCTTGACGAGCTCTGCCAGCGGGTCTTGCAAGCGGCGTCCCAGACTCATGGCGCCACGTACGGTGACATCCAGGTCGGGATACTCCTGGCTTGCGAGCTCGGAGGCGGAGTACACCGATGCGCCGGCCTCGTTGACGATGGTGTATCGCAGCCCAGGAGCCTGCTCGGCGATGAACTCCGAGACGACTTCCTCGGTCTCGCGGCTGGCGGTGCCGTTGCCGATGACGATGGTGTTGACGTCGTCCTTCTTGACGAGGCGAGCGAGCTCGCGCTTGGTGCCGGCGACGTCGTGGCGCGGTTTGGTGGGGTAGACCACGCCGTGGTCGAGCAGCTTGCCGGTCTCGTCCATGACGGCGACCTTGCAGCCGGTGCGGTAGCCCGGATCGAGTGCGAGCACGCGGGCGCCGCGCACGGGGCGTGCCGAGAGCAGGCCCTCGAGATTCTTGGCAAAGACGTTGATGGCCTCGGTCTGGGCGCGGACGGTGAGTTTGGCGCGGGCCTCGCGCTCCAGCGAGGGGGCCATGAGGCGCTTGTAACCCTCGGCGATGGCGGCATCGAAGATGGGAGCAAACACGCCCTGGCGACGGGGCCAGCGGCTGCCGAGGCGTGCTGTGGCGGCAGCGCCGTCGACGTTCACGCGCACGCGGAGCTTGCCCTCGCGCTCACCGCGGTCGATGGCCAGCACGCGGTGGTTGGGAATACGGCGTAGCGGCTCGTCAAAGTTGTAGTAGGGCTCGTAGGGAGTCTTCTCCGTGGGGTCGGTGGCCTCGACGACGATATCGGCGGTGTTTTGCGTAAAGGAGCGCAGGTCGGCGACGTTCTCCGGGTCCTCGGCTACCGTCTCGGCCACGATGTCGGCGGCGCCGGCGAGCGCCTTCTCGGGCGTGTCGAAGCCGGCCTCCTCGTTGACGTATGCCGCGGCGGCGTCGAGTGCGCTGCCCTTGGCGGATGCCTGCATGATGATCATGTTGGCAAGCGGCTCCAGGCCGGCCTCGCGGGCCTTCAGCGCGCGGGTCATGCGCTTTTTGCGGTAGGGCTTGTAGAGGTCCTCGACACGCTGGAGCTGCGTGGCCTCGCGAATCTGCTGCTCGAGTTCGGGCGTGAGTTTGCTCTGGGCGTCGATAAGCAGAATGACGTCCTCTTTACGCTGCTCAAGATTGCGCAGGTAGGACAGGCGCTCGTCGAGGGCGCGCAGGGCGACATCGTCCATGCCGCCCGTGGCCTCCTTGCGGTAGCGCGAGATAAAGGGGATGGTGTTGCCCTCGTCGATGAGCTTGACGGCCGCCTCGATGTTGGCGGCCTTAAGGTTGAGCTCGCGGGCGAGCTGGGCGATAAGATCCATGGGACTCCTTGCGTTTAAGGTGCGTTTGCAGCACAGAGCTACCAAGGATACCACCCGTCCCAAAAGGCTGTTTTGGGACCGCGCCACGAAAACGGCCTTTCTACTACGTTTTACCCGTAGGGGCTGACCATACCTGGGTTTTCCGAAAATCGGCAAGACGTTTACCTGCGGTTTTTATTTCGCGAAATTCGGTATGGTTGAGGGCGATTGGTTAAACGTAGTAGATAGGCGCATTTCGTGGCAAACGAATCAAACTTAGGTACAAAATAGCCCTCGCCCCAGAAAAATCGTCGGCAAGGTAGCAAAATGCCCCGCGAGCAGGAGGCTGCTCGCGGGGCAAAGAAGAGGGGCTTGTTTGTGGCGGACCGAGGGGCTCGGCATGGGGTTTTGCCGCGGTCGCTCTTAAGGCATTACAGCTCGACGAGCTGGCCGGTCTCGGCGGCCTCCTTGATGGCGTTGAGAAGCGTGAGCGTCTTGACATTATCGGCGGGGGTTACGACGGGCTCGACCTCGCGGCGGACAACCTTCACAAAGTGCTTGAGCTGCATCTTGTGCGGCAGTGCCGGGTCCACGGCCGGAATCTCCATCTGCAGCGGCTTGTGCCAGTTGGAGGCGCCGTCGTAGGAGAACTGGTGCAGGCGGGGCAGCGACAGAGCGCCCAAGGTTCCGCCGATAAAGTAGGCGTCGGCGTCGAAGGGGCGGTACTGCGGATCCTCGCGAGCGGTTGCCTCCCAGTTCCAGGGGCTGGCGGTGGCGTCGGAGATGGTCATGCTTGCGAGCGCGCCATCGGCAAAACGGACGTTGACCACGGCGGAGTCCTCGGTCTCAAAACCGCGGGCGGCGCTGGACTGCATACCCTGGACGGCAACGGGCTCGCCCAGCAGGTAGCGGAGCAGGTCGACGTCGTGCACCAGGTTGACCAGGATCGGGCCGGCGCCCTTCTTGCGGCGCCACTCGACGTCGAAGTACTCGTCATTCTTATAGATCATGTAGTGGAAGCTCGACACGGTGAGCTTGCCCAGCTCGCCAGACTCGATGATCTCCTTGGCCTTGTTGACGAAGGGATTGTGGCGACGATGCTGGCCCACGAGCACGGGCACGCCGGCGGTCTCGGCCTCGGCGGCGAAAGCCTGGGCATCCTCAAGATCGTTGGAGATCGGCTTTTCGACCAGCGGCACGATGTTGCGCTTCACAGCCTCGCGGGCAACGCCCAGGTGCAGGTCGTTGGGGGTGGCGATGATGACGGCCTCGGGTTTGACCTCGTCCATCATCTGGGCGGGATCGGTATAAAACGGCACGCCGGCGGCCTCGGCCGTGGCGCGGGCGCCCTCAAAGGCGTCGGCGATGGCGACGAGCTCGGCCTCGGGCTCCTCGGTGACAAAGCGGATGTGGTTGCGGCCCATGGCGCCGGCGCCGATAACGGCAATGCGGACGGGGTTGAGCTCAAACATTTCGACTCCTTAATACTGGTGACCGGTGGAATGCGACAAAGGGGCTGTCCCTTTGTCGCATCGGTAAAACTAGGCGGACTTCTTCTTGCTGTCGGAGACCATCATGTAGACGGTGAGCACGACGGCGATGGCGGCGATCACAATGGCGCCGTAGAAGGACTGCTGGTAGGCGGCGCTGCCGGCCTCGGCGTGATACAGCACGGCGGTGATGGGCTGGCTGATCCAGGTGGAAGCGGCATAACCCAAAAACATGATGCCGTAGTTGACACCAATGTTGCTGGTGCCAAAGGCGCCGCCGGTGAGCGGCGGGTAGATGACGAGCAGGGCGCCAAAGCTAAAGCCGAGCAGGGCGAGCGCCACAAAGAACATGCTCTGCGTAAAGCTCATCGACATGATGACGAGGGCGACGATGGTGACGACAAGGCTGATGAGCAGTGACTTATAGGCGCCGAGCTTGTCAATGATCTGGCCAAAGGACAGACGACCGACCAGGTTGGCGCAGGTGTTGACAGAGACCACCACGCCGCCGAGGGCGACGGCCGCGGCGCTCGTGGGGTCGGCGAAGAGCTGGACGGCGGCGATGGAGGCAACCTTGCCCACGAGCAGGGTGCCCGCGGTGGCGGCAAAGGCGAAGGTGACGATGAGGACCCAGAAGCGCGGGGTCTTGACCATCTCGCCCGGGGTGAGGTCACCGAAGGTGCCGGCATGCGCGCCGCCCTTGGGGGCCTCGAAGCCCTCGGGCAGCCAACCGGCCTCGGGGGCCTTCAGGAACAGGGCGGAGGCGGCGATTGTCACAAAGAAGATGACGCCGAGTGCCTTGAGGGCGCCAAAGATGCCCAGGCTCGGGATGAGCAGCGAGGCGAGCACCGGGGACAGCACGGCGGGGCCGGCGGTCGAAGCGGCCAGGGTGATGCCGGAGGCGAGACCCTTCTTGTCGATGAACCACTTTTGGCCGGTGGTGAGCGCCGGGTTGTAGCCCAGGCCGTTGCCGACGGCGGCGACGAGCGAGAACCACAGGTAGAACTGCCACGGCTCGGTGACGGTGCCGGACATGAACCAGCCCACGCCGTAGCACACGGCGGCGGCGATCACGACGTTGCGCGGGCCGATCTTATCGGAGATGCGGCCGGCGAAGATGCCCGTCACGGCCATGATGGTCTGAAAGACCGGGAAAGCCCAGGTAAGGGCGCTCGACCACTCGGGGTAGACGGCGAGCAGGTTCTTGCTCACGACGGAATACAGCGCGATGGAGCTGATGAAGAACATGGTGACGCACGCGGCGGAAAGCACGACGGCGCGACCCTTGTTGGAGTTGGTGGAAGCCATTGGACTCTTTCTGATCGATGCGGGGGAGGGCGGGCGTATCCGCGGGCCTCCCTGTTAGGTTGGTTTACTGGTCGGTCGGCTTGGCGACGCCGGACTCATCGGACCAAAGCTCGACGCCCTTGTTCTTAAGGTAGTTGTCGGCATAGGCGCGACGGCCGCCGGGCTTGGCAGTGAGGTCGCCCATCATGTTGGAGAAGCCGCCGTCGACCTTGATAGCGTCGCCGGTGGTAAAGTCCGAGCGCTTGGACGCCAGGAACATGACGGCGTTGGCGATATCGCTGACCTCGCCGATGCGACGCGTGGCGATCAGACGACTGCGACTCTTTTCGACCTCGGGGTCGGCGTAGAAATTGGCCGACATCGGGGTCTTGACGAAGCAGGGCTCGACGCAGTTGGAGCGCACGCCGTAGGGGCCCCACTCGGCGGCGAGCATCTTGGACATCATGTTGACGCCGGCCTTGGTGGAGCTGTACACGCCCGAGAACGTCTCGGGGGAGTGGCTGGCAACGGTTGAGATGTGCACCAGGCGACCCTGGCCGGCTTTGATCATCTCGCGACCAAAGCGCTGCGAGGTGATGAAGTAGCCGGTGAGGTTGACGTTGAGCACCTGCTCCCAGTCGCTCAGCGGCAGGTCCTCCATGGCGGCGAAGCGCAGGATGCCGGCGGTGTTGACGAGGACGTCGACGCGACCGAAGTCGGCGATGGTGGCGTCGACGGCGGCCTGAACCTCGGCCTCGTCGGTGGCGTTCATCTTGTAACCCTCGGCGTGGATGCCAAACTCGGCGGCGAGGTCGGCGGCTGCGGCCTTGACCTTCTCTTCGTCCAGGTCGAGCAGGACGACGTTGGCGCCGTTGCGGGCGAACTCGCGGCAAATCTCGACGCCCATACCGCCGAGTGCGCCGGTCACGGCGCAAACATCGCCCTCGAGCTTAAGCCAGTTGCTCATAGAAACTTCCCTTCTTGTGCCTCCCGGTGGGCCGTTCCCATTAATCGACCCACGTGGTTTTCGCAGGTTATCGTATGCTTTGCATTTGCGCAGGTGAATTGCATATTTGTTAGAATGGTGTTAACCGTAGGTTTACACTATGCGATGCAGTTTATTCTCAATTGAGCGCGTGACCTGCGAAAACAACCCCCTGTGGCGCCATGCGTTCACAGACGCGAAAACGGGAGATTGACGTGTACGATCGACGACTTGAGGCCATATCGGCCGCCGCGGAGCTGGGAAGCTTCTCGCGTGCGGCGGCAAAATTGCGCGTGTCGACTCCGGCGCTCGTCAAGCAGGTGTCGGGCTTCGAGGCCGAGTTCGGCATCACGCTGTTCGAACGCTCGCACTCGGGCGTCAAGGTGACACCGGCGGGCGCTCTGCTGGTGGACGACGCGCGCTCAATCATGCGGCAGTCCGAGGACGCGCTGCGCCGCGCTCGACGCGCGGCGGGCGATGGCGGCGCCGTGCGTCTGGGCGTGTCGATGATGTGCCCGGGGCGCCAGACGCTGTCGATGTGGACGGGCATCCACGATCTGGAACCATCGCTGCGATTTGAGATCGTGCCGGTAAGCGACCTCTATGACGAGCGCGAGACCGTCATGCGCAGCTTGGGTCGCGAGGTCGATGTGGTGCAGTCGAGTTTTTCGACCCCACGCTGGGGTGATGCCTGCCAAAAGCTCCGCATTGTCAACGTGCCGTTTTATATCGACCTGCCGCGCACGAGCCCGTTGACGCGCAAGAATCGCATTACGGTCGCCGACTTGGAGGGTATGCGTCTGCGCGTACTGCGCCACGGCAACGACGCCATGGACAGCCTACGCATCGACCTTTTGGCCGACGGCGGCGTGGACGTGATCGATGTGGATAGCTTCGATTTTGTGCTCTTTAACGAGGCGGAGGAAAAGGGCGACGCGGTACTCACCTGCGGAGCGTGGTCGGGGGTGCACCCGGCCTTTGTGGGCGTGCCGTTCCTGTGCGGTCGCGAAGTACCGGTCTTTCTGCACTACCCGCTCGAGCCCGCCCTCCAAGTCCAAAAATTCGTCAACGCCATGGCCCAACTCCTCAAATAGCTATCGTGTCGATGATTCTTTAATCCCCGTCCTAGAAAAATCATCTGGTAGAGTTGACTTCACGTGAATTTCAGCACACTGCGTGCTACTTGCTTTTTTGTCATTTAGGGGATTGAACTTGTGAATACTTCTGTTGCCAAGAAGGCCAGCCAGGCGGTGCGCCTGCTCATGATGGTGCTCACGGCAGTTCTCATCTTCTTCTTCATCAATGTTATGCTGCTCGTCTCCGATATCCAGGGCACGGCGCGCGTGGTCAACTACGCCGGTCTGGTGCGCGGTACCACGCAGCGAATCGTTAAGCTCGAGGACGCGGGCCAGCCTCAAGATGACCTGCTCAAAGCCGTGGATTCATACATCAACGGTTTGCGTTACGGAAGTGACGACCTCAACCTCGTCCGTCTCGACGACGATGAGTATCAGGCAAAGATGACCGAGCTTGCAAATTATTTTGATGAGCTTTGCGCCGAGATCATCCGCGTGCGCGAAGTCGGCTACGAGAACACCGACATCATCTCGATGAGCGAGGAGTTCTTTGGCATTTGCGACGATGCTACGCGACTCGCAGAGGACTACTCTCAGGAGAAGGCGTCGGCGCTCAACTATCTCGAGGGCTTGGTGATCATCGACATCATGGGCTTGGTGGCGACCTTTGCGGTCGAACTTGTTCGCGCGGTGCGAACTGCCGCGCTCAATCGCGAACTGCAGAGCAAAGTCTATCTCGACGAAGCCACGGGACTGCCCAACAAGAACAAGTGCGAGGAGATCTTGGGGCAGGAGCAGCCCGTCTCCGCGGGGGCGCCCGTTGCGGTGTGCGTCTTCGACCTTAACAATCTGCATACGGTCAATAACAGCTTTGGTCACGAGAAGGGCGACGAATACATCCGCTCTTTTGCCCGGCAGCTGGGGCGTGTGGCGTCCGAGACCTGCTTTGTGGGTCGCGACGGCGGCGATGAGTTTATCGCGGTGCTGCGGGATACCGATCGAGCTGCCGTGGAGTCCTGTCTCGCTCGGGTTCGTGCGAACGTGAGCGAGTATTCCGAGGCTCATCCCGACATGCCTATCAGCTATGCGGTGGGCTACGCGCTTTCCAGTGATTTTGATGAACCGCCCACCATGCGCGAACTCTTTTCCCGGGCCGACAAGAACATGTACATCGACAAGAATCTCGTAAAGACAGCCGGGGCAGCCGGGTCGCAACGCGAGGAACGGTAAGCCTGTAATAGAGGGTATAGAAAAGCCTCCGCAGCTCGTGTGGCTGCGGAGGCTTTATTCGTTGCGGCGCATTGTGTTTGGGTCGTTGAGATGAGTCGATTTGCCCCGAAAGAGGAGGGCATTGACCTTAGGGTCATGCCCGACGAATGAGCGGCAAATCGGCCATCTCGGCGAGCCGAACTACTCCAGCTCAAACGCTCCGGTGTAGAGCTGGTAGTAATACCCGCGCTTGGCGATCAGCTCGTCGTGGTTGCCGCGCTCGATGATGCGGCCGTGATCAAGACAGATGATCGCGTCGGAGTTGCGCACGGTGGACAGGCGGTGTGCGATGACAAACGTCGTGCGGCCTTCCATGAGCTTGTCCATGCCCGCCTGCACGATGGCTTCGGTGCGGGTGTCGATGGAGCTCGTAGCCTCGTCCAGAATCATTGCCGGCGGATCGGCGACGGCAGCACGTGCGATTGAAATCAGCTGGCGCTGGCCCTGCGACAGCTGCGCGCCGTTGCCGGTGAGCATGGTGTCGTAGCCGTCGGGCAGGCGGGTGATAAAGTCGTCCGCGCCCGCGAGCTTGGCCGCCGCGATGCACTCCTCGTCGGTGGCGTCCAGGTTGCCGTAGCGGATGTTGTCCATCACGGTGCCGGTGAACAGGTTCACGTCCTGCAGCACCACGCCCAGCGAGCGGCGCAGATCGGCCTTGCGGATCTTGTTGACGTTGATGCCGTCGTAGCGGATCTTGCCGTCGGCGATGTCGTAGAAGCGGTTGATGAGGTTGGTGATGGTCGTCTTACCGGCACCGGTGGCGCCGACAAACGCGACCTTCTGGCCCGGCTTGGCAAACACGGACACGCCGTGCAGCACCTCGTGGTCGGGCGTGTAGCCAAAGTCCACGTTGTCCATGACCAGGTCGCCGCGCAGCGGCACGTACTCGATCTCGCCGGTCGCGCGGTGCGGATGCTTCCATGCCCACATGCCGGTGTGGTGGTCGGCCTCCTCGAGCTGCCAGGTATCGGGGTTCACCTGCGCGTTGACGAGCGTCACATAGCCTTCGTCGGCTTCGGGCTTCTCGTCGATGAGCTCAAAGATGCGGTCGGCGCCGGCGAGGCCCATGACCACGGCGTTGATCTGCTGCGAGATCTGACCGATCTGTCCGCAGAACTGCTTGGTCATGTTGAGGAACGGCACTACGACGGCGATGGACAGCGTCATGCCCGAGATGCTCAGGTTAGGCACGCCCAGCGCCAGGAAAATGCCGCCGGCAAGGGCCACCAACACGTAGAGCAGGTTGCCCAGGTTCATAAGGATAGGCATGAGGATGTTGGCGTACATGTTGGCCTTCTGCGAGACCTCGAAGAGCTTTTCGTTGCGCTCGTCAAAATCGGCCTCGGCGGCAGACTCGTGGCAGAACGCCTTGACGACCTTCTGGCCGTTCATGACTTCCTCGATATGGCCCTCGACCACGCCGAGTTCGGTCTGCTGCGCAATAAAGAAGCGCGCGGAGTTGGAGCCGAGTAGCTTGGTCATAAAGGTCATAAAGGCGACGCCGGCCACAATGACCAGGCACATCCACACGCTGTAGTACAGCATGATGAAGAACACCGTGACGATGACGATGGTCGTCATGAGCAGGTTGGGCAGCGACTGGCTGATCATCTGGCGCAGCGTGTCGATGTCGTTGGTGTAGTGGCTCATGATGTCGCCGCGCTGGTGCGTGTCGAAGTAGCGAATCGGCAGGTCCTGCATGCGGTTGAACATCTTCTCGCGCAGCTTCTCGAGCGAGCCCTGCGTGACGATGGCCATGGCGCGGTTCCAGAACAGCGAGGACAGGATGCCGACGCCGTAGATGCAAGCGAGGGTGGTCACGAGCTGTGCGATCTTGGGCTGTGCGGCTTCCCAATCGCCCGACTGCCACGATTCGCTAATAATCTGCAGGGCGCTCTGAAGGAAGGTCGCGCCGATGGAGTTGATGATGGCGCAGAGCACCACGCCGACGACGACGAGGGGCAAAAGCACGGGGTAGAAGCCAAAGAGCGTCTTGATGAGGCGCGACATGGTGCCACCCTTGCGGTTGAGCGCGCGCTCGGCGGTCGTTGCCTTACTCATGTGCCTCGCCTCCTTCCTGGGTCTGAGCTTGCGTTACGGATGCCACGGTGTCGGCTGCAGCGGTCTCGCCCGCGTCTTCGCCCTCGGCAGACATCTTGTTCTGCGAGGTAAAGGTCTCGCGGTAGATCTCGCTCGTCTTGAGTAGCTCGTCATGGTTGCCGATCTGTGCGATACGGCCGCCCTCCATGACGATGATGCGGTCTGCGTCCTGCACGGAGCTGATGCGCTGGGCGATGATGAGCTTGGTCGTGTTGGGCAGATAGCTTGCCAGTCCTGCGCGGATCTTGGCGTCGGTCTTGGTGTCGACGGCGCTGGTGGAATCGTCCAGGATCAAAATCTTGGGGCGACGCAGCAGGGCGCGCGCAATGCACAGGCGCTGTTTCTGACCGCCCGAGACATTGGAGCCGCCCTGTTCGATCCAGGTGTCATAGCCCTTGGGGAAGCCGTCGACAAACTCGTCGGCGCAGGCCAGATGCGCTGCCTCGCGGACCTCCTCGTCGGTGGCGTTCGGGTCGCCCCAGCGCAGGTTCTCGGCAATGGTGCCGCTAAACAGCACGTTTTTCTGCAGCACCATGGCGACCTGGTGGCGCAGCGCGTCCAGGTCGTAGTCGCGCACGTCCATGCCGCCTACGCGCACGGTGCCTTCGGTGGCGTCGTACAGGCGGGCGATGAGGTTTACGAGCGTGGACTTGGCCGAGCCGGTGCCGCCGATGATGCCGATGGTTTCGCCGCTCTTAATGTGCAGGTCGATGTCGTCGAGCGCCTGGCGCTTCGCATGCGCGGAATACTTAAAGCTCACGTGGTCAAAGTCGATGGAGCCATCGGCGACCTCGAGCACGGGCTCGGCGGGATCGGCGATCGTGGGCTCGGCGGCCAGCACCTCGGTAATGCGGTGCGCCGATTCGTCGGCCATGGTCACCATGACAAAGATCATCGACAGCTGCATCAGGCTCATGAGGATCGCGAAGCCATAGGTAAAGATCGAGGAGAGCTGGCCCACGTCGAACAGCGTGCCCTGGCTCGTGATGATGAGCTTGGATCCCAGGTAGATGATGACGACAAATGCGCCGTTGACGCAGATATTCATCATGGGGTTGTTAAAGGCGAGCAGCTTCTCGGCGCGGGTGAAGTCCATCTGGACGTCGCGCGCGGCGGTCGCGAACTTCTCCTTCTCAAAGTCTTCGCGCACGTAGCTCTTAACCACGCGCATGCCGGTGACGTTTTCCTCGACGGACTCGTTAAGGGCATCGTACTTGTGGAACACGCGCGAGAAGATGGGGCGCACCTTAAAGATGATAAAGAACAGTCCAAAGCCCAGCAGCGGAATGATGACCAGGTAGACCATGGCAACGCTGCCGCCCATGATAAATGCCATGGTAAAGGCGAAGATCAATACCAGCGGCGCGCGCACGGCGATGCGGATGATCATCATAAAGGCCTGCTGCACGTTGTTGATGTCGGTGGTCAGGCGCGTGACGAGCGAGGAGCTCGAGAACTCATCGATGTTGGCAAAGCTGAACGTCTGGATTTTGTAGAACAGGTCGTGACGCAGGTTCTTGGCGAACCCGCAACTCGCATGGCTGCAGGTGACGCCGGCCGCGGCGCCAAAAGCAAGCGACGTTAGCGCGATGAGCACCAAAAAGCCTGCGGTGGGAAGCATCTCGGCTACGGTGGCGCCGTCTTTGATGGCGTCGATCAGGTTGGCGGTGATAAATGGAATCAGCATCTCGCAGAGCACCTCGCCAAGCACGAGCAATGGCGTGGCAACGGTGACTTTCATATAGTCACGGATGCTGCCCATGAGGGTTTTAATCATCCAGTTCCTCCCAGGTTACACGGATTTTCTCGAGCATTTCGGCGAGCTGCTCGCGCTCGTCGTGAGTGAGGGCACTAAAGGCCCGTTCTCTAAAGCGGATGCGGGCCGCCTGGTCGATGCGGGCGTTTTCCCGGCCGGTTTCGGTCAGGCGAATGGTGAGTTGCCGTCGATCCTTGGGGTTACGGCTGCGCTCGATGAGGCCGTTGACCTCGAGCTTGGACAGGATCTCGGAAAGCGACCCCGGCTTGAGGTCAAAGTGCATGCCGAGTTCCTGCTGCGACATCTCGCCGCCGGGCTGCTTGGCCAGCAGGCAGATGATGGGCGCCTTGCCGGACACGCCTCCGCCATGAAAATGCATGTAATGGCCGCAAAAACCCAGGCCGCTCAGGATGCGCTTGGCGAGTTTGTCCTCGGCGCTGACCGCTTCGGGTATGTCTACCGGTTGCGACGGGTCACCGCCGGGCTCATGCGGAAGGACGAGTGGTTCAACACACATATCTAAGCTTCGCTCCTTTCTTTAGTTAGGTAGAGGGATTGTTTTGTGCCTAACTAATCTAGGAGCATGAGAAATCAATGTCAAGGTACCAAACTTATTAAGTTGCGGCGTTTTACCAAACGCCGTAACCGCTCGACGCTGCAAACGTTCCTAAGCGGCAATCTGGCGTTCAATCGTCGGGCATGGCCACAAGGCCTATGCCCTCCTCTTTCACGCCACCTTGCTCGCCTAGGAGCGTTTTCGCTCATATGACCCAATCCGCTGTCAAGAGCCACAATGGCCCCGCCGACCGCTTGCAATCGGTCGGCGGGGCCTGCCGTTAACCCGTCCCGGTCCGCCCCCGGCATGTCATCGACGCCTTCGGCTCAGTCTCATATCCGCGGATACCGTTCTGCCGGCCCGCACTCCATTCCTTCGGCGGGGTTCCCCAAGTCTGTCGAGGCGCATGCGGAGGGCTCCGCGCGCACAGCGAAATAGGGGGTATCCCCGAAGGCCGCCCGGCTCGCCGGGACGGGGGCTATGTCTATTCCGCGCCCTCCCGGCACATCATGCCGAGGGCCCAGAGCCACCTCACGAGCTCGGCCGCGGTGGCCGCGTTGGCCTTCGCCGCGGGCATGCCGCGGGCGAGCATCTCCTCGCGCCGCCGCAGGAGCCGCTCGGACCCCTTCCTCCCGTGCATCCTTATCTCGAGGGGCACGCCCGTGTCCCTCGGCATGAGCTTCGGCTGGTGCCGTGCCGCGGCGTAGCACCATGAGCCCTCAACGGCCAGCTTCCTCACGAGCGCGTTGCCCGCGCCGCTGATGCCTCCGAGCCGCACGGAGTCGCCACTCGACCTCTGACTCGGCGCGAGGCCGAAATAGGCCGTGACCTGCCTTCCGGAACGGAACCTCGTGAAGTCGCCGACCTCGGCCGAGAAGGCTGCGGCCAGCGCGAAGGCGCAGCCCTTGATCGACTGGAGGGCGGCCACCTCCGCGGCGATCGGGCTGGCATCCACGGCGGCCCTGTACTCGGAGAGCAGGTCCGCCCGGGCCTCCGCCGCGGCCTCGACCTCGTTCCTCAGGGCGGCGAGCGTCCGAACCCCGCCATCGTCCTCCGGCCTGACCTTGTCGAGCCACCTCAGGAAGTCGTAGGTCCAGTACTTCCTCGGGTTGCCGGCGGGCGTGGTGCCGCCGTAGACGAACCCCCGCTTTGCGAGGAAGGCGAGCAGCCGCTGCTTGGCGGTCGCCAGGCGCGCGGTCGCCCCGTCGTAGGCGCCGGCGAGGTCCCTGATGCCTTCGACCTCGGGGGAGGGGACCCATGCGGGGGAGATGTCGTGGGCGAGTATCGCCTTGGCCATCCTGGCGGCGTCGTTCCTGTCGTTCTTGGAGGCCGAGTCGGCGGCCGACCTGGGGATCTTCGAGACCGCGGCGACGACGCACTCGACGCCGAGCCCGGCGAGCTCCCGCTGCGGGGCGAAGCCGAGGTAGCCGCTCTCGTAGGCCGCGAGCGACGGCCCGGGGAACCCATCCATCCACCCGGCGATCTCGCCCCAGGGGTTGCCGGGGAACCTCCTCGTCACGGCCTCGCCGGTGTCCGCGTCGAGGGCGCAGACGGTGGTCGACCTCAGGTGGACGTCCATCCCGAACGCGGTAGAGTACTTTGGCATGGGAGCCTCCCAACCTCGTTGCGGCGCGGCTGCGCCTATGGCACTTCAACATCATTGTCGCAGCCCCGACCCGCGGTCACGAGCGGGGGCTCCTATCTTTTTAGTGCCCTCGGATTGGGTCATAGTGTCTGTCCATCCTCTATCTGCAGCATTGCTCTTGTGCCAATGGTCCGTGGGAGACGGAGGAAAAGGGATCATTTTCCGTAACCTTCCCGCAACAATTTGCCCGTCGCGCCGCTCGCCTCCGCTCGCAACGCCCCCTGCGCTACACTTATTCGCACTATGGCGCCGTCGCGCCGCGCCCGACCCAAGGGGGACACTCATGAAGAACACTCAGCTGCTGCTGATCAACGATATGTGCGGTTACGGCAAGGTCGCGCTTTCTGCCATGCTGCCGGTGCTGTCGCACATGGGCTATCGCATCCACAACCTGCCGACGGCCCTCGTATCCGATACGCTCAACTACCCCAAGTTCTACATCCACGACACCACGGAGTATGTCCGCCAGAGCCTCGCCATCTGGGAGGAACTCGGCTTTGAATTCGACGCCATCTCGACCGGCTTTATCGTGACCGAAGAAGAGGCGCGCATCATCTCGGACTTTTGCCACCGCCGCGCGCAAAAGGGCACCAAAGTGTTCGTCGACCCCATCATGGCCGACAACGGCAGGCTCTACGCTGGCGTGCCCGAGTCGACCATCGGCCTTATGCGCAGCCTGGTCGAGTGCGCCGACTACGCGGTGCCCAACTATACCGAGGCGTGTCTGCTCACCGATACGCCTATGGCCGAGCAGATTACGGCCGACGAGGCTCGTACGCTCGTGGATGCCATGCTCGCGTTGGGCGCCAAGTCGGTGGTCATCACGAGCGCAAAGGTCGACGGGGCGAGTGCCGTTATCGGCTACGACCATGTGGCGGGAGAGTACTTTACGATTCCCTTTGAGCTGATCCCGGTGTATTTCCCGGGCACGGGCGATACGTTCTCGTCGGTGCTCGTGGGTCGCGTTATGGCCGGCTGGAGCCTGCAACGTGCGACGACCGACGCTATGCGTGTGGTGGCCGAGCTTATCGAGCGCAATGCCGACCAAGAGGACAAGTCGGCCGGCCTTCCCATCGAGGCCTGCCTGGATGTGATTGACCATGAGTAACGCCGGCGAGGGCGGCGTCAAGCCTGCGGGCGAGAGCAAGCCGTTCGGTGCGCCGCGGGGCAAGCGTCCGCGTATCCGCGTGAGCTGCGTGGACCAGCTGGGTGCGTGTCGCTGCCACCATGGTCATAAGCCGGGCGATGTCTTTGACTTCGACCGAGACCGCGGCAAGATGTGCGCCATGGCCTGCCATGTGGGCTTTCCCTATATCGATATCCTGCGCTACGGCGGAACCGTGCCTGGCAACGAGCCCGGTACGGCAAAGTTCTGCTGCCCCGAGGTCGATACGCTGAACGTTTGGCTTGCCGAGGTCGTCGACGAGTAGCTGAGCGCAATGTGACAAAGGGACAGTTCTTTTGTCACATTCGCGGGTGGTGTCCCTTCTTTTTGCTTATAATCTCAAATCTCTGCATTTCATCAGATTTTAGGTTCTAAAAATTCTGCGTTTCATCGATAATCAAGCGTATAAAACTTTGCATTTCATTTGATGACACCGAGGGGAGAGCCTATGCTGCGCAGGAAAATAGCGGCAGAGCTGGAGCGTTGGCTGAAGTCTTCCGAGCAAAAGGCCTTGTTCATTACGGGTTCTCGCCAGATTGGCAAAAGCTATTCGATTCGCGCATTTGGCAAAGCCAACCATGCAACCTACATCGAGCTTAACCTCATGGAAAACCGCCAGGCAAAAGATGCTCTTCTCGAGGCGCGGAATGCCGATGATTTCATCAGCAGGGTGACGCTTCTTTCAGGAAAGTCGATTGCGCCAGGCAAAACGCTCGTGTTTATCGATGAGGTCCAAGAGGCCCCCGACATCATGACGATGGCAAAGTTCCTTGTTGAGGACGGGAGGTGCCGCTGGGCGTTTTCGGGGTCAATGCTCGGGACTCAGTTCAAGGGCGTCAGGTCCTATCCCGTGGGGTATGTCCACGAGCTTAGGATGTTCCCGCTCGATTTTGAGGAGTTTTGCTGGGCAACCGGGGTGAGCGAGGGGGCTCGCCAAACGATACGTGACGCGTGTATCAGCGAGAGGCCCGTTCCTGATTACATTCATGACGCGATGATGGCAAACTTCAGGACCTATACCGTTGTCGGCGGAATGCCGGAGGTCGTGCAGCGTTTCCTTGACACGCAGGGCGACCTTGCCTCTGTTCGTCAGCTACAGTCAGAGCTCAACGAACAGTACCGGCGGGATATCTCCAAGTATGCAAGCGGGCGAGCCCTTCAGGTGCAGAGCATTTACGATCAGCTCCCTATTATGCTCGAGGGCGAAAACAAGCGCTTCGTGCTCAATTCCATTGACCCCAAGGCTCACTACGAGAAGTATCAGCGAGATTTTGTATGGCTTGTCGATGCCGGCGTTGCTCTCAAAGCCGATATCGTAACCGAGCCAAAATCGCCCTTGCTCAAGACGGCACGGCCATCGCAGTTCAAGCTATATCAATCGGATACGGGCATGTTGATGGCGCGCTACCCCGTCGGAGTCGCCCAAGCGGCGTATCTTGATAGCAAGGAGCCCAATCTGGGCGGCATTTACGAAAACGTGGTGGCCCAGCAGCTGGCTGCCCAAAATCGCCAGCTTTACTACTATCAGACAAAAAAGCGCGGTGAAGTGGACTTTGTGGTCGATGGACCGGATGGGACGGCTGTTCCGATCGAGGTTAAATCGGGCTCCTATTACCACGCGCACGCTGCGCTCGGTCATGTGCTTGATACGGCTGAATATGGCGTAAGGCTCGGGATTGTTTTCTCGAGAGGCAACGTTGAGCGCAACGGAGCGGTTCTCTATTTGCCGCTATATGCGACCTGGGCCCTTTCGGATGTTTTGGGCGACTCCTGCGCCGAGGGGATAAAGCTGGAGGTCAAGCCGGTCTAGGGCTAGTCCCGGATGTGACAAAGGCGTGGCCCGCGACCTCGATTGCCTACAGCTGCTCGAGCATAGCGGTGCAGCCGTCGAGTACGTCGCGGTAGGTGGCATCGAAATTGCCGGTGTACCAGGGGTCGGCCACGTCGCCGGGGCGCTCGGTCCAATCGAGCATGCGCGTAATCTTGCCGTCGGGGTCGTCGCCAAAGATGCGACGCAGGCCACGCGCGTTCTCGTCGTCCATATAGACAATGTGGTCCCAGTCGCCATACTCCGCGCGACGCACCTGACGTGCACGATGTGCGACGACGGGAATCCCGACCTCGCGCAGCTTGGCAACGGTACCGTGGTGTGGCGGGTTGCCGATCTCCTCGGTCGAGGTCGCAGCGGAGTCAATGACAAACTCGCCCGCGCGCCCGGCGCGCCGCACCAGCTCGGTAAACACCGACTCAGCCATCGTCGAGCGACAGATGTTGCCGTGGCAGATAAACAGTACGCGTTGCATATGCGGTTTTCTTTCAATCATCATCATCGAGCTCGAGTATCGCATCTACGCTCCGATGTGATGTGGCAAAGGGACAGGGTCAAATAGTTATTTCTACCTGCGATAATAACAAGATAAGACCTTTATCCCCAACACTTCTGCTGCATTCAACGAGTTGAATGGCTCTAAAAATTAGTTCCAATATAGGGAAGGAAATCCACTTTATTAAGGTCGGAAATCAGTCAAAAGTAACAGCAAAAGTAGTAAAAACGTAGTACGGCTCAAATTTTTACTACCAATGTCTACCTGCGGTTTTGTTCAATAGCAAGCATCTCGTCTTGAATATCTTCAAGCCCAAGATGGGTGTAAACGTTGTAGGTGGTGTTGATATCTGAGTGCCCCATAATGTATCTGAGCTTTGCTGGACTCATGCCAGCGCGTGCCATTCGGCTACAGAAAGTGTGCCTGAGCTGGTGCGGAGTTATATGGGGCAGTTCTTCCTTATAGATGCGGTTGTGCTTAATGATGGCGCGTTTGAGCCTATGCTCCCAATGCAGGGCAACGCATGGCATCTCATTCTTGTCTAGGCAGATGAAGCCCCTTACCCCATCAATAACAGGCTCTTCTTTTGGCTGCGTCCTCTGTCCGATGAGACTGTGGAAGGCCTTTTCGACAGAAGCGGTCATAGGGATATACCTCATACCAGATTTCGTCTTGGGTTCTTCAACGTAATACTGCATATCTCTCGCACGATGGAGTTGCTTTTGAACGCATATGCAGTGATTTTCGAAGTCAATGTCATCAAGGGTTAGGCCGCAGTATTCAGAAATTCTGAGTCCAGTGTTCAACAAGATGAAGTAAGTCTCAAAGTAGCGCGAAAAGTGATGATCCGAGCGCATGAACTAAAGGAATAGCCGTTCTTGTCTAACGCTTAACGATTCTCTGGATACCGTATCGTTGACCAGAACATTGATAAGTTCGAAGTTAAAAGGGTTGCGTCTTATAATTCCGCATTCTTCGGCCAGTTGAAAGGCTGGCCTGAGTACGCCTCGGATGCTACAGACGCTGCTATAGCCCTTTCCAACATCTTGCTGAAGGTGGATAAGCCATTTCTTTGCGTCCAACACCGTAATGTTTGATATTTTGGCTTTGCTGAAGCTGTCTGTTTTCAGGTAATTGGTGACGGTTTTATAGGCGCTAACGGTTGTCTTTCGTACCGCAACCTTGGTCGCAAGGTAGTTCTCAACCAGAGTCATGACGTTCATGTTCTCAGGTGCAATGTGGTCGAAGAGGTCTTTTTGAACCTGCTGCTCTTTTTGTCTTAAGCAGAGGTCTCTCTTTTTGCCGTGCGGCGTTTGGTCGTGAATTGTCAAAGTCCACGAATAGACAAAGCAGGTTTTTCCCATCCAATTGGTGTATTTGAACGAGTAACGACCGTCTGGGCGCTGGCCTTCTCCGCGATGGAGAACTCGACCCTTGTTATCTTTCCTATTCGACATAGCTTGGATCTCCTTTCAGAGGCTCAAGCACGACAGCATGATTGTAGCTAGGGGGTTGTCTATGCCATGGTGAAAGGGTTCGTTTATTGGGTTAAATCGAAAGAAATGAGGTCTATTTGCCCCGTTGGGGATGGGTTTGGAGTAAATGCCCATCGGTGCAACTCCAAGCCTTAATTTCGCTCTCAGCGTGCATTTTTGCTATAGGCTGAGCGGACATCAATTGAAATCGCAGTTTGATTGATTGTGATGTGCTGATATTTGAGCAAAAGCGTCAGATAAGCGTCTTGCAACAATTTTGCGCCAGTGCGGAAATGGCGTGTGCGACAACCATTGGCTTACCTGCCGTATCTGATGATATTGATTCCACAGACGCTGAATTCACGGTATGGGATGGGATCGGTCAGTCAAATCTAATGGGATTCGGGACGCAAGTTATCAATGGAAAAGGCCCGTTGGCGGATTTGGCGTTCAGGCAAAGGTCTGCGCATTGGGTTCGATGCTAAGATTTAAATCACCACAACCGCAATCATGTTTTACATGAGGGCACTCACAACTTAAGAGAAACGAACCAGTGACTGGGAGGACATCTGTCCTTCTCTCAGTCTGGTTCGTTATACCGAGTGCTGAGCGGTTGTGGTGACCCGTGGATGGATGTCCTCCCAACCGCTGCAACAAGAGGCATCTTTCCATCTTTATCGTGCTGTGGAGAAGGGTGCTTGTATGTATTGCAGGTATTGTGGGGCAGAGGTGGATGAAGACTCCGTTTTTTGCGCGAGTTGCGGAAAACAAGTCGAAGAGCCCTCAGGCGCATCGGATACGGTTGCTCAAGATGGAGATGCTGTTCCTGAGGTGAAGAAATCGTCTCCTGCCCATAAAAGAAAACGTAAACAGTTTCTCATTCTTGTTGCTATCTTAGCTGTAATTATCGCAATGGCCCTGATGGTGTTTCCGATGGTTCAAAAGGCTGTCGACCCGTGTTCTGTTGCATTTGCAGAGGTTAGCCGGAGAGTTGAGCTTGACCACGTCGATGGATCCGATACTCCGCTGCCTTCGTTGACGCAGTATGGACGAGAGGTCGCGTCCCTTCGGAAGTCCCCGCTTTCACTAAAGGATAAGGGGAGGGGTAGCAAATATATTTGCAAGGGCGCATCCGTGGTCGGGGCCGTCCAGCTTAAAGGTAATACGATGACAATCATCGTGAAGCAGGGCCGCAAAAGCTCCGAGAGGTATTTCAATCAGCTCGTGGCAGCGGCAATCGTGGCCTGCAATTCAGATGTGACTGAAAATACCGCTATCCGAGACGCCAAAGACATCATCAAATATGGTTTCAACGGCTCCTATGTTTACGGGATGCAAAGCTACCACGTTCTATCTGTCAATGATGATGGTGGTGTCGGAGAAGACTATTTTGCCTGCCTGATTGAGAGCTGACTCCAATTACAAAGTGTGTGGGACTGCTGAGTTGAATGTTTGCTCGCATTAACGGATTTACGAGATGTCGCTTATCCGTTTATGAATAAAGGAAGAGTGCGACCATGTACTGCAAATACTGCGGAATCAAAGTAAATGATGCTGCTGTTTTCTGCACTAACTGCGGAAAGCAGATAAGGAAGTTGAGAGTTGAGTCTGGCTCGATGACGAACGGTAGGCCTGCTACCGCATCCGAAAAAGATGTATGTGAAAAACCCGAAGTTGAAGATACGGTCGAAAGCGTTCCAACATACTTCTGCCCTGAGCGCGATACCAGATGCTCGGATGGCCACAATTCAAGATGTTGCACGAAAGATGATATGGAGCTTAGGACTCTAGATTGCAGCGATTCGTCAAAAGAAATCAGGCAACAGGAGGAAGCCAAAAAGGCTCGCGTAGAGAAAAGCGACGGGGATGACTTATCGGATAAGGTAGGCTGGCCTGTCATTGAGCCCTCTCAGCGCCGTGGAGTCCTTGAGGGAGAATTCAAAGGGGCTTTGTTGGGTTGTGGCAACGACGGCCTTTATTTATTTGAATGCGATGGGTGTACGGGGCTAACGCTCTCTAAAGACACCGTTGCAGGTTTTAATCCCATCGGCAATTTACCGGAAAACTCCGATGTTAGTAGAGACGTTGTTATTCGCTGGAAACACGGTGAAACATCGCTGATGCTAATGGATGAAGAGACGTTTTCTATTCTTGAAGCATGTTGTGAACGTAATGATGATTTAGACAGGGACGACGTAAAGGAAGGTATTAGCGGCCTGATTGTCAAAGGACTATATATCACTGCGGCTTTGTCGATAATTCCACTTACAATTTGGATGTGCGGGATTGCTGATTCTATATTGGTGCTTGCGGCGTTTTTGGCTTTTTTCCCTTGGGTGATCTGCATTGCTGCCGCTATCGTCTTGGGCAACATAGTTGAATGGTATTTCCAATTTCAGCTCGATAAGCGCTATTTCACTCCTGAGGAGCGGCGTGAAAGAGAGTGTCAAAGATATGCGTTTAAGCAGCGAAATGAAGCTGCCAAAAGGGAGAAAGAGGCTTCCGAACGCGCAAAGAGGCAAGCCGATAAAAAGCGCGAGGAGCAGGAGAGGCAAGCTGAGATAGCAAAGAATCTCAAATGCCCCATCTGTGGGTCTCACGATGTTGAGAGAATTAGCGGTAGAGCAATCCTGGCTTCCACGGCTCTAAAGCAAACTGGCAAGCAGTATAAGTGCAAATACTGCAAGCATATGTGGTAAACGAAAGGCCTTGATTTCCAATGAGGCATATCCAAGATTTCTTGGGTAGGTGCCGTCTACTGGCTAAGACGCAGGGGACAAACAAAGCACAAGACGCAAAGAGGGGTTGATATTTGATGATGAGGGTCTGTCCAAAGTGTGGCTCTTTCTATACCGAGAATTATAAAGGCGACTTCTGCATGGCTGATGGGCATCGTCTGGTTCCATGTAAGCAAGAGCCGCTAAACGATGACTTATCTGTTGAGCCGGAAGAACAATTTGTATCGGAAGAAATGTCTGATGGGGCCGTAGGGCATAATCACAAAAAAATCCTGTCGTTCGACCCTCAGTGCAAAATTTATAACGGCCTGTTTGAAGGTGAAAGAATAGTTGCCGACGAAGAGGGACTTTATTTGGAGCAACAGTTCAGTCGTGGTGCCCGATTGAATTCGCGTAATGTTGACGCGTTTCGAGATGTTACGTCAGAGGTGTCGGATCAATACTGCGTTCTTATCCGATGGCGGGAGGGAGAATGCTCATACGCCTCGCTTGACGATGCTCGAATGGAGCTGTTGAGGCGAGACTGCGAAGAAAACGTAAATTTGGAGCCAACGATTCCCTATTACAAAAAAGGAGGGTTGAGCAGCGGGGCGGAATTACTCTTGATAATAGGGGGCCTTATTATCTCAATTTGGCTGGGCACGATGCTGACGGGAAACATCTTCCTAGGCGGCTGCGTCGGATTGGTTCTTTGCGGGTTTTACGTTGTGATTCTTCAAACCCTTGACGAGGCGAACGTTAACGCGAATAAACGCCATCTCCGTGAAGCATATATGTTTGAGGACGATATCGTTGTTCGAGAAGAACAAGAAAAGAAGGAGAAGCAGCGGCGAGAGGAGCAGGCAAGGGCCCAAGAGATTCAGGATAAGGAAAATCGGGAAAAGCTGGTAAAGAACAACTTGAAGTGCCCTATCTGTGGATCACATGATGTTGAACGAATCAGCACGGGTAGTAGGGTTGCGTCTGTCGCAATGGTGGGCCTTGCATCGGGAAAGATTGGTAAGCAATATCGATGCAAAGACTGTAAGCATATGTGGTAAATCCCTTGGGATAATGCAGTCTATATCAGTTGCGGTTCATCTTCGCAGAATGCCCTATCTCAAGGCCATATCTCACCGGATGACGGACGGCCGATTTTTAACTACCTGTCATGTTGAGTTCAGCTACATGTTGACTGCATGGAGAGATATAAACACACTCAAGGTGTAAATAGCCCTCGCCATACCCAAAAACGATGGGCCCTAGCTCAATTTGCTTTATGGAGAGCTAGGGCCTGTTTGGTTGCCTGAAGCTCTGGGCGAAGCGGATGGGGCAGTGGAGAATAATGTCATCCTGTGTAGTCCCAAAATTCATAACATTTGAGACATGAGAAATACCACTCCCCAAGTGAGATTTTTGAATCAAATAGTGTCCTAAAAGATATTCCAAAAATGTATGTCCCAATATAAAATACTAATAGGACTTTTGATACATACTACAATTGGAGGCCTCCGATGAAGTTCCTCTATGCTCGCTGCTCGACCAAGGAGCAGAACGAGGCAAGGCAGCTTGAATATGCGCACGAGCTTGGCTTAAAGGATAACCAGATATTTATCGACAAGGCTTCGGGCAAGAACGCTAATCGTCCCGCTTTGAAAGATATGCTCTCCCGTCTGCGCGAGGGCGATGAAGTCTATATCACTGAGCTGTCTCGACTTGGCAGGAGTACTAAAGACCTAATTGATCTCATGGAGACCTTCGAACAGATGCATGTCGAGGTTCATAGCAAGAAAGAGGCTATCGATACAACCACTCCAGCAGGCAAATTAATATTTCATATGCTGTCAGCCATTGCTGAGTTCCAGAGGCAGATCATCCTTGAGAACGCTGCTGAGGGCAGGGAGGCTGCTATGAAGCAAGGTGTGAAGTTCGGTAGGCCTAATGTTGATGAAGACGCTCTCAACATGGCTCTCTATCTATTTGAAAACGACAGAACGAAGTCAGTCAAAGAGATATGCGAAAAGACTGGCATTAGTAGAAGCACGCTATATAGGGAAGCTGAAAAAAGGGGAATAAAGAGAATCAATGCAGCCAAATAAACAAACAGCAAACTGCGGTACAGAGAGCGGTGAGGCTCAATGGAGGAGACGCTCCGCAATGGAGATAAGATTGAACTGATTGCGAAAAAAGTGGGAGAACTGTTTGGTAATGAAAAAAAGATACAGTACGAAAAGGCTGTTGTCGTTTATGCCTCTGGCACCAATCCTATGTTTGAAATAGAAGAAGATGAGAGGCTCAAGGCTATATGGGAGAAAACAAAACAAATAGTGGATACCGACCGCGCACGGTCAGTTCATTCAAAGCGCAATGAATTCACTGACTTAATTAAATCGTTGAAAGAGAAGCGATGCGACCGGCTTCGCAACCTATCCGAGAGGATAGGTATCGAATATGAGTCATTGAATGACTTGCCCTCAGATCTACTGGACTTCATTGAGGATGAAGAATCATGCAGTGACATTTTAGCGAGAGAGCCAGAATGGGGCAGTTACGAAGAACTGTTTGAGCTGGTCGTAACAGGATATGAATCAGGGCGAGCCAATTACCTTTACAACGAGGCAAATAGTTATATGGAAATGCTGAAACAGAAGGGGCGTGAAGCGACTTATGACGAAATGATCCGCAAGGTCGTAAGAAGCGAGGCGAGGAAGGATTTGTCTCAATATGGAAGAGATGAAGGCGATGGGGACAAATGCGTGAGATTATTCAGTAGGCGCTTTCGAGATTTGCCTTGGATTGATTTAGAAGATTTGTTGGAATGCCACGAGACTGAACAGTATTAATAAACAGTAGCGCCTGCGTACGGGGCATTCCCGTACGCAGGCGTCTAATCAGGTGTACAAAAAGTAATCTATATAAAAGGGCATATGAAATATAGAGGGGGTTTTGTACACCTGATATGTGCAAGCAAATCTAGTTGAGGTGAGAAATGTCTTTAAGTGCCGCTGACTGCAAAAAAATCAAAGTCGGGTCTACATTCAACAGTTTCGCTGAACTGTGTAGGTCGGTAGGCATGAAGCCAGCAAAAGGAAACACAAGAAAGGCGCAAGAAAAAGAGCTAAGGCGTTTTTTCGACTGGAAAAAAGCACCACAAGTATCGAGAAACGCAATAGTTATCACTGAGATTTTTTTACGTGAAAAACCTCAGCCATTCCGAACGAATGACGAATACAGTGCTGATATTCTAAACTGTTTAATTTGGGGCGCACGCCATAGGGCGAGTACTGATGAGGACGATGTGAAATCGGGAACTCGTCTGTACACAATGAACGCCTTGCTATCTCTATGCGGCTTTATGCCTGTGAAAAGCCTAGTAAATAGTCGCGAGAGCAAGCGCTTGTTGCATGAAGCCGAGAGGCATGGGGTGCTGGCAGGTACATCAAAGTCAAATTTCTACCATTACAATCGAGTGATCCGCCATGTGACAGATTTTGCAAGAGGCGTCTTGGATAGAACTTTGAGAAGGCTTGCGGAATTTGGATATTTGGAGACCTGCTGTAAAACTAGATGGGTATGCCTGCCGGGAGGCCAGAGTCGAGAAGCAACTGTTGAAGAGGATGAAAAGTGTAGCGAGTTATGGTCTACGGCAAAGGAGGAGCTCGACGTTTCGTATCTCTCGCTGTATAACATCGCAGAATTGTACCGTCGATTCAACCAGTTAATGAAAGAAACTCTGGGCTTTACGGCTTCGTACTATCTCTGGGAAATTAAGCCGTTTGATGACCTTTGTGATGTGACGGACAAGCAATTCAAAGATTCTCAGCTAGCGATAAACCAAAAGAGCGTTGGAAATACCCTAAGCTGGATTCGGGGGTCGTCGAACAGGAAAAAGGAAGAAGCTGAAGAGCGGTTTCACGCTATCGCCGATGACGAATTGCTAGAGATAATTGATCTTTTTGATATATCCGCCGATGACATCTATCACGTGGACGAGGAGACTCTAAGAGAGAATGAGGAAGTTGAACTGGCATTAACTGATTGGTTCGTTCGCCTGGATGGCGCTTCCCCTTACGTTGATATAAATAATCGAGAAAAGGATGCACGATGAGTTAGGTTGCATACTGAACAGGCGGAGCGATGGAATTACTTGTCTCCACCCTTCAGGCTGCGCGGCTTCGCCTTGCTCTACCGCACTTCATAATGAACCCTTCGGTTTCATTACTGCGTTTGCTGCCCCTAAACACAAGGTAAGAGGGACTGGATTGACGCCTCCGCTGCACTTCGGCTTCATATCCAGCCCCTCTTACCTTGTGTTTAGGGAGCAAATTAATTTCTGTGGGCAGAGGGTTTCCTCTGCAGAGCGGATTGGGAACAGGATGAGAATAAATACTCAAATCAAAAAGGGCCGATAAGTCTTTTGGATGGCTTTGACATTTTAAGAGTAACGATGATGCCTTGTTCAGTTCCCAGACGTATACAGAACGTAATAGTCTTCGCCATCGTAGTTTTGGAGAGCAAGGACGATTGCGTTGTCCTTTGCCCTTGCAAAGAAATAAGCGGGACGTTCGTTTAATTCTTTGTTGAGATCGTTATTTGCTGCTTGGTTGAAGGCGGCGGTAAACTTTACCTCAGTATTGACAAGCGCTGTCTTTATCTTGCCGTTCTCGTCCTGAACTTTGATTTCTTTAGTCGGGATTTGATTCAGCTCGTATGTGTATTTGCGGGAAGAGTTATTGATGTACAGATAGATGTACGTGGGAAGGTCGGTTGCTTCCTTGCGGCTAGCAACAAGGCTGGGGTGTGCTGAAGTTTGCATTTTAATCGGAGAGAAGAGCCATTCCTGAGGAAGGTCGGACTCTTCCAGCCTGAAGGGGTTATCTCCGCCGTACGTTTCCATGCTGTAGGATTTCTTCTTTTCGTCCTTAATATAGGTATCAAGTTCCTTGTCGGCTTTTTTCAATGCCTTGTAGACTTTGTAGTAACCATCAGTATCAGAAGCATCCAGTGCGGCCTGCGCGTCTGTTTTTGCAGCTTCGATTTCTTTGGTATCGAACTGCTGGGCAAAATATGAACTCAGAATTTCTTGAGAATGGCTGATTTCCTTGGTGATTTCGCTATAGAGAAGTTGGTCGTAACGTTTGTTTGCGCTCTTCAGTTCATCGTAGTTCTCAACTTCTTTTTTAAGCTCTTTATCAAGGGAGTCATACTGCTTGTTTGCCGAGTCGATGGCATCCTTTGATTCGATTGATACGGTGCCGATAGAGTCAATGGACTTCATCGTTGCAGACACCGAAGGGTCAGTGCACCCAGTGACGCTTAAAGCTAGGGTAAGCCCCACAACCGCGGCGAGGGGAGCTGATCGTTTCATGGTGTGTGTTCCTTCCTCCGACACTTGGTAAGCGCTGTGGAAGGAAGCTCATCCGAAGAGCTGATTGTGCAGCACAGACGATATGAGCAGGACATAAAAACATTGAGAGCCCCTGCTGCATGAAAGACCGCGGATTAGGCCGACAATGGTGAGTGTCTAATCCAACCGTG
>CABUXY010000008.1:0-108023 GCA_902495645.1 uncultured Collinsella sp. | reverse complement strand
TCGAGCGACGCAACTCCTCAGATTTGCTCTGGCTATGCTCAGCGTATGCCAAATGTTCTGTTTGCTGTTAATGAGAAGAACAAGGGCCTTGCTAGAAACTTTATGGACATGCTTTACGGCAGTGATCCCATGGCCTATGACTTCTTTGCATTTTCTGACCAAGACGACTATTGGATGCCTAATAAGCTGTACAGGGCTATTGAGGCTGTTGCGGCGGCTGGTGAAGGTCCGCATCTTTATTACAGCGACGTATGCAATGTCGACGAACAGCTTAATGGCGGATCAAGAGAGTATGAAGCCTTTGGTCCCTATGCCGATTCGTTTGCCTTGCTGTTGACTGTAAATTGGGCTTCTGGCTGCACGATGGTATTTAATTCGTCTTTTGCGGCCGTACTTCAGCAATATGCACCTCGAGATTGGCCTCGCATCCATGATGGATGGGTTCACTTGGTCGCCCGATCGCTAAATGCTCAAGTTCCCGATCTTAATCATGCCTATATTAAGCGTCGCATTTCTGGTCAAAATCAGGTTGGCGAGCGTGGATTAAACAGTTTAAGCGTCCATCGCGTTAAGCGCATTGTTAGCTCATTGTTGGAGCCTTCCAAACACGACCTTACTCATGCTGCAGCCCTGCTGCTCGATGGCTATGCCGAAAGTATGAACGATGAGGACAGGGAGCTTGTGCATCGTTTTGTTAGTGGGCAACGTAGTTTCGCAAGGCGTTTGGGTATGATGTTTGACCCTGCGTTTTCACAGCCATTTCCACTTGAAAATCTCATGTTTAAGGGCAAGATGCTTTTAAACATATATTAATCCTGAGGCAATTTAAGTTCTTTAACGTAGTGTACTCCCGCTCGACGCTTTTCTTTGGGCGGGAGCTGCATATAATCGCCGTAATGTTTTGTTAAATAGCCATCCCAGTCGGCAAACGTCTTGTATTGCTTACCCTCAAATTCAATAGGTGTAAGGGCTTGCAGCCTCGCAAGTTCTTCGGTTTCTACCTCAATACTGTAAGCGCCGCCAAAAGGCATCGCATAACGGCATGATTCATCTTGATTGTAAGTGCGCATTGCCTTGTCAATTTTACTGATTATCCAGTTTCGGGGAATGAAAAGGCACATTGCCTTTGCTACATAATAGGCGGCTTTTTGTATTTCGCTCTTATTTTGTGGAAACTTATATCCGCACTTGACGATATAAAGGTTCTTAAGGAGCGAAACCTTACGATATTGCTTGACGCGTTCTGACGGATCGTTTGAAACTCGGTCATATGGGAAAATATCAATCCATACGCCCTGCGACATTGCGATATGCGAAGAGTAAATCTCTGAGTATACCGTTCCATTTTTGCGAATCTTGCCAAAAACAAGGCCACAGCTGGGTTCAGTGCCCATGTCCTGGAACACAAAGCTATTGCGAAGCTCCGTTTTGCATACTTTTGCAAAACGGTCGTAGTCTTCTCTGAGCATGCCGACATCTATGTCGTCATCCCAAGGAATAAAGCCTTTATGGCGTGCGGCACCCAAACAAGTTCCACCCGAGAGAAAGTAGTTGATTCCGTTTGCGTCGCAAATGCGGACAAGCTCATCGAGCATCTCGAGCTCGATGTTCTTGAGTTGTGTTAGCTGCTTTGGCGTAAATTGCATTTAATCCTCTTTTGTCTGATTTCGAATCAGAACTCTATAGTAAAAACTACTATAGAGCTTAATCTACTTGAATAATCTCTTAACTAAGGAGCACCGTGTCGATTCGTCACACTAATTATCCGCTTGTCAGCATTGTTGTACCTTGCTATAACGCCGAGCTCACAATTGAATCCTGCTTAGACTCTCTTCTAAGTCAGGGTTTTCAGAGGCTGGAGATAATTTGCGTGAATGACGGCTCTAAAGATAAGACGGCAGATATATTGGATTCGTATCGCTTGCGCTATCCTGAAGTTATTGTTGTCAATCAAAAAAACTCCGGCGCCTGGCTGGCTCGTTTGTCTGGCATTCAAAAGGCCGAGGGCGACTACATTATGTTTCTAGATAGTGATGACGTTGCTGTGCCAGGATTTATTGACAAGATGTATGAATTTGCCTCTTCCATTAATTGTGATTTGGCGGTATGTGGATTTAATCGCATTGATGTTGGTACCGGTAAATTGATGTCTGCTGAGTTTTGCAAGCCTTTGGGATCTTTTTCGCTAAACAAAGATCCGGGTAGATTGCTTCAAATTAATCCCGCTCCATGGAATAAGATATATAAAGCTTCGCTTCTAAAGCATAGCCATAGACTCTCTGTTGCTCCGGTGATGCTTGACGACTTGTCTTTACTGCTTCTCGCGCTCTTACGGAGTGATGGCCTAATTTCCTATCTTCCAGAGGCCTTGGTCGAGTACAGAGTTCACGGTGACTCGACCATTAATTCGATAAATCCGGGGCAACTCAAAGACGCAATTGTGGCAATGGCTGAAATTCGCTCTTGTTACAAAGATTGCCGTTCTATTGAGATGCTTGATGCATTTGATGCGGTTGCTTTTGCACACATTGTTGTATCGATGTCTTTTCGATTGTTGGGATCTTGTATATCGAACGTAGGCAATGAGATTGACGCTTTAATTGCGGCGGCTGATCGTGAATTTCCTTATTGGCGCACTTCTCGCTATCTGTCAATATGCTATGGCTGCAAGAATGGCGGAATCTTCTTAAAGGCTTCGCTTGCGTCCACTTTCGTTAAACTTGGACTTTTTAAGCCCGCTCTATCCGCATATCGATTGTTCAGGAAAGCGATCGGCAAGGATATATCCTGGTAAACTGCCGAGGTCGTAACCCTGAAGTTGCGAGTACATTTTTATCCAAACACCGATTGATGCGCTGTTTTAGGCAGGATTGGCGAGTAGTAAGGTCTAAAGCCCCGTGCTTCGGTATTATATTTGATAGGTCCACGTTGTTTCGGAAGTGAGCTTTGAAGACACTGATTATTATTCCAGCATATAACGAAGAGGAATCCCTTGGGTCTACGGTCAGCAGACTGACCGCTTTTGTTCCCGATGCTGATTACTTGGTCGTTAATGATGGCTCCAGCGATGGAACTGTTCAAATTTGCCGTGAAAATGGTTATCCGTTTTTGGATCTGCCCTGCAACCTTGGACTTGCCGGCGCATTTCAGGCGGGCATTAAATACGCTTATCGTCATGGTTATGATTGCGCTATTCAGTTTGATGCTGATGGCCAGCATTTGCCGCAGTATATCCATGATCTTGTGCAAGCGCTCCAGACATGTGATATCGCGATCGGTTCGCGATTCGTCGATCAGTCTAAGGGCGGCTCGCTGCGCATGTTTGGTAGCAATATCATCCAGGGTGCCATTAAGCTCACGACTGGTCAGGTTATTCACGACCCCACGTCGGGTATGCGTGCTTTTAACAAGCGCATGATTAAGCTTCTCGCACTTGGGCTCAACATGGGTCCCGAGCCCGATACTGTTTCATACCTTATTCGTGCCGCCCATGCCAAAGTTGTCGAGGTGCCGGTTCAGATGGCCGAGCGCGAGGCGGGGGAGAGCTACTTTAACTGGAAGTCGTCCGCCAAGTATATGCTTCGCATGACTTTATCTATTCTGTTTATCCAGTTCTTCCGTAAAAGCTTGGAGGGCGATGCTGCATGACGCTGCCGCTTCGTATTACGCTGTTTGCAGCGTCCTTGCTCACGTTTGGTTATATGACCGTTAAGATTCGTGATTCCAAGATGCGTCTTGAGGATTCTCTGTTCTGGTTTTGCTTTTCGGCCCTGCTGCTGCTTGCCAGTATTTTTCCTCAGGTGTTTTTCTGGCTTTCGAATCTCGTTGGCACCATGTCGCCTTCGAACTTCGTGTTTCTATTCTTCATCTTCATTTTGCTTATTGTTTGCTTTAGGTTGAGCGTTCGTCTTTCTCAGCTCGATACGAAGCTTCGCGAGCTTACCCAGCAGTTGGCGATCGAAAAGCTTGAGCGCCATCAAAATGACGAGCGACATGCGAAAAGAGGCTAATTCATGAAAGGCATCATCCTCGCCGGCGGGTCCGGCACCCGCCTGTACCCGCTCACACTCGTGACCTCCAAGCAGCTGCTGCCGGTCTACGACAAGCCCATGATCTACTACCCGCTGTCCACCCTCATGCTGGCGGGCATCCGTGACATCCTCATTATCTCGACGCCGACGGACCTCCCCAACTTCGAGCGCCTGCTCGGGGACGGCTCGCGCTACGGCGTGAACCTCTCCTATGCAGAGCAGCCGAGCCCCGACGGCCTGGCGCAGGCCTTCACGATCGGCGAGGACTTTATCGCCGGCGAGCCGTGCGCCCTGGTGCTGGGCGACAACATCTTCTACGGCAACGGCCTGTCGCGCCACCTGACGCGCGCCGTGCAGAACGCAGAGTCCGGTAGGGCCACGGTGTTCGGCTACCACGTGGACGACCCCGAGCGCTTCGGCGTCGTGGAGTTCGATGCGCAGGGCAGGGCCGTATCCATCGAGGAGAAGCCCGCCGAGCCCAAGAGCTCCTACGCCGTCACCGGACTGTACTTCTACCCTGGCGATGTCGCCGCCAAGGCCCACGAGGTGAGGCCCTCCGCACGCGGCGAGCTTGAGATCACCGACCTCAACCGGATGTACCTGGAGGAGGGGACGCTCTCCGTGGTGACCCTCGGCCGCGGCTACGCGTGGCTGGACACCGGCACCATGGAGAGCCTCCACGAGGCCGCGGAGTTCGTCCGCGCCGTGGAGCACTCCCAGGACCTGCCCGTGTCCGTGCCCGAGGAGATCGCCTGGGAGAACGGGTGGATCACGACCGAGGGGCTCAAGGAGGCCGCGAAGGCCTACGGCAAGTCGGTCTACGGGCGGCACCTGAAGAAGGTCGCCGCCGGCGAAATCGTCAACAGCCCGCGCGAGTACTAATCCGATCCAACGGGAGATAGAAACATGTCTGAAGAGCTCTTCGAGCCCAGGAACATCATCGTCACGGGCGGCTGCGGCTTCATCGGAAGCAACTTCGTGCACTACGTGGTGAAGAACCACCCGGGCGTCCACGTCACCGTCCTGGACAAGCTGACCTACGCCGGCAACCCCGAGAACATCGCCGGGCTGCCCTCCGACCGCGTGGAGCTCGTCGTGGGCGACATCTGCGACGCCGGGCTGCTGGACCGCATCGTCCCCGGCCACGACGCGATCGTCCACTACGCCGCCGAGAGCCACAACGACAACTCCATCGCCGACCCCGAGCCGTTCCTCCGCACCAACGTCGAGGGCACCTTCCGCCTGCTGGAGGCCGTCCGCAAGCACGGCGTCCGCTACCACCACGTCTCCACCGACGAGGTCTACGGCGACCTTGCGCTCGACGACCCCGCCAAGTTCACCGAGGAGACGCCCTACCACCCGAGCTCCCCGTACAGCTCGACCAAGGCGTCCTCCGACATGCTCGTGCGCGCCTGGACCCGCACCTACGGGCTTCGCACCACGATCTCCAACTGCTCCAACAACTACGGCCCCTACCAGCACGTGGAGAAGTTCATCCCCAGGCAGATAACCAACATCATCGACGGGGTCAAGCCGAAGCTCTACGGACGCGGCGAGAACGTCCGCGACTGGATCCACACCGAGGACCACAGCTCGGCCGTCTGGGACATCCTCGCGAAGGGCCGCATGGGGGAGACCTACCTCATCGGCGCAAATGGCGAGAAGAACAACATCACCGTGCTGCGCATGATCCTGGAGGCCATGGGCCGCGACCCCGAGGACTTCGACTGGGTCGCCGACCGCCCCGGCCACGACCGCCGCTACGCCATCGACAGCACGAAGCTGCAGCGCGAGCTGGGCTGGAGGCCGGCCCACACCGACTTCGCCGAGGGGCTCAAGCAAACGATCGACTGGTACGTGGCCAACGAGTCCTGGTGGCGCCCGGCCAAGGAGGCCACCGAGGCCAGGTACAGGGCCCAGGGCCAGTAAGACCGCATCCCGGCGGACCGCACCGCGGGGCGCCCGCGCGGGGCCGCAGGGCATGGGGATGATCCTGCGTCCCCGCGCGGGCGCCCCCGGTTACCCAACCTCTTCGATAGGAGCTTTTCCCACATGGCAGACATCGCATTCGAGAAGGACCTCTCCGTCACCGAGACCGGCATCGGGGGCCTCAAGGTCGTCGACCTGGCCGTGCACGGCGACTCGCGCGGCTGGTTCAAGGAGAACTGGCAGCGCGCCAAGATGACCGCCCTGGGCATCCCCGACCTCCGCGTCGTCCAGAACAACGTCTCCTACAACGAGAAGAGGGGCGTCACCCGCGGCATCCACGCCGAGCCCTGGGACAAGTTCATCTCCGTCGCCCGCGGCAGCGTCTTCGGCGCCTGGGTGGACCTGCGCGAGGGCAGCGCCACCTACGGGAAAGTCTTCACCTGCACCCTGGACCCAAGCAAGGCCATCTACGTCCCGCGCGGCGTGGGCAACTCCTTCCAGGCCCTGGAGGACGGCACCGCCTACACCTACCTGGTGGACGCCCACTGGTCGCTGGAGCTGAAGAGGACCTACACCTTCGTGAACCTCGCCGACCCGGAGCTCGCCATCGAGTGGCCCATCCCGCTGGACCAGGCCACCGTCTCCGAGGCCGACCTCAACCACCCGATGCTGAAGGACGTCGTCCCCATGGCGCCCAAGAGGACGCTCGTCACCGGCTGCAACGGCCAGCTGGGCCGCGCGGTGCGCGAGCTCGCCGAGGAGCGCGGCGTGGCGAAGGACTTCGACTTCTGCGACATCGACACCTTCGACATGTCAGACCCGGCGGCCTATTCGCAGTACGACTGGTCGCTCTACGGCACGGTCATCAACTGCGGCGCCTACACGGCGGTAGATAAGGCGGAGACCCCCGAGGGCCGCGTGACCGCCTGGAAGGCCAACGCCACCGGCCCGGCGCTGCTCGCCCGCACCTGCGCCGAGCGCGGGATCACGCTCGTCCACGTGTCCAGCGACTACGTCTTCGACGGCACGGCGGAGGTCCATACCGAGGAGGAGCCCCTCAGCCCGCTGTCCGTCTACGGCCAGACCAAGGCCGCCGGCGACATCGCCGTGGCCGGCTGCCCGCGCCACTACATCATGCGCAGCTCCTGGGTCATCGGCGAGGGCCACAACTTCGTCAAGACGATGAAGGGCCTGTCCGACCGCGTCGCCGACCCGGACGACAAGCTTGACAAGGTCACCGTCGTGGACGACCAGCTGGGCCGCCTGACCTTCACGCGCGACATGGCCGAGGCCATCTTCCACGTGCTGGGGACGCACGCCCCCTACGGCACCTACAACTGCACCGGCTCCGGCGCGGTCAGGTCCTGGGCGGACATCGCACGCGCCGTCTTCGATGCCGCCAACGGCAACGGGGACAAGGTGGTCCCCGTCAGCACCGCCGACTACTACGCGAGCGCCGCGGGCCCCATCGCCCCGCGTCCGGTCCACTCCGCGCTCGACCTGTCCAAGCTCGATTCGGTCGGCTTTCGCATGCCTGACTGGGAAACATCTTTATTGAAATACTTAACCAGTTTGATTTAGTGCGCAGATACTATAGCGTTTTGGTCTTTTGGCGTATGCCTGATCATTTCGGATCGGCTATCTGTCAACGGTTTTGGCGCTATTGTCGGGCAACCTTGAAGCTACTATTTCGAAAACAAATTCTAGTTTGAATGATACACATATTGATTTTATTGGTTGGTTTTGTTTATGTACGGCTGGTTCTTATTTTTATGTAACGCATTTGCGTTCCTTTGCGTTCTCTATTTTCCCGGAATGTTGCTCGCTTGTGCAGTTCGTTCGAGGATCGACCTTCTTCAGATCGCCATTGCTCCTGCATTGAGTTTCGCCCTGTATTCGACCACAGGGCTAATACTTTCTATTTTGGGCTTCTCAACTAACGCTCTCTTTTTCTTCATCATAAACTTTGTCATTGGTCTGAGTCTATTTGCTATTGCTCGGTTTTTTTTAAAGCAATTAACTGTATCGATCTCAAGACAAGACCTTTCTCTTGCTTTTCTGTACGTCTGTGTGGCTTTGGTTCTAACTTCGATTTTCTTTGTCAAAAATATGGATAGTGCCTTTAGCTTCGATCAGGCCCACGACAATGTTACACATTTGAATTTGATTCATTTTTTTATGGCTTCTGGGGACTTTACACAGGTGCCGAATATTTATTCTCTGCTTCCTGAAGGTGTGACGCCGTGTACTGGTTCTAATGGCTCAGGTGGTTTTTATCCCTCCGGTTGGCATATCATTGCGGCCGTTGCCGGCGGATTGACTTCTCACAGTTCGGTTATCGCTGAAACTTCTTCGTTTGTCGTCTTGATGGCTGTGTGCTTTCCAATTTGCGTTCTCACTTTTATGCGGACTCTATATCCCGATAATGATTCAATTGTGCGTCTAGGATCGTTATTTACTCTTGCTTTTTCTGCTTTTCCCTGGAAACTGGTCACTTGCAATGGGCCTCTTTTCCCATATGTTATTGCATGTTTTTTCGTTCCGGCTTTGGCTTCTGCGCTAATTACGTTGACGGCCTCTTTCGGAAGCGCTAAAAGAGATGTTTCCACCGCTTTCTTGATGTGTTTAGGGTTTTTTGGGGTTGCATTTGTTCACCCGTCTGCAGTCTTTACCTTTGGTGTATTTATCTGTCCTTATATTGCGTCTCGGTTATATTTCTCAACCTCCTGTTTCTCAAACAAAAAAAGAAACATCATCATGGCGATTTTTTGCTTAGGCGTCGTTGCCATATGGGTATTTATGTATAAGCTACCTTTTATGCAGAGCACCGTTGGCTTTTGGTGGTCCAGGGAGTGTTCGTTATTCCAAGCGTTTGTTAATTGCTTTGATTTCTCTTTTTCTCTCGGGTGTATGGCTCAGCTTCTTATTTCGCTGCTCTTTATCGTAGGGGTCCTTTATTCTTTTAGAGAAAAGCGAAACAGGTGGCTGTGTGCATCGTTTACCGTTGGCGCAATGATCACTGTTGTTGCTAAGGGTACCGATTTGTCGTTTAAATCGTTGCTGTCAGGATTTTGGTATACAGACGGTAATCGTGTGGCTGCCATTTGTGTACTGGCATCGATGCCCTTGGTAGTTTTAGGCTGCCTTCGTATGGTTGAATTCCTTTATGGTCGAATTAAACGCTGCTATTGTTTTGAGCATTGGTCCGCCGGAGCCATCGTTTCAGTGCTCCTTTTAATTGCATCAGTATTGATCTATGCCCCTAATTTTGACATATATGGTCATTTAAAAATCACTACTGCTTTTGGCAATACATCGGCTGCGCAGATCGGTAAATACTCTCTTACCGCTCCTAATTTCTATTCGGGAGAAGAGCAAGCTTTTGTTAATGAGGTAAAAAAGGTTGTCAATTCAGACGACGTTATTCTCAATAATCCGGAGGATGGCAGTTTCTTTGCAAATTCGGTTTCTGATTTAAATGTCTACTACCGCACGACGCATATTGGCGAAAATAACAATGACTCTAGGGACAGCCAATTGGTTCGTACAAAGCTGAATCAAATTTCAGTGAATCCCGAAGTTAGACGGGCGGCCCAAAATTTGAGCGCAAAGTATATTTTGATATTAGGGCAAGGTGGCTGTAGGGATGATGAGCATCCTTATTATTTGTACTATCAGGAGAAGCTCTGGAGGGGTATCAATAAGATCACGGATGATACTCCAGGGCTTACGTTAGTACTATCGAAAGACGATAACCGTCTGTATCGGATAGATGATGTCAATTAGAGAATTAGGGTTGGTTGTTAGATGAAGTTTAAACTCGCCAATTTAATATTTAGCGATTCTGACGTTATGTCTCAGTACCCATCACTGTGCTACAGGGTGCTTGAGGGCCATGCGACCTCAGCTTCCAATAGCTCTGTCAACATAGCGTCACCTTCAAGTATTGACTTTACGACGTACTTTAATTCTCTTTCTATTTGTAAGTGGCGGAAGTACACAATTGCAAAAAGGTTCTATCTTCATTTTGAATATCGTGGTTCTGCCTGTGTTCTTCAACAGACATATGCCAATAGCTACAGTTGGAGTCCCTCTTTAGTAGACTGCTCGGACGCTGAGTTGTGCTCATCTGATGAGTGGGAGTCCTTTGATTTGGAACTCACTCCAATTGATGGGGAGACGCTTCACTCATTCCGCATCAGCACGGCTGGTCCTGTTAAGCTTCGCAACGCATATTATTATTGCGTCTGCGATGAGCATGATGTTCGCTCTGTCGAGCTTGCGCTCGCAAGTACTACGTTCAAAAAAGAGGATTACATCCTTCGCAATCTTTCACTTTTACAGAAATACGTGATAGATTCTGACGAACTGATTTCGAAGCATTTCCATGTTCATGTTATTGATAACGGACGAACGCTAGATTGCGCTAGCTTAAATTCTTCGCAGGTTACGATTCATCCCAATCCTAATGTTGGTGGTTCCGGTGGATTTGCTCGTGGCATGATTGAGGCACTTGAGCAGTCTCCGAAAGCGACACACGTTTTGCTCATGGATGATGATGTTGAGGTTCTCCCGGAGAGCTTCATTCGAACATTCAATCTGCTGTCATTGCTTAAAGACGAATATGTTAATGCCTTTTTATCTGGCGCGATGATGAGTCTTGAAGAGCCGGAGCTTCGTACTGAGGATTTGGGATTTTTTACTCAAAAGGGCAATTTTTCCCCTTTGAAACCCGAAGGTTACATGACGTCACTTCATGACATCGTTGAGTCTGAGGTTTTCCAGACACCTTCGGATTTATATGGGGATACGATTCAGCAGTATGCGGGTTGGTGGTTCTGCGTGATTCCTGTAACGGCTATTGAAGCCTACGGGCTTCCTCTGCCGTTGTTTGTCCGATCCGATGACGCCGAGTACGCTCTTCGTTGCAAGCCCAAATTCATGACCATGAATGGTATCTGTGTCTGGCACAATGCGTTTAAGTTCAAATACAGCGCTGCTGTTGAACGATATCAGGTGAGCCGTAATACACTCATCAGCCAAGCGACAACTGGCATTGCTCCGATTACTGATTTTCTAAAAGAAATCAGGCGAGAGGTTGAGCTCGATCTCAAGAAATTTAATTATGACGATGCAATGCTTGCTGTTAAAGGACTGGAGGATTTTCTGAGGGGTCCACAATGGATCTCCCATCCTGTTGCTGAGTCGCGTTTCATGGAAGCGAATAGGGAGAAAGAGAGACTGATCCCTCTAGAACAACTTGCTCCAGAAGCTTTGAAGCTTGGCGTCGACTTAAACTCTTTGACTTATTACAATTTGTCCTTAGAAGGCGGTCGAAGTAAGCTCCAGTCTCTTTTTGACTTTATCACCATCAATGGCCATCGATTTGTTAATGATTCAGCAAAGCGTAGGGACAAGGTTGCTGTTATTGATGCTGCGGGATGGGTCTATCCCGCCGGTAAAATCAGGAATGTTGACACGCTTATTGTGGTAGATATGCCTAATAAAAAGGGCGCCATTAGACATATGGATAAGAAGCGTTTCAAAGAGGTTTGGACTCGTTTTCGTAAGGCCGAGAAGGAATTCAAGCGTAACAAAGACAAGATTTATGCCGAATACGCTTCGTATAGAGATGTCTTTACTTCAATCGATTTCTGGAAACAGTATTTGAAAGAGGCGTCGGAGTAGTCTTCATGTGAGTGGGTTTCAAAGTGAGACCCACTCATTCTTTTGTATCATATGAGTAATTGTGCTTCGTTCATTGTCTGTCATTGGGAAGGTTAGGTCATGTCGTTGCTTTCAAATATAAAAAAGATTCTTCCCGGCTCATCCCGTTCATTACATGCCATGCATGAGGATATGGATCGTCGTTTTGACGAGGTTTTCGCCCGTATTGAACAGGCCGATAAAGGCATCAATATGAATATCAATTACAAATTCGATACTCGATTATTTCCAGAGATTGATTTGCTCAAGCAACGCCAACAAAGTCTGTCAGAACAGATGGCCCTCCGCTTTGAATTATTGGCACGGCGTGCGTACCCCGATCTCACCCCTTTTGAGCTCCGTTGCAAAATCTTTGATGCGTTACCCGACGCCGAGGGCGATATTCGATTGATGCAGCAGGCAAACGCGGCGTTGATGAGTAAGCTAGACGCGATTTGCACTGCCAATAATATTCAATACTGGCTCTCTTATGGTTCTCTCGTTGGCACTTTGTCTCGATCGGGTTTTATTCCTTGGGATGACGATATTGATATCTGCATGATTAGGTCCGATGTGGATAAGCTCACTGCCGCTTTGAAAAACGACCCTGAATATCAAATCACTCTCGTATATGACTGGTTTGTAAAGTGTCGTCAAGTTCGCTTTTGCTCAAAAAGCTCATTTATTCCCTGTTTTATTGATATCTCTATCTACGATTGGGCGGTAGGAAATTCTAAGCATTCTAATGATCAGCTTAGACAACTCAGAATTGAACTAATGGATTACTTTGACCAACATGAATGTGATTTCAGTTTTTGGAGAGACAATCCTTGGATGTTCCATCCTGAGAGCGGCTTTTGTGTTCAATGCGGAGATGTGGATCTAAAGGCGCAGAGAGCTGCCATAACTAAGGCGGATGTCGATCGAGTTCAGGAAGTATTTGATCAATTTAATGATAAGGCTCATGAACTCTGCTTGTTGACTAGTGATCCTTGTGGCGATTTTGCATATGCAATAGACAATATGTTTAATGCACCAAAGCGGAAAATTATCTGGGACCATAATGATATATTGCCCGTCGGTAAGCATGCTTTTGAGGATTTTTCCTTTTCAATTCCTTCGAACGCTGAGGGAGTTGCTGATGACTGTTTCCCTGGATGGCCTTATATGCCTATGGACATCTGCGGGCATGATCATTTTGCAAAGGATGTTTTGTCTGATCCCGATGTTCGCTCCGCGATGGCAAGGTTTGTCGACGAATGTAATTAGTAGTTACAACGGCTTTGATTAAGGTATTTAAAATGCAGTTTAAACTTGCGAATGTTGTACTTAAAGTTGAAAAGCATGCAAAGGATTTTCCCGAACTCTACTATCGCGTGCTCTCCGGTGAGGCTTCGTATGATGACGACATTCATTCACTTCATATCAATGGAAACGTTGGCTTTCTGACGTATGTAAATGGCTTATCTGCTGGCAAATGGCATCAGTATGCGTCTGTTGACGGCGTCGTCTTGCATATGGCTTTATTTGGCAGGGGCCGGGTTGTCGTTCATGGAGTGAGGTCTGGCGAGCTGAATCCTGTCGAGCTTAAATCGAATCCTTTTGATGGCGATGAAGTTGATCCTTGCGTTCTCGATATTGATATCGATACAACCGGCTACGACTTGATTGGTTTTAGGATTGAGAGTGATGAGGGCTATTCCGTAGACCTCTTGAACGCCTTTTATCTGACTGATGTTCCTGAGGACTCAATTAACCAGATCAATCTTGCTCTTTCTACTACTACATTTAAGAATGAGCAGTACATTCTTCCGAATATTGAACTCGTTAAAGCAGGCATCTCCAAAGAGGTCGGTCCGATTCGCGACCACTTTCACATGTTTGTCGTCGACAATGGCCAGACGCTCGATTCTGCATCACTTTCCGATGAGCTAGTCACCGTGCTTCCGAATCCCAATACGGGCGGTTCGGGAGGATTTGCACGTGGAATGATGGCGGCTACCGAAACTCCTGGTCAGTTCACCCATATCATTTTGATGGATGACGATGTCTCTATCATGCCCGAGAGTTTGATTCGTACGTTCAACCTGCTCTCTCTTGCTAGGGGCAAATATAAGGATGCCTTTATTAACGGCGCCATGCTTTCGATGGAGGATCCCACTCGTCAGTTTGAGGATGTCTCGTATGTCGCGACTACCGGTGCTTATCGTCGCGTAAAAGGGGATCTGAATGTTGGCAAATTGCCTGATATCCTCGAAAACGAACGTACAAACGTCGAGGTTGATCAGGCTTATGGAGCCTGGTGGTATAGCTGTATTCCTGTGAAGGCTATCGAAAGGAACGGCCTTCCCATGCCCTTCTTCATCCGCTGCGACGATGTTGAGTTTGGCATGCGCAATAAGCCTGTCTATATGACTATGAATTGCATTTGCGTGTGGCATGCAAGTTTCGAGGGACGTTTTAGGGCTTCAGTGGATTGCTACCAGTACTTCCGCAACTTCTTTGCCATGATTGCTCTCGATGATTGTGCTGATGAGAAGATGTTTGTCCTTCGTATTCAGCGAGGGGTACGTCAGAACTTGCGGGATATGGACTATCAGGCTGCCGAGTTTATTCTCGATGGCTTTGAGGACTATCTGCGTGGCCCTGTGTATCTCCAGAAGCTTGATGGTGCCGCGACGATGATCGGCAAGGGTAAGTTAAACGAAAAGCTGATTCCTGTTTCCCAAATGGATCCAAATCTTCTTCGTAATGCCGGGGTTACGGAGCAAGTACTCGCCAATGCTAGTCTGGAATTCCATCCTTCGAAGTTTATGAAGTACTGGAGATCTATTCCTTACGACAAGCACTATCTTCCCGATGCGCTGTTGCGTGGAAAGCCCGGCTATGTGGTTAAGAATGGCAGTTGTACGCTTGAAGGCAACTCGACGCGTTGCAAGACGCTGGTCTTTCTTGATCCGACCCGCGAGAAGGGATCGGTCCGCACAATGGATCGAGCGCGGTTCAAGAGTATTCGTAGCCGAGAGCACGAATTGATGGCGCGATATCGTAAAGAAGGCAAGAGCGTCAGGGGGGCATGGAAAGATGCTATGCCTTATATGACTTCGCGAGAGTTCTGGGAACAGTATTTAGGTCTTAAATAAGAAGAGGTCCGGCTTAAGTCCGGACCTCTTCTTATTTTGAATAGGTTTTATAGGCTTGTAGCTCCCATTGCTTTCGTTCAACCTTCGCAACCGAGTCGAGGATAAGCCCCGTTGCCAGGCTTAGCCCGCATAGGAACATAAACGAGGCGGCGAGCGTTGCGGTGGGGAAGCGAGGGACTAATCCGGTCTGGAAGTACTCTGCGACGATTGGTATACCGAGAGCGAGCCCTATGATGGCAAAGATGATCGCGATAAGACTAAAGAACTTGAGCGGACGATAGTCTTTAAAGAGCGTTCCAATCATTGCGATGACCTTGATGCCGTCGCTGACCGTGTTGAGTTTGGATTCAGAGCCGGCAGGTCGATCTCGATACTCTACCGGCACGTCTTGAATGCGCCAGCGGTGGTCGACGGCATGGATGGAGAGCTCGGTTTCGATCTGAAAGCCCTCGCTCAAGACGGGGAACGTCTTGACGAAGGGTTTGCTCATGGCTCTATAGCCGGTCATCACGTCGTCAAAGCTGTAACCGTATATCCATTTAATCATGGCGCGAACAAGGTTGTTGCCAAAGCCGTGAAAGGCTCGTTTGTTCTCTTCGGCATAGGTGCCGTTTGACAGGCGATCGCCAACGGTCATATCCGCTTCGCCGTTAAGGATGGGATTGCAGAGTGACTTGGCAGCTTCGGCGGGGTAGGTATCGTCGCCGTCGACCATCAAGTAGCATTCGGCATCGACATCACGGAACATTTGGCGGCACACGTTGCCTTTGCCCTGCCTGGGCTCGTGGCGCACCGTAGCCCCGTGCTGCTTAGCGATATGCGAAGTGTCATCGGAAGAGTTGTTGTCGTAGACATAGACAACTGCGCCGGGCAGCTCTCGATGAAAATCGTCGACAACTTTGCCAATCGTCAGTGCTTCGTTGTAACAGGGGATTATGACGGCGGTATTCGAATAGTCCATGTAGGACCTCCTTTAATGACTCATCTGGTCGAAAGTATACCTATCGCCTGCCCCTTTGATTAGATATGGGTTAGTTTTCCAGATTTGTTGCGGTGGGTTATCGTTAACGTGGGAGGGCTATACTTTCCAATGTTATGTTTTACGAGACAAGGAGATGGTCCGTGGCTGACAATGTAGAGAGTCAGAAAGCGGTGGCTAAACCGGCCTCTCACGCTAAAAATGATTTCGAAAAGGACAAGTTCATTCTTAAGCAGCTTGTCACCAAAGATTTTAAAATTAAATATCGTCGCAGTGTTTTGGGCGTGGCATGGTCTGTGCTTAACCCACTGCTGATGATGGTTGTTATGTCGATTGTGTTTTCGACGATTTTTGGCCAGAGCCGCAATGGATCAATTACGCCTGAAATGTATCCGTTGTATCTGATTGTCGGTAACATTACGTTCTCCGTCATGTCCGAGTCGACGAACCAGGCGCTCATGTCCATCATTTGGGCGTCTTCTCTGCTTAAGAAGGTTAAGGTCCATCGCTGGGTGTTTCCGGTGCAGAAGGTGCTGTTTTCTCTTGTCAACTTTTCCTTCTCTTTGGTTGCCGTCGCCCTTGTTATGCTCTTTTTCCGTGTTGTCCCTACCTGGCATTTAATTCTGCTGCCGGTTTGCTTGCTGTTGCTTATGTGTTTCTGCATGGGCTTGGGCATGATGCTGTCGGCGCTGGCGGTCTTTTTCCGGGATGTTATGCATCTGTGGACTGTTGTTATCACGGCCTGGATGTATCTGACGCCTATTTTTTGGACGACCGATTACATCAGCCAAATGGCACATTGGATTCAGGTGCTCGTGGTTGTCAATCCCATGTACAACTATCTCCAGTTTATGCGTGATATCTTCCTGTTTAATACCGTGCCTTCTGCGCTTACCTTTGGGCTGTGTGTTGTTTGGGCTGTTCTTGCCCTTGCTATTGGCTATACCGTGTTCCATAAGACCGAGCACAAGTTTATTCTCTACATCTAAGGAGTGCTGTTCATGACTGAATCTGCTATTGATTACAGCAAGCAGCCCCTTGCTGTTGAGGTCAAAGACGTCACCATGATCTTTAACATGGCGTCTGAGTCGCTTACAAACCTCAAGGAGTACTTTATTAAGCTCGCCAAGCACGAGCTGTTCTTTGAGGAGTTCCGTGCACTTAAGCACATTTCGTTTGATGTGCATCGCGGCGAGGTCGTTGGTCTTGTTGGCACCAATGGCTCCGGCAAGTCTACGATGCTCAAGATCATCGCTGGCGTTTTGGAGCCCAGCGAAGGCGAGGTTAAGGTCCATGGCAATATTGCGCCGCTGATTGAGCTCGGTGCCGGCTTTGACCCGGAGCTTACCGCGCGTGAGAATATCTATCTGAACGGCGCGCTGCTTGGCTATACCAAGGAGTTTATCGACGCTAGTTTTGACGAGATCATTGAGTTCGCTGAGCTTAAAGACTTCGTTGACATGCCCTTGAAGAACTTCTCTTCGGGTATGGTTGCGCGCATTGCCTTTGCTATCGCCACGATTACCGAGCCCGATATCCTAATCGTCGATGAGACGCTTTCTGTTGGCGATGTCTTTTTCCAGCAGAAGTGCGAGCGTCGCATTCAGCACTTTATCGAGAGTGGTGACGTCACGGTCTTATTCGTTTCTCACTCCATGGAGCAGGTTGAGCGCATTTGCCAGCGTGCCGTATGGATCGAGAAGGGTGACCTGCGCATGGATGGTCCCGTGGACGAGGTCTGCAAGGCGTACCATGACCAGTTCAAGTAGGTTATAATTTATTAGCCGTGTGAACTTGTACCCGCTTGGACGTGCGGCTATTATGCTCCATTAGCTCAGTTGGATAGAGCAGGGGACTTCTAATCCCAAGGTCGACGGTTCGAATCCGCCATGGAGCACCAGAGAGTTTTTGAAGACCCGGTTTAATGCCGGGTCTTTGTTTTTTGGCACGTGGGCGTGCTATTGTTTAAACAAAGGCTGCAAGACATGGGGATGACTTGCAGCCTATTTTCTCAAATGGAAATGGTGCGTTTCGATCGCTCTATAAATAGGCCCGGCACAGCAATAAACTGTGCCGGGCTTCCTGCTTGTGTGTTTATGGCCGCCTTGTTTACGCCTCCGTGGGCTCCACGCCCAGCTCGTTGCGGACGAGCTCGAAAGCGGCGGCGATGGCCTTGTCCATGTCGTAGTACTTGTAGCCGCCCAGGCGACCGGCAAAGATCACGTCGCCCTCCTGCGCTGCCAGCTCCTCGTACTGCCTGTAGAGGGCCTCGTTCTTGGCGTCGTTGATGGGGTAGTAGGGCTCGTCACCGGGCTTCCAGTCGGCCGGGTACTCGCGCGTGATGACGGTCTTGTCCTGGGTGCCGAACTCAAAGTGCTTGTGCTCGATGATGCGGGTGTAGGGGATCTCGCGCTCGGTGTAGTTGACCACGGCCACGCCCTGGTGGTCCTGCTCGTCGAGTGTCTCGGTCTCAAAGCGCAGGCTGCGGTACTCGAGCGTGCCCAGCTTAAAGTCGTAGAACGCGTCGATGGGGCCGCAGTAGATCGTCTTGGCGGCGATATCGGGCTCGGCGGCGATCAGCTCCTTGTACTCCACGCCGCAGCGCACCTCGACGCCCTCGAGCATGTTGGCGACCATCTTGGTGTAGCCGCCCATGGGGATGCCTTGGTAGCGGTCGTTGAAGTAGTTGTTGTCGTAGGTAAAGCGGCAGGGGAGGCGCTTGATGATGCTTGCGGGTAGATCCTTGCAGTCGCGGCCCCACTGTTTCTCGGTGTAGCCCTTCACGAGCGTCTCGAAGATGTCGCGGCCGACGAGCGACAGCGCCTGCTCCTCCAGGTTCTGCGGCTCGCCGATGTTCTCGGCAGCCACCTGCTCGGCGATTTTGGCCTTGGCATCGGCCGGCGTGACGACGCCCGGCCACATCTTGGCGAAGGTGTTCATGTTGAAAGGCATGTTGTACATGTTGCCGTGGAAGTTGGCAACCGGCGAGTTGACGTAGTTGTTGAACTCGGCGAAGCGGTTGACGTAGTCCCAGACGTCCTTCATGGAGGTGTGGAAGATGTGCGCGCCGTAGCGGTGGACCTGGATGCCCTCGACGTCCTCGGTGTAGATGTTGCCGGCGATGTGGTCGCGGCGGTCGATGACCAGGACCGACTTGCCGGCGCGCTTGGCGGCATTGGCAAAGACGGCACCCGAAAGGCCGGCACCGACGACAAGGTAATCGTACTGGGACATGGATATGCTCCTTTGTATGTCAATCGAACAGTTACAAATGATTCAGGGCAAACGCCACTGGCTCATTTGTCTCAAAGATTAGTGTAGCAGATGCACTTTCAGCAGCTCCAGCGCGTGAGCGTAACCCTGGAGGCCCTCGCCGGTGATGGTGGCGAAGCAGGCTAGGCGCGCATAGCTCACCTGGCGGAAGTCCTCGCGCGTCTCTATGGCGCTGATGTGGACTTCGACGGCAGGGATGGCGACGGCCTTGAGGGCGTCGAGGATGGCCACGCTCGTGTGCGTGTAGGCAGCCGGGTTGATGACAATGCCGTCGACCTTGCCGTAAGCCTCCTGGATCTTGTCGACGATGCTGCCCTCGTGGTTGGACTGGAAGACCTCGACCTCGTCAAAACCCTGTGCAGCGCCTGCCTCCTGGCAGATCTGGACCAGGTGGTCGTAGTTGTCACTGCCGTAGATGCCCGGCTCGCGAATGCCGAGCATGTTGAGGTTGGGGCCGTTGATGACGAGTGCTTTCATGGTTGCTTCCTTTGCGGTTGGGCGGGCGGTGAGGCGGAACGAAAAACCACCACAAAGGTGCCTGTCCCCTTTGTGGCGGTTTTTCTTAGAGAGCGGGTGGGAGGGTGTCGAGGACGGCGCGGGCGGTGTTGGCGGCGCAGTCGCGCGAGTCGATGATGTGGTCGGCCCAGGCGCGGTAGCGCGGCATGCGCTGCTCGGCGAGCTTTTCGATGCCATCGCGGGCAGTGATGGGGCGTCCCTTATGAGCGAGTTCGTCGAGCTTGCGGTTAAGCATCACGATTTGGCTGTTCTGGTGCAGCAGCGGATAGTTTTCATCGCGCGTGACCACGCCGCCGCCGGTGGAGAGCACCAGGCCGCTGCGCTTGGAGATGTCGGCCAGCGCCGCTGTCTCCTGCTCGCGGAAGGCCACCTCGCCGTGCTCGACGATAAAGTCGGCGCAGGGCATACCCAGGCGCTCCTCGAGGGCGCGATCGAGATCGATGTGCTCGCGGCCCGTGAGCTGGGCGATCTGCTCGCCCACGCGGGTCTTGCCCGAGCCCGGCATGCCGATGAGCGCGATGTTTTGCTCGCGGCGGGACAGACGTTCCGTCACATCCAGGATGCGCTCGTGCGGGGTGGCTTTGCCGGTGTAGCGCTCAACAGCCTGTGCTGCTTGTGCCACAAGCATGAGCAGGCCGCCGATGCAGGGGATGCCGCGGCGCTCGGCCTCGAGCATCAGACCCGTGCGGGCGGGGTTGTAGACAATGTCGATGACGCCCTCGAGCGCATCGAGGCCTTCGAGCGCGCAGGGAGCGTCGGGGCAGTGGGGGAACATGCCGGCAGGCGTGCAGTTGACGAGCAGCGCGGCATCGGATTGCTGCGCGATGTTGTCGTAATTGACCTCGCTCGTGCGACCTACGGGTACGACGATGGCGCCCAGATCGCCGAGCACCATGCTGGCCGTAGTGCCCGCGCCACCGGTGGCGCCGAGCACAAGGACCTTCTTGTCGGCAACTTCAACGCCCAGCTCTTCGACCAGACACTGAAAACCAAAGTAGTCGGTGTTGTCGCCGCGCAGGAGGCCATCGGGCAGGCGCGTGATAGTGTTGACGTTGCCCATGCGTTCGGCCAGGGGGCTCAACTCGTCCAGGTAGTCCATGACGGCACGCTTGTAGGGGATGGTCACGTTGGTGCCTTCCCATTCATCGCCCGTCATAAAAGCCTCGAGATCCTCGGGCTCACGCTCAAAACGCACATACTCCAGGCCTGCGAGCTCCTTGTAGATGGTCGGGGTGTAGCTGTGGCCCAGCACACGGCCTAGCACGCCGTAGGGGCGGGTTGTGGCGGTATCGGTCATCTAGAGCACCTCCGTGTAGCTGCCAAAGTAGGTAAAGCTCTCGCACACGTCGTCGATGGAATCGAGCAAGTCGTCGAGGGCCTTGCTGCCAAAGGGGCAGTCCAGGTCAAAGTAGAACATAAACTCAAAGTCGTGGCCGGGGATGGGGCGGCTCTCAAGCTTGATGAGGTTGATGTTGAGCGCGTAGAAGCGCTCGAGCACGCGGTAGAGGGCGCCCGGCTCGTTGGCCGTGGTGATCATGAGCGAGGTGCGGTTGGCACCGGGATAAACGCGCGGCTCGCGGCTGATGACGACAAAGCGCGTGTAGTTGTTGTCCGAGTCCTGGATGTTGGACTCCAGCACCTCCAAGCCGTAGAGCGCCGCACAGCTGCGCGAGGCGATGGCGGCGACGTCGGTGCGTTCGGAGTTGGCGACCATCTCGGCCGACATGGCGGTGTTGGGGTACTTGGTGGCATGCAGGCCGTGGCCCTCGATAAAGCCGGCGCACTGGGCAATGGCTTGGCCGTGGCTGTAGACCTCGCGCACGTCGGCGAGCTTGGTGCCGGGTTTGACGAGCAGGTTGTGATCGATCTTGAGGCGCAGCGAGCGCACGATATGGAAGTCGAACTGTGCAAGCAGGTCGTAGACGGCGTTGACCGAGCCGGCAGTGGAGTTTTCGATGGGCAGCACGCCAAACTCGCAAAAGCCGTCACGTACGGCGCGCATGACGCCCTCGAAGGTATCAAAGAAGGCGATATCGGGTACGTCGAAGAGCTTGCACGCGGCGATCTGGCTGTAGGCGCCTTCGACGCCCTGGCAGGCGACGGTAGCCGTCTGTGGGAAGGGCGTGTCAAAGGCTACGGCCGTGGCATGGGCCTTTTGCGACACTGTGATGCCCTTGACCTCGTTGATGTAGCGCTGCTGCTCGGCCTTGCTCATGCTCATGAGAAGGCGGAACAGGGTGATGGTCTGGGCCTCGTAGCGCTCGGGTGCGCGGCTGGCGAGGTTGTTGAGTTTGGAGCGCTCGCGGGCGGGGTCGAAGACGGCCTTACCCATCTCGATCTTGGATTTGGCGACTTCGGTGGCAATGTCCATGCGCTCGACAAAGCTGTTGAGCAGCGTAGTGTCGATGCCATCGATGGCCTGGCGAATATCGGCAAGGTCCATGGAGGCCCCTTTCACGTGTCGGTGATTTTTCTGGGACGGGGATTAAAAAATCATTAGGTACACAATGATTTTTTAATCCCCGTCCCAGAAAAATCACTGGGTGGGCGTGGGGGCCGGAGTTGGCCCCCGGAGATTTTTAGCGCTGGGCGGCGTCCTCGAGGAGGGCGTCCCAAATCGCGAGGGCGGCGGCTGCCTCGGCTACGGGGACGGCGCGCGGGACGATGCAGGGGTCGTGACGGCCGTGGACCGAGAGCTCGGCGTTTTCCATGGCGTCCATGTCCACGGTCTGCTGCTCGCGACCGATGGAGGGCGTCGGCTTTACGGCCATCCGCCACATGACGGGTGCGCCGGTTGAGATGCCGCCCAGGATGCCGCCGGCGTTATTGGACTCGACTGCAATCTCGCCGGTCTCGGCATCAACGCGGTACGGATCGTTGTTCTCGCTGCCGCGCATGGCGGCCACGGCAAAGCCCATGCCAAACTCCACGCCCTTTACGGCGGGAATACCAAAGGCGATTTGCGCGATGCGGTTCTCGATGCCGTCGAACATGGGGTCGCCGATGCCCGCGGGAAGCCCGTAGATGCCGCACTCCACGATGCCGCCGATACTGTCGAGCTCGTCGCGCGCGGATAGGATCTCCTCGCGCATGCGGTCGGCTGCGGCGGCGTCAATGCAGGGCAGATCGTTCGTGAGGATCGCCTTGCGGTCGGTCTCGCGATAGACCATGTCGTCCATGGGCAGGTCGGAGATGCCGCCGATCTGCGCGACGTGCGCCATGACCTTGATACCGCGGGCCTCGAGCGCCTGCAGCGCGATGCCGCCGGCGATGCACAAGGGAGCCGTAAGACGGCCGGAGAAATGCCCGCCGCCGGCGACGTCGTGCATGTTGTGGTACTTCACGCGCGCAGGAAAGTCTGCGTGCCCGGGGCGGGGCTTGCGGCGCAGCTCGGAATAGTCCTTGGAGCGCGTGTTGGTGTTCTCGATAATTGCTGCGATGGGTGCGCCAGTGGTGTGCCCATCGACCACACCGGCGATGATATGCGCGGCGTCTGCCTCGCGGCGCTTGGTCGAGGTCTCGTCGCGACCGGGGGCGCGACGGTCCAAAAAGGTCTGCAGCTGCTCCTGGTCAATGGCTATACCGGCGGGAATGCCATCGAGTGAGCAACCGATAGCAGGGGAGTGCGACTGACCGAAAATACTCAGATGTAAAACGTTGCCAAAGGTCGAGGACATGTTATTCCTCCTCGAGCATGACCTTGCCGCCCAGCAGGCGGTAGTGGTCGAAGAAATCGGGATAGGACTTGTTGACGGCCTCGGCGCCGTGGATCACAACTTCGCCAGTGGCGCGGCTCGCAGCGATGGCGGCCATCATGGCGATGCGGTGGTCGTTGTGCGAATCGACTTCGCCGCCGGTAAAGGCGTCGACACCCTTGATGATGAGGTCGTCGCCGGCAATGCGCACCTGTGCGCCCAGCGCGGTGAGCTCGCGGGTGGTAGTGGCCAGACGGTCGGATTCCTTGATGCGCAAACGGGCGCAATCGCGGATGAACGTGCGGCCCTGCGCCAACGATGCCACGGCCGAGATAACGGGCACCAGGTCGGGGATGTCGTGTGCGCTCATCTCAAAGCCGGCGAGCTTGTCGGACTGCACGGTAGCGGCGTTGGTGGAGCGCACGATGCGGGCGCCAAAGCGCGAGAGCGCGGCAAGCACGTTGCGATCACCTTGCGCGGAGCTGAGCGACACGCCCTCGACAGTGATGGGGTCGGAGCCGATGGCGCCGGCGCACAGCCAAAAGGCCGCATTGGACCAGTCACCCTCAACAGTCACGTTGCCAGGCGTGCGGTACGAGCCGCTGCTCACGCGGAAGTTCGTGATCTCGGGCTGGCCGTCCTTGGCGGGGATGCGCTCGACGTTGACCTCGACGCCGAAGGCCTTCATAGCCTGGATGGTCAGGTTGATATAGGGGCGGCTCTCGATAAGGCCGGTCACCTGAACGCAGGAGGGCTGGGCCAGCAGCGGGGCTGCCAGCAGCAGGCCGGAGATGTACTGCGAGCTCACGTTACCCGGCAGGATAAAGGTGCCCGGGCGCATGCGGCCGCTTGTTTTGAGCGGAAAACCGCCCAGGCCCTGCAGGTCGCAGCCGGCGGCTATGATTTCGTCGGAGAGCGGGGAGAGGGGGCGTGCGCCCAGGCGGCCCTGGCCCACAAAGGTGGCCTCTGCCCCCAGCGCGCAGGCGACGGGCAGCATAAAGCGGAGCGTGGAGCCGCTCTCGCCGCAGTCGAGCGTGCCGCCCGCAAGTGCCTTGAGCAGGCCAAACTCAATGCTCTTCATGGTGGGGTGGACCTGGAAGCCGCCCTCGACGGTCTCGATGCGGGCGCCCAGCGCCGTGAGGCAGCGCACCGTGGCCTCAATATCGGCGCAGGTGGTGTTGCAGGTCACATGCGTCTCTCCGTTGGCAAGGGCGGCGCAGATGATGAGACGGTGCGCCATCGACTTGGATGCGATAGCGGGAACGGTGCCCTTGAGCGGGGAGGGGGTGATGCGGGCTAGCATGCGGATGCGTCTCCCTTCTGGCCGAGGCCCTCGGCAATTAAATCATGGAAGGTTGAAAGCGGCGTGCGGTCGATGCTGCAGCGGCCAATACCGTGCGGAATCACCAGATCGATAGTGTCACCGGCGCGTTTTTTGTCGTGCAGCGCCTCGGCAAAGATGGCGTCGGCCGAAAGCTCACAGCGGGTCTTGAGGCCATGGCGAGCGCAGAGCTCCTCGATGCGACCGGGCAGCTCGGCATCGCAAATGCCGTGCAGGGCTGCGGCACGCGTGATGATGCCCATGCCGATCGACACGCAGTTGCCGTGTCCCAGCTCAAAGTGCTCGCAGGCCTCGACGGCATGTCCGGCGCTGTGTCCAAAGTTGAGGAGCTTGCGCTGGTTGGTCTCGCGTTCGTCGGCAACGACCACGGCGCGCTTAATGTCGATGTTGCGGGCGATGATGAGTGCCACGCGGGCCACGTCCTGGTTGAGCAGCTCCAGCGTGAGTGGGGTTTTCTCCAGTTCGGCGAAAAGCTCCGGATCGGCAATCACGGCGTGCTTGACGACCTCGCCGCAGCCATCGGCGAACTGCTCGGGCGTGAGGGTGGCAAGGCATCCTACGTCGGCGATAACTACGCTCGGCTGCCAAAAGGCGCCAGCTAGGTTCTTGCCGGCAGCCAGGTCGATGGCCGTCTTGCCGCCCACCGACGAGTCCACCATGGCGAGCAGGCTCGTGGGGATCTGCACAAACTTGCAGCCGCGCATGTAGGTGGCGGCCACAAAGCCAGCCACGTCGCCCACAACGCCGCCGCCGAGTGCCACGATCACGTCGGAACGCGAAAGCTCGTGCTCGGCTACAAACTCAAGAATGGCAACGTAGGTCTCGGCGCGCTTGTGTGCCTCGCCGGCCTCGAAGGTGCAAATGCTAACCTCATAGCCTGACGCCTCCAGGCTCTGCTTAACGGGCATCTGGTAGAGCGGGCCCACGTTGGTGTCCGTCACGATGACGGCGCGGGTGCCTCCGGCGGTGGCGCGAACGAGTGGCCCTGCCTGCTCCAGCAAAAACGTGCCCACGTGTACCTGGTAGGGGCGTGCGGTGTCGATATCGATGGTAATCGCCATAAGCTATGGTCCTTTCGACCTGGCGTGATGGGTGGTCTAGTGGGCGCTCTCGTCGTCGAGCGCGCGCTTGATGCGATCGCCCTCGGCAAGGAGATTCTCAAGATAACGCTGGTCGCGGTTCTTGAGCGCGCGGCTGTAGGCGCCGAGCGAATCGATCAGGTGGTCGATCTCGAAGGCGAGCGCGTCGGCGTCGTCGATCATGAGCTCGGACCACATCTGCGGGTTGAGGTGCGCCACGCGCGTGAGGTCGCGGTAGCTGCCGGCAGAAAAGCCGTGGTGGACCTGGGCGGTCGGGCTCTTGACGTAGGCGTTGGACACCACGTGTGCGAGCTGGCTCGTAAATGCGATCACGCGGTCGTGCTCGGCGGCGGTGGTCACGCTGAACTTGCCAAACCCCAAGGGGCGCACCATCTCGCGCACCTGGCCCAAGAGTTCCAGCTTAAGGGCATCGTCCACCGCGGGCGGAACGAGCACGAGCGGTGCACCCTGGAACAGGTCGGCACGGGAGTGCGCGTAGCCCGAGAACTGGGTGCCTGCCATAGGGTGTGCGCCCACAAAGTAAAAGCCGTGCTCTCGTGCAAGCTCAAAGGCCCGCTCACACACGATGCCCTTCACACCCACGGTGTCGATCACCACGGGGCCCATGATGGCCTCGGTGTCGGTGGCGTCGGCGAGCGCCTGGGCGTGTGCCTCGAGCCACTCGATGCATGCCTCGGGATAGCATGCCAGGACGATGATGTCGCACTCACCGAGTGTCTCGTCGTTGAGCTCGCCGGCAACGGTGCCCATGCTGGCGGCCGTCATCACGTCATCGTCGGGGTCCCAGGCAAGCACGCGAACGCCCGCCTGCGCATAGCCGCGGGCAAAGCTGCCACCGATCAGACCCAAGCCGACGATGCCGGCGCACTTGGGGCCGCCCTGGTTGACGCGTGCGTTTCTCACCGTACCCATGGCCTACTCCATGGTCTCTTGGCAGACGACCTCGCGGATGGCACGGATGCGGCGCATGGTGTCGTCGAACTGGTCGGGGGTGAGGGCCTGAGCACCGTCGGACCAAGCGTGGCTCGGGTCGTCGTGGACCTCGATCTCCAGGCCGTTGGCGCCGCAGGCGGTCGCAGCGAGCGCCATGGGCTCAACGTAGCGGGTGTATCCGGTGGCGTGGCTGGGATCGGCGACGACGGGCAGGTGCGACAGGTGGTGCAGCACCGGCACTGCGTTGAGGTCGAAGGTGTTGCGGGTGCGGGTCTCGAAGGTGCGAATGCCGCGCTCGCACAGGATGACGTTGTCGTTGCCCTCGCTCATGATGTACTCGGCAGCCATGAGCAGCTCGTCGACGGTGCCGGACATGCCGCGCTTGAGCAGGATCGGGGTCTTGGTCTTGCCGACCTCTTTGAGCAGAGGGAAGTTCTGGGCGTTGCGGGCGCCGATCTGCATGACGTCAATCTTCTTGTCTAAGAAGACCTGCACGTCGCGCGGGTCCATGATCTCGGTGACGATCGGCATGTCGAGCTCGGCGGATGCCTCGCATAGCAGGTCCAGGCCGGCGGGGCCCATGCCCTGGTAGGCGTACGGGGAGGTGCGGGGCTTGTAAGCGCCGCCGCGCAGCATCGTGGCGCCGGCGGCCTTCACGCGGCGGGCGATGCGGATGAGGTTCTCGCCCTCGACGGAGCACGGGCCGGCGATGACCTGGAACTGGTCGCCGCCGATCTTGACGCCGTGGCCGCAGTCGATGACGGAGTCCTCGGGGTGGAACTTGCGGTTGGCACGCTTAAAGGGCTCGGAGACGCGCTGTACGCGTTCGACGACATCCATGGACTCGAGCAGGAACGGGTCGATCTTGGTCGTATCGCCCACCAGGCCGATGATGGTCTCGTTCTCGCCGCGCGAGACGTCGGTCTTGAGACCCTTCTTCTCAATCCAACTGACGATATGGCCGACGGCCTCGTCGCTGGCACTTTGCTTTAAAATTGCAATCATGGTGTGCCTCTCACCTCGATGGATAACTTTTGCAAAAACGGCCCGCATCGCGAGCCGTGTATATATGGTGCATGTGAGTTTATACTAATTGTTTCACTTTTGCGTTCTAAAGTGAGCCTCTTCGCCGCGTCTCCCACGTAATTGCAAAGCTTTTTCTATTCTTTTGTTAGCCCGTGGCGCACTTGGGTATAATGCCAACTGGTCGCCCTATTAGCTCAGGGGATTAGAGCGTCTGCCTCCGGAGCAGAAGGCCGTTGGTTCGAATCCAACATGGGGCACCATCGAACGCAAGACCGTCCGAACCTCGCATGGTCCGGGCGGTTTTCTTATACCGACGCGACGTGATGGGACGTGGTATGGCAGCAACGGATATCGAGCGCGGGCTTTCGACCGCCGAGGTCGAGGAGCGCATCGCCGCCGGTAAGATCAACCGCAACATGGAGCTTAAGACCAAATCGGTCCGTGAGCTCATCATCGAAAACCTCTGCACGCTGTTCAACCTTATCAACGCGGTCTTGGCGATTTTGGTGTTGCTGACCGGATCGTTTAAGAACCTGACGTTCCTGTTCGTGGTGTTCTTGAACACGGCAATTGGCGTCATTCAGTCCATGCGTTCCAAGAAGATGGTCGATAAGCTCACGCTGCTGACCTCCAAGAAGGCCATCGCGGTGCGCGACGGCGCCGAGGTGGAGCTCGATCTGGACCAGATCGTGCTCGACGACATCATCCGCTTGGGACGCGGTGACCAGATTCCGGCCGACGCGGTGGTGGTTTCGGGTGAGGCGCTCGTGAACGAGAGCCTGCTGACGGGCGAGAGCGATCTCATCAAAAAGCAGCCTGGCTCCGAGCTCATGAGCGGCAGCTTTATCGACTCGGGCCTGTTGCGCGCCCGCGTGATCCATGTCGGAGCCGATAACTACGTGGCCAAGATCAACAACGAGGCCAAGTACGTCAAAAAGGTCAATTCCGAGATCATGAACGCGCTCAACGCCATCGTGCGCTTCGCGAGTCTCATTATGATTCCGCTCGGCCTGGCGCTCTTTACCTCGAGCGTGAGCGAGCTGTGGGATGCCGCCGGTACGCCGGGCGATAGCGCGCTTTCGTGGTGTTTTTCCGAGCTGCTTGCCGGTCGCGTGCCTTCGTCGGCGCTGCTGTCCACGGTGGGTGCCCTGTTGGGCATGATTCCGCAGGGCCTGGTGCTGCTGACCTCGTCGGTGCTCGCGATCGCCACGGTACGCCTGGCGCGTCGCAAGGTGCTGGCGCAGCAGCTCTACTGCATCGAGACGCTCGCGCGCGTCGACGTGCTGTGCCTGGACAAGACGGGCACCATTACCTCGGGCCGTATGGAGGTCGAGGGCACCTACCCGCTGCCTGTTGAGTGTGTTGGCTTTGGCGCGGACTCGGACGAGGCGGCTGTCCCCGTCGAGACCACGGTGCTCGACTTTGCGCTTGCCAACGTAGCACGTGCGACCTCGGCAGATGCCAACGAGACCTGCCAAGCGCTGCTCAACTACTACGCCGATCGTCCGGTCGAGGTGTCCGAGCCGCTGTCGGTCATTCCGTTCTCGTCGTCCAAAAAGTGGAGCGGCGCATCGTTTGCGCAGGGCTCCTATGTGATGGGCGCCGCGCAGTTTGTGCTCTCTGATCGCGCATTTGCGCAGGTCGAGAATCGTGTGGCCGAGCTTGCCGATACCTGCCGCGTGCTCGTGGTGGCGCGCGTGGACGGCTTTACGCCCGATGGCGATATGGTGGGCGAGGCCGAACCCGTGGGCTTTGTGACCATCCGTGACGAGATCCGCACCTCGGCGGCCGAGACCATCGGCTACTTTAACGAGCAGGGCGTGACCCTCAACGTGATCAGCGGCGACGACCCGCGCACGGTGTCGTCGATCGCGCGCGTAGTGGGCGTTCCGGGGGCCGATGCCTACGTCGACGCCACGACGCTCGATACGCCGTCCAAGATTGATGCGGCGGTGGACCGCTATCACGTCTTTGGTCGCGTGACGCCGCAGCAAAAGCGCGAACTCGTGCAGGCGCTCAAGCGTCGCGACCATACCGTTGCCATGACGGGCGACGGCGTCAACGACGTGCTGGCGCTCAAGGAGGCCGACTGCTCCGTGGCCATGGCCGCCGGTTCCGATGCCGCGCGCAACGTGGCCGAGATCGTGCTGGTCGACAACGATTTTGCCTCGATGCCCGCCGTGGTGGCCGAGGGCCGTCGCTCCATCAACAACCTGCAGCGCTCTGCGGCGCTGTTTCTGACCAAGACGCTGTTCTCGATGGGCTTGGCGGCACTGTGCATCGCGTTTCCGCCGTATCCCTTCGAGCCGATTCAGATGACGCTCGTCAACTTCTTCTGCATCGGCGCGCCGGGCTTTGTGCTGGGTTTGGAGCCCAACAACGCCCGCGTGAAGGGGTCATTTTTGACCAACGTGCTCAAGCGTGCGCTGCCGGCGTCGCTGGCGGTCATAATGGCTGCGGCGCTCGATATCTTTGTGGCGCGTGTGTTCGGCTTTAACCAGCTCACGCTTTCGACCATGTGCCTGCTTACGTCGTGTGCGGCGAGCGTGAGCCTGATCTGGCGCATCTCGCAGCCGCTTACTCCCTTGCGCGTGGTGCTTTTTGTATTTGTCGTCGTCGGCATTTTGGTGGGCGTTATCGGATTCCCTGAGCTGCTGTCCATTGCCAACCTGTCGACGGGTGAGGCCGTTATCTTGCTGGCGATCATCGTCTTTACCTGCACGGTGTTCTTTAAGCTCGCCACGATGATGGACTCGCTTAAGCCGCGCCGTCGCCATGCTGCCACCGGCTTTGGCCGTGGCGTTCGCGTTCGTCTGGGTCGCGGCGGCGGTAAGGTGAGCTCGACGGGTTCAACTGCCCAGCGTTTTGCCAAGCGCGTCGCCGCCGATATGGCGCAGCGCCGTGAGGAGCGCACCGCTCGCGAGGCCGAGGTTCGCGCGCTCGAGGGTGTGGAAAAGGCCCAACCCAAGAAAAAGAAAGGTGCGGGCGTCACTCGCTCGCGTGTGACCAAGTCCGCCCAGGGCATCAAGGTCTCGATGCCGAGCAAGAAGAAAAAGCCTGCAAAGAACGCCTAGCCCCAACGCCTCCCTAAGTTGCGGTGAAATAGGGACTGTTTAAGCGTTTTAACCTCCTATTTAGTCCCTATTTCACCGCAACTTAGGGGTGAGCGGGGATGTTGAATTGGTGCCTTGCTCCTGTGGGGGCGTGGCGATGTTATGCTCTAACCTCGACTGTATGAATTGCTCCGAAAAGAGGATGCCGTGATCTGCCCGCATTGCCTAAAGACCATCGAGGACGGCGCCTCGTTCTGCCCCTATTGCAACGCATACGTTGGTCCGGGCGATGGCCCCGAGCATACCGAGTTCGTGTTCTGCGACGGCTGCGGCGCCCGTCTGTCTCCGCATGACCGTACCTGTCCCAAGTGCGGGCGCCCCGCGCCAGGCATCCTTTCCGAGGACGCGGCCGCATCCGACCTGGCCGCAGGGCGCACGGCCGGCTTTCCGCGCCTGACGCAGGAGCAGATCGATACTGAGGTGCCCCATGCGCCGGCATCTGCCGCCGCGGTGCTCTCCGATGCAGCTGACCCCAACGAGACCTGTGTGCTGCCTGCCTTCGATAAGGACTTTGGCATCCCCAAGGTTGATATCCCCACACCGGTGTCCCTGCGCGATGATGTCCAGCCCAAAAAGCAAAAGGCCAAGCGCAAGGTCCATCCCGACGAGGATGCCTATCACAAGCACAAGCGTCATATCCCCAAACCGCTTATCGTCATCGCGGTGCTCGCCGCCGTGTGCGGTGGTGCGTATTGGTTTGTGACTGCCGATCCCATGGGCGTCATGCCCGGCTTCTACGACCAGTTTGGCCAGGCTGCTCAGACCACCTTCCCCACGCGCCAAAAGGGCGAGGCCACCGAGAAAGAGTCCAAGCAAGAGGATGCGTCCGAGGTCGTTCAGGAGGAGACCGTCTTAACTGACGACCAGCTCTACACCAGGCTCGACGGCCTGTACCAGACCATCGTGTCGTACAGCGACGATGATCAGATCGGCGAGGTCATCGATTCGTTTAATAACGGCTATCTGCGTACGCCGCTCTCCACCCGCCAGGAGCTGTCGCAGAGCGCTTATGCCCTGCGCGATCAGATTAAAAAGACCCAGGATGAGCTCAATAACCTCAAGGTTCAGGACGACACCGTCTATGCGGAGGACATCGATCATCTAAAGCAGCTTGCCCAGTGGATGTATGAGCGTGTCGACGTGATCTGCCAGAGCTGGGATATCTCGCTGTCCATTCCCGACGGCGAGTCACTGAGCGCCCGTCAGAGCGAGATCCTGGCGCCCATCGCACAAGGCGGCAACAGCGCGCTTAACCAGTACGATGCCAACGTGAGCGCATGGAGGCCGCAGCAGCGCTCGTAATTAATGCACCATAAGCGGCATAACCTGCGTGCGCAATTGATGGAAGCCCGTGCTTATTGCTACAATTCGTACAAATATGCTTTAAACGCACGAGGAAGGAACCACATGTTTGGTTTTAAGAAAGAGCTCTACACGCCCGAGTATCAGCTTGCCGGCGATGAGTGCGCGGTGATCGAGACGTCGAAGGGCACCATCAAGGTCAAGTTTGACGGCGAGGGCGCCCCCATTCACGTGGCGAACTTCTGCGAGCTTTCCACGATGGGTTTTTACGACGGCCTTAAGTTCCATCGCTATGTGCCCGGTTTTGTGATCCAGGGCGGCGACCCCAATACCCGCGATATGTCCGGCGCCGATGTCGCCGCCGGCCTTGAGGGCCCCGACGGCATGCCCGGTACCGGCGGCCCCGGCTACTGCATCAAGGGCGAGTTCGCTACCAACCCGCGTAACAGCCACGTCGACGGCGCGCTTGCCATGGCACGTTCCATGGATCCCGATTCCGCAGGTTCACAGTTCTACTTCTGCCTGGGCGCCCAACATAACCTCGACTCCGGTTACACCGTCTTTGGTACCACGGTCGAGGGCCTCGATGTGATTTCGCAGCTGCGTGCCGGCGACGAGATCGTCCATGTCGAGATCGTTCACGAGTAAAGGGGACTTCCTTGAATAGCCAGCTGATCCAACAGGGCCGCGCCGCTTATCGCGCGGGTGATTATTCCGCTGCCGCCCAGATGCTCGGTGCGGCAAAGACCCCCAGTGAGATTATGGGCGAGGCCGACCATCTGCGCGGCAACGCCTTGATGCACCTGGGCATGTATGCCGAGGCCGCCGAGGCTTACGCCGCCGCCCTTAACGACGGTACCTATGGCAAGCGCGGCGCGCTGCTCACCAACCGCGGCAAGGCGCTTGCTGCGGTTGGTGACTATGTGACCGCAGCCCAGGCGTTCTCTGCCGCAACGCAGGATGCATCCTATGCTACGCCGTTTAAGGCCTATCTGGGTCTGGGCAACGCCCTGTTCCAGTCGGGCGATTATGCCAACGCCGGTACCGCCTTCCGTCAGGCCGCCATCGATGGTGCCAACCCGGCTCCCGCCGCCGCCCTTGGCGATCTTGGCCGCTGCTTCATTAAACTCGGGCGTCCGGCAGACGCCGTAGAGACCTACCGCACGGCCATCGACTTTGCCGGTCCGCGCGATGACACGCGTGCGCTTAACGCCGGTATGGGCGAGGCGCTCTCTGCCGCCGGTCGTCCCTCTGACGCGCTCGATGCCTTTAACGCCGCCACCGCCGACGGTATCTACCAGCTCACGCCCGAGCAAGCCGACGAGCTTGCCCGCGTGCAAGATTCCCTCGCTGCGCTTTCGGCCCAGACGGCCATGGCCACGGCTCCGGCTCCCGCGATGGATGCTCCCGCCGTCGACCCGCTCGACCCCACGGGTGCTACCGGCCAGTTTATGCCCGACCCCTCGGACACCGGCTTCTTTACCCTGTCCGAGTCCGAGATGGTTCAGCAGGACCGCAAGGAGGCCAAGGTCCGTCGTCGCCATCGCCATACGGGCCTCAAGGTCTTCTTGGTGCTGCTTCTGCTGATTGTCCTTGCCGCAGGCGGTCTTGGCTTTGCCTACACGCGCGGCCTGGGCTTCCCCTCGCAGGAGTCTGTTGTCACCGACCTGTTCCAGGCCGCAGGTGACGGCGATACCGCCAAGGCCGAGTCCTGTCTTGCTTCCAGCCTGTCCGAGGACGCCAAGGCGATGATCATTTCCTCGATCCCGCAGGGCGCCACCGTCTCCATCGAGGGCATGGATCAGTCTATGACCGAGACCACCGCCAAGGTCAAGGCGTCGCTGTCCAAGGGCGGCGAGCAGGAGTACACCGTCAAGTTCGTGCGCTCCGACAACCATATCGGTTGGGCTGTCTCCTCGCTCGACATCGATCTCTCGGCTGCTGACAACCAGTAGTGACCTTATGAGATTTGGCGCTGCCCGGTGCTTCACCGCAAGTGAGGTGCCGGGCTTGCGCTAGTATGATGGGCTAGTAGTTTTCCAGCAATCATCCAACACATCAGGAGTTGCGTTGTTTTCTTTGATGGATATGTTCTTCGGTAGCTATGCGGGCGATCTTGCCATCGACCTCGGCACCGCCAACACGCTTGTCTCCGTGCGCGGCAAGGGCATCGTCATTCGCGAGCCCTCCGTTGTCGCCATCGACAAGAACGATGAGCGCATCCTGGCTGTCGGTATCGAGGCAAAGCGCATGCTCGGCCGTACGCCCGGTAACATTGTGGCTGTGCGTCCCCTTAAGGACGGCGTTATCGCCGACTTCGACGTTACCGAGGCCATGCTTCGCTATTTTATCGACAAGGCGTCCGAGAAGCGCTATCCGTGGACCCCGCGTCCGCGCGTTGTCGTCTGCGTCCCCTCCGGTGTCACGTCGGTCGAGAAGCGCGCCGTTTTTGAGGCTACGATCCAGGCCGGTGCCCGCCAGGCATACCTGATCGAGGAACCCATGGCCGCTGCCATCGGCGCCGACTTGCCTGTCGAGGAGCCCACTGGCTCCATGGTCATCGATATCGGTGGCGGTACCACCGAGGTCGCCGTTATCGCCATGGGCGGTATCGTCGTGTCGCAGTCCATCCGCATTGCCGGTGACGAGTTTGATCAGGCCATCCTTACCCACGTTCGCGATGCCTATAACCTGGCTATCGGCGAGCGCACGGCCGAGGACATCAAGATCAAGGTCGGTTCTGCCGTGCCGCTCAAGGATGAGCTCGACGTCGAGGTCAACGGCCGCGACGTGATCACGGGCCTGCCCAAGACCGTGCGCATCGAGAGCGAGGAGATTCGTCGCGCGCTCAACAAGCCGCTCGACGAGATGGCCAAGGCCGTCAAGGACGCCCTCGACGCCACGCCGCCCGATCTTGCCTCGGATCTTATGTACTACGGCATCCTGCTGACCGGCGGCGGCGCGCTGCTGCGCGGTCTCGACGTGCGTCTGCGCGACGAGACCGGCGTTTCGGTCAACGTCAGCCCTACGGCGCTCGACAACGTCGTCAACGGCTGCGCCCGCGTGCTCGAGGCCAACGCGTTTGACGGTGGCTTCGTCCAGACCAATGCTTAATTTCCAAAAGGTGGATTCCATTTGGCACGATCTTCGGGTTTCTCTTCAAATCTGAATACCAAACGACAATCAACGGGTATGCGCCCGTTGATTGTTTTCAGCGTGATTTCGGTGCTGCTTCTCACGTTTTATATTCGTGAAGGCGAGGCGGGTCCGATTCACGCCGTGCGCTCTGGCGTGACGACGATTACCTCGCCGGTGCGCTTTGTGGGCTCGGCTGTGGCCGCGCCCTTCAACGCAATCGGAAACGTGTTCTCAAACCTTACGGCTTCGCAAGACACCCTCGACGATCTTAAGAAGCAAAACGAGGTCCTGACGTCAAAGGTCGCCGAGCTCTCCGAGGCTCAAAAGACCGCCGAGCGACTCGAGAGCCTGGTCGGTCTTCAGTCGACCTACAATCTCAAGTCCACCGCGGCTCGCATTGTCGGCGCTTCGGGTGATGCCTGGACCTCGACGGTCACCATCGACAAGGGCTCTGCCGACGGTCTTACCATCAACATGCCCGTGACGAGTTCTGCCGGTGTCATCGGTCAGATTATCGAGGTTTCGGCCAAGACCTCCACCGTCCGTCTGATTAGTGATGAGAACTCGGGCGTGTCCGCCATGGTGCAGGATACGCGCGCTCAGGGTATGCTGCAGGGGCAGCCCGACGGTACCCTGCGCCTGGAGCACGTGAGTGTCGATTCCGACGTGAAGGTGGGCGACATCATCGTGACCTCGGGCATCGGCGGCGTATTCCCCAAGGGCCTGCCGCTCGGTACGGTCTCGTCGGTGGAGAAGTCTGCCAACGACGTGTACTACACCATCGTCGTGCGCGCCCAGACAACGGCCGAAAACAACGAGGAAGTGCTGGTCATTACGTCGCTGACCGATGAGCAGTCGGCTTCGGACGAGGATGTGAGCAGCGCCAACAGTACGCCGCAGGGCACCTCGCGCGATGCGGCCACCAAGTCCAAAGACGAAAGCTCGGATGAAAGCTCCGATGCGTCCGACACGACTGACTCGGGCTCGAGCGAATAGGGAGGCATGTCCATGGATCTACACGAACAGGGGACTGGCTCCCGCACTTTTGCGATTGCCGCCATTGTCTGCGTCCTGCTGCAGGCGGGCTTGGCGCCGCAGATCTCCATCGCGGGCGGTCGCGTCAACTTTATGATTATCCTGGTGTGCCTGAGCGTGTTTTCGGGCGATCCCACGCGGGCCGTCATCTGCGGTTTTTGCAGTGGCCTGTTCTACGACCTGTCGGCAGCCGTGCCGGTGGGCGTGATGTCGCTGTTGCTGACAGTGGGCAGCTTTGCCCTGACACACAGTGCCGCCGGTCAGACGGGCGGCACCCCGAGCGCTCGCGGCATCACGGTGGGCGCCTTTGCGCTTGCCATTAACGTGATCTACAGCATTATCTTGCTGTTTATGGGACTGGAATCGAGTTTTGTCGTGGCGATCTTTGGACATGCCCTGCCGTCTTCGATTCTGACCGGCCTGGTCGCCGTTCCGTTTTTGATGTCCGGCGTCGCGCCGCAGTCTGGCTATGGGTTCTCCGCGCGCGGTGGGCGTCAGACGGGTATGCGCTTTAAGCCCAAGACCCATAAGCTCAAATAGGGGAGGCCTGTAGATGTCTTCCCAGTTGACGGTTGTTGTCGCCGGTATCGTGCTGGTCGTGGCCATTGTGGTCGCGCTGGTCATCATGCGCCGCGGCGACTCCCGCTTTACCTACGACACGCAGCACGGAACGGCCCCGCGCGCCACCGAGGGCGAGGGCAATACGGCCGCTACGGCCTTCAAGGGCCGCTTTTCCATCCTCACCGCGGGCGTGGGTGCGATGTTTGCCGCGCTTGCCGTTAAGCTGTGGGGCATGCAGATGGTCTCGTCCGACTACTACGACAAGCAGGCCAAGAGCAATCAGACCCGTACCGTTACCACGCCTGCCGTTCGTGGCCGCATCTTGGACCGCAACGGCGTCGCGCTGGTGCAAAACCGCCCCTCGCTCGCCGTCGTCGCCTATCGCGACCTTGCCGACGACAAGGTACTGGTGCGTCATCTTGCCAACGTGCTCGGCATGCCGTATATCGCGGTGCTGCGCAACATCCAGGACAATTCCGAAGGCGCGCAGAGCCTGCATACGATCGCGACTGACGTGCGCCGCTCTACTGTCGCCTACATTCAGGAGCACGCCGGTGAGTTTCCCGGCGTGAAGATCGCCGAGCGCACCGAGCGCCAATACCCGTATGGCGAGACCGCCTGCCATATCTTGGGCTATACCGGCACCATTACCTCCGAGCAGCTCGAGGCGCAGAACAAGAAGTCGTCGGACGGCAGCGATAGCGCGGCTGGCCAGATCTCGTATCAATCGGGCGATATTGTGGGCCAGGCGGGCGTAGAGATTTACTACGAAAATCTGCTGCAGGGCATTCGTGGTGAGCAGACCGTGAAAGTTGACGCCTCGGGTAATGTGACCGGTCAAGCCGGCGCCGTTCCCGCCAAGGCCGGTTCTGACATTAAGCTTACGCTGGATCTTAAGATTCAACAGGCCTGCGAGACGGCTCTGGCGAATGCCATTGAGCTTGCCAAGACCACGGGTCATAGCGATGCCGGCAACGGCGCCGTGGTGTGCCTCGATCCCAACAATGGTGAGATTCTGGGTATGGCGAGCGAGCCCAAGTTTGATCCGTCGGTGTTCATCGGCGGCGTTTCCAACGACGTGTGGACCGAGCTCAACGACGACAAGGGTTCGCATCCGCTGCTCAACCGCGCCATTAGCGGCCAGTATATGTCGGCTTCGACCATCAAGCCGCTCTCGGCTCTGGCCGGTCTTGAGTTTGGAACCTATACCTCAGGCCAGACCACGAACTGCACGGGCTATTGGACGGGCCTGGGCAAGTCATGGGGTAAGTACTGCTGGCTGCATTCCGGTCACGGCACTATGACGCTGCAGTCCGGTATCGCTAACTCCTGCGACCCCGTGTTCTACGATATGGGCAAGGCGTTTTTCTACAACGACCAGCATCCCGAGGGCCTGCAAGAGGTCTTTCGTCGTTGGGGTCTGGGCAAGACCTGCGGCATCGATCTGCCAAGCGAGGGAACGGGCCGCATTCCCGACGCCAAGTGGAAAGAGTCGTACTTTACCGACGCCTCGGCCGAGGACCGCAAGTGGAACGCCGGCGATATGACTAACATCGCTATCGGCCAGGGTGACATTTTGGTGACACCGCTGCAGATGGCCTGCGCTTACATGGGCCTCGCCAACGGCGGCAAGCAGTATGTGCCCCACGTCTTCTTGTCGGCGGTGTCGCGCGATGGCGACGGCGATGCCTATAAGTACAACGGTAAGGGCAAAAAGAAGCGCCTGGAGGCCCACATCAATAGCGATGCCGACCTGGCGCTGGTCCGCAACGGCATGCATGATGTGATTTACTCGGCGTCGACTTCGACCGCCGCGCACTTTAACTCCTTGACCCCCACGGTCTACGGTAAGTCCGGCACGGGCGAGAAGAGCGGCGAGGACGATTACGCGTGGTTTTGCGCCTACGCGCCGGCCGATGAGCCCAAGTACGTGATTGTCACTGTCTTGGAACAGGGCGGTGGTGGCTCCGATACCGCGCTGCACGTCGTCCGCGATGTCCTTGGTGCCATCTATGATGAGCCCGACACATCTTCTGCCACGGGCGATTCCTCGGTTCGATAGGAGGTTGCGATGGATTTTTCGCCGGCGGACCTGTTCCGCTCAACTAAAACCGGTTCCCGCAGCAGCCTGGACCGTGTCAACAAGCAGCTTTCGGCCTCGCGCGGTACGTTTCGCCAGAAGGTGCACATCGGCGTGCTGCTGGCAGCCTTGGCGCTCGTAGCCTATGGCGCCATCATCATTTGGTCGGCCTCGCAGTTTAAGGCCGACGCCTCATTCTCGCGCCACCTGTTGGGCATCGGCATCGGTGCGGTGCTTGCGGTGCTCGTCTGGCGTACCGATCTGCGCGGCATCTCTAACTTCTCGACGGCGCTGCTCGTCATCGACCTCATTGTGATTTTCTCGCCCAAGATTCCGGGGCTGTCCTATACGGGCGGCTTAGGAATGACGGGCTGGATCAAGATTCCCGGTATCGGTCTTACCTTTCAGCCGGTCGAGCTCGCCAAGCTCATCACGATCTTCTTTATCGCCACGCTTGGTTCGCAGTACAACGGCCGCATCGATACCGCCCGCGACTACATTAAGCTCTGTGGCATGCTCTCCGTTCCGTTTTTGGCCGTCGTCGCTATGGGCGACCTGGGTTCGGGCTTGGTCGTGTTGGTGTCGGGTGCCGTTGTGATCTGCATGAGCGGTGCGCGCCGCGAATGGGTGCTGTCGACCTTGGCTCTGCTCGTGGGTTTGGTGGCGCTCATCCTGGCGCTCGATTCGGTACTCGATTCTCTTTTGGGCCATGACGTTTTGATCAAGCAGTACCAGATGAACCGTCTGACGGTCTTCATCGACCCCGACAATGCCGATTCGGACGATGCCTACAACTTGCAGCAATCGCTCATTGCCGTCGGCTCGGGTGGCTTTTTCGGTAAAGGGCTGGGCCATGCGACGCAGTCTGCCGGCGGCTTTCTGCCCGAGTTCCACACCGACTTCGTCTTCGCCTTCCTGTCCGAGACGTTCGGCTTCTGCGGCTCCTTTTTGCTCCTGTGCCTCTACGTGCTGCTGATTTTCTCGACGATCCGCGTTGCCTTTAAGTGCGAGTCGCTGTTCTTGCGCCTATCGTGCGTGGGCATCGTCGGCATGTGGGCGTTCCAGACCTTCGAGAACATCGGCATGTGCATTGGCATGATGCCGATTACCGGTATTCCGCTGCCGTTCATTAGCTTCGGTTCGTCCTCGATGATGATCCAGTTGCTGACGGTGGGTATCGTACAATCCATATGGCGGCATCGTTCGGGCGCCGCTTAACCGCTGGAGGGGTTGCTATGAAGATTCCCGTGGACAAGCTGACCCGCGTCTTTAAGATGGGCGCGACCACCAAGAAGGATTCCGACACGCCGGTACGCGTGTCCGTCTACCTCGATTCGTCTGCCTCGCGTTTTTTGGTCGAGACGGTGCGCGATGCCTTCGTGCCGCAGACGACGTCGGGCATTGTGCGCGTTGAACGCCTGGGTGAGGACCGTATCGTCCCCAAGACCGATACCGACGTGGTGCTGGTTCTTTCGTGCGGATCCGACCGTCTTGAGAGCGCTGTACAGGAGCTTGTGATTGCCGGCGCCCCTGTGTGCGTGCTTGCCGAGTCCGCTGTCGAGGCGCCTTTTATCCAGGAGTCCACGCCCATGCTCGGCGCGGTGGCGGCCACCGATAAGACGTATCTGCTCGAGACGCTCGCTCGCTGGATTCTCGACCGCACGGACAAGGAGACAGCCTTTGCGGCGAACTTTGCCTTTATGCGTATCGCCGCCGCCAACCGCATCATCACCTCGTGCGCGCTTACCAATATGGCGACGGGTGCGCTGGTGTTTTTGCCGGGGGCCGATTATCCCGTTATGGCGCTGGCGCAGGTGGGCATGCTCTTTGAGCTCGCGGCCATCTTTGGACGCGGTATTAAGCCCGAGCGCGGCTACGAGGTCGCGGGCGTGCTTGCCGGCGGCTTGGTGCTCCGCGCCGTCACCCGCGCCCTGGTAAAGCAGACGCCGCATATCGGGTTTGCCGTCAAGGCGCTGACCGCCGCCGCGGGCACCTATGGTATGGGCCGTGCGCTCGTTTCGCTGTATGAGCGCGACATCGACTACAGCCGTGCCAACGAGGTGGCTGCCGCCACGTTCTCGCGCGTTCGCGACCTGGTGACCACGGTTGCCGGCGCTACTCGTCCCATGGGTCCCTTTGAGGACGCATCCGATCTCGCTGCTTAGGGGTTTCTTTTGCGCGCTGTGTACCAAGACTGTTTTCATTTGATTGAGCCCCTGCTCGCAAAGGTCGAGAAGCCGAGTCGCTATATCGACCATGAGTGGGGCACGCTCTCCAAGGCCGATGCCGACTATCGTTGCTGCATGATTTACCCGGATGTGTACGAGGTTGGCCTGCCCAACCAGGGTATTGCCATCCTGTACAACATCCTCAATCAGGCCGAGGGCATTTCCTGCGAGCGCGGCTATGTGCCGTGGCCCGATATGGGCGATGCCATGCGCGAGGCTGGTATCCCGCTGCTGTCGCTCGAGGGCGCAGCACCCGTGGCCTCGTTCGATATCGTCGGCATGCACGTGCCGCATGAGATGGCTGTGACAAACTTTCTCGAGGCCCTCGATCTAGCCGGCATTCCGCTGCTGGCGGCCGACCGCACCGAGGACGACCCCATCATCATTGCCGGTGGTCCCTCGGTCTATAACCCCGAGCCGTATGCAGCCTTCTTCGATGCCATCCTCATTGGCGAGGGCGAGGAGTCGCTGCTCGAGATCTGTCAGCTGCATCGCCGCTTGCGCGATGAGGGCGTCTCGCGCGCTCAGATTGTCGAGCAGCTCGCGACGGTCGCCGGTACCTATGTGCCGTCTCTGTATGAGGTGCGCTATGACGAGCCCTGCTCGCCGCATGGCTACACCGTGCCGCGCGAAGGCAAGGACGTCCCGCCGGTGGTCTATAAGCGCGTCGTTGAGGACTTTGGAGCTACCAATCCGCTGTCGCAGTCGTGCGTGCCCTACGCGCAGCTCGTTCACGATCGCTTGTCGATCGAGATTCTGCGCGGCTGTGCCCGCGGCTGCCGTTTTTGCCAGGCCGGCATGACGTATCGTCCGGTGCGCGAGCGCTCGGCCGACCAGATTGTGTCCTCGGTGATTCAGGGCCTGGAAAAGACCGGCTATGACGAGGTGTCGCTTACCTCGCTTTCGACCACCGATCACTCCTGCATCCGCGATGTGCTCGGTCGCCTTAACCGCCGTCTGGAAGATACGGGCATTCGCGTGTCCATTCCCTCGCAGCGCCTGGATTCGTTTGGTGTGGATATGGCCGAGTCGGTCGCCGGCGAAAAGAAGGGCGGCCTGACGTTTGCCCCCGAAGCCGGCAGTCAGCGCATGCGCGACATCATCAACAAGAACGTGACCGAGGAGGACTTGGACCGTGCGGCCAAGGCGGCCTTCGAGGCGGGCTGGAACCGCATGAAGCTCTACTTTATGATGGGCCTTCCCGGCGAGCGCGACGAGGATATCGTGGCCATCGCCAACCTGGCCGACCACGTGCTCGAGCTTGGCCGCTCCGTGGTTCCCAAGGCACGTCGCGGCTCCATCTCGGTGTCCATCTCGGTGTCGGTGTTTATTCCCAAGGCCGCCACGCCGTTCCAATGGTGCCCGCAACTCGATTACGACGATGTCAAGCGCCGTCAGAAGCTCCTCATCACGAGCGTGCGCAACCGCGCCGTACGCGTGCACTACCACGATGCCGAGACCTCGCTCGTCGAGGCCGCGCTGTCTCGCGCCGGCCGTGACATGACGCCGGTCATCATCGACGCCTGGCGTGCGGGCTCGCGTTTTGACGCCTGGGTGGAGCATTTTTCGCTCGACAACTGGAAGTCGGCTGCGGCCAAAAACGGTATCGATCTCAACGAGCTCGTGCACCTGCCCTACGAACTGGACTGGCGCCTGCCCTGGGAGCACGTGAGCCCCGGCTGCTCGCGCGGCTTTCTCGAGCGCGAGTACCGCCGCTCGCTGGAGGGTGTCACGACGCCCGACTGCACCCGCACGTCGTGCACCGGCTGTGGAATCTGCCCCACGCTCCATGCCAAGAACGTATTGGTGGGTGATCGCGCATGAGTGAGCGCTTGACCGACAACTCCACGCTCTTTAGGCTTCGCGTTCGCTATGGCAAGCGCGACCGTCTTAAGTACCTGGGCCATCTCGAAGTGATTCATACCATTGAGCGCATCGTGCGTCGCGCGGGGCTGCCCTACGCCGTGACGCAGGGCTTCTCTCCGCACATGCGCGTGGGCTTTTCGTCGGCGCTGCCGGTGGGCACGTCGTCGACTTGCGAGTGGTATGACCTGTTTATGACCGAGTTCGTCGCGCTCGACGAGGCGTTTGAGCGCCTGGCGGCGGCATCTCCGGCCGATCTGGCCCCCATCGAGGCGGCATACATCGACGTGCGCACACCGGCGCTGACGGCGCAGCTCACGCGTCTGTCCTATCGTATCGACCTGCATCTTGACCCTGAGGCACCGGCCTCCGCCGACGAGGTGCGTCGTGCTATCGATACGCTGCGCGCGGGCCACGGCATCGACTACGCGCGTGGTAAGAAGAGCAAACGCCTAGACCTTGACCACACGCTCGTGGGCTATGAGCTCACGGCAGGGGAGCGCCCGGACCATCTGGTGCTCATGCTCGACACCCATGCCGACAACGAGGGCTCCATGCGTCCGGAAATTTTGCTTTCTGCCGCTGATGTTTTGTTGCAGGGCTTGACCCCGGGCGTCGATGCACCTATCGTTTCCACCGGTATGCAAGACCTCGTGACCATCTGCTCCTACGATGTCGAGCGTCAGAATCAAGCATGCGAGGACGACGAGGGCCGACTCGTCAGCCCCATACCTGTGCGAACTTGTGGATTTGCTCCACATACTCGTTGACGGGGGTATTATCGCCTGCTACTATATTCGGCTGTTGCACTAACTGATGCATGAAGGGCAAGTAAACATGTACGCAATCGTTAACACGGGCGGCAAGCAGTACAAGGTCGCCACCGACGATGTCATCACCGTCGAGAAGATCGAGGGCAATGAGGGCGATAAGATCACCCTGCCGGTTATCTTCCTCAACGATGGTAAGAAGATCGTCACCGATCCCGACAAGCTGGCCAAGGCCAAGGTTACCGCTCAGATCGTTGAGCAGTTCAAGGGCGAGAAGCAGCTGGTCTTCAAGTTCCACAAGCGCAAGCGCTATCGTCGTCTGAAGGGTCACCGTCAGCAGCTCACCAAGCTGAAGATCGTGAAGGTTCAGGCTACCTCCCGCGCCAAGAAGGCTGTCAAGGCAGAGGCTGAGGCTGTTGCCGAGGCTCCCGTCGCCGAGTAGATTACACTCGTAACGAAAGAGTAGGTATACACAATGGCACACAAAAAAGGACTCGGTTCCTCCCGTAATGGCCGTGACTCCCGCGGTCAGCGCCTTGGCACGAAGCGCTATGCCGGCCAGACGGTAACCACGGGCACGATTCTCGTCCGTCAGCACGGCACGCACATCCACCCGGGTGAGAACGTTGGCCGTGGCAAGGACGACACGCTGTTCGCGCTGGTCGACGGTACCGTTGAGTTCCACAAGGGTATCAAGCACAGGGTCAGCGTACGCCCGCTCGCGAACGCGTAATTCACCCTTCATAGAGCACATATGTGGGAGGCACTTGAGTTTTAGGATTCAAGGGTCTCCCTCTTTTTTGTAGGAGGCGATTCTGTTGTCACAGTTCACCGATATCAGCCGAATTAACGTTTGCGGCGGCGACGGCGGAGCCGGATGCATGTCGTTTAGGCGCGAGGCATTTGTTCCCAAGGGCGGCCCCGATGGCGGCGACGGCGGTCGTGGCGGCAACGTCGTCATTCAGGCCGACGCTCAGCTGTCCTCGCTGATCGATTACCGCTTTAAGCATCACTTCCGTGCCGAGCGCGGAACGCATGGCCAGGGTGCCCGCCGCAACGGCAAAAGCGGTGAGGACCTGATTTTGAAAGTCCCCATGGGCACCGTAGTCCGCGAGCTCGATCCCGAGACGCAGACCCCGATGTTCGAGATTGCCGACCTGGTGCACGACGGCGAGCGCGTTGTCGTGGCGCCCGGTGGTGCTGGCGGTCTGGGCAACACTCACTTTGTGACGTCGGTGCGTCGCGCGCCCGCGTTTGCCCAGCTCGGCGAGCCGGCTGAGGAGCACTGGATCGAGCTCGAGATGAAGCTCATGGCCGATGCTGCGCTTGTGGGCTTTCCCTCGGTCGGCAAGTCCTCGCTCATCGCGCGTATGAGCGCTGCCCGTCCCAAGATTGCCGACTACCCGTTTACCACGCTTGTGCCCAATCTGGGCATGGTGCGTGCCGGCGAATATTCTTACGTCGTTGCCGACGTTCCCGGTCTCATCGAGGGCGCGAGCGAGGGTCGTGGCCTGGGCCATCAGTTCCTGCGCCACATTGAGCGCACGGCCTTGATCATGCATGTCGTTGACATGACGGGCGGGTTTGAGGATCGCGATCCGGTTGAGGACTATCGCATTATTAACCGTGAGCTTGAGCAGTATGGCGCTGAGCTTTCGGAGCGTCCGCAGATCGTTGTCGCCAACAAGTGCGATGCGCCGGGCACGGCCGACAAGATTGCCGACCTTAAGCGTGCGGCGCTCGACGACGGGCATATGTTCTTTGCCGTGTCCGCTGTGACGGGTGCCGGTCTCAACACGTTGATGCTTGCCGTGGGCGAGCAGGTGGCCAAGCTCCGCGCTGAGCTGGCGGTCTCTGATGAGCCGGTCGATTTGCGCGACGAGGAGTGGGAGCGTCGCCGCCTGCAGCGCGAGAAGCGGTTCCGTATTGTCCAGGAGGAGCCCGGTGCCTTCCGCGTGGTCGGTCGCGCCATCGAGCGCTTGGTTATCCAGACCGACTGGGAAAATGAGGAGGCGGTCATCTACCTGCAGCATAAGTTTTCCCGCATGGGTGTCGACGATGCGCTCCAAAAGGCCGGCTGCCGTGCCGGCGACGAGGTTCGCATTTGCCAGCGCGCCTTTGACTTTGAGGGCGCCGAGGACTTCTCGGAGTTCGAGGACGAGCTTGAGGACGGTAGCGAGGACGTCGCCGTCGAGGTCGTTGATGTCGAGGATGTCGCGGACGATAGCTTGGAGGCTGTCGACGCGGTGGATGCCATTGACGGTACCGATGACGCTGTTGCTGCGGAAGACGTCGAGACCCCGGAGGGCGAGTAAGCCATGTCACTGCGCGGTGGAATCGGTCTGCCCGAGCTTCCTCTAGAAGACGGGCAGGAGTTTAGGCTCGGCATTATGGGTGGTACCTTTGACCCGATTCATTATGGGCACTTGGTTACCGCCGAGCAGGCGCGCGAGTCGCTCGACTTGGACGCCGTGCTCTTTATGCCGGCCGGCTCTCCCGCCTTTAAGCTCGACAAACCGGTGACGCCTGCTGAGGACCGTTATGCCATGACGGTCCTCGCGACCGCCGCGAACCCGGCCTTTTTGGCAAGCCGCTTCGAGATCGATCGTGCCGGTGTCACCTACACAGCCGATACGCTGCGCGCCCTTCGCGAGTTTTACCCGCCACGGGTGAAGCTTTACTTTATTACGGGTGCCGATGCGATTATCGATATTGTGACCTGGCACAATGCAGATGAGATTGCCGAACTGGCAACCTTTATTGCTGCGACGCGTCCCGGCTTTGACATCGATACGGCCCGGGCGCGGATTAAGGAATCGGGATTGCCATTCGACGTGCGCTATATCCAGATTCCGGCGCTGGCGATTAGCTCGACCAACATTCGCAAGCGGGTTGCCCGCGGTATGAGCGTGCGCTATCTTACGAGCGAGTCCGTGCTCGGCTATATCCGGAAACGCGGCCTGTATGCCGATCTTGGGCAAGACGATTTTGATTGATGGGGGAGAACGTTGTCGGTAGAAGATCAGTTTGAGGGCGACGAGCGCGCGCTCTTGACGCGCATCCACGAGTTGCTCGATGTGCGCATGAAGGATAAGCGAAAGCGCTACGTGCATTCGCTCGGGGTTGCCGAGACTGCGTTGCACCTAGCCGAGGTGTACGGTGTCAACCGCTTTGATGCCGCTGCCGCTGGCCTGATCCATGACTGGGACAAGGTGCTCTCCGACGACGAGCTGGTCACGCGCGCTCTGCATTACGGCATTAAGATTGCCGGCTCTCCGTCTGCCGCGACGCCGCTTTTGCATGGCCCGGTTGCCGCCTATGAGCTTCCGCTGCTTTTTCCCGAGCTGTCGCCGGCGGTCTTTCAGGCTGTCGACCGTCACACCGTGGGCGCTTGCGACATGACGCCGCTCGATATGGTGGTCTTTGTGGCCGATGCCATCGAACCCAACCGCCACGGTGATTATGCCCATGCGCTGCGCAAGATGGTGGGGAAGTCCTCGCTCGACGAGTTGTTCTTCTCCTGTTTTGCGCAGGGTCTGGTCTATGTGATCCAGACCGGGCGTTATCTTTATCCCACGGCTATTTCGATTTACAACCATTACGCCCAGCTGCGCTAGCTCGGGCTGTCTAGAAAGAGGTATTCCATGGCCGACGAGACCATGACCGACGAGCAGATTCTTGAACGTGTGGAGCACAAGAGCTTCGCTGCCACGTCCGACCGCACTGCCGCCTCGCTGTCCGCGAGCGGTGTCGCCGCTGAGGATGTCGCCCGCGCCGCCGCGCAGGCCGCCTACGACAAGAAGGGCGAGGACGTTCAGGTGCTCGACCTGACCGAGCTTTCCGATGTGTGCGACTACTTTGTGCTTGCCACCGGTACCAACAACCGCCAGGTCGATTCGATCGTCGACGAGATCGAGGAGAAGGTCGCCGAGGCTTGCGGCGAGCATCCGTTCTCCATCGAGGGCCGCGAGCAGAAGACCTGGATGCTTATGGACTACGGTTCGGTTGTCGTCCACGTCTTCACTCCCGAGGCGCGCGAGTTCTACCGCCTCGAAAAGCTCTGGGGCGACGCCCCCCAGCTTCCCCTCGACCTCCTCTAGTAGCTCATTTGGGACGGGCTTTTTAGCTAACCTTTACCGTTCGCCGGGCAGCTGCATCATTCGCAGCTGCCCGGCTTTCTTTTTGTCTAAGGGACTAATCGTTGAAGCGGGATTGACGGCCGAAGGATAGGGCGGTGTCGCCGAACTTGTCTCGGACGGCGTCGATGGCGAGCGAGAGGTCGCGACGGTCGCTCGATTGGGCTCCGCGGTCGTCGATTTCGCAGAACAGGTCGGTCTGGATGCCGCCCTGATGGTCAAAGTCGCTCATGCCGATGCCCGCCAGACGCACGTGCATGCCTTCTTGCCAGATATTGTCGAGCAGCTCGAGCGCTACGGCCACAAAGATATTCTCGTCGTCGGTGGGGTGGGGCAAGCGGCGCTGTGCCGTGCGTCCGCTGCCATACGAGTACTTGAGCTTGAGCGTTACGGTTCCGCCCGTCAGCCCTTGACGGCGCAGGCGGCGCCCAACCGACTCGCCGAGCAGCGCAATCGCCGCCTCGATATCCCCACGCTCAGTCAAATCCTTCGCAAAGGTGCGTTCATTGCTGACCGACTTGACCTCGCGCTCTTCATCGAGGCTCGTGACTTCGGAGAGTTCGAGTCCCAGCGCACGCTGGCGCATGCGTTCGCCGTTGATGCCAAAAATAGAGGCCAAGGTGGATTCCGGTGCGCGGGATAGCTCGCCGAGCGTGTAGATGCGCATGCGGCGCAGTCGCTCCTCGGCCGAGCGCCCGATGCCACTCATGGCAGATACCGGCAGCGCGGCCAAAAAGCGCTGCTCGGTTCCAGGGCGCACGATGGTCAGCCCAAACGGTTTGTCCCTCTCGCTTGCGATCTTTGCGACCGTCTTGTTGCAGCCTACGCCAATGGAGCAGGTCACTCCCAGCGCTGCCACGCGGTCGCTTATCCGCCGCGCAACCAGCAGCGGATCTTCGGGCGCAAAGCGGCCCGGTGTGATATCGATAAAGGCCTCGTCAATTGATACGCGCTCAACGCGCGGGGTCTCGTCGGCGAGAATCGCCATGACCTGCGCGCTCACCTCGCGGTAGCGATCAAAGTGCCCATGCGTCCAAATGGCTTGCGGACACAAGCGCCGCGCCTCGGCCGAGGCCATGGCGGAGTGCACGCCAAAGCGACGTGCCTCATACGAACACGTGGACACGACGCCACGCGAATCGGCGTCTCCGCCCACGATGAGCGGCTTTCCTCGCCATTCGGGATGATCGAGCATTTCCACGCTCGCAAAAAACGCATCAAGGTCCATGAGGCCAACCGCCGGACCCGTCCAGGGAGGCGGCGTGACGCCCATGGCATCCTCATAACCGTATGTATGTTCGCGTCTTTCCATGTCATGAGTATACCGCGCAGCTCATGTGGGGTGCGTGTATGTGCTTGCAAATCCCGAATTCTTGTCTAAGATATGGATTTGCCCTCGACTACACCGAAGAAGTTGGTCTCACGGACTTCACCTGCCCGCGTCGATGGCGTATTATGTTCAACTGTTTGTTTGTAGTTGCAGCCTAAAGCTGCTTGGTTGGAGGAGTTTCCTTTGGCAGTCAAGATTCGCCTTGCTCGTCACGGCGCTAAGAAGCGTCCGTACTACCGTGTCGTCGTCGCCGATTCCCGCGCCCCGCGTGACGGTCGTATCATCGAGGAGGTTGGCCGCTACAACCCGATGACCGCCCCCAAGACCATCAACCTCGACCTCGAGAAGATCGCCGACTGGCAGTCCAAGGGCGCTCAGCTCACCGACGCCGTCGCCGCTCTGGTCAAGGCCGCCAACGAGGGCGAGAAGACCGAGACCGTCGTCAAGAAGTCCAAGAAGCAGCTCGCCAAAGAGGCCGAGGCCGCTAAGGCTGCCGCTGAGGCCGCTGAGGGCGCCGAGGAGTAAATCGTGCCTGAGGTTGACGCTGCACAGCTCGAGGGTGAGGCAATGCTCTCAGATCGCATCGCCGATCTCGTCGAATATCTCGTTGTTCAGATCGTCGACGACCCGGATTCCGTGAGCCTTGAGGTCATCGATGGTGACGACGCCTCTACGATTGAGGTTTCGGTCGCCGAGGATGACGTCGCTAAGGTCATCGGCCGTCGTGGCCGTACCATCAAGGCCATTCGCACGCTCGCCCGTGCACTGGCCGCTCGCCTCGACACTGCTGTCGAGGTAGAGGTTCTGGGCTAGGACCTTGAGGTCCCAGTACAAAAACATCGCCCGTGTGGTCAAGCCGCACGGAAGGAAGGGGGAGGTCCTCGCGCAGCCGCTGCGGGGGCTTCCTTCTGTATTAGAGCCGGGTATGCGCGTCGCACTGACGCCGCCGGCGCTCAAGCGCGACCGCTTTTGCACGGTCGTGTCCGTCACCGATACGGGCGATGGCGATCTGGTCTCGTTTGAGGGCATTGACGACTTGACGGCCGCCGAGGGCATCACGGGATGCTACGTGCTGGCAAATCGTGACGATTTTGAGCTCGATTCGCTCGACGCTGCCTATACCGACCTGATGGGTCGCGAGGTGGTCGACGAGCGCTTCGGTTTACTCGGCACGATCGTCGAGATCATGTCGACGCCCGCTAACGATGTTTGGGTTGTTGAGGGCGATCGGTACGGCGAGGTACTGATTCCCGTGATCGAGCAGGTCGTGCTCGATCTTCCCGACACAGGAACAATTTCCGTCCACGTTATGGACGGCCTGATCGATATGGACAAGTAGGGAGGACAACATGCTGATCGAGACCCTTTCGGTCTTTCCCGAGATGTTTGAGCCCGTCATGTCCACATCGATCTTGGGCCGCGCCCGCAAGGCCGGCCTTTTTGATTTTAAGGCGTATAACCTGCGCGACTGGACGCACGACCGCCATCGTACCGTCGATGACGAGCCGTACGGCGGCGGGCAGGGCATGCTCATGAAGGTCGAGCCTATTGCCGAGGCCATCGAGGCCATCAGCTCCGAGGGTCCCAAGCCCACCGTAGTGTTCTTCACCCCCTGTGGCGAGCCCTTTACGCAGCATGTGGCCGAGCGCCTGCTCAAAAGTGAGCGCCTGCTGTTTGTGTGCAGCCGCTACGAGGGCGTCGACGAGCGTGCGTATGCGTATGCCGATGAGCGTCTGTCGATCGGCGACTACGTGCTTACGGGTGGCGAACTTCCCGCTATGGTCGTTGCCGATGCTGTTGTTCGCCTCATCCCCGGCGCTCTGGGAGATGAGATGAGCAACGTCGACGAGTCCTTCTCGACCGCCGAGGACGGAGGCCTGCTCGAGTACGCGCAGTACACCCGTCCCGCCGAGTTCAACGGCGAGGGCGTGCCGCCGGTGCTCGTGAGTGGCGATCACGCCAAGGTCGATGCCTGGCGTCGCAAGAACGCCATCGAGCGCACCTGCCGCTGGCGTCCCGATCTGATCGAGACGGCGCGCCTTACGCCCCAGGAGCGTGCGTACGCGCAGGAGATTTTGGACGCTTCGTATTCGCAGAGCGAGGAGTGAGAATGGTTCCATCGCAGCATTCCGCGTTGAGGGGCGCTTTTGAATGGATCGCGGTCATCGCGATCGCATTGGTCGCCACCTTCTTGATTCGCTCGTTTGTGGTCGAGCCCTTTGTGGTGCCCACCGGCTCCATGGAGTCCACGATCGAGATTGGCGACCAGATCCTGGCACAAAAGGTGAGCCTCGAGCTCGGTCAGCCCGTCAAGCAGGGCGATATCGTGGTGTTTCACAACCCCGATGGCACCTCCGAGCATGATGTTCTTGTCAAGCGTGTTATTGCCACGGCCGGCCAGACGGTCGACCTGCAGGACGGCAAGGTGGTCGTTGACGGCCAGGCGCTCGACGAGGACTATACGACGGGCATGAGCTGGCCACTTTCGGTCCAAGCGCCCGGCGCTCAGGTAAGCTATCCCTACACCGTTCCCGACGGGTGCGTGTGGGTGATGGGCGACAACCGCGAAAACTCTGCCGACTCACGCTACTTTGGTCCCGTCGATCGCTCTAATTTGATCGCTGTGGCGCTTGTGCGCTACTGGCCGCTCAACCGCATCGGCGCTATCGACTAAAAACCGCTATAGTACAGTACCTAACCGTGTAATCGTTTCGACGAGGGGATATTAGAGGCATGAACGCTTCATCGCTTTCCTTCCAAGACATCATCCTGCGCCTCCAGCAGTACTGGGGCGAGCAGGGCTGCGTCATTATGCAGCCCTATGACTCCGAGGTCGGTGCCGGTACCTTCCATACCGCGACCACGCTGCGCTCGCTTGGTCCCGCCGAGTGGCGCACCTGCTATGCGCAGCCCTGCCGCCGTCCCGCCGACGGCCGCTACGGCGAGAACCCCAACCGCATGCAGCACTACTATCAGTTCCAGGTGCTCATCAAGCCCTCACCGGTCAACGCCCAGGAGCTCTACCTGGGGTCTCTTGCCGCTATTGGCCTGGACCCCAACGACCATGACGTCCGCTTTGTCGAGGACGACTGGGAGAGCCCGACGCTCGGCGCCTGGGGCCTTGGCTGGGAGGTCTGGCTCAATGGCATGGAGGTCACGCAGTTTACGTACTTCCAGCAGGTGGGCGGCATCGAGGTCGACCCCGTGCCCGTCGAGATCACCTACGGCCTGGAGCGTATCGCCATGTACGCCCAGGGCGTTAACTCGGTCTACGACCTGGTGTGGAGCTACCTGCCCGACGGCACGCCCATGACCTATGGCGACGTGTTCCTCGAGAACGAGCGCGAGTTCAGTGCCTATAACTTTGAGGTCGCCAACGTCGAGATGATGCGTCAGAAGTTTGACGACTACGAGGCCGAGTGCCATTCCTGCCTGGAGCGCAAGCTGCCGCTGCCGGCATATGACTGCGTCATGAAGTGCAGCCACGCTTTCAACCTGCTCGATGCCCGTGGCGCGCTGTCCGCGGTCGAGCGTGCCAACTACATCCTGCGCGTCCGCGCCGTCGCCAAGGCGTGCTGCGAGGCCTACATGGCCGAGGTCGCCGGAGTCAACGAGAATGCCGATCAGGAAGGCGAGGTGGCGTAAGCCATGGCAGACGCTAAGGATTTCCTGTTTGAGATCGGTACGGAAGAAATGCCCTCCGCACCGCTGAACAATGCCGTCAAGCAGCTTGGCACCATGATCGCCAAGGGTCTCGACGAGGCCGGTCTGGCCCACGGCGAGGTCCGCGTGATCTCGAGCCCGCGCCGCCTGGCTGCGCTCGTTGCCGACGTCGCCACCGCGACCGACGAGGTTCACGAGGTCAAGCGCGGCCCCGCGGCCAACATCGCCTTCGATGCCGACGGTAACGCCACCAAGGCCGCCCAGGGTTTCGCCCGCAAGTGCGGTGTGGCTGCCGAGGATCTGGTCCGTCGCGAGGACACCGACGGCCGTGAGTACGTCTTTGCCGAGAAGAACATTCCTTCCGCCCCGGCCACCCCGATCCTGACGGCCCTGTGCGAGAAGACTATCGCTGGCCTGCAGTGGCCCAACTACCGCTCTCAGCGCTGGGGTCACGAGCATGCGACCTTTGTTCGTCCGGTCCGCTGGATCTGCTGCCTTCTGGGCGAGGACGTTGTGCCCGTGTCGTTTGCCGACGTGACGAGTGGCAACACCACGCGTGGTCATCGCGTGCTTGGCCCCGGTGACCATGTGGTCGCCAGCCCCGCCGTCTACGAGCAGGTGCTCGAGGACGCCGGCGTGCTTTCTGCCGAGCGCCGTCGCGAGGCCATCCTTGCCGGTATCGCCGAGGTCGAGGCTGCCCGTCCCGGCTGCCATGTCGATACGCCCAAGAAGGTCTTCGAGGAGGTCATTAACCTCTGCGAGTGGCCGACGGTGCTCGTCGGTACCTTCGATGAGGAGTTCCTCAAGGTCCCGCACGAGATTATCTGCGAGTCCATGCTCACCAACCAGCGCTACTTCCCGATCTATGACGGCGAGGGCAAGCTCACGCGTGAGTTCGTGGTCGTCTCCAACAGCAAGCCCGAGAACGCCGAGCGCGTGATCGACGGCAACGAGCGCGTTGTGCGTGCCCGTCTGGACGATGCCAAGTTCTTCTACGAGGAGGACCTGAAGATCTCCCTCGACGAGTTCCGCGAGCGTCTGGCCAAGGTTGCCTTCCAGGAGAAGCTCGGTAGCGTGCTCGCCAAGTCCGAGCGCATCGAGCAGCTCGCGCTCGCTATCGCCCGCGAGGCTCATCTGGGCGCCCACCTTGCCGCCGATGCCGCTCGCGCCGCGCACCTGTGCAAGGCCGACCTGGTGTCCAACGCCGTTGTCGAGTTCACGAGCCAGCAGGGCGTGATGGGCGGTTATTACGCGACCGCGATGGGGGAGAACGACGAGGTCGCTCATGCTATCCGCGATCACTATCGTCCCCGCTTTGCCGGTGACGAGCTGCCTGAGGGCACCGCTGGCTGCATCGTGGCTTGCGCCGACAAGCTCGATACCATCGCCGGTATCTTTGCCATCGGCGAGCCCCCGACCGGCTCCTCCGACCCCTACGCGCTGCGTCGTGCCGCTATCGGCATCATCAACATTCTGCGCGACCGTCTGCCGATCGACCCCACGTCGCTCATCGACTTCGCCCTCGAGCTCTATAGCGAGCAGGGCATTGAGTTCGACGCCGCCGAGGTCGCCGAGCAGGTTCGTGACTTCTTCCATGGCCGCCTGGTGAGCATGGCCCGCGACGAAAAGATCCCGGCCGATACCGTTGCCGCCGTCTCCGCGGTGCACATCATCGCCCCGTCCGTCTTCTTCGCCCGTTGCGCCGCCCTCGACGAGGCTCGCAAGAACGACGCCGAGACCTTCGACAACCTGGCTACCGCCTATGCCCGCGCCGCGCACATCTCCAAGCCCGAGCTGGGTGCGGAGTACGACCGCAGCCTGATGGGCGAGGTCGAGCTTGCGCTCGCCGACGCCTCCGAGGCTGCTCAGACCGCTGTCGATGCCGCCCTTGCTACCGAGGATTATCCGGCCGCATTTGCCGCCCTTGCCGCCCTGCGCGCCCCCATCGACCGCTTCTTCGACGAGGTCATGGTCATGGACAAGGACGAGCAGCTTCGCGATAATCGCCTTAAGCTGCTCAACCGCTTCGAGGTCGTTTTCTCCGGCATCGCAAACATCGGTGAGCTTGCTCGCAAAAAGTAAGCCAGCCTGCGCATAAGCGCAAAAGGAGCCCCGCATGGATTGCCCGGTCACCGCTCGTCCCACCGTTATCGTTATCTCCGACTCGCTCGGTGATACCGCTTGTGAGGTGGTGCTTGCGGCGTCCGGGCAATTTGATGAAGGGGCTTTTCGTCTCTTGCGCCTTCCCAAGGTGAACTCTGTGGAGCAGGTCAAGTCGTTTGTGGGCCAGCGCGTTGATGCGGACCATCGCGATATTGCCGTGTTCCACACCATTATCGATCCGGCGCTTCGCGCCCGTGTGCTCGATTACCTGGGCATGCTGCATATCCGTTCGGTCGACCTGATCGGCCCGACGCTCGCCGTGCTGTCGTCGCTCATCGGTGTGCCGCCCAAGGGCGTTGCGGGCGTGATTCACAAGACCGATGACCGCTATTTCCATCGTATCGAGGCCATGGAGTATTTCGTTGAGCACGATGACGGGCGCGGCTGCGACGATCTGTCGGATGCCGATATCGTGCTGCTGGGTGTATCCCGCACGTCCAAGACGCCGCTGTCGATGTATTTGGCCTATCAGGGCTACAAGGTCGCCAACGTTCCGTTGGCCCAGGGCATAGAGCCGCCCAAGTCGATTTACGAGGTCGATCCGATGCGGTTGTTCGGTCTGATTTCGACCGTCGATGTGATTGCCGAGATTCGCGATAGCCGCCTGGGCGACGACTATGCCCGCGCCGTCGCCGGCTCTTATGCCGAGCCCGAGAGCGTGCGCGGCGAGCTCGAGGAGGCTCGTGCCCTCATGAAACGTCTGGGTTGCTTTGTGGTGCGTACCGACGGCAAGGCCATCGAGGAAAGCGCTGCCGAGATCATTAGCCACTTGGAGGAAATCCAGGAAGCCCGTGCCCGCCGTGCCGCCCGCCGAGCCGCCCGCCGAGCCCAGCAAAGTTAACTCATTTCGGTAGCTAAAAATGCACCGTCTCTAAAAGACTACCTAAAAATAATGCATGATATTGGTAAAGCGATTTAGCACAGAACTTGCATTTGACCCGCAATTCTCTTACATTGGTATCTTCATAAGGTAACCACCTTTACCTACCGTTTACCGCCACATTTACCACGTTTACCAAACCCCGCGCTCTCTACGCAAGCCCGCTCAATGCCCGCCGTATAGTTCCCTCACGGCCCGCATCCGGTGGGTCGATTCGTCACCACGGTCGCGCGCGAGAGCGCATGGAAGGGGAAGTATCGTGAGCGATTGCAAGAGGGTTTACCGTTTTGGAACCGATGCCCAGGGCACTTGTGTCACCGAGGGCGACAAGTCCATGAACTTCGTGCTTGGCGGCAAAGGCGCAAACCTTGCCGAGATGAGCCGTATCGGCCTGCCGGTTCCCGGTGGCTTTACCATTACCTGCCAGACCTGCGTCGAGTACTCTGGCGCCGGCAACGTGTGGCCCGTGGGCGCGCTCGACGAGATCGTTGCCGCCGAGGCCGACCTCGAGGCCCGCTGCGGCAAGAAGCTCGGCGACGCCCGTGATCCGCTGCTCGTCTCGGTGCGCTCGGGTGCTCCGTTCTCCATGCCCGGCATGATGGACACGGTCCTCAACTTAGGCCTCAACGACGACTCCGTTCAGGGACTCATCGCCCAGACGCAAAACCCGCGTTTTGCCTGGGATAGCTACCGCCGCTTTATTCAGATGTTCTCCAACGTCGTTATGGGCGTCGACGCCGACCTGTTCGAGAACGCGCTGACCCAGGCACGCCTGGTTTCCGGCGTTCGCGTCGATTCCGAGCTTTCGGCCGAAGACCTGCAGGAGCTCGTCGAGACCTTTAAGAGCATTTTCTCCGAGAACGTCGAGGTCGCCCTGTATCCCGAGCTCGAGGTCGCCGACGGCAAGCCCGTCTTCCCGCACGATCCGGAGCTTCAGTTGCGCCTTGCCATCCAGGCCGTCTTTGGCAGCTGGATGAACGAGCGCGCCTGCATCTACCGCAAGCAGCATGGCATTTCTGACGAGCTCGGCACCGCCGTCAACGTGCAGGCTATGGCCTTTGGCAACAAGGGGGAGACCTCTGCGACCGGCGTCGCTTTTACGCGCAACCCGGCCGACGGCACCAAGGAGTTCTATGGTGACTTTTTGGTTAATGCCCAGGGCGAGGATGTCGTCGCCGGCATCCGCAACACCGAGCCCATCGCCGACCTCAAGAACACTCCGGGCCTCGAGTCTGCAGGTGAGGAACTCGAGCGCGTGTTCCTGACGCTCGAAGATCATTACCGCGATATGTGCGACATCGAGTTCACCATCGAGCAGGGCAAGCTCTGGATGCTCCAGACCCGCGTGGGCAAGCGTACCGCAACCGCCGCTCTGCGCATCGCTATCGAGATGGTCGAGGAAGGCCTTATCACCCGTGAGGAGGCCGTGAGCCGCATCGACCCCGCGCAGCTCGACCAGCTCCTGCACCCGCAGTTCGACTCCTCCAAGAAGTACGAGGCGCTCGCATGCGGCCTCAACGCCAGCCCTGGTGCCGCCGTGGGCGAGGTCGTGTTCTCGAGCGACGATGCCGTCGCGCGCGCCAACGAGGGTCACAAGGTCATTTTGGTTCGCTGGGAGACCAACCCCGATGACCTGAAGGGCATGGTCGCCGCCGAGGGTATCCTGACCAGCCACGGTGGCAAGACGAGCCATGCCGCCGTTATCGCTCGCGGTATGGGTACGCCCTGCGTCTGCGGCGTTGAGCGCTTCCACATCGACGCCGCCGAAAAGGTCGTGCGCATCGAGGGTAGCGATCGTGTGCTGCACGAAGGCGATGTCATCTCCATCGACGGCACCCAGGGCATCGTCGTCGATGGCGCTGTCGATTTGGTCTCCGCCGAGCTCACCGGCGACCTGGACACCATCCTGTCCTGGGCCGACGAGATCCGTCTGGACGAGACCTGTGGCCACGCCAACCATGTGCGCGTCAACGCCGACAATCCCGAGGACGCAGAGCTCGCGCTCGAGTTTGGCGCCGAGGCCATCGGCCTGTGCCGCACCGAGCACATGTTTCTGGGCGATCGTAAGAACATCATCCAGAGCTTTATCCTGTCCGACGATGAGGCCGTGAAGCAGCAGGCCCTCGCCGACCTGCTCAAGGTTCAGACCGAGGACTTCCTGGCGATGTTCAAGACCATGTCCGGTCGCGATGTGGTCGTTCGCCTGCTCGATCCGCCGCTGCACGAGTTCCTGGATAATCCGCGTGAGCTCGAGGTCGCCATCACCAAGAAGGAAGCCGCTGGCGCCAGCGAGGAAGAGCTTGCCGCCCTGCGTGCCCGCCTGCGCCGTATCGACGGCATAGTCGAGTCGAACCCCATGCTCGGCCTGCGCGGTGTGCGCCTGTCCGTCGTCTTTAGCGATCTGCCGCTCATGCAGGTTCGCGCCGTGGCCACGGCTGCTGCTCGACTTATCAAGGAGGGCGTCGACCCGCGCCCCGAGATCATGGTTCCGCTCGTTTCCATTACGGCCGAGCACGTTCAGACTCGCGAAGTCATCGAGCGCGTGATCGCCGAGGTTTCCGCCGAGGAGGGCGTCGAGCTCAATATTCCCGTGGGCACGATGCTCGAGCTGCCGCGTGCCTGCATGGTTGCCGACGAGATCGCGCAGCACGCCGACTTCTTCTGCTTTGGCACCAACGACCTCACGCAGACGACCTTCGGCTTCTCTCGAGACGATGCCGAGGCCAAGTTCATCCCGCTGTACATGCACAAGAAGATTCTGAAGGACAACCCCTTCGAGACCATCGACTCGGCGGTACTGGAGCTGGTGCGCATGGCCGTCGAGAAGGGTCGGGCCACCAACCCCGACATGCACTTTGGCGTGTGCGGCGAGCACGGCGGCGACCCCAAGTCCATCAAGGGCCTGTTCAACGTGGCCGATGTGGACTACGTGTCCTGCTCGCCCTATCGTGTGCCCCTCGCGCGCCTGGCTGCCGCTCAGGCCAAGCTCGAGGCCAAGCGTTCCGCCTAACGTTTTGGGTTTGGGCGCCTAGCGTAGCCCCCTTCACGCCGCCCGTCTCATTCGTGAGGCGGGCGGTTATCATGTGCGGGTTTTGTCTTTTTGTCTGCGTAAAAAATTGTTCTTGCAGCAGAAACCCGCGCGTGTATACTCGAATACGTTTGTTCAACTACGTGCCGGCCAAGGTGGTACGGCACCTCTAGAAGAGTAAGGAATTGCACATGGATTACATCCGCGCAATCGAGCGTCAGCAGATCCGCGAGGACATTCCTCAGGTTCGCGTCGCCGACAACGTCAAGGTTCACTACCGCATTAAGGAAGGCGACCGCGAGCGCATCCAGGTCTTCCAGGGCGACGTCATCCGCATGGCCGGCGCCGGTGCCCGCGAGACCTTCACCGTCCGCAAGATTTCCTTCGGTGTCGGTGTTGAGCGCACCTTCCCGCTTCACAGCCCCAAGATCGCCAAGCTCGAGGTCGTTCGTCATGGTCGCGTCCGTCGCGCCAAGCTGTACTACCTCCGCGACAAGGTGGGCAAGGCTGCTCGCATCCCCGAGAAGCGCTAAGAAGATCGCAGCGTCTGTCCACTCGTTTGGACACAAGGGTCACCTTCGGGTGGCCCTTCTTTTTATCTGATTTGCATGCAAGGAGGGCCTGGTATGGCCAATATGACGAGCTCGGTTTCGGCATCGCAGGTTGCCGGCGAGCTGGCGAGCGCCACGTTCGAGGAGATTCCCGCCCTCGTGGAGCATTATCGCGAGGATCCGCGCCAGCAGGTGATCAAGGCTTGCGAACGTGCCCTTAAGCGCCATGCCAAGGAACTTTCCGAACGCGAGCGCGTCAACGGCATGTACGAGCTTATGCATGAGCTCGGCGGTGATGGCGTGGTCGTGGGCGTCGACGAGGTGGGCCGTGGCTCGGTAGCGGGTCCCTTGACCGTGTGTGCCGTGTGTCTTCCGATGGAGCCGCGCATCTGGGGCATCAACGATTCCAAAAAGCTCACGCCGGCGCGCCGCGAGCTGCTCTCGGTGAAGATTGCCGAGGTGGCGACTGCTATCGGCTTTTGCCATATCGCTCCTGCGGATATCGATGAGATGGGCATGGCCCGCGCCATCCGCGCTGCCGTCGCGGGCGCCGTGGCCGATACGGGGCTCGAGCCCGATTGCGTGCTTATGGACGGTAACCCCTTGGGCGCCGTTCCCAACGAGCGCGACGTGGTCAAGGGCGACGCCAAGATCGCCTGCATCGCCGCGGCATCCATCATGGCAAAGGTCACGCGTGACGAGATGATGGTCGAGTACGACGCCGAGTACCCCGAGTACCATTTGGCCGAATCGAAAGGCTATGCGAGCCCCGAACACATCGAGGCCATTCGCAAACATGGTCTTTCTCCGCTGCACCGTGTGAGCTTTTGCGGAAACTTTCTGCAGACTGAGCGCCTTTTTTAGGCCAATTGTGGAGACTGGGACCATAAGGGTTCCATAAACTTGCTGGTAGGGGCCGCGTGCAACGTCATTGTTGCATGCGGCCCCTCATTTGTCGGCATTTGGTTTGTTTTTGGTTTGCTTCCGGTACTTACCCGCATGAAACCTGCCCTCATTATCGAGGCAATGCAGGGAGTGGGAAAGGAGACCCCATGTGTGCCGCAGCCAAAATGAGCAAGACGCAGCAGCTCAAGGAGCGTTGGGAAGAAGGGGAGCTCGATTGTGGGTCGATCACGCCTGAGTTTATCAAGGGGCTCAGCCCTCGCGAGCTCGGTATGCTGGGCGAGCTTATCGCAATCGATTACTTTAACGAGCGCGGCTATGCATTGCTGGAACAAGGCTATCGATGCTCGGAGGGCGAGGCCGACCTCGTTCTGCTCGACGAGCTCGACGATGTGGTGGTGATGGCCGAGGTCAAGACCAGGCGTGTTGCGCTGGATTGCGACACGCGGGTGTTTCCCGAGGAAGCGGTGAACGCCCAAAAGCAGCGGCGCTATCGTCGCATCGCGAGTTGTTATCTCATGGAGCATTATCCGCTCAAGGCGATCCGCTTCGATGCCGTGGGCGTCACCATTCGCGGCGGGCATATCGCCGAGATCGAGCACCAGTACAATGCGTTCGATTGGCAGGTGTCGTGATGGCGTTCGAGACCTTTGCCGTCCACGCTGCCTGTATCCGCGGCGTCGAGGCGATTCCCGTCACGGTCGAGGTATCGCTTGCGGGCGGCATCCCGGGCATCCAGATGCTCGGCATCCCGAGCATGGAGGTCATGGAGTCGCGCGGACGTATTCGCTGCGCGATGCGCTCTGCCGGATTCGAGATCCCGCGCTCGGGCATTACGGTCAATCTGGCGCCGGGCGATATCCGAAAGACCGGTAGCGGCTTTGACCTGCCGATAGCCATTGCGGTGCTTGCGGCCGACGGGCAGATTCCCCGCGACAATCTCGACCGCTGCCTCATTGCCGGCGAGCTCGGCTTGGATGGCACGGTGCTTCCCGTCAAGGGCGAAGTGGCGTTTCAGCTGCTGGCTCGCGACATGGGGTTGTCTTTTATCGCCGGCAGGTCCGACCAGCATGTTCCGCTTGCGGGGGTCGACTGCGGTTTTATCGATCATCTGTCGCAGCTTGCCCGCGGTATGGGCGAGGCAGCTCGGCACTATCTGGATTCTGAAGTGCTCGAGACCACCTTTGAGCCCGAGCTCGATTATGCCGACGTGTTGGGGCAGGAGGTCGCCAAGCGCGGCATAGCGCTTGCGGCGGCAGGGGAGCTGGGCTTGCTTATGATTGGGTCTCCGGGATCGGGCAAGACCATGCTTGCGCGCCGCATGACGGGTATCTTGCCCGAGCTTTCCGTCGAGGATCAGCAGGAGGCATTGTGTATCCATTCGGTCTTGGGTGAGAACATCGATGGCCTGCTTGCGGGGCATCGGCCGTTTCGAAGCCCCCACCACAGCATTTCGACAGCGGGCCTTATTGGCGGAGGGCGCCCGGTGCATCCGGGCGAGATCAGCCTTGCCCATGGCGGCGTGCTCTTTTTGGACGAGCTCGCCGAGTTTCCCACCGGTGTGTTGCAGACGCTCAGGCAGCCTATCGAGCGTGGCTATGTCAGGATCGTGCGCGTCGACGGCGCCTTTACGTTCCCCTCGCGCTTTCAGCTGCTTGCGGCGAGCAATCCCTGCCCCTGCGGCTTTTTGGGCGATCGCGAGGTTCCGTGTCGTTGCTCGGCATCTATGGTCGAGCGCTATCGGTCCAAGCTGCGCGGCCCCTTGGCGGACCGCATTGACCTGATGCTCGACGTGACCCGCCCCGATCCGCAGGTGATTATCGAGGGCGCCGAGGGCATGTCGTCGGCCGAGCTGCGCGACTACGTTGTCCGCGGTAGGGCTTTTCGTGCCTGGCGCGAGACCCATATGGACGATGCGGATACCGAGGCCGAGGACGACGAGTCACGGTCCATTGACGGTGTCGTGTCGACCTTTGCACTCGACGAGGCCGCCGAGAAATGCGTGCTTGGATTGTCGAGGCGCACGCATCTCACGGGACGCGGCATCGTGCGCCTGGTGCGCATCGCGCGCACGATTGCCGATGTCGCCGAAAGCGAGCGGGTGACGCAAGATCATGTGCTCGAGGCCGCGATGTATCAGGGAAGGAGGGACCAGTGATGGATGAGAACCGTTACGAGCTGCATCCCGGCGATGTGCTGTTCCCCGCTACTGTTCTGGAACTTTCCGATGTGCCTCAGACGTTATTCGTGCGCGGCGATCCGGAGATTCTCTCGACGCCGGCGCTCTCGATTATCGGTGCGCGCAAGGCCTCTCCCTACGGCCTTGCCGTCGCGGAGCTTGCGGCCAAGGTCGCGGTGGAAGCGGGGGTGACGGTGGTCTCGGGCGGTGCGGTCGGTTGCGACCAGGCGTCGGGTTGGGCCGCGGTCAATGCTGGTGGTAAACATGTCATGGTGTTGGGGACAGGCGCCGATGTTGTCTACCCGCGCTCGAGCGCGGGTCTTATCGCGCGCACGCTCGATACGGGCGGCGCGGTCGTGTCCATCTCGCCTTGGGGTATGGGGCCGCGTAAGTTTGCCTTTCCGCGGCGTAACCGGGTGATTGCCGCGCTTTCGCAGGCGCTCTTCGTGTCGGAGGCTGGCATGCCATCCGGGACGTTTTCTACCGCCGAGGCTGCCATGGACCTGGGGCGCGAGCTGCTTGCCGTGCCGGGTTCCATTTTGTCTCCCGAGTCGCGCGGTACCAACTACCTTATTGCTAACGGGGCCTGCTGCATTATCGACGAGGAGTCCATCGAGATGGCCATCTCTCGAATCTACGGTACCCTGCGCTATTCGCGTCCCGATGCGCCCGGCATCGCCGACCTGGATGCCACACAGCAGACTGTGATGCATGCCCTCATCGCCTCGCCGCTCAAGGTTGAAGACATCGCCACACTCGTCTCCCTCGATGCCGTCGGTGTGCTCAAGCTCCTGGGCTCGCTCGAGCTCGAGGGCCTCATCGAGCGCATGATGGATGGAAGGTATGCGCCCTCCAAGTTTGCCCTTCACGCCCAGACGCCCTTCGGTCACAATGGAAAACGTGTCAATTAGAAAGGTGTTTGCAGATGCTGTTTGATCAGGTGACGGTTATCGGTGGCGGTCTAGCGGGATCGGAATGCGCGATTCAGCTGGCAGATCGCGGGTTCGCCGTAAAGCTGTGCGAGATGCGCCCGCAGGTAAGCTCTCCTGCCCACCATACCGATCACTTGGCGGAGCTCGTCTGCTCCAATTCGTTTAAGTCGACCCGTCCCGATTCCGCCGCCGGTCTGCTGAAGGCCGAGCTCGAGCGCATGGGTTCGGTGCTGCTCGACTGCGCTCATCGTGCCGCTGTTCCCGCCGGCGGCGCCCTGGCGGTCGACCGTGTCAAGTTTTCCGAGCTTGTCGAGGCCGAGGTTGCCGCCCGCCCCAATATTGAGGTTGTCCACGGTGAGGTCACCCAGATCCCCGAGGGTCATGTGGTTATCGCCGCGGGCCCCTTGTGCTCGCCGGCATTGAGCGAGGAGGTCATGAAGCTCGTCGGTGGCGACGCCCTGGCGTTCTTTGACGCGGCCGCCCCGATTGTCGACGCCTCCACGCTCGATATGGACGTGCTGTTCTCGCAGTCGCGCTACGAGGAGCAGGGGAGTGGCGACTATCTCAATGCCCCGCTCAACAAGGAAGAGTACGAGGCCTTTATCGAGGCGCTCACCACGGCCGATCGCGTGGTGCTCAAGGACTTTGAGGGCGGGGACCTGTTCCAGGCCTGCCAGCCTGCCGAGGAGGTTGCGCGCACGGGCAAGGATGCCATCCGTTTTGGTGCCATGAAGCCCGTCGGGCTCACCGACCCGCGCACCGGTCGCCGTCCCTGGGCAGCGATTCAGCTGCGCGCCGAGAATAAGGAGAAGACGGCCTATAACCTGGTTGGCTTCCAGACCAACCTGACCTTCGGCGAACAGAAGCGCGTCTTCCATATGGTTCCCGGCCTGGAGAACGCCGAGTTCTTCCGCTACGGTGTCATGCACCGCAACACCTTTGTTGATGCGCCGCACGTGCTCGATGGCACCTTTGCCGTTCCCGGCACGAGCGTGCGCCTTGCCGGTCAGATTACTGGTACCGAGGGGTACATGGAGGCCGTGGCGACGGGTCTGCTCGCCGCGCTCAACACCTATGCCGAGGCTATCGGTGCCGCGGGCGTCGAGCTGCCGCGCGTGGGCGCCCTGGGTGCGCTTGTGGGGTATGCGACCGATCCGGCTACGGTGGGCTACCAGCCCATGCACGTCAACTTTGGTCTTGTGCCGCCGCTCGAGGACGGTAAGCGTCGCAGCAAGCGCGATCGTTACCAGGCTTACGCGGACCGCGCCCTCAAGGCCCTGGATGCCTATCTCGAAACGCGCTCCGATCTGTTTGGAGGCGAGAGGTCATAGCTTTTGACCTGTACGATGCCGTCGACTCGTTCATTGCCTACATTGCACGCGTCGAAGGGCTCGCTCCCAATACGGTAACCGCCTACGCCTCGCGGCTCGAGCGCTTCGCCGCGTGGTGCGACCGCGAGGACGTCGACGCTCGCGCCGCCGACGTAAGGACCGTTCGTTCCTATTTGGCCGAGCTTTCGCGTGGCCAGGTGGCGGCTCGGACCCTTGCGGCACACCTGTCTGCCATTCGCTCGCTCTATCGGTGGATGGCTGCCGAGGGAATCATTGAGGGCGATGCGGTCTCGGCGATATCCTCGCCCAAGCTGCCGCGCGATCTTCCCGGTGTTCTGACGACCCGGCAAGTCGAGTCGTTGCTCAAGGCCCCCGACACCTCGACGCCTGCGGGGCTGCGCGATGCGGCGATGCTCGAGCTGCTCTATGCCTCCGGCGCGCGAATCTCGGAGCTCGCGGCGCTCAACATGGAGTCTATTGCTTGGTCCGAGCGAACGCTGCGACTTTGGGGTAAGGGGAGCAAGGAGCGTATCGTGCCCCTCTATCGGCGCGCTCTCGAGGCGACCCGCCGCTATATTGAGGAGGGGAGGCCACAGCTCCTTGCACAGGCAAAGCGTAGCGACGGTGCGAGCGGCGTGCATCCGCTGTTTATCTCGGCGCGCGGAAACCGCATGAGTGCCGCCATGCTCAGAAGGCGGTTCCACATGCTTGCGGCACTTGCCGGCATTCCTGCCGACATCGCCCCGCATGCGATGCGCCACACCTTTGCGACCGACCTGCTCGAGGGCGGCGCGGATCTGCGCTCGGTTCAGGAGCTGCTGGGGCATGCGAGCTTGTCCACGACGCAGATCTATACGCACCTCACGCCCGACCGACTCAAGCGTGCCGTGAGTCAGGCACACCCCCGCGGCGAGTAGGAGAAGGGCCTCCCGCGCCGCACCGAGGTGTGTGGTTTTGATTGCGGGTTGGCAGGAAGAGGCAATCCTGCTATCATTCATCGGGTTGCTTCACGGCAACAGGTTTTTATCACGCACGCGCGGCTACTTCATACCGTGGTGCCCGGGCTTTGGTAGCACATGTCCGGGTTGGTTTTGGAGGATGACCCCGCGCGGAGGCAAACCACAGGAGGTTTAATATGGCTACCAAGATTAATATCCGCACCCTGCTCGAGGCCGGCTGCCACTTCGGTCACCAGACCCGTCGCTGGAACCCCAAGATGAAGCCGTTCATCTTCGGTGAGCGCAACGGCATCTACATCCTCGACCTCAAGCAGACCATCCTTGACGCCGATCAGGCCTACACCTTCGTCAAGAACGTCGCCAAGGGCGGCAACGTGCTGTTCGTCGGCACCAAGAAGCAGGCTCAGGAGGCCGTTAAGAACGCCGCTGAGCGCGCCAACATGCCTTACATCAACCAGCGTTGGCTCGGCGGCATGCTGACCAACTTCGTCACCATCCGCTCCCGCATCAACCGCATGGAGGAGCTCGAGGCCATGGTCGAGGACGGCCGCATGGCAGTGCTGCCCAAGAAGGAGCAGGCAGTGCTCGGCAAGGAGCTCGCTAAGCTCCAGACCAACCTCGGTGGCGCCCGCGACATGAAGGGTCTGCCCCAGGCTCTCTTCGTCATCGACACCAAGCGCGAGGAGAACGCCATCAAGGAGGCCCAGCGCCTGAACATCCCCGTCGTCGCTCTGATCGACACCAACTCCGATCCCGACGAGGTCGAGTATGGCATCCCCTGCAACGATGACGCCATCTCCGCTGTCACCCTTATGTGCGAGCTCATGGCCGACGCCTGCCTCGCTGGCTCCGGCAAGGAGCAGGTCTCCGAGGCCGAGATGGCCGCCGAGCCCAAGGCCGAGTAAATCAGTCCTACTTAAGTCTTTTTCATCTCTTTGAAAGGAACCACAATGGCCCAGATTACTGCCGCTATGGTCAAGCAGCTCCGCGAGATGACCGACTCCCCGATGATGGAGTGCAAGAAGGCTCTCGTCGAGGCTGACGGCGACATGGACGTCGCTGTTGACGTTCTGCGCAAGAACGGCCTCGCCAAGGCTGCCAAGAAGGCTGGCCGTGAGACCAACGAGGGCGCTGTCGCCGCGTTCGTCTCCGAGGATGGCAAGTCCGGCGCTCTGCTCGAGCTCTCCTGCGAGACCGACTTCGTCGGCTCCAACGCCAAGTTCACCGGCTTTGCTTCTAAGGTCGCCGAGGTTGTCGCTACCACCGAGCCGGCCGATGTCGACGCTCTGCTCGAGAAGCCGATGGGCGAGGAGACCGTTTCCTCCGAGCTCACCGAGATGATTCACATCATGGGCGAGAACATGAAGATCGCTCGTTTCTCCGCCCGCAAGGTCGAGAACGGCGCTCTTGCTTCTTACATCCACATGGGTGGTAAGATCGGCGTCCTCGTCGAGTTCGCTTTCGAGAAGGCCGAGACCGCTCAGGCCGAGTCCTTCAAGACCTTCGCTCACGATGTTGCCCTTCAGGTTGCCGCCGTCGCCCCGATCTGCGCTACCCGCGATCAGGTTCCGGCCGAGACCGTCGAGCACGAGAAGGAGATCTACATGGCTCAGGCTGCCGAGTCCGGCAAGCCCGAGGCTATTCAGGAGAAGATGGCTGTTGGCCGTCTGGAGAAGTTCTACAAGCAGTCCGTGCTCACCGAGCAGGAGTTCATTAAGGACAGCTCCCTCACCATCAAGAAGTACGCTGAGCAGGTCTCCAAGGAGCTCGGCGATACCATTACCGTCGTTGCCTTCGACCGTCTGGTCCGTGGCGAGTAAATAAGCTCTTGTAGCTGGTAATGAGCAGGCTGTGGGTTTTACTCACAGCCTGCTTTTTCATGGCTCTTATCAGAGCCTTTGCTATCATATTGAGAGTCTAATTAAAGGAGGATCGCTTTGTCCGACATCCGATATAAACGCGTGCTTCTGAAGCTTTCCGGCGAAGCACTGATGGGCGACGGCCAATATGGCATCGACCCCAAGATTACCGACCATCTTGCCAAGCAGGTCAAGGAGCTGCTCGCCGTTGGCCATGAGGTCGGCGTTGTTGTCGGCGGCGGCAACATTTTCCGCGGCATGGCCGGCGCTGCCGGTGGCATGGAGCGCGCCCAGGCCGACTACATGGGCATGCTGGCAACCGTTATGAACGCGCTTGCCCTGCAGGATGCCTTTGAGCACAACGATGTTCCCTGCCGCGTGATGAGCGCTATCCAGATGAACGAGATCTGCGAGCCCTATATTCGCCGTCGCGCCATCAACCACCTTTCCAAGGGCAACGTCGTTATTTTTGCCGCCGGTTCGGGCAATCCGTACTTTACGACCGACACCGCCGCGGCTCTTCGTGCCTGCGAGATCGGTGCCGAGATTCTGATTAAGGCCACCAAGGTTGACGGCATCTACGACAAGGATCCTGTCAAGTGCGCCGATGCCGTCCGTTTTGACAAGATTACCTATCACGAGGTTCTCGTCCGCGGTCTGCAGGTTATGGATTCCACGGCCACGGCACTGTGCCAGGATAACCGTATGCCGATTTTGGTCCTCAACATTGATGGCGAGGACACCGTCAAACGCGCGCTTTCGGGTGAGCCCGTCGGCACGCTCGTCTATCAGGAGGATTAAGCATGGCAGAGAACATCACCGCCCACATGGACAAGTCGCTCGAGTCCCTCAAGCACAACTTCTCCAAGGTTCGCACGGGCCGCGCCAACGCTAACATTCTGTCCGACATTTCGGTCGATTACTACGGTGTTCCCACGCCGGTTACCCAGGTTGCCGCCGTTAAGACCCCCGAGGCTCACATGCTGCTTATCGAGCCCTGGGACAAGGCGCTCGTCAACGCCATCGTGAAGGCTATCAGCGCTTCCGATCTGGGCATTACTCCCAACTCTGACGGTACCGTCGTGCGCCTGCCGTTCCCGGCTCCCACCGAGGAGCGTCGTCGCGAGCTCGTCAAGGAGTGCCGCGAGTATGCCGAGCAGGCCAAGGTTTCCATTCGCAACATTCGTCGTGACTTTAACAACAAGCTCGAGCGCGACGAAGAGCTCACCGAGGACGATGTCCGTCGCGAGCAGGCCAAGGTCCAGAAGCATACCGATGAGTATGTTGCCAAGGTCGAGGAGCTTCTGAAGGAAAAAGAAGCCGAGGTCATGGAGATCTAAGGTGCAATACGACGAGAACAAACTGGTCGAGTACTTTGCCGACGCCCCTGCGGGCGTCGGTTTTTCCGACCTTGACCTCAATAAGATCCCGCATCATATTTCGTGCATCATGGACGGTAACGGTCGCTGGGCCACGGCGCGCGGTCTTGCCCGCACCGAGGGACACAAGGCCGGTATCGTCTCCCTGCGCGAGATCATTACCGCATGCGTGCGCTTGGGCGTCGACGTCCTTTCGGCCTATGCGTTTTCCACCGAAAACTGGAATCGTCCGCAGCATGAGGTCAACGTTTTAATGCATCTGTTTGCCAAGACGTTCATTGATGAGCTGCCGCTGCTTAAGCGCGAAAACGTGCGCGTTGTCTTTTTGGGCGATATTTCCGCACTGCCCAAGAAGACCCGCGATGTCTTTGAGCGGGGTCTTGCCGAGTGTGCCGACCACACCGGCATGACGCTGGCGCTTGCCGTCAACTACGGCGCCCGTGCCGAGATCACCCGCGCTGTCCGTCAGATCGCGCTCGATGCCGCTGCCGGAAAGATCGATCCCGCCGCTATTGACGATGATATGGTTGCTTCGCACCTGTACACCGCTGGGCTGCCCGACCCGGAGCTTGTGATTCGAACCTCCGGCGAGCTTCGCCTTTCGAACTATCTGCTGTGGCAGGTTGCCTATTCCGAGTTTTATGTCACCGATACCTATTGGCCCGACTTTGATCGTTGGGGTCTTGTCAACGCCATTTTGGCCTATCAGGGCCGCGACCGTAGGTTTGGTGGACTGAGCAAGACCGAGGAGGCTTAATCGTGTCCGATCGTCCCAAGGCGTCTGCTCCCAAGGCGTCAACTCCCAAGGCGCCTGCCGCCAAAAGCGGCGCGGCTGCGACTTCGTGGCTGGCCGGCTTTATTACCCGTGCCGCTGCAGGTATCGTCTACGCCGTTGTATTTATTCTCTGCCTGGTTTTGGGTATCGTTCCCACCGCCATCTTCGTCTCCGTCATGAGCGGCCTGTGCTGCTTTGAGTTTTTCCGCATGACGAAGCTCGATGGCAAGGTGGCCAACGAGCGCCTGGGTATCGCTGCCGCCGTGCTCTTTCCGCTCTCGGCACTGGGCGACTCGCTGCTGTTGAATGCCCTGCTTTTTGCTCTGATGCTTGCGGTGGGCATTTGGTATGTCTGTTCGTCGCGTACCCGCATATCCGATGTGGCTGTGACACTCATGGGTCCCATCTACACCGGTTTTATGCTGTCGGCCATCGTGCTGCTGCGCGATGCCGTGCCCGGTTTCGCCGGCGCCCTGCTTTCGGTGGGTGTTTGCGCGTCTCTCTGGGTCTCCGATTCTTTTGCCTACATCGTGGGTAGCCGTATCGGCAAGCACAAGATGGTCCCTAAGATTTCTCCCAAAAAGAGCTGGGAGGGCTTTGTCGGCGGCATCTTGGGCTCGGTTCTTATCTGGCTCATTTTGTGGGCGACGCATTTTTATAAGCTGAGTTTGCCCTACGCACTGCTGTGCGGCGTGGTTGTGTCCATCCTGGGCGTTATCGGCGACCTTATTGAGTCACGCATCAAGCGTGGCGTGGGCGTCAAGGATTCCGGCAACCTTATCCCGGGCCATGGCGGCATGCTCGACCGTAGCGACTCGCTTATCTTTGGCTGCATTACCGCGCAGCTGCTTTTGATGATCGGAGGCGTGCTGTAATGGCCTTTCAGACGACGTACGGCCCCGATGGGCGTCTTCGCGTTGCCATTCTGGGCTGTACGGGCTCTATCGGCACGCAGGCACTCGATGTATGCCGTCAGCATGCCGATCGACTGCAGGTGACGGCGTTGTCCGTTAACTCCAGCACTTCGGAGCTCGTTGCCGCCGCCCGCGAGTTTTCGGTCCCGGCCGTTGCCGTGGCCGACACCACCCACGGTGCGGACGCTGTACTGCAGGAGCTGCCCGAGGGCACCGAGCTCGGTGTTGGTGCGCAGGCGGTTTGTGAACTCGCGCGTCGCGATGACGTCGACTGTGTCCTTGTTGCCATTGTGGGCGCTGCCGGGCTCGAAGCGAGCCATGCGGCCCTGACCTCGAACAAGCGTCTCGCACTTGCCAACAAGGAGTCTCTCGTTGTCGGCGGTGACCTGCTGATGCCGTTGGCGCAACCGGGTCAGCTAATTCCGGTCGACTCCGAGCACTCCGCCATCTACCAGTGCTATCTGGGGGAGAATCCGCGCGAGGCCCACTGCATCTGGCTTACTTGCTCGGGCGGTCCGTTCTTTGGCCGTACGCGCGACGAGCTCAATTGCGTGACGCGCGCCGATGCGCTGGCACACCCCACGTGGGCCATGGGTGCTAAGATCACCATCGACTCTGCGACCCTCATGAATAAGGGCTTGGAGCGTATCGAGGCGATGCACCTGTTCGGGTGCGATCTCGACTTTATCAACGTGGTCGTTCAGCGCCAGTCAAAGATCCACTCGATGGTCGAGTATGCCGACGGCTCCGTGATGGCGCATCTCGGTGCGTCCGACATGCGCATTCCCATCCAGTTCGCGTTCTCGTATCCCGAGCGTTGGGATACCCCAGCTCCTCGAATCGATTTCCGCGAGCTCGGGCAGCTCACCTTCGATGCGGCCGATACGGACACATTCCGCTGCCTGGCGCTGGCCGAGCGTGCCGGCAAGACAGGCGGCACCATGCCGTGCGTGTTGAATGCCGCCAACGAAGTTGCCGTCGATGCCTTCCTGCACGATGCCTGTACCTTTACCGATATCGACCGTATCGTCGAGTCGTGCATGGATGCACACGATACGCAGGCGGTCGCATCGTTTGAGCAGCTTCGCGATGTCGATACGTGGGCTCGCGCCAAGGCCGCCGAGGTGCTCGCTGCAACCCGCTCTTAATCATAAGGATTGCTTTTCGTTTTATGGATACTGTTCTGAGCGTTCTCTCCTCGGTCTTTTGGGGCCTGCTGATGCTATCCGTCCTTGTGTTTCTACATGAGGGCGGCCACTTTTTAGCGGCTCGTGCGTGCGGCGTGCGCGTCACCGAGTTTTTCTTGGGTCTGCCGTGTCGCTTCGACATTCACCATACATCGCGTCGCATCGGTACCAAGTTTGGCGTGACGCCGCTGCTGCTGGGTGGTTATGCCGCTATCTGCGGTATGGACCCGACCGATGTCTCGTGCGCCGACCGTGTACTTGCGGCGATCTATCGTCATGGTCGCGTTTCGGTTGCAGACCTTTCCGTCGAGCTGGAGCTGCCCGAGGAGGATGTTCTCGAGGCTTGTGCCTTGCTTTTGGGCTGGGGTTCCATTGCGCCTTGGTACGAGGAAGGGGAGAAGCCTTCACCCAGTTACTATCCGGTTAGGTACCAGACGCTGCCGCGCGATGCTGCAGGATATACCACCTTTGACGGCCGCAAGTTCGATCGAGAGCATGCGACTGCCGAGGGCGATGTGTGGGAGCTGCCGGTCACTGCTTCGGAGTTTCTTGAGCAGGAGCGTTCGCATACCTATCTGGGCCAGGGTTTTCTCAAGCGTGCCTTTATGCTGCTCGCGGGCATTCTCGTCAATATCCTGACGGGCTTTTTGCTGCTTATGAGCATCTACTCTATCGCCGGCGTATCGGCGCCGGTCGATAGCAATGTGATCGGTCAGGTCGAAGAAGGCTCGATAGCCGCTAAGGCGGGCATCGAGGCCGGCGACGCAATTCTTAGTGTCGATGGCGTGTCCTGCTCCAGCTGGATGGATGTGTATGATGCCATCGGCAAGGCTGCCGGTCAGAACGATATCGCCATTGAGTATCAGCACGACGGTAAGAATCTTTCGACCTCGGTCGCGCTCAAGGAGGGCGAGCGTTTGGGCGTTTATGCCTCTACGCAGGTGGTCCATTTGGACCCCATTACGTCGGCGCGCCTGTCGTTCTCCTATGTTCAGCAGACAGCTGAGGGCGTGATGCGCCTGCTGCAGCCGCAGCATACGATGGAGATACTCGATCAGTCCAGCTCGATTGTGGGCATCAGTGTCATGTCTTCTCAGGCGGCGGCAGCCGGCCCTGCGACGTTCTTGACGTTTGCCGCGCTCATCTCGTTTTCGCTGGGCTTTATGAACCTGCTGCCTATTCCGCCGCTCGACGGGGGAAAGCTGGTTATCGAGATCATCCAAAAGGTCGCCGGTCGCGAGTTGCCGCTGAAGGTGCAGACGATCGTGAGCTATGTCGGCATCGCGCTCTTTGCGCTGCTGTTTGTCTATATGCTTCGTTCCGACGTCCTTCGATTTATTTTGTAGGGGAGTGTTTGGATTGTCTTTGTCCCATCCTTTGCCGCGCGAGATGACGCGCCCCGTATTTGTGGGCGACGTGCAGATAGGCGGCGGCGCTCCGGTGGTGGTTCAGTCCATGACCTGTACCGATACCGCCGACGCCCAGGCAACGCTTGCGCAAGTGCGTGCGCTTGCCCAGGCGGGTTGTGATGTTGTGCGCGTGAGTGTGCCTACCGAGGCCGCGCTTAAGGGCTTTCGCACGATTTGTGCGGAGTCTCCGGTGCCGATCGTTGCCGATATCCACTTTAACCATAAGCTCGCCATTGGCGCCGTGGAGGCCGGTGCCGCTAAGCTCCGCATCAATCCCGGCAACATTGGCGATTGGGCCAAGGTCGATGCCGTGATCGATGCCGCGGGCGCCGCTGGGTGCGCGATTCGCATTGGCGTGAACGCCGGCTCGCTTGAGCAGGATATCGCCGAGCGCGATGACCTTACGCAGCCCGAAAAGCTTGTGATGTCGAGCGAGCGTTTCGTCAAACATTTTGAGGATCGCGGCTTTACCAATATCGTGCTTTCCGCCAAGGCTCATAGCGTGTCCACGACGCTTGACACCTATCGTGCCCTGTCGCGCGAAATCCCCCATGTTCCGCTTCATTTGGGCGTGACTGAGGCCGGAACCAAGCTCCAGGGCACCATTAAGAGCTCTGTGGGCCTGGGAATTTTGCTTTCCGAGGGCATTGGCGACACCATGCGCGTCTCGCTCACGGCCGATCCGGTCGAGGAGCCGCCGGTCGCCTGGGGTATCCTGCAGTCGCTGGGTCTTCGCCGCCGTGGCCCCGAGATCGTATCGTGCCCCACGTGCGCTCGCTGCCAGGTCAACCTCATTCCTATCGCCGAGGAGGTCACTGAGCGGCTTAAGAACTACTCCGCACCGCTTTCGATTGCCGTGATGGGCTGTGCGGTCAATGGCCCAGGCGAGGCTTCTGACGCCGACTTGGGCGTTGCCTGCGGACGAGGTCAGGGCCTGCTCTTTTCGCACGGCCAGATCATTGGTAAAGTAGCTGAGGACCAAATTGTCGACGCGCTTATGGCCGAGGTCGACAAGCTTATTGAGGAGAAATAAATGACTCGAGCAATGTATATGTCTAAGCTGTATGCTCCGACGCTCAAAGAGGATCCGGCCGACGCCGAGCTTGCGAGCCATCGCCTGCTGCTTCGTGCCGGCATGATTCGCAAGGAGGCCGCCGGTCTCTATTCCTATCTGCCGCTTGCTTGGCGCTCGATTCGCAAGATCGAGAACATCGTGCGCGACGAGATGGACGCTGCCGGCGCCCAGGAGCTCATGATGCCCATCATGGTCGATGCCGAGCTGTGGCGTGAGTCCGGCCGTATCGATGCCTATGGCAAGGAGCTCGTGCGCTTTGATGACCGCCACGGACGCGAGTTCGTGCTCGGTCCCACGCACGAGGAGACCGTGACTGCCCTGGTGCGCAACGAGCTGCGTTCCTACAAGCAGCTGCCGGTGAATCTCTATCACATCCAGGATAAATTTCGCGACGAGTTCCGTCCCCGCTTTGGCCTGATGCGCGGTCGCGAGTTCATCATGAAGGACGCCTACAGCTTCTCTGCCACGCAGGAGAGCCTGCAGGAGGAGTACGACAAGATGAAGCAGGCCTACGCCAACATCTGCGAGCGCTGCTACATCAAGGCTCTGCCCGTTGTCGCCGACTCCGGTGAGATCGGCGGCGATACCTCCGTCGAGTACATGGCGCTGGCCGACGCCGGCGAGGCTTCGCTGGTCTACTGCGACGATTGCGGCTTTGCTGCCGATGACGAGGCTGCAAGCACCAAGGTCGTTGTGACCGAGGGCCCCGGCGACGGCACACTCACCAAGGTCGAGACTCCGGGCATGGGCACCATCGAGGCTGTTGCCAAGTTCTTTGGGTTCCCCGAGAACGGCACGCGCAAGTCCCTGGCTCTCATTGACGCCGAGGGTAAGCCGGTTGTGGCTATCGTTCCGGGCGATCACGAGCTCAACGACTGCAAGGCTGAGCACGTCTTTGGCAAGGGCTATCGCATGATGACCGATGAGGAGTTCCAGACCTACGGTCTGCATAAGGGCTTTATCGGACCGGTTAACCTACCCGAGGGTATTCGCCTGGTCTGCGATGAGAGCCTGCGTGAGTCCAAGCAGTGGGCCTGCGGTGCCAACGAGGTCGATTATCACTTTACCGGCGCCTGCCCCGAGCGCGACTTTACCGTTGACGAGTGGGCCGACCTGGTGACCGTCGTTGCCGGCGATCCCTGCCCGAACTGCGGTAAGCCGCTCTCCGCTGCCCGCGGTATCGAGGTCTCTCAGGTCTTCCAGCTGGGCACTAAGTATTCCGAGGCCATGGGCGCCACCTTTATGGACGAGGATGGCAAGGAGAAGCCGCTCATCATGGGCTGCTACGGCGTTGGTGTGTCCCGCTCGCTTGCTGCGGTCGTGGAGCAGCACAACGACGAGCACGGTATCGTATGGCCGGTCTCCGTTGCCCCGTACGAGGTCGCGGTGATTCCGCTCGACCCCAAGAAGGAGGAGTGCGCTACCGTCTGCGACCAAATCGTCGAGGGTCTGTGCGCCGAGGGTATCGAGGTTGTCGTCGATGACCGTGACGAGCGTCCCGGCTTTAAGTTTGCCGACAACGACCTTATGGGCTTCCCGTATCAGGTCGTTCTGGGCAAGCGCGGCCTCAAGAATGGCACGGTGGAGCTCAAGGACCGTGCTACCGGCGAGCGTGAGGACGTGGCGATTGACGAGGTCGTCGCCAAGGTTGCCGAGCTGGTGAAGGCAGCACGCCGTTAATCTACGATTTCGCTTGTAGTTCGATATGCGGGACGGCCTCGCATTTCTCCAGATTGGGGAGATACGAGGCCGCCCTTTTATCTTGCCGTCGTGCTCAATCGCTAAAAGAAAAACCCCACAGCCCATATGAGCTGCGGGGTTTTCTTTGTGCCTCCGATGCGAAATAAATCGCTCAGATATTACTGATAATCGACGACGTCGATCCAGTTCTTCAGGAACTCATCGTTCACGTTGCGCTTACGAGCGAGCTCGGAAGCGGCGACGATGCTCGTCCACTGACGCACGACCTGCATGGGCATGTCGGCGCGGTCGCAGTAGAGCTCCAGGTAGGCCTCGGCCTGGTCCTTGCTGTTGAGGGCAAAGAGCAGGTAGGTGGTGGCAACGTCGGCAGCAGGGGAGCCCTGGGTAGCGTGTGCCCAGTCGCACACATAGAGCTGGCCGTCGTCGCCGACGATGACGTTGGAGGGGTTGAAGTCGCCGTGGCAGACCTTGAACTCCTTGGTCATGCCGTCCAGACGCTCCTGAAGGTTGTAGCGCGTGGTGGCATTGAGCTGATCAAGGCTGTCGATCATGCGGGCGAACTTGTCGCGCTGACGGTTAAGCAGCGGGGAGGTGTAGCCGTGGATCTCGATCTGGAGGTCGACGAACATCTCGAGGTACTCACCAAAGCGCTGGGGCTCGGCAGTCATCTTCTCGGCAAGGGTGGTGCCCGGAACCTTCTCGGTCACGAGCGCCCAGCCGTTGGCGTTCTCGAGCTGGGAAACCTCGAGAGCCTTGGGGCTGCGGATGCCGCACTCATTGATGCGGGCAAGATTCAAAGCCTCGTTGAACACGTCGGAGACGGGCTTGGTCTCGTTAAAGACCTTGACGATCTTGTCGCCCAGGTCGTAAACGACCTTGTTGCCACGGCGGACGAGCTCGGTCTTGGAATCGGGTAGCAGCATGGTTGCATCCTTTCAACGATGCGATAGAAGCGACGGCGGGGGTGTGTGAAACACCCGTGCACCCCCGCCGTTAAAAACCGTGCTAAAACTAGCAGACGGCGTAGTCCTGAGGCTCGCGGCCGTAGTAGGCGTCAAGGTAGAGCTCCTTGATCTCGCTCATCAGCGGGTAACGGGGGTTAGCGCCGGTGCACTGGTCGTTGAATGCCTGCTCGGTCATCTCGTCGAGGGTGTCGAGGAAGTACTTCTCGTCAACGCCGTACTCAGCGATGGTGTGCTTGACACCGATGAAGTCGCAGAGCTCGGTGAGCTTGGTGATGAAGTTCTCGAAGACCTCACGGTCGTCCTTGCCGTCGATGCCGCAGTAACGAGCCATCTCGGCGTAGTTGTGCAGCGCGTTGGGGTAAGGATACTGAGAGAAGGTTCCCATCTTGACAGGAGCCTCGGCGGCGTTGTAACGCATGACGCGGGTCAGGATGACTGCGTTTGCGAGGCCGTGGGGCAGATGGTGGAAAGCGCCGAGCTTGTGGGCCATGGAGTGGTTGAGGCCCAGGAAGGCGTTACCGAATGCCATACCGGCCATGCAGGATGCGTTGTGCATCTCCTCGCGAGCGTGCGGATCCTTGGCACCGTTGGTGAAGGAGCTCGGGAGGTTCTCGAAGACGAGCTTTGCGGCGCGCTCGGAGAGGCCCTTGGTGTAATCGGAAGCCATGATGGAGACGTAGGACTCGATGGCGTGGGTCATGACGTCAATACCGGAAGCTGCGGTGAGGCCCTTCGGGGCGGTCATGCAGTTGTCAGCGTCGACGATTGCCATGTTGGGGAGCAGCGCGTAGTCGGCGAGCGGCCACTTGATGCCGGTCTCCTTGTCGGTGATGATGGCGAACGGCGTGCACTCGGAGCCAGTGCCCGAAGAGGTCGGGACGGCGACGAAGTAAGCCTTCTTGCCCATCTCGGGGAAGGTGAAGATACGCTTGCGGATGTCCATGAAGTCCATGGCCATGTCCTCGAAGTTCGCCTCGGGGTGCTCGTACATCATCCACATGATCTTGCCGGCGTCCATTGCGGAACCGCCGCCAACGGCGATGATGACATCCGGCTCGAAGAGCGTCATCTGCTTGGCGCCGCGACGTGCGCACTGCAGGGAGGGATCGGGCTCAACGTCGTAGAAGCAGTCGTGAGCGATGCCCATCTCATCGAGCTTGGCCTCGATGGCACGCGTGTTGCCATTCTTGAAGAGGAACTGGTCGGTAACGATGAAGGCGCGCTTCTTGCCCATTACGGTGCCGAGCTCGTCGAGTGCGACGGGCGTGCAGCCCTTCTTGAAGTAGACCTTCTCGGGTGCGCGGAACCACAGCATGTTCTCGCGGCGCTCTGCCACGGTCTTGACGTTGATCAAGTGCTTCACCCCAACGTTCTCGGAGACGGAGTTGCCACCCCAGGAGCCGCAGCCCAGGGTTAGAGACGGCTTCATGCCGAAGTTGTAGAGGTCACCGATGCCGCCGTGCGAGGACGGGGTGTTGATGACGATGCGGCAGGCCTTCATGACGTGCTGGAACTTAGCGATCTTCTCGCTCTGTGCCGGGTGCACGTAGAGAGAGGCGGTGTGGCCCGGGCCACCTGCGAGGACGAGGTGCTCTGCCTTGTCAACGGCCTCCTGGAAGTCCTTGGCGTGATACATAGCGAGGACCGGGGAGAGCTTCTCGTGGGAGAACTCTTCCTTCTCGGGATCGGTGGAGGTGACCTCGGCGATCAGGATCTTGGTCTTGGCGGGAACCTCGATGCCGGCGAGCTCGGCGATCTTGGCGGCAGCCATGCCGGGGATGCGGTGATCGAGAGCGCCGTTCTTGAACATGGCGGCACGCAGGGCCTCCATCTCGGCACCCTGCTTGACGAAGTAGCAGCCGCGCTTCTGGAACTCGGCCTTGACCTGGTCATAGATGGTGTCGATGACGGTCACGGACTGCTCGGAAGCGCAGATCATGCCGTTGTCGAAGGTCTTGGAGTGGATGATGGAGTTGACGGCGAGCTTGATGTCCGCGGTATCGTCGATGATGACCGGGGTGTTGCCGGCGCCGACGCCGAGTGCGGGCTTACCGGAGGAGTAAGCAGCCTTGACCATGCCCGGGCCACCGGTTGCGAGAATGATGTCGACGTCGCGCATGACCATGTTGGTCAGCTCGATGGACGGCTTGTCGACCCAGCCGATGATGCCCTCAGGAGCACCGGCCTTGACAGCTGCGTCGAGAACGAGCTTGGCGGCGGCGATGGTGCACTTGGCGGCTGCCGGGTGCGGGGAGATGATGATGGCGTTACGGGTCTTCAGGCAGATGAGCGTCTTGAAGATGGCCGTGGAGGTCGGGTTGGTGGTCGGGATGACAGCGCCAACGATACCGATCGGCTCGGCGACCTTGGTGATGCCGTAAGCGTCGTCGCGCTCGATGACACCGCAGGTCTTGGTGTTCTTGTAAGCGTTGTAGATGTACTCAGCGGCGTAGTGGTTCTTGATGACCTTGTCCTCGAGAACGCCACGGCCGGTCTCCTCGATGGCGAGCTTGGCCAAAGGAATACGAGCCTTGTTGGCGGCCATAGCAGCCTCGTAGAAGATCTTGTCTACCTGCTCCTGAGTGTACTCAGCGAATTTAGCCTGGGCCTCACGCATAGATTTGAGTTTGGCCTCAAGCGCCTCCACGTTGTCCACGATGGCGGGAGTAGTGTTTTCCGGTGACTTTTTCACCATTTGTGTCTCCTTGCGATCGGAGATTTACCCTACAAGATGCATGATAGCAAGAAATAATTCGGTGAACGGGCAGATTCCCGTAAAAGACAAACTAAAACGCTTCAATCAAATGAACCGTTTCAACTAAATCTATCTGCCCTGCGCATCGCCCCGCTCATTGGGGACAGACTTACATGAGTGCTTTCACTCATGTAAGTCTGTCCCCAATGAGTACAAAAAGGCACCCTCCGTAGGGGAGGGCGCCTTTGGTAAGTTCTATGTGAACGCGAGGTCTTTGGCCCGGAGAGTCCGAGGTACTTGTTGGTAAGACCTTATTTAGGAGCGCGCAACCTTGCCGGACTTGAGGCAGGTGGAGCAAACGTTCATCTTGCGACGGTGACCATCGACGACGACGTAGACGCGCTGGATGTTGGGGCGGAACTTACGGTTGGTGACGCGGTGAGAGTGGCTGATGGAGCGACCGGCAACGGGGTGCTTACCGCAAACTTCGCAAACTTTGGACATAACTGACCCTCCTTGGGCGACAAACGAACATGTCGCGTTAACAAACAAGCCTGAACTATAGCACAGAAGCAGCTCCCTGTGCGTAATCTACACAGAGATATTTCTCTTTTGGCGATAGTGCCCACGCCACGGCCCTGGACGTAGATCCGATTTGCGTGCAGCAGAGGGGATTATGCCAGCTCGTGCGTACGTTTTCAAGCTCGTCCCACAAATATATATAGGTTTATTGAGCATTGGGCTCCGTTTACGGATTGCTCTGTATTTATGCTCGCAATTAAGTTCGAGGTTGGCTACACTATCCCTTGACCATTAAAGGGGTACGAGATACCCACATGGAATTACATAGCTGCCAATGAGCAGCCCTTCCTGTGGGTGTCTGGTCCGCTTTGAGCGGTCGGGCATCTATTTTTTTGACTGTGTCAGCAGTCAAGACATGTGAGGAAGGAGATCGATGGGCACGACTTCCCCCAAGGCGGTCATCATGGACGAGACCGCCGTCAATCGAGCGATGACCCGCATCGCGCACGAGATTCTCGAGCGCAACGAGGGCTGTGAAGACCTCGCTCTGGTCGGCATCGTCACGCGCGGCGACCTTCTGGCAAAGAAGCTCGCTGAGGAGATCAAGGAGATTGAGGGCGTCGAAGTTCCGCTCGGCAGCCTCGACATCAGCTTCTACCGCGATGACTATGCGACCAATTTCGCTCCCGCGATCCACGCTACCAACATTCCCTTCAGCGTCGACGGCAAGCGCGTCGTGCTGGTGGACGACATCCTGTACACGGGCCGTACCATTCGCGCCGCTCTGGACGCCGTCATGGATCTGGGCCGTCCGAGCCGCATTGAGCTGGCAGTTCTCGTTGACCGCGGTCACCGCGAGCTTCCCATCTCGCCGGACTTTGTCGGCAAGAACGTTCCCTCGTCGCACGAGGAGAACGTGCACCTATATATGAAGGAAGTCGACGGCCGTACCGCTGTCGAGATCAACGACGTCGCGCCGGGCTCCCATGTGGGTTCTGCGCCGCTGGGAGGTGAGTAGTACCGTGGCGTTCAACCATAAGCACCTGATCGACATTACCGAGTACTCCGAAGAGGACATCAAGCTCATCCTCGAGACCGCCAAGGCGTTCTCCGAGGTCAACGAGCGTGCGATCAAGAAGGTCCCCACGCTCAAGGGCAAGACCATCGTCAACATGTTCAACGAGCCCTCGACGCGCACCCGCAGCTCCTTCGAGCTCGCCGAGAAGCGTCTTTCGGCCGACAGCCTCAACTTTGGCGGCTCCTCGACCTCCACGGTCAAGGGCGAGAGCCTCGTCGATACCGTCGAGACCCTCAACGCCTATAAGATCGACTGCATCGTCGTGCGCGACAAGCACGCCGGCGCGCCCTACATCGTCACGCAGAACTCGCCCGCGAGCGTCATCTGCGCCGGTGACGGCAAGCACAACCACCCCACGCAGGCCCTGCTCGACCTGTACACCATTTGGCAGCACAAGGGTGACTTCCATGGTCTGAAGGTCGCCGTTGTCGGCGATATCTCCCACTCCCGCGTGTGCGGCTCGCTGATCCCCGCCCTTAAGATCATGGGCTGCGAGACCTACGCCGTCGCTCCCGGCACGCTGCTGCCGCCGGCGCCCGAGGTCCTGGGCTGCGACCACGTGACGAGCGACCTCGATTCCGTCCTGCCCGAGCTGGACGTCGTCTACATGCTGCGCGTGCAGCAGGAGCGCCTCGAGGGTGCCCCGTTCCCCACGATTCGTGAGTATCACAAGCTCTTCGGTCTGACCAAGGACCGCGAGAAGCTCATGAAGCCCGATGCGATCATCTGCCACCCGGGCCCCATCAACCGCGGCGTCGAGTTCGACTCCTATATGGCCGACCACCCGCAACGCTCCGTCATCCTGGAGCAGGTCTACGCTGGCATCTGCGTGCGTATGGCTATCCTGTATCTGCTGCTTGGAGGTGCCGATAATGGCCTTGCTTCTTAAGAATGCCCACGTCGTCGATCCGTCTGTCGAGCTTGACGGTGTCGTCGACGTCCTGATCGACGGTGACAAGATCGCCGAGGTCGGTGAGAACCTCGCCGCCGAGGGAGCCGAGGTCCGCGACCTTTCCGGCAAGTATCTCGTCCCCGGCCTGGTGGATATGCACGTACATCTGCGCGAGCCTGGCTACGAGGTCAAAGAGGACATCGAGAGTGGCACCCGCGCTGCTGCCAAGGGCGGCTTCACCGGCGTGTGCGCCATGCCGAACACCGATCCCGTCACCGATAACGGCACCGTCGTGGAGTTCGTTAAGTCCCGCGCTGCCGAGGTCGGTCACTGCCGCGTCTATCCGTCGGGCGCCATGACCCGCGGTCTTAAGGGCGAGGCCATGTCCGAGATGGGCGATATGGTCGCCCACGGCGCCGTCGCCTTCACCGACGACGGTCGTGGCGTGCAGGGCGCGGGCATGCTCCGTCGCTGCATGGACTACGGCAAGATGTTCGGCAAGGTCTTTATGAGCCACTGCCAGGACGAGGATCTGGTCGGCCATGGCCAGATCAACGAGGGCAAGGTCTCGACCCGTCTGGCCCTCGAGGGCTGGCCGGCCGCCGGCGAGGAGCTTCAGATCGCCCGCGACATCGAGATTGCCAAGCTGACCGGTGCCAAGCTGCACATCCAGCACATCTCCACCGCTCACGGCCTCGAGCTCGTGCGTGCCGGTAAGGCCGCCGGTGTCCAGGTAACCTGCGAGGCCACCCCGCACCACATGTTCCTGACCGAGAACGACTTGGACGAGACCTACAACACCTCGCTCAAGGTCAATCCGCCGCTGCGCACCGACGAGGACGCCGAGGCCATCCGTCAGGGCGTCATCGACGGTACCGTCGACGTGATCGTTACCGATCACGCTCCGCACACCCCGTGGGAGAAGGCCCGCGAGTTCGAGCTTGCACCCTTTGGCATGATCGGCCTCGAGACCTCGCTGTCGCTCGTGCTCACCGAGCTGGTCAACACGGGCAAGATGAGCATGGGCCGCATGGTCGAGCTCATGGCCATCAAACCGCGTGAGATCCTCGGCCTCGACCAGGTTCAGGTCAAGGCGGGCTCCGTTGCCGACCTGACCGTGTTCGACCCCTCCGTAACCTGGACGGTCGGCGAGGACGGTTACGAGTCGCGCGCCGAGAACTCCGGTTTTGCCGGCCGTACGCTCACCGGTCGAGCCACCGATGTGTTTGTCGGCGGTAAACAGACGCTTGCCGACGGCTGCATCTGCTAGCATAGGCTTATCGCTTTTGTGCGCGGCGCCCTTGCGGTGCCGCGCTTTCTGTTCGTTTGGACCATGCAACCGCATGGGGGATTGGAGCGTCTATGCCCACACCTTCCACTGCACGCATGCACGACTTCGAGGTCGTCTCGAACCGGGAGATCGCCGACGGCATCTTCTCGCTCGTCATCTCGGCCCCCAAGCTTGCAAGTGCGCTCAAGCCCGGTCAGTTTGTGAACATTGCCGTACCCGGCGATGCGTCCTCGCTGCTTCGCGTGCCCCTGAGCTACTATCGCGCCGACGCCCAGGCCGGCACCGTCGAGCTGTGGTACGCCGTCGTGGGCGACGACACCCGTCGCCTGTCGCAGATGGCCCCCGGTTCCACCTCTAATCTGCTGGGCCCTGGCGGCCGCGGCTGGCTTGTGCCCGAGGGCACCAGGAAGGCACTACTCGTTGCGGGCGGCATCGGTGTTCCGCCCGTGCTGTGCCTTGCCAGCAAGCTTGCCGAGCAGGGTGTGGCCGTTGACGTGTGCCTGGGCTTTTGCACTGCGTCCAAGGCCGTGGGCATCGATGACTTCCGCTCGCTGTGCGATACGGTCAACGTGTGCACCGACGACGGCTCGCTCGGCACGCACGGCTTCTGCACCGATCCTGCCGCCGAGCTGCTCGGCGAGGGCGGTTACGACTACGTCGCCAGCTGCGGCCCCGCCGTCATGATGAAGAAAGTCGCCGCCGCTGCCGCCGAGGCCGGTGCGTACTGCGAGGTGTCGCTCGAGCGCATGATGAGCTGTGGCTTTGGCGCCTGCAACACCTGCAATGTCGAGACGGTCGACGGTATGAAGGGCGCCTGCATGTGCGGCCCCGTGTTTGATGCTTCCAAGGTGGTGGTCTTCTAGTGGGTACCGTGAACATGGCCGTCGATTTCGGCGGCGTCAAGATGCAGAACCCCATCAACACCGCAGCCGGTACCTTTGGCTACGGATGGCAGTTCCAGAACTTCTTTGATGTCTCCCAGCTGGGCGCCATCACCACCAAGGGTTGTGCTGCCGAGCCCTGGCCCGGCAACCCCGCGCCCCGCATGGCCGAGATCCCGGGCGGCATGATCAACTCCGTGGGCCTTCAGAACCCCGGCGTGGCTGCCTTTGCCCGTGAGTCCGGCCCGTGGCTCGAGCAACTTTCCAAGGACGGTTGCCAGGTCATTTGCCAGGTTGCCGGCCACTCCGTTGACGAGTTTGTCCGCGCGCTCGAGATGTATGTCGAGCTGTGCCCCTGGGCTGCCGGTTACGAGATCAACGTGAGCTGCCCCAATATTGCCGCCGGCGGTGCCGCCATGGGCTCCTCGCCCGAGGGCGCCTCTGCCGTTATGGCTGCCTGCCGCAAGGTGACCGATAAGCCGCTGTTCGTCAAGATGGCTCCGGTTAACGTCGCCGAGATTGCCAAGGCTCTCGAAGCCGCGGGTGCCGACGGCCTTTCGGTCATCAACTCCATCCAGGGCATGGCCATCGACGTTCATACCCGCAAGTCCCGCGTGGCCAAGCCCAAGGGCGGCCTTTCGGGCCCGCTGTGCCACCACATCGCCGTTCGCATGGTCTGGGAGGTTGCTCAGGCCGTCGATATCCCCATCAACGGTGTCGGCGGCGTCATGACGGGCGAAGATGCGGCCGAGTTTATCCTCGCTGGCGCCACCTGCGTGTCGGTCGGCATGGCCAACTTCGTCGATCCGTGCGCTTCGATTAAGATCGCGCACGAGCTCGAGGCCTGGGCGGAGTCCCAGGGCGTGAAGGACATCAACGAGCTGGTAGGTGCTTTCGAATGCTAGAAAACGATGCCCGCGACCGCGTTATCGTCGCCCTCGACTGCGACCGTGAGCGTGCGCTCGAGCTCGCCCACGAGCTTTCTGGTCATGCCGCCTGGCTCAAGGTCGGCATGACGCTCTATTACGCCGAGGGCCCCGAGATTGTCAAGACGTTCAAGGACCTGGGCTTTAAGGTCTTCCTCGACCTCAAGTTCCATGACATTCCGCATCAGGTGCGCGGTGCCGCCCGTTCGGCCTCGCTTGCCGGTGCCGACCTGCTTTCGGTCCACGGCTTGGGTTCGGGCGCCATGCTTGCTGCCTGCCGTGAGGGTGCCGAGGAGGCGCGCGAGGACCGCGCCAAACTCGTTGCCATTACCGTGCTCACGAGCATGAACCAGGAGTCGCTGGCCGAGATTGGCGTCGATTCGCCCGTGGCCGAGGAGGCCGCCCGCCTGGCAAAGCTTGCGCAGGCCAACGGCATCGACGGCATCGTGTGCTCGCCGATGGAGGCCCATGACATGCGTGAGCTGCTCGGCCCCGACGCGCTGATCGTGACTCCGGGCGTGCGTCCGGTGGGTGCCGCCCTGGGCGATCAATCCCGTGTGGCGACGCCCTCCCAGGCTATCGAGCGCGGCGCGAGCCATATCGTGGTTGGCCGACCCATCACCGGTGCCGACGACCCTGTTGCCGCCTTTGACGCTATCGTCGCCGAGCTGGTCGAAAACGTCGCCTAAAAGATTCCCTCAAGTCACCACTTTTGGGTCTCATTAGCACAAATTAGCCCCTGTGCCTGCGAAAACTTTCTCATCCTTTGTGTGGAATCGCAGGTCAGGGGCTTAACTTTGACCTCCGTATATTGCACTTTTCGCAGGTATCGTCTAACCTATGGAGCCGTCGATTGGGCATTTAGTGCGTTTGACGTGCTAAAATGCCAATTATTGCATCAGATATAACCCAACTATTTGGAGGTTCGAATGGCACTCCCTCAGCTTACCGACGAGCAGCGCAAGCAGGCTCTTGAGAAGGCTGCCGCCGCACGTCACGCCCGCGCTGAGCTTCGCGAGCAGATCAAGAAGGGCGAGAAGTCCCTCGAGTCCGTGCTCAACTCCGATGACCCCATCGCTTCCCGCATGAAGGTTTCCACCCTCATCGAGTCTCTGCCCGGTTATGGCAAGGCCAAGGCCGCCAAGATCATGGAAGAGCTCGGCATCTCCGCCACCCGTCGTGTCCAGGGCCTCGGCGTCCGTCAGCGCGAGCAGCTCCTCGAGCAGCTGACCAAATAAGTGAGCGCTCAGGATTCAAAGCTCTTTGTGATTTCTGGACCGTCAGGTGCAGGCAAGGGCACGCTCGTCACTCGTGTGCGCGAGCGTCGCTCGAACCTAGGCCTGACGGTTTCGGCTACCACGCGAGCACCACGCAAAGGTGAGGTCGACGGCGTCAACTACTTTTTCCTGACGCGCGAGGAGTTCGACCGCCGCGTGGCAAACGGTGAGTTTGTTGAGTGGGCCGAGGTCCACGGCAACTGCTACGGCACGTTGGTGAGCGAGGTTACATCCAAGCTCGCCTCTGGCTCGTCTCTGATCTTGGAGATCGATGTCCAGGGAGCCCTGCAGGTCAAGGAGCGTTTCCCCGAGGCCGTGTTGATCTTTATCAAGCCGCCTTCGCTCGAGGTGTTACGCGATCGCCTGGTCGGTCGCGGTACCGAGACGCCCGAGACGATCGAGCTGCGTATGGCAAACGCCGCCGATGAACTTGCCCTTGCCGACCGCTACGACGACGTCGTGGTGAATGACGATCTCGACCGCGCGACCGATGAGCTCGTTCGCGTTCTCGATATGCATGAAAGGATCTGAGGTCCGTGTCCGTTGTAAAGCCTTGCATTGACGATCTTCTGGAGAAGACCGATCACAACCGCTTCCTGCTCGCCTCGCTTGCCTCCAAGCGCGCCTGCGACATTAACAGCATGCTGCGTGGCCAGCACAACCGCGTGCTCGCCGTCCAGGATGTCGACGACATCACCATTGCGCTCTCCGGCGCCGATACCATCTCGATGGCTATGGACGAGATCGTCGACGGAGATATCTCCTACGATGAGGCCCGTTACGAGAAGGCACTCGGCCACAAGGTTGCTGAAGCCTAAATGGCAGCCCGCGTCTGCCTGGTCCACTATCACGAGGTTGGACTGAAGGGCAAGAACCGCGCACATTTTGAGCATATCCTCATGGATAACATCAAGGCGGCCTTGGCCGCCTTTTCCGTGAATGCCGTGTCTCGAATTTCCGGTTATATCCTCGTGACCTTTAATGAACATCAGGCCGACGAGGCGGCGCGCGTCATCCGCACCGTCCCCGGCGTTGCCCGTGTGTCCCTGGCATATCACACGAACCGTGACCCGCAGGAATACTGCGCTGCCGCCGTGAAGGCGCTGCGCGAATTTGGTCCCTTCGAGTCGTTTAAGGTACATGCCAAGCGCTCTAACACCGACTACGAGCTCACCTCGATTGATATCAATCGACAGGTTGGCGAGGTGCTGTGCGAGGCGTTTCCCGACAAAAAGGTCCAGATGCACGACCCCGACGCGATGGTACACGTGCTGGTGGTCCAGGGTAGCGTCTACGTGTATGCGCGCTCCGAGCGCGGCGTGGGTGGCTTGCCGGTGGGATCTGCCGGCAAGGTCGTGACGCTTCTGTCGTCGGGCATCGATTCTCCGGTGGCGACCTGGATGCTCGCGCGTCGCGGCGCGGTGTGCGTGCCGGTACATTTCTCCGGTCGTCCGCAGACGCCTGATACGAGCGAGTATCTGGTGCAGGACATCATCCGTGCGCTTGAGCCGGGTGTTCAAATCGGCCGCCTGTACGTGGTGCCGTTTGGCGATTGTCAGCGTGAGATCTCGGTGACCTGCCCCAGCAACCTGCGCGTGATCATGTATCGTCGCATCATGTATTCGGTTGCTGAGCGCATTGCGCATATCGAGGGCGCCAAGGCTATCGTGACTGGTGAATCGCTCGGTCAGGTTGCCTCCCAGACGCTCGAGAACATCATGGCCGTCAATGAGGCCGTGAAGATCCCCGTGTTCCGTCCGCTGATCGGTTCGGACAAGCAAGAGATCATCGCACGCGCTGAGGAGATCGGTACGTTCGATATCTCGACTGAGGCCGCTCCCGACTGCTGCACGCTGTTTATGCCGCGCCGTCCCGAGACGCACGCTAAACTTGATGCCGTGCATGAGGCGTGGGAGCTGTTCGATCACGAGGAGATGATTGAGCGTTTGCTCAAACAGACCGAGTATATCGACTTCGAGAGCAACACGTATAAGGCCCCCAAGACCTTAAAACGCAAGCATTCCGAGCTCGCTCCACGTGAGATTTACCAAGATCACGAATAATGTTGTGTATAGACCGGCGGTGATTTTGCATCGTCGGTCTTTTTCTATCTGGGTATTTGATGACATACGGTTCGTTTGTCGACGTGTGCCTGAATAAATGGACACTTTTCCGCAAGGTTTTGGTCAGCTTTTGGTTTGACCGCGAAAACCGGTGTGGACGTGCGGAGGCTGCGGCGTTCGTTTCCTGACACGATGGTGTTGGGAGGTGTTTGCTATGGCACAGCGCGAGCAACACGAACGGGTTAAACGGATGGACTGCTGGGCAGAAAAGCTGCTCAGCCATAAGGCGGTGGTCGTGGCGATTCTGGTTGTCATTGCTGCCGCGAGCGGCTTGGCGATGGCAAGTTTTAATAGCCGCTCCAGCGGCGTGTCGTTTGAGCGTAGTGATGAGGCGGGCGCCTCGGATGTGCACGGGGCCGGGGATGCGTCACCTGACGATGTCGATGAGTCGTCTGCCAAGAGCTCCTCTGCTGCCGAGGTGTACGTCGATGTTGATGGCGCCGTTGTGAATCCTGGCGTGTACCGGCTCAAAGACGGAGCGCGGGTGTCCCAGGCGATTGATGCCGCCGGAGGGCTTACGGCCGAGGCGGATGTGACAGATCTTAACCGTGCGTCCAAGATCGCAGATGGTCAAAAGGTCTATGTGCCGACGGTAGGGGAGCAACAAGCGGCTGCGGCGGTCGGCGGCGCCGAAAGCGGCGCTTCCACGACTCCTGGTACAGGGTCTTCGTCGGGACTTGTGAATATCAATACGGCAAGTGCGGCGGAGCTGCAGACGCTTTCGGGCATCGGGCCTTCTATGGCCCAGTCAATTATCGACGAACGGACGCAAAACGGGGCCTTTGCCTCGGTCGATGACCTTATGCGCGTATCGGGGATCGGTGAGAAGAAACTCGCCAAAATTAAAGATTGCATCTGCGTATGAGTGCGACCGAGCGCGAGCATGTGATGCCACCGCGCCCATTGATGCCGTGGACGATGGCCCTTTGTGCCGGCTTGTGTGCGAGCTGCGGATTGGTGCTTAACATGGCAGCCGATTTGCTGCTGGGAGAGCGGGCGGCGCCCGTCACATTGCTTATGGCCATTTCCCTCGCGGCTGCGGCGTGCATCGTATTGGCTCGGTCTTGTATGCGCTTTGTGCGGTGGAAGCGGTGGCTGTATGCCGCGGCTCTTGGCCTCGTGGTGGGAGCGGTCGTGTCCGCAGCTTGGGCGATAGGGGCGCTGCGCGTATCGAGGGCACTGGATAATCGGGCTGCGAGCAGTTTCGAATTTGTTGTGCGGGGCGATCCGTCCATCAATGACGGTGTGTACTCCTATACCTGTGATGCGTATGCGGGCGAAAAGCGTTTGGGTCAGGTACGGCTGTCGTGTGATCGTGAGCTCGGCGCCGGTTCGCATGTGCGTGCCATCGGTCGAATTTCGCGCTTTGAGAATGATGCGTATGGGCGCTCACGCGTGCTTCGGGGCGAGCTTCGAAAGGTTAAAGTCGTCGGGTTGGTATCGATCGACGAGGGCTCTCTAGGGCCGTTGCTTCGGCTTCGAAACGAGCTCCTTGCCGTTATCGCACCCGCGACCGATCCAGCGCGCTCGCTCATTGCCGGCGTTGTCTGCGGACGCTCGGCCGAGCTGCGTGCTCAGTCGGCGGGCGATTTGTTTTCGGTAACGGGCACCGCACATCTCGTCGCCGTCTCGGGCAGCCATCTTGCCATCGTGGGGTTTGTGATTGAGAGCGCCCTGCAAAAGACGCGCCTCTATCGTGGGCTGCAGCGGGGGTTGCTAGTGCTGGCCCTTGCTGCCTATGCCGTCTTTACGGGCGCCTCGCCCTCGGCCGTGCGCGCGTGCTGTATGGTGGCGGCGACGCTTGTCGCCAACGGCGCCGGACGTCGTCGGCATGGCCTCTCGGCTCTATTTTTGACCATGGCAATCTTTGTGTTGCTCCGGCCGACAGTACTGTTCGAGATGGGTTTTCAGCTATCGTGCGTCAGTGTCTTTGCCATCCTTTGTTTTTGCCCCTACGCTACCTACGCCTTGGGCGAGCTGAGTATGCCACCGGGCCTCGCCAGTATTTTGTCCGTCACGCTGTGCTCGCAGCTAACGACACTTCCCGTAACCATTCCCGCATTTGGGACGTTTTCACTCATTGCCCCGCTTGCAAATGCCGTGATCGGTCCGGTGATAAGCGTGCTGCTCGCATCTTCGGTTGTGCTTGTGCCTTGCTCGCTTGTGCCGCTGTTGCGTCACGGGGCGCTCGTGGTGCCCATGATTGTCGCTCGCTGCGCTCTGTTCTTTGAACAGCTCTTTGCCGCCGTTCCGGGCGCATCCGTAAGCGTGCCGCCCGATACGCTCTTGGTATACGTGGTGCCGTTTGCGCTGGCGGTCCTCTTGGTCTGGTGGCCACGCCCCCGCGTGCGGCCCATGGCAGTGGGGCTGCTGTGTTTGATGCTTGCTGCGGGGGTTCCGTATGTCTATTGGGATCGATGTGCGCCGCCTTCGGTGACGGTCCTCGATGTTGGTCAGGCCGATGCGATTCTGGTTCGTCAGGGTGGCGCTGTGGCGCTCGTCGACTGTGGGCTCGATGAACGCGTGGTGTCGGCGTTGGTTCGCAATAACGTTCACCATATCGACGTCGTCTTCGTGACGCATTGGGATGAAGACCATTGGGGCGGCCTTCCCGACGTGCTCGATCAGTTTTCGGTTGGTACCATTGCGGTTGCAGCCGATGCGCTGGACGGTGCGCCTGCTGAGGTCCTGAATCGCCCCGGCGTAATGTATCGGCAGGTGGCTCGCGGAGACACGGTTGATATCGGCGCATTTCGGGCTCGTGTGATGTGGCCGTTTGACACGGTAGATGGCGAGGGCAATGAGGACTCGCTTGTCTTGCTGCTCTCCTATGCTCGGGAAGGAAAGAGCCTGCGTATGCTCCTCACTGGTGATGCCGAACTCGATCAGGAGCGTGAGTTTGTACAGGAGGTGGGGGATATCGATGTGCTCAAGCTGGGGCATCACGGCTCAAAAGTTTCCGTCGACACAGACCTGCTGGGCACGCTTAACCCCGAGCTCTCTATCGCGAGCGCGGGCGAGGGCAACCGCTACGGCCATCCATCCGATGCCTGCATTGATGCCGTTTGCGATGCGGGCTGCGCGTTCGCATGCACCATCGAACAAGGAGACATCACCGTCTCGCCGACCGTATCCGGTTTTGCCATGCGATGCCAACGACCGTGATGCTGCCGTTGGCACGGGACCAACCCGTGGGCTAGAATGGCACGGTACGAACACGAGAGCCTGCGGGAGGGGAGCGCGATGTCCGAAACCGGTCTGTTGCCGGCATATCTGATCGTCGGTACCGACGGAGTCAAACGCGACCACGCTGTCTCGCGTATGAAGGCGCGTCTGGAAAAGACGGGCATGGTCGAGTTCAACCTCGACGAGCGCGATATGACCAAAGACCCCGATATCGAGTCGATTATCGGATCGCTCAACACCTTTCCCATGGGTAGCGAGTTTCGCCTGGTAATCCTTGACGGCTGCTCAAAACTCGCCAAAGCGATCTCTGAGCCGCTTGTCGAGTATCTGGCGAGTCCCAGCCCCACGACGGTTTGCCTCATAATCGCCGATTCGCTTGCCAAGAACACGCGCCTGTACAAGGCGATCGCCAAGATTGACAAGAAGGCCGTGATCGATTGTTCGGGAACTAAGCGCTGGGAGCTCCCGCGCCGCGTGCAGCAGATGGCGACGCAGCACGGAAAGTCCATCTCGACGGCGGCCGCCGAGGAGCTCGTTTCACGCTCGGGTGAGAACACCCGCATGCTCGATAACGACTTGGCCAAGCTTGCCCAGATGGTCGAGGCGCCGCAAATTGAGCTTGCCGATGTGGAGCGCTGGATCGTGCGCACGGCCGAAGTCCAGCCCTGGGACTTTCTCAATGCGGTCTCGGCCCGTGACATGCGCCGCTCGCTTGAGCTCTTCAATCTACTGCCCGCCAAGAGCTATGTGTGGACCTACACGTTGCTGTGCGGGCGCATTCGCGAGCTGATCGTCGCCAAGGCGCTCGATGCGCGTGGGCAGGGGCGTGAGCTCGCCGCGACACTTAAGCTTCAGGCCTGGCAGGTCAAGAATCACCTGACCTGGGCTCGTCGTTTTTCGATGACCGAGCTCGTTGCTGCGCTCGAGGGCGCGGTCGATGTGGAGCTTGCACTGAAGGGATCGGCCGATTCCCAGACCGCGCTTTTGCTCTGGATTACGAACATCTTGAGAAAATCGTGATGATACCTGCCTATTTGACAAATTCGTTCTATCCCTTTGAGGGGGAGCGTGCTATAGTAGGCGCTTGCATGACCTCACCGTGTCTCAGAGGTGTCATACATTTTTTGCAAGGAACTCGAAAGGAACTCCAGAAGTGGCAAACATCAAGTCTCAGAAGAAGCGTATCCGCACCAATGAGGCAGCTCGCATGCGTAACAAGGCTGTCAAATCCGAGCTCAAGACGCTGACCAAGCACGTCCAGTCCGCTGTCGCCGAGGGCGATGCCGAGAAGGCCCAGGCTGCCCTCAAGACCGTCACCAAGCGTCTCGACATGGCTGCCGCCAAGCATGTTATCCACAAGAACCAGGCTTCCAACCGCAAGTCCGGTCTTGCCAAGCTCGTGAACAGCATCAACGCCTAAGTTGTAAATTTCACACTACACAGATTACGCGCATAAATGGAGCCTGTTTTATGGAACAGGCTCCATTTTTTGTACCGCTCGGGTAAGATAGTCCGCATGAATACTTCAATTGACATTTCCCACATCCGCAACTTCTCGATCGTTGCGCATATCGACCATGGCAAGTCCACGATCAGTGACCGCATCCTCGAGCTCACCCATACCGTCGACGAGCGCGACATGGAGTCGCAGCTGCTCGACACCATGGATATCGAGCGCGAGCGCGGCATCACGATCAAGTCCAATGCCGTTCGCGTTTCCTATGACGCCGACGATGGCGAGACGTATCAGTTCAACCTGATCGATACGCCGGGCCACGTTGACTTTACCTACGAGGTCTCGCGTTCGCTGGCCGCCTGCGAGGGCGCGGTGCTCGTCGTCGACGCCACGCAGGGCGTCGAGGCGCAGACCGTCTCCAACGCGACGCTCGCCATTAACGCCAACCTGGATATCGTGCCCGCCATCAACAAGATCGACCTGCCGTCGGCACACCCCGACGAGGTCAAGACCGAGATCGAGGATGACCTGGCGATTCCTGCCGACGATGCCGTATGCGTGTCGGGCAAGACCGGCGAGGGCATCCACGATCTGCTGGAGTCCATCGTCTTTTTGATCTCACCGCCCAAGGGCGATGCGAACGCGCCGCTCAAGGCGCTCATCTTGGATTCGTACTTCGATGAGTACCGCGGCGTCGTCGCCACGGTGCGCGTCTTTGACGGCTCCATCAAGAAGGGCGATACCCTGCGCATGATGCAGGCCAAGGGCGACTTTTTGGTCGATGGCGTGGGCGTCAAGCGTCCCGCCGAGACCCCGGTCGATGCGCTGACTGTTGGCGAGGTGGGCTATGTGGTCACGGGCTTGAAGGACCCCGAGGCCGTTCGCGTGGGCGACACCCTTACCTGGGCGTCGAATCCCTGTCCCGAGCCGCTTCCCGGCTACCGCGAGGCCAAGCCCATGGTCTACACGGGCCTGTTCCCCATCGACAACAAGGATTACGAGAATCTGCGCGACGCTCTCGATAAGCTGCATGTCAACGACCCGTCGTTGGTGTGGGAGCCCGAGACCTCGGTGGCGCTCGGCTTTGGCTTCCGCGTGGGCTTCTTAGGCCTGCTGCATATGGAAGTCGTCAAGGAGCGCCTGGAGCGCGAGTTCAACCTTGACCTCATTGCCACGAGCCCTTCGGTGGACTATCACGTCTATAAGACCGACGGCGAGATGATTGATGTTCGCAGCCCGCAGGATCTGCCCGAGGCTACGCGCATCGAGCGCATCGAGGAGCCCTACCTCAAGGCCAAGATCATCTGCCCGCCCGAGTATACGGGCGCCGTCATGCAGCTCGCTATCGAGCACCGCGGCATTACGACCGACATGATCCATCTCACAAGCAAATCGGTCGAGATGCGCTTTGATATGCCGCTCGCCGAGCTTATCCTGGACTTCTTTGACCAGCTCAAGAGCCGTACCAAGGGCTATGCCTCGCTCGACTACGAGTTCAACGAGTACCGTCCCTCCGAGCTCGTTAAGCTCGATATTTTGCTTTCGGGCGACGAGGTGGACGCGCTTTCGTTTATCGTGCACAAGGACAAGGCCTATGGCCTGGCCCGCGGCCTGTGTGACAAGCTCAAGGAAATCATCCCGCGCCAGCTGTTCGAGGTGCCTATTCAGGGTGCCATCGGCAACAAGATCATCGCCCGCTCTACCGTCAAGGCGCGCCGCAAGGACGTGCTGGCTAAGTGTTACGGCGGCGATATCTCGCGTAAGCGCAAGCTGCTTGAGAAGCAGAAAGAGGGCAAGAAGCGCATGAAGGCCATCGGTTCGGTCGAGGTCCCGCAGGAGGCCTTTATGGCGATCCTCAAGGTGGACGAGTAGGTCCATGGCGCTTTCTGAATACAGTACGCGGCTGCTGGGTGCCTATGCCGAGCAGCCGTTCCTTATGGCTCCCATGGCCGGCGTGACCGATCCCGCCTATCGCATCATGTGCCGCCGCCGCGGTGCCCATCTTGCCTACAGCGAGATGGTAAGCGTCGCAGGCCTAGCCTATGCCAGCAATAAGACCTGGCGCCTGGTGCTGCCGGCCGATGAGGAACAGCAAATCTGCGTGCAGCTCTTTGGCTCCAAGCCCGATCAGTTTGCGAGCGCTGTCGCTGCCGTCGAGGAACGTGTGGGCGATCGCCTGTCGCTGATCGACATCAACATGGCCTGCCCGGCTCGCAAGGTCGTTACCAAGGGCGAGGGCTCGGCGCTTATGCGCACGCCCGACCTGGCCGAGAAGATCGTCGAGGCGGCGGTGGGCGCGGCGCACGTGCCCGTGACCGTCAAGATTCGCAAGGGCTTTTACGCCGAAGACCGCAATGCCGCGACGTTTGCCCAGATGCTCGAGGGGGCAGGGGCCGCCGCGGTGGCGGTACATGGTCGCTGTGCCACGCAGCTCTATACGGGCCAGGCCGATTGGTCGGTCGTCGATGAGGTGGCCGACGCCGTCGAGATTCCCGTTATCGGTTCGGGCGACGTGTTCTCGGCCGAGGATGCGGCGGAGCGTCTGCGCAGCTCCGGCGCCAGCGCCGTGTTCATCGCGCGCGGTATCTATGGCAATCCCTGGGTGTTCGGCGATGCCCGCGCCCTTGCGCTCGACGCTACGCCGGTGCCGTCTCGCTCCTCACGCGAGCGCTTGGATGCCCTGCGCGAGCACCTGACGCTCACGCATGAGCTGTTGCCGCTCATGTCGCGTGCCCGCACGTACGCAAGCTGGTATCTAAAGGGCATGCCCCATGCTGCCGCCTGGCGCGCCCAAGTGGTGCGCTGCTCCACATACGAGGAGTTCATGGCATTGGTCGATGATATCGAGCGCGATGTGGTGGCCTGCGAGGCCGCACTTGCCGCCGGCGAGTCGGTGCCCGCTTTTCCGCTGGAGGCCTAACGGTGGCCGTTACCGCGCTGTACGTGCATGTGCCGTTTTGCGCCCAAAAGTGCCGGTACTGCGACTTTGACTCGCGCAGTATTGCTCCGTGCGACCTGAGCGCTGCGCTCGATACTTATTTTGGGCAGCTGTATGCGCGCCTCGATGGCTTTGGCGACGCAGGCGCGCTTGCACAGATCCGCACCGTCTATGTTGGCGGCGGCACGCCGTCGCTGGCGGGGGAGCGTCTGGTAGAACTTGCCCGGCGTATCTCTGCGTGGTGTAAGCCCGTCGAGTTTACCTGCGAGGCCAATCCCGAGTCGTTGACTTCGCAGCTCGCCGCGGCGCTTGCCGGGGTGGGCGTCACGCGCATTTCTCTGGGAGTTCAGACCCTCGACAACGCCGAGCTTGCCGCGATTGGCCGTATCCACGATTCGCACCGCGCCCTTGCAGCCATCGCCGCGGTTAAGGACGCTGGGCTCGATGTGTCCTGCGACCTGATGTGTGGCCTTCCCGGGCAGACCGCCGTAAGCTGGCAGCGCACGCTCGATGGCGTACTGGCGGTGGAACCGCATCATGTATCGGTGTACCCGCTCACGCTCGAGGAAGGCACGCCGCTCTACCGTATGGCGTGTCACGACGAGTCGCTCGAGCCCGACGAGGATTTTCAGGCTGCATGCATGGATGCGGCGCGTGAGCGCCTGGGTGTGGCCGGCTATCACCCGTATGAGGTGGCAAGCTACGCGCTCGACGGACATGAGTGCGCCCACAACATTGCCTATTGGACCGGACAGGGCTATCTGGGCTTGGGTCGCTCTGCTGCCGGCATGCTCGACGCCGAGGACTTCGATCGCTTAGCCGAGCTTTATCCTGACGTGCCAGCTCGCGGCGAAGCGCATCGCGTGCGTCTGGTACAACGCGACGATGCCGCGACGACGTTTGATGCCGAGTATCTGTCGCAGCGCGAGGCGGCGGCCGAGGATTTGATGCTTGCCTGCCGCATGACGTGTGGCATTGGGTCCGAATTGTTGGTTCGCTCGGCAAACGTGATCGCTGCAGATGAGTTGGCGGCGGCCTGTGACCGTGCGCTCGAGTTGGGCCTTGCCACTTGGGTGCCTGATGATATTGAGGGAAATACGGGGTGCGTCAACTCAAAAGACGTTATCGCAGGTCGCTTCCATGCCCGTTTAGCGCCCACCCACTTGGGCTGGCTCGATGGAAATATGCTGTTCGAGCTGTTTTGGGGTCTAGCTTAGGCCGCTCGGGTAGAATTACCGCAATATATACGCTGCTGTGAGCAGGAGGTTGCCGCGCATGGCGACAATGAACGAAAAAGATTACTACGAGATTTTGGGCGTCTCTAAGGACGCCACCTCGCGTGATATACAGAAGGCCTTCCAGCAAAAGGCCCGCAAGCTCCATCCGGACGTCAACAAAGAGCCGGATGCCGAGGAAAAGTTTAAAGAGGTTTCCGAGGCCTATGCCGTGCTTTCGGACGAGCAGAAGCGTGCGCGCTATGACGCCATGCGTTCGGGCAACCCCTTCGCCGGCGCCCCTACGGCTTCGCCCTATGGCGGCGGCTACGCCGGCAGCGCGGGCTATGGCAACCCCTTTGAGGGCGGCTTTCCCTTTGGTGGCGCCTGGGGCCAGCCGCGTTGCGGGCAGGCTGCCTATAATCCCGAGAACGGCGCCAACGTGGTCGTCGATATCAAGCTCGACGCCAAGGAGGCCAAGGGCGGTGCCCGCAAGACCGTCCGCTATACGCGCTTTGATACCTGTGGTCATTGCGGAGGCTCGGGCTCTGTCTCGTCCGAGCATGCACATACCTGTCCGAGCTGCGGCGGTCGCGGTCACATCGACGTAGACCTGTCCTTCTTGTTCGGTGCCGGCACGTTTCAGTCGGTCTGCCCCGAGTGCGGCGGTTCCGGTAAGGTCGTCGCCGACCCCTGCCCCGATTGCGGCGGCAGCGGGCGGACCCGTGTGACCTCCGAGCAGACAATTGAGTTTCCTGCCGGCACGCACGATGGCGACGAGGTCCGTATTGGCGGCATGGGTCACGCCGGCACCAACGGCGCCTCGGGCGGCGATCTGGTCGGTCGTGCCCATGTTGAGGCCGAGCGTCTGGAGGGCAAGGCCCGTACCGGTTTTTACCTGATGGGCATCGTGGCGCCGTTTTTGGTGCTGTCGGCCATCTCGGGCGTGTTTTCGGCCTTTGCCGTGATGTGCTTTATTCCGTTTGCCATGGGCTTGTTTATGGTGATCTCGGACGGCGTGCTTCACCGCAGCCTGCTGTGGTGGAAGCGCGGCGCGATGCAGTTTGTCAACGGTTTTGCCAACGGATTTATGTTTGCGCTCGTGTCGGTTTGGTTTGCGAGCTGCTCACAGCGTGCCATGCTTTCGCCCTACGCAATGCAATAACATCAAACCCTCTGTTTGCGGCCGGCCCAGCTTGGGTATAGGACGCACTGTGACAATAATGAAAGTCGGAAGGATTCGGTCGTGTCGGAAAATAGGGATTACTACGAGGTGCTTGGCGTCGACAAGGATGCCGACGCGCGGACGATTAAACGCGCGTTTCTAAAGAAGGCCCGTACCGTACACCCGGACGTTTCGGACGACCCCGAGGCCGAGGCCAAGTTCAAGGAGCTCAACGAGGCATATTCCGTTCTTTCCGATGAGCAGAAGCGTGCTAACTACGACCGTTACGGCACTGCCGACGGCCCCGGTGGTTCCGGCTATGTCGACATTAACGATATCTTTGGCGGCATGGGCATGGACGACCTCTTTTCGTCGTTCTTTGGTGGCGGTGCCGGCGGTGGCGCCCGAAATCGCCGTGAGCGTCGTCGCGGCCGCGATATGGCCATCTCCCTTTCGGTGACCCTTGAGGAGGCGGCACTCGGTTGCAAAAAGACGATCAGCTATGACCGCCTTGCTCCCTGCGAGGATTGCAACGGCACCGGTAGGGCCGAGGGTGCACAGGAAAAGCAGTGCAGCCGCTGCCACGGCACGGGCTATGTCACGACGGTCCAGCGCTCGTTCCTGGGCCAGGTTCAGTCCTCTTCGCCTTGCCCTGACTGCCACGGCGAGGGCACGGTTATCGACCATCCCTGCGAGACCTGCGACGGTCAGGGCCGCACGCCTTCGCACGAAAAGATCGACATCGATATTCCCGCCGGCGTTTCGACTGGTCGCCAGCTGCGCGTGAGCGGCTTTGGCGAGGCTGGCCTTCGCGGTGAGCCCTCGGGCGACCTGATCGTCAACGTGCGCGTCGCCGACCACGAGCGTTTTAAGCGCAACGGTGATGACCTGTACCTCGTGAGCGATATCTCGATTGCGCAGGCAGCGCTCGGCTGCGAGATCGAGGTCGAGGGCATTATGCCCGACGAGGTCGTCAAGCTGTGCGTCCCCGCCGGCGCACAGTACGGTGACACCGTGAGCGTCAACAATTACGGCATGCCGCGTATCGGCGGTGGCGGTTCGCGCGGTCGTCTGATCGTGCAGCTGCGCGTAGTTGTCCCCACCAATCTCTCCAACAAGCAGCGCGAGCTGCTTCGTGCCTTTGCCGACGAGATGGGCGATGACGTCGCTTCCGGTAAGAAGTCGGTAACCGATCGCATCAAGAGCGCTCTCGACGACATCCTCGATTAAGGAGCCCGCGTGCTCGCACCTCATATCTCTGTCGTCAACCTCGGCTGCCGTGTCAACCGGGTTGAGTCCGACCGTATCACTGCCGATCTAATGCGCCTGGGCTTTGCGATGGTGGAGCCTCAGGATGCTGAGCTGATCGTCATTAATACCTGTGCTGTTACGGGCGAGGCCGAGGCCAAGACCCGTAAGGCGGTTCGCCATGCGCTGGCCTATCCAAACGAGCCCTATGTGGTCGTGACCGGATGCGTGGTCAATCTGCACCCCGAGGAGCTGTTGGAGCTTTCGGACCGCGTGATCGCCGAGCCGTCCAAGATCGATGTTGCCGAACGCGTCTGCGAGGTGCTGGGCGTTGAGTCCGATGACGTTCCCGCCTGCAGCGACGGCGAGATTGTCGACGCGCTCGGTCGCTCGCGTCTGGGCGTGAAGATCCAGGACGGCTGCAACCATCGTTGCACCTATTGCATCGTGTGGAAGGCCCGCGGCCCCGAGCGGTCCGTGCCGGTCGAGTCCGTGCTCGAGCAAGTTCGCGAGGCTCAGGAGGCCGGCGTGCCCGAAGTGGTGCTGACGGGTGTGAACCTTGGCGCCTACGATGGCAAGAGCGCGACTGATGAACATGTCGAGATTGATGAGCTGCTCGAGGCGATCATGGAGCGCACATCCATTCCGCATGTGCGCATTTCCTCGGTCGAGCCCATGGATATCTCCGAGTCCCTGCTTAAGGTCATGGCGCGCTATCCGCAGCGCATCGCCCCGTTTTTGCACCTGCCCGTGCAGTCCGGCTGCACAAAGACACTGCGTCGCATGGGCCGTCCCTACAGCGCCGAGGCCTTCGAGGAGACGGTGCACATGATTCGCACCAACTTGCCTCAGGCGTCTCTTTCGTGTGATGTCATCGTCGGTTTTCCTGGCGAGACGGACGAGGAGTTTGAGGAGTCGCTGGCGCTGTGCCGCCGTGTGGGCTTCTCGCGTATGCACGTGTTCCGCTACAGCAAGCGTCCCGGTACCCTTGCTGCCGACATGCCCGACCAGGTGCCGCCCGAGGTTATGGCCGAGCGCAGCCGCCGCATGCGAGCCGCGGCGCAGGAGCTCGCCATTGCCGACGCTCGCCGTCGCGTGGGAACCGTCGAGCGTGCCGTGCTCGAATATGGCGACAACCTGACGCTCGGTTCGTTCCATCATGCCCGTCTTGACGATACCCGTGGACTCACAGCCCCGTGCCTGCTCGATGTTGCTATCATCGGAGTCGATGATTCCGGCTTGGTCCATGCACGCAGGGAGGTTCATGGAAGCCTCGAAGATTAGACTTACCGTTCCCGAGGGTATTGACCCCTCGCGCGTTTTGGGTGCCGGCGACGGCGTCCTTCGTGCGCTGGAGAGCTCAGTTCGCGCCCACGTGGTCGCCCGTGGCGACAGCATCGCCGTGAGCGGTGACCCGGACGAGGTCGAACTGGTCGCGCGTTTTTTCGAACATGCCTTTCGTGAGGCTGCTTCCGGGCGCACGCTTTCTGCCGACGATGTCTCTCGCTGCCTGGCCGTCTTGCGCGACGGTGAGCACGAGGCTACGTCGCTTCGCGATGACGTGCTGCTTTCGTATCGCGGTCGCGCCATTCGCCCCAAGACGCTCGGTCAAAAGCGCTATGTGGATGCCATCCGCTCAAATACCATCACGTTTGGCCTGGGTCCTGCCGGTACCGGTAAGACCTATCTGGCCATGGCGCTCGCTGTTGCCGCACTCAAGCGTCACGAGGTGGGCCGTCTGATCTTGACGCGTCCGGTTGTCGAGGCGGGGGAGAACCTGGGCTTTTTGCCCGGCACCCTCGAGGAAAAGATCGATCCGTACATGCGCCCGCTCTACGACGCCCTTTTTGACATGATGGATCGCGAGCGCACCGATGAGCTCATGGAGCGCGGCGTGATCGAGATCGCCCCGCTTGCCTACATGCGCGGCCGCACGCTGAGCGACGCCTTCGTGGTGCTCGACGAGGCCCAAAATACCACGCCCGAGCAGATGAAGATGTTTCTGACGCGCCTGGGCTTTAACTCCAAGTTTGTGATTACCGGCGACCTGAGCCAGCGTGACCTGGTGGGCCGTCGTGGTGGCTTGGCGGATGTCGAGAAGATTTTGGGCCGTGTCGACGATGTCGCATTTTCTCACCTCGAGCGTGCCGACGTGGTGCGCCATGCCCTGGTGGGACGTATCGTCGAGGCATATGATGCTTATGATGACGTGCGCGAGCAGCGCCCGCGCGACCGAAAGGAGTCCCGTTGAGTGTATTGATCAGCAACGATGCCGAGCTCGATACGCTGCTCGACGCGCAGGAGGTAGAACACATCTGCGAGGTCGTGCTTGCCGCCGAAGGCGTTGAGCGTGAAGTCGAGATTTCCCTTTCGTATGTCGATGAGGACGAGATGCACGAGCTCAACCACGAGTGGCGCGGTATCGACCGTACCACCGATGTCCTCTCGTTTGAGTGCGACTCGGCCTTTTACGAGGATATTCCCGCCGACGAGACGCTCGAGCTCGGCGATATCATCTTGGCCCCGCAGGTCATTGCCCGTCAGGCCCCCGGCTTTGGCAATAGCCCTGCCGACGAGTGCCGCCTGATGCTCGTGCATGGCATGCTGCACCTGCTGGGGTATGACCATATCGAGGACGACGAGGCCGAGGTCATGGAGGCCCGCGAGGACGCCATCCTGCGCGATCTGGCGCTCGAGCGCGGCGAGGACCCCAAGCTGGTCCACGTCGGCCCCATCACCAATCACGCCCACGACTAGGAGCCGTCTATGATTCCCGGATCGAACAAGGATCATCCATCCTTCTTAAAGTCGTTCTCCTACGCCATGGAGGGCTTCGTCACCGCCGTCAAGACCGAGCGCAACATTAAGGTCATGCTCGTGGCGGGCATGTGCACCGTCATTGCCGGCTGCATTGTGGGGCTCGACATTGCCGAGTGGGCCACGATTATCATCTGTTGTGGCCTGGTGATTCACGGCGAGCTGTGCAACACCGCCATGGAGGCGATTGTCGATCTGGCGACCCAGGAGCTCCATCCGCTGGCAAAGCGTGCGAAGGATATCGCCGCCGCCTCCGTATACGTTCTTTCCATCACCGCCGCGATTGTGGGCTTGCTGGTATTTGCCCACGCGCTCGACTTTATTTAGAAAGGGATTTTCATGTCCGACAATATGCAGCCTATCGATGAAACTCTGGACGACGAGTCCCTAGATGCGGTGGATGCCGAGGCGACCGAGGACTACGAGGATGTCGAGGAGTTTGACCCGTTTGAGGGCATGAGCGACGAGGAGCTCGACGCCCTGTGCGACGAGGACGACAGCCTCGCGGGCTTTGGAGACGTTGAGCCCGGTTTCCGCAGCGGCTTCGTGGCCCTGGTCGGCCGCCCCAACGCCGGCAAGTCCACGCTGCTCAACGCCTGCTATGGCAAAAAGGTCGCCATCACCTCGCCTGTGGCCCAGACGACCCGCCGCCGCATGCGCGCCGTCGTCAACCGTCCCGGCTACCAGCTGGTCTTTGTCGATACCCCGGGTATTCACAAGCCCAAGGACGGCCTGGGGTCCGAGCTCAACAAGAGCGCGCTGTTCGAGCTGAACGATGTCGATGTCGTCGCGTTTTTGATTGATGCCACCAAGCCGATCGGCAGGGGAGACGCCTGGGTTGCCGAGCGCGTCAAGAGCGCCCGTTCCAAGAAAGTCTTGGTGCTCACCAAGGCCGATGAGGCTGATCCCGTACAGGTCATGGAGCAGCTTAAGGCCGCCCACGAGCTCATGGAATATGACGATGAGATCGTGACGTCGTCGGTCAAGAACTTCAACGTCGATGCGTTTATCGAGACCGTTGCACACTTTTTGCCCGAGGGTCCGCGTTGGTTCCCCGAGGACATGGGTACCGACGCTTCCGATGAGACACTCGTTGCCGAGTTTGTGCGCGAGAAGGTCTTGCGCCGCACCCGTGATGAGATCCCGCACTCCGTTGGCGTGATCTGCGATGCGCTCGAGCAGACCAAGAAGGTGCTGCGCGTGCACGCTACCATTTACGTCGAGCGCGAGGGCCAAAAGGGCATCATCATCGGCAAGGGCGGCGAGATGATCAAACATATCGGTATCGACGCTCGCCGCGATCTTGAGCGCATCTTTGGCACGCAGGTCTTTTTGGAGCTCGACGTGAAGGTCAAGGCCGGATGGCGTGACGACGAGGCTCAGATTCGCCGCTTTGGCTACAACGCCGAGGACTAAGGACGCGCGGCTCGCATGGCAGGCTCCCGGACATATCGCACGAAGGTGCTCGTCCTCGACAAGACCAAGCTCAAAGAGACGGACCTGATCCTGACGATGCTTGACGAACGGGGGCGGCAGGTGCGCGCTGTGGCTAAGGGCGCACGTAAGCCTGGCGGTCGCCTTGCGGCCCGCTGCGAGCTCTTCTGCACCGTTGATATGCTGCTCGCGCATGGACGGTCGCTCGACGTGGTTTCTCAGGCGGAGCTTATGGAGGCGCCGCTCGGTGTCGCTCCTGACTACGAGACGACCTGTGCCGCCAGCGCGATTGCCGAGGTTGCGTGTGTGTGCTCGTTCGAGGATGCCGAGGATCCATTTACCTTTGCCATCACGCAGCGGGCACTCACGCTTGTCGGCAGCGGGCTCGACTCGGCACATATGGATTTGCTTGTGGCGGCATATGTCTTTAAACTGCTGTCGCACGTTGGTTACCGACCCGATTTCTCGGCATGCGTGCTGTGCGGAGACCCCATGCTGTCGTATTTCTCGGCCCAAGCCGGCGGACTTCTGTGCGGGTCGTGCGCCTCAAGCGTGCCTGGCGCCGAGTTGGTCTCAACCGGCGAGGTTGCATGGCTTCGCGCCCTCATGTCTATGACGTTCGATGAACTCATGGCCGAGCGAATCGATCCGCATACGGCTGCGTTTTTGCTGGGGCTTTCGCATGTTTGGGCCGCCACGCACACCGATCAGCGGCTCCGTGCGATGGAATTCATGTTGGGTCGGTGATGATGCGCAGGCGTGCGCCGCTTGTGGTAACATAACGACCTGTTGGTACCTCGACCTTGGATGCTCGCTCCACCGGCGGCTTCCCAGTCCGAGGCGAATAGAGTCGCCCGCGGGCGACGCGAAACGAAAGGTGAAACAATGACTGTTTCCAAAGAGCGCAAGGCGGAGCTGACCGCCCAGTTCGGTAACTCCCCGGTCGATACCGGTAACCCCAAGGTTCAGGTCGCCATCCTGTCCGAGCGCATCAAGGAGCTGACCGAGCACATGAAGTCCCACCAGAAGGACTTCCACACCCGTCGTGGCCTGCTCATGCTCGTCGGCCGTCGTCGTCGTCTTCTTTCCTACATTAAGAAGAACGACATCGTCGAGTACCGTGAGCTCATCAAGGCTCTGGGCATCCGCGACAACATCCAGTAAGGATTTGTACATGCTAAGAGCGTCCTGCGCAGCGGGGCGCTCTTTTTGTGTAAGGGCGTGAACAATCACGCTCTGAAGCGTGGCGGGGGCAGGGGGCCCGCGTCACATGAGAAGCCCGCAGGCAAGGGGCCTGTGGGGTAAAGGAGAACAATGACACTCGTATCCAAGACCTTTGAGCTGTACGGCAAGACCTACACCTTTGAGTCCGGCGAGCTTGCCAAGCAGGCCACCGGCGCGTGCCTGGTCAAGCAGGGCGACACCACGATGCTCGACACCGTGGTCGTCTCCAAGGAGCGTAAGAACTACGATTTCTTCCCGCTGACCGTCGACTTCAACGAGAAGATGTACGCCGCCGGCCGCATTCCGGGTGGCTACCTCAAGCGTGAGGGCCGTCCCAGCGAGAAGGCCACGCTCACCGCGCGCATGATCGACCGCCCGATTCGCCCGAGCTTCCCGGACGGCTTCCGCAACGAGGTACACATCGTCGCTACCTCGCTCGTCGCCGACCAGGTCAACCCCTTCGACGTCATCAACGTCATGGGTGCTTCCCTGGCCATGACGCTCGGCGGCGTTCCCTTCGAGGGCCCGCTTGCCTGCGTGCGCATCGGCCGTAACGTGGAGACCGGCGAGTTTATCGTCAACCCCACCTACGAGGAGCGCGAGAACTCCGATCTGGACCTGGAGCTGGGCGGATCCGCCGACTTCATCTCGATGGTCGAGGCCGGTGCCGAGGAGATCTCCGAGGACGACATGCTCGCCGCCATGAAGTTTGGCCAGGAGGCCCTTGCTGCCTTCTGCCAGGCCCAGGACGAGTTTGTCGCCGAGTGGGAGCAGGTCAACGGCCCCATCGTCAAGAAGGAGTACCCGCTCGACCAGCCCGTCGAGGAGGTCCAGGAGCGCATCTTCGCCCACTACGACGAGATGGCAGCTGCCCTTCGCGACGCCGACAAGCTCTCCCGTATCGGTAAGGTCGAGGCTCTGAAGGAGTCCATCCGCGCCGAGTTTACCGAGGAGGAGCAGGCCGCTTGGGAGCGCGAGATCCCCGTGGCGCTCAAGAAGCTCGAGAAGAAGGCCATGCGCACCATGGTCGTCGAGACCGGCGAGCGCGTCGACGGCCGTGCCGCCGATGAGATCCGCCCCATCATGGTGAAGGACAACTACCTGCCGCTCGTTCACGGCTCCGGCCTGTTCCAGCGCGGCCAGACCCAGGTGCTCTCCGTCCTGTCGCTCGGCATGCTCAACGAGGGCCAGCGTCTGGATACCATTGAGCCCACCGAGGGCAAGCGCTACATGCACCACTACAACTTCCCGCCGTTCTGCACCGGCGAGACCGGCCGCATGGGCAGCCCCAAGCGCCGCGAGATCGGCCATGGCAACCTGGCCGAGCGCGCTCTTCTTCCGGTGCTCCCCGATGAGAACGAGTTCCCCTACGCCATCCGCGTGGTCTCCGAGGTCATGGAGTCCAATGGCTCCTCTTCGATGGCTTCGACCTGCGGCTCCACGCTCGCCCTTATGGACGGCGGCGTGCCCATTAAGCGCCCGGTTTCCGGTATCGCCATGGGCCTGATCCAGGAGGAGGGCAAGACCGTGGTCCTGTCCGACATCCAGGGTCTCGAGGACTTCCTGGGCGACATGGACTTTAAGGTCACCGGCACCACCGAGGGCATCACCGCTCTGCAGATGGACAATAAGGCCACCGGCCTCACCTTCGACATCTTGGCCCGCGCCCTGCAGCAGGCCAAGGAGGGTCGTGCTTTCATCCTGCAGAAGATGCTCGATGTAATCCCCGAGCCGCGTCACACCACGCGCAGCACCGCCCCGCGCATCGTCTCCATCCAGGTTCCGACCGACAAGATCCGCGACGTCATCGGTTCTGGCGGTAAGGTCATCCGCGGCATCCAGGACGAGACCGGCGCCTCGGTCGATATCCAGGAGGATGGTACCGTCTTTGTCGGCGGCACCGGCGAGTCCGTCGACCAGGCCGTCGAGCGCATCAAGCTCATCATCAAGGTTCCCGAGCCGGGCGAGGAGTACACCGGTCGCGTGGTCTCCATCCAGCCCTTCGGCGCCTTCGTCAACCTGCTGCCTGGCAAGGACGGCCTGCTGCACATCTCCCGCGTCGCCAAGGGCCGCGTGGAGAAGGTCGAGGACGTTCTCAACGTGGGCGACGAGGTCAAGGTCGTCGTCATCGAGGTCGACGATCGCGGCAAGATCTCGCTTGATCGTCTCGACAAGCCCGAGGCCCCGGCTCGCGCTGAGGGTTCCTCCGAGGGCGACGGCGAGCACTTCCAGCGCCGTGAGCGTTCGCGTCGCGAGCGCTCCGAGCGCAGTGACCGTCCGCGCCGTCCCGGCGACAACGGAGGCCGCAAGCCCCGCCGTCACCACGACGCCGAGTAACAGCTAAACATAAGCAGCTCAACAAGGGCGACTCCGGACAGGGGTCGCCCTTTTGCTTGCGCCCGGGAGGGCCGCATATGAAGTTTCCTGCTCTACAGTCCTGCGCAAGACGGAAAGCACATTAAGTGCTTTCCTTTGCGTGCGGAACTCGCGATAAACTTCATATGCGTCCCTCCCGGGCGCAAGCAAAAGGGCTGGTTAGTGCCGCTCGCTATTGAGTTAGACAGTCTATTCAGT
>CABUXY010000007.1:0-140761 GCA_902495645.1 uncultured Collinsella sp. | reverse complement strand
CGCCAAGAATTTGCGGCGAACCTCGACGATCCAAGGCGTCTCGCGTGTCGACTCGCTGGAGATTCCCGAGGAGGTCCTGCGCGAGGCAATCGCCAACGCCGTAATCCACCGAGAATACGGAGATCGGTTCTGTGGGCAGTCGATCGCTGCTGACGTCTTTGATGACCGTATCGAGGTGACGAACCCCGGCGGCCTATACGGAGGAAAGACTCGCGAGAACCTGTTTGACGGCAGCTCCCGATGTCGCAATGCGACGCTTGTGAAGCTCATGTCGCTTGTCCCATTGCCCGACGGCGCGGGCTCTCCTGCCGAAGGCAACGGGTCGGGCATTCCAATGATGCTCGATGCCATGCGTGCGCACGGTCTGGCTGAGCCATTGTTTTGCCCGGGTTTCGACCGGTTTAAGGTTGTCCTCTACCGAGCGAAGGTTGAGCAAATCGATCATGGCGGGGACTTAATTGTGGCGGCACTCAAGCGCAACGGCGAACTGGGAACACGTGAACTGGCAGAATGCACGGGACTCACCGTCTCCCAGGTTAGGACGCGCGTCAATGCGCTCATCGCACGGGGCGAGCTTGAACCTACGGCGTCGGCGACGAGCCGCAACCGCAAGTACCGGCTGACGGAGTGCGCGGGGCAGCTGCACTAGTGGCTGCCCCGCCTCACATCCTGCCATTTCACGCACCGCACATCGAAACCTACGGCAAAGCAGTTACAATAGCCCAATGCGTATCGCGCACGACGACGAAATCGGCGCCCGCGACTGGGGGAGAAAACATGGCAGAGCAGCATATAACGCCGGGGACTAAGCTTCAGGTGGCATTCGACGTGCCCATGGGCCAAAAAACCGACTTCAACATGCTCGCCACGTACAAAGAGAACCTGGACGAGGCGTACTTCCTTATGAGTGCGCCCATGCTCGCCGGCAAGCCGCTCATTATGGACGAAAACCAAAAGCTCCTGCTGCAATACAAAGTGGGCGAGGAGACGTTCGTGCTCGCCGGCTACCCCGAGTCGGTCGAGAAAAAGGGCATCCGCACCTACTGGAAAATGCGCAAAGTCGCCGAGCAGCGCACCTTCGTCAAACGCCGCGACGAGCGTTTTAAGGTCGCCATGCGCCTGACCTACCAGCGCGACAATGCGCCGACCCCCGAGCCCGAGGACGCCATGACCATCGACGTCTCGGCTGGCGGCTTGGCCGTCTACCTCAACGATTACCCCGACGTGGGCGAGGCCCTGGCCGTGCAAATGCCCGCGATCCGCCTGCAGGGCGAGCGCCACGAGCTGCCCGAGCAGCTGGGCATCGTGTGTTGGGTGCGCCGTGCGCCCAAGGGCAGCCTGTACCGCAACGTCTGCGGCCTGCAGTTCCGCTACGCCGACGACATGGAGCGCGAGCTCGTCAAAGAATACGTCGGCTACATCCGCACCAAATATAAGATCTGATCTCCATGGCACTGTTCAAGCGTAACAACAACAAAGATCAAGCTGCCGAGGATTTGGCCGAGGACGTTGCCGAGGATTTGGCCGAGGGCCAGGCCGGGGACACGTCGCAGAACGCGCCCAGCGCCAATGCCGAGGACGCATCCGGCGAGGACTCCGTGCCCGAGCAGGCTCCCACCTCCCGCAAGCGCTTTGGCAAACCCAAACGCAAGTCCAAGCCCAAGCGCAACCTGCGCGGCGTGGTGCGCATCGAGGAGCTGGAGCAGGCGCTGGCCGACCAGGACCTCGACGACATCGACCCCGACGCGGTCGTGTCCATGTATATGCCCAAGCGCCGCATGGAGCGCATCGGCGCGGCGCTACTGCGCATGGACAAGCTGCAAAAGGCCCTCGTGGTGCTGGCGCTTGCCTTTGGAGTGTTGTTCGCCCTGTCGTTTATGCAGGAAAACATGGGTAACTTCACCATCAACCTCAACCGCCTGGAGCTGTTCCGCCGCGGCGTGGCCATTGCCGACAACGGCGACTTCAACAACGCCACCGCGCGCCTGGCGGCCGACGCCTTGGACAACGGCACCAATATCGCTGCCGAGGACCTGCCCGACAACCTGGACGACATCGACGGCAGCCACAACGGCAAGAACTACGTGGCGTACACCTTCTATATCCGCAACGCCGGCAAGACCGATCTGGGCTACAGCGCCAAGCTCAAGGTGGTCAGCGCCAGCAAGGGCGTGGAGAAGGCCGCACGCGTGAGGGTGTATCGCAATGGCGAGCCCACCACCTATGCGGCGGCTGCGGCCGATGGCAACCCCGAGCCCAACACCGAGCCGTTTGCGTCCAAAGACGTGGTAACGACCATTAGCCACAAAAACTTCCGCGTGGGCGATGTGGACAAATACACCGTGGTCATTTGGCTGGATGGCGACGACCCGGAGTGCGTGGACAAGATCATCGGCGGCGCGGTGGAGTTTGGTTTCGATTTTGATTCGTCCGAGACCGACGATTCGAGCCTGTTCGTTAAGTTCGTACAGGATATTACCGATACCCTGACTGGCAACGACCCCATTAGCGCGAGCGGCAACGAGGCGCCCGATTACTACAAGGAGCACAACGTGACCTGGAGTAACCGTCGCAACCAAAAGAACTCGCCCGCAGGGGACGGGGACAAGTAGAACGAACAAGCGCCGGGCCGGAATCGATTTTCCGGCCCGGCGCTTTTGTTATGCGGAGGCGTTGTCTTTGGAGGAGGCGACGTCGCCAGCGGCGTCGTCCAGCAAGAACAGCCGCAGCGCGAGCTTGATCGCGTGGCCCGGCTTGACCTGTACCGGATCTCCCATGCGCTCGCCCAGGTCGCCGCAGTAGGCGTAGAGGTCGCGGATGAGGTCCGCGCCCGAGAGCGTGAACATGTAGCCCGCGTCCGAAAGCGCGTTGGGTGCTGCGGGCAGCCCCGCAGCCGCACAAAAGCTTGCAAGGTCGGGGCCCATGACGGCCTCGTAGTCAATCGCGGCGACACGGTCCCGTGCGGCCTGCTCCTGCTTGCGGGTGTACGACAATGCCGTCGCCAGTACAAAGCTGGGCGTGGGCGCATTGACGTCGTCGGTGGTGGCGATGAGCTTACCGGCCGCTTGCGTGACCAGCCAAGCGACTTCGCGCTGACAACGAACGGCCTTGCGCGTCACCGGCTTAATCGATCCGGTGGAAACGCTTCCCTTGGGTTGATTAGCGGCAGGCATGAGCCCTCCCAACAAATAGCCCGTTTAGCAGGCAAAAATGACACGTGCCACACCAGTATAACGAGTGGGAAGGGCTAAGGCCGAAGCTTGGCGGAGAGCCTGGTCGTGCGATGGCGTGGCGCTGCGGTCGCAAGGCTTAAGAGGGACTTACGGCTTTGCGGGGGAGAGATCAAATAAGGTAAACGATGTTCACATAGCATCACATATAACCCGAGGTAGACCTATGAATCCGCCGGATTGTAGGCTGCCGAAAACTCATAAGGAAATCGTAAGAATTGTGGTATTCTCAATTCCATGTCTAAAGGATGGGCAAGCAACATCCAACACGAAAGCGCGGGCTCCCCTTCCGGGCTTCTCGAGGGTCATCTGGGATGAATGGGGAAAGAAAGGGGTCCGCATGGATACCAAGGCATTAAAGAAGCAGATGGGTGCCGCCATCGCCATGGTCCTCGTGGCAGCCGTAGCCCTCGGCTCCGCCACGTTTGCGTGGTTTGTGACGAACAATAAGGTCGAGGCCACCACGAGTACGATTTCCGCTCAGTCGAACGCGGCGTTCATGAACATTAAGTACAACGAATCGGCAGTCACTTCAGATAAGCAGGCTGATATATCCACTTTGGGCAACACTCCGCTCTACCCGGCGCAGTGGGCTAATAACTTCAGCGCTGATGGCAATAAAGCTGTAGGTGCTGGCGAATATCAGTTTGAAACTGCATTTGCCCAGAAAGTTGACGCGGCGGCCATGGATGCAACTTCCCTGAAGCTTGTGGGCAATCCCACGAAGGCTTCGACGGCTAATGAAAAAGGCAATAAATATGCCGTCGCGAATCTCTTCAATATTAGCTCCAAGGGTTCCAACCTTACCAACCTTAAGGTGACCGGTGCGTCTATTAAAACGAACGACAAGGGCAATGCTGCCCTTGATGACGCCCTTCGCGTTCTTGTTGTCTGTGGAACTAACTGGGCTGTTTGCAATAAGAGCGGTGTTGTTCAATCGTCTGGCGCTACCGACGGTCTGCTTGCTGATACCGTGACGGCTGGTCAGGACACTGCCGTTTATACGTACGTTTACTACGATGGCAATGTAGACAACGTTTACACGAATAACCTCGGTAGTCTCAAAGATGCATCTGCCAAGATTACGCTTACGTTCAATGCTGAGCCTCAGAACAACGCTTAATTCTCGCGCATACATGTGAGTGGGTTTGAGGGCGGAACCCCAACGGTTCCGCCCTTTCTATTTTAAAAGGAGGTGACGGCTATGGCCAAAACTGTTAGGCGACTTAAAGCCGATATTCTGGGCGCGGCACTTACCGTCATCGTTTCGTTTGTCGCGTTGGGTGCGGCCACCTATGCGTGGTACGTTTCCAACAACACGGTAAACGCGACAACCTCTACAATCAGCGCTCAGGCAAACGGCATGGTCCTCCAAATTGCTTCTGGTCCAAATGCCATTCATAACGGCAGCGATCACCAAACGACCGCCGCAAGTCATGGTCATGAAATTAGCCCGTCCTCAACGAACGATGCCCTTAACTGGCATGTTCCAAAATCGTGGAACGGTACAAATGTAAGTGGCTATCAGAGGGCGACGATTTTTGACCAGCGTGATGGTTCCTATACGCTCAAGGGAGACCCCAAGACTTATTACGCCTATACCATGGCGGAGTATACGCTTTACACGATTAACCAGACTGGTGAGGCTGACGTCTATCTCGACAATAGCAGCTCGAACGGTCCCGTCGTCGTGACCGCGTCGGAAGGTGCTTCGAAAGATTGGTTTGACAAGATCAAAGGCAGCCTTCGCGTTGGTCTGCTGATCGACGATAAACTTAAAGTCGTCTATGCTCCCGTCCTCCCGACTGGTAAGGGAAATGATGTCTCCGCTACCGAGGGCTGGAGCTGTGTGAATTCTGGCAACCTTTCGGTGACAATGGCACCGTCTTATGCCCATGTGTACAGTGACAACATGGTTGATCAGAATGGCAAAAATTGGGGAGCAACCGGAAGCGGCGACTCCTACGCAAAGCCGACGGGCGATGCTCAGATGCTCGCTCACGTTGGCTACAACGGTACTAATTTTAAGGTCGTCATCTGGATGGAGGGCACCGACAACGATTGCCAGAACATGTCTGGTCTCGATGTTGGTGAAGGAAGCCCGACCTTCGACGTCGCCGTCAGCTTGGTTGGTATCGTACCTGATTCCAAGTAGGCTTAAGCCGTCAGCTAAATATGCCTGATAGGGGCTGTTTCGATTGAAACGGCCCCCTTTTTTGCGCGGCTGTCTGCTGCAAACACTTTGTCGAATATCGCTCGGGATCGGCGATAATATGAGGAACTGTTCTTCCTGGAGGTTCCTTATGGACGGCATCGCTTCTAGTGTTTCGTTGATTGCTCGGCCGAGTTACGATCGCGCCTGTAGCCTTGTGCCGTCTGAGTATGTCCTGGCTTGGGAATGGTTCTTACGCGAGGAACAGCGCGGCGAGATATGGGAAAACCTCCCACATAACATTACGCCCGAAAGCCCTCAATATCCCTACCGTATGACGATTGATTCCGAGCCCTTTTGTGTCTCGCGCGATGCTGGTATTTATTGGCCGGGCCGTGGACGTATCAAACATCCGGCAGAAAGGACCTTCGCGCTCTCGGTGCATAGCTCTACAAGCGGAGGGTATTCCGATGTTCCGCCGCTTTACCTCGATGATGGCACGTGGATATTCAAGTACTCGTCGCATCGCACCTCGGCTAAAGGCAAGCCTAACCAAAACTTTAACCAAAAGATGATCGACTGCATGGAGTATGGCGTTCCGGTCGGTGTGTTCTTTGCAACGAGCGCTGGCTACAAGGTTCTGGGCTTGGCGTTCGTTGAGCGCTATGAATCTGAGAACAGCTGGTTCGTGTTGCACGGTCCCATGCACAAGGGCGGACCAGACGCACGCTTTTTTCTCGATATGAGCTATATGAAGGATGCTCCTGTCCTGGCGGAGTTCTCTGGCACCGACGCAGACGACGAGGGCAACGTTCGCTATGCGCTGCGTCGCGAGCGAATCGGCCAGCAGCGTTTCCGCAATCAGCTCTTTGAGGCCTATACCGGTCGATGCGCCATCTCGGGTTGCAATGTGGATGAAGCGCTCGAAGCCGCGCATATCGAGAACTACTCGGGTCCCAAGTCGCAAGTTGTCAGCAACGGTATTCTGCTGCGCCGCGATCTGCACTCGCTGTTCGATGCCCATCTGATTTCGTTTGAATTGGTGCGCGGGGATTATCAACTTTGCGGGTCGTACCTTCTGCAACATACGGATTATGCGACGTTTGCGGGCTCGATGTTGCGCGAGCCGGACGAACATCGCTTGCGTCCAAACGCTCGCTTCCTCGAGGCTCACCGTGCCGAGTTTGACTTCTCGGAATCGCGTCGTCATGCGGAGGCCGTTGCTCCGTATTAGTTGGGTGCAGCCTGCCGCAACTCAATCATGTCGATTGATCGGATCACGCCATGCCGCATCAATGGCCGCGTGATCCTGTCATTCTCTCCTCAACAGTTAAAACGGGAAAGGGGAGACCATGGGATGGCGAAGCGATATCGCGCGAGGCGTGTACGGAAACTTACCGCGAGCGTTAATGGACCGGAGCTTATGCCCGCTCGTCGAGGCCAACTGCAGCCAAATCTGTCTGCCCTGCCCTCAATGTGGCGCAGACCTCACATGCCTAGACATCAGTTTCATCGACACCCGCGACAAACACGCCGCTGGCCTACGGGCCCGAACAGGCCTGCGTCTCCCAATTTATCCTCAACAATGCCCAACCTGCGGATGCGCCATTACCTATGACGATACGGAGCCATAACTTCGAAGACTGAATATCTAGTCGGGCAAACTCGGTGATTCGACATTTTCTGCGTTACACCAACAACTAAGCTACCTGCGCATACTCGATTTTCAAGGAAGTCTGGACTCGATTTTCGAGCTTTGCCCTACAGGTAGATTCCCTCGAACAGGCTCTTGTGGAACTGGGTGTGGTGGTCGCGTGCCCAGGTGAAGAGCGCTTGGTCAAAGTCGCTCTGACTGGTGGGGATGCCATAGACGCCGGCAACTTCCACGCGCACGAACTCCAGCGCGGGTAGCTTGTTGATGGCCGTGAGCGCAAACGGCGACGTGGGCTCCTCGAACAGGTAATGGCTGCCTTGCAGCGCGCCGCAGCCGGTGCAGGTGCTGGCAAGCGATACGGTCTTGGTGGTGCGCGACGTTACGGGCTTGTAGCCGCAGCGTTCGCGCAGGTAGTCGCGGATCTCGGCCGGCACGCAGCCCAGCGCGGGGATGATGGCTATGGCGTTGGCGCGGGCGGTATCGATCGCGATGTGGCCTGCGTCGTCCATGGCGGGTGCAGCGCCGGGCGCAGCCTTGCTGCCCGAGTCCTCGGCCACCCGATACGGAATGCCAAAGGCCGCGACCGTTGTCTGCTCGTGGCACTTCCAACATTCGCGCTTGCCCAGCACCAGGTAGATGTAGGGCGCGCTGGGGTCGGAGCGATCCACGCCGGGCAGCCACGAGGCAAAGGGCTCGGGGTTGACGCCATCGGGCACGTACCAGATCTTCTTGGCCCGGTCCCACTTGGCGCCCAGGGCCTTGGCCTCGTCTTTGTGCGAAAAGGGAACATCGAGCTCGGTGCGCATGGCGGCTCCTTTGTGCGGCTTGCGGTGCATGTGCTCCAAGGATACCCCAGCGGCGGGTGTGTGGTCGCTAAACGAGCACTTCGACCGTCCAAGAAGTTGCGGAGCATTTTGGCGAGGACGCGCCGTCAAGCAAATGGTCAGCTTTTGGTCAGTTGAGCGGCAACCTTGCCAAAATCTTGACGGATTTGCATTTAGACGTCGACGAATGAACACTTTGGTTGCACCGTGGCAAAAACCGCTGGTCGTTTGCCGAAAACTCGCCGGAGTCGCGAGCCGCCTCCGATGCACATGCTATCTTCGCGCCATGAGTTACTTCATCGTTTCACATAACGCTGCACTGGCGCTCTTGGCGCACATCCCGAACCCGCGCTTTGGGGATTCGGAACCAGAGGTCGTGTCGATCGCGGGCGCCTGCGCGCTCTCGGATCAAGAAGCGCAGGAGGTTATCGATCGCTATGACCTGGGAATCGATACGCTGGATTTGCTGGTGCCGTCGCGCGCCGACCGTCGGCGGAGCAAGCACGTTAAGACGCATCTGTGCACCAACGAGCTCCCGGCAGGTTCGTTTATCTCGCTGGGCCACTGGATGGGCGACCTGGATGCATACGTGTGCTCTCCCGAGCTGGCGTTTTTGCAGGCAGCGCCCGATGGCGATGCGGCGGCGGCCATCTATGCCGGCTATGCCATGACATCGGACTATCGGCTGGATAACCTTGCTCCCGGCGGGGTGACCAGTAGGGATGCGGGCATGCGCGATGGGAAGCTCACGACTAAGGAGCTCATCGCGGCGTACCTTGACCGGGCGTCAAAGGTGAGAGGCGCCGCCAAAGCAAAAGCGTTGCTTCCGTATGTGGTGGAGGGCTCGCGATCTCCAAGGGAGTCGGGGCTTTGCATGTTTATGTCGCTGCCTGCGCATTACGGCGGGCTTGCGCTGGGCAAGGCCGAGCTGAACAAGAAATACTATATTCGTGACGGTTACAACGATGGGCGCAACCGCAAACTGCGCGTGTTGGAGCGCATGCCCGACATCACGCTTACGGCGAAAGCAGAGGTGGGCCTGGATAAAGTAAGGGCTAGCTTGCTGCCCGAGGTGCTTACCGCGCTGGTCGATTACGACAGCGACGCTATCCATGATGGAAGCGAGAAAATCCACAAGGATGCCGAGCGCCGCAACGAGCTGCAGATGCTCAATGGGGTCGCGTACTTTACGGTGACGACTGACCAGGCAAATGACTATGACAAGCTCGTCCGGCTGTGCGAGCGCATCCGACGGAAGCTGCATCGTCGCAAGCGGCCCATATTTTACAAGCCCATGACTGAAGAAGCGCGATATTTGGCACAGGCGCGCGTCGAAACAAAGCGGTTTAAGCTCTGGCAGACCGTTATTGAGGCGCATCAGTATTGGTAGAGCGGGCCTTTGGCGGCGGAGGGGTGCTGCCGTATTGAAGGTGAATGGTTTCCCGCGAAGTGAACGAGCGTTTTTGGACCCCCGAAGCATCCACACTTTTTGGCGCCAAAACCGCAGGATTCTAACGACAAAACCGCAGGAAATGAGCCGCCAAAAGTGTCGATGCTCCGGGGGTTCGTTTTGGCTCGTTCACTTCGCGGGAAACCATTCACCTTCGATTTGCGGGCTGTCCGGATACGGCTACGAGGGCCACATTTGGGTCTGATCGGGGCGATCGTTAGGGTTGTTTGGGCGATTTTGGGCCTGATCGAGGCGATTGTCAGGGCTGTTGGGCGGCTTTGGGCGCAGTTGGGGTGGTTGCTGGCGTTGTTGAGGCGGCTTTGGCTGCTGCGGCGCCCGCTTGGCTTGGCGGCGTAAAACAAAACAGCTCAGAGGCGAAGCCTCTGAGCTGCGAACATTTGGTGGGCGTTAGAAGATTTGAACTTCTGACCTCTTCCGTGTCAGGGAAGCGCTCTCCCCCTGAGCTAAACGCCCGATCAAGGGTGCGCGAGTGCGCAGGGAATAATATAACGGAGCTCCCGCCCAGTGGCAAGAACTATTTTTTAAAAAGCGGCGATTTGCGACCCTATCCGCCCCGATGTAGCGCGAACAGCACGCGGAAAGTCGCGTTTGCACCCCCGACGAACAGCACATTCGCGTAGAATAACTCCATTATGGGCAAATGGTGTCCAGGCAGTTTACAACACGGCATCTGGGGGAGAGGCATGTCGGACGCGCGTTCGCTGCAAAAACAGTTCAATCGCATGCTCGCCACGTTGCTGGTGGCCCTTGCTGTTGCCGGAGCTGTAACGTACGCCTGGTACATCTACAATGCCAACCGCCATATCACCGACGTCAAGATGGCCGCGGGCACGGGCGTCACCTTCCTTATCTCCAACGAGTACGACGGCGAATACAAGACCAACGCCGGCCTGAGCTTTGCGGGCCTGCTCGATCCCGTCTCGACCGACAACGTGCTCAACGGCTTTCAAAAGGTAACGGGCTTTACCGGCGGAACCACGCAGGACTCGCTGTTTGCCAACATGTTTGGCGCGGCCGGGCATTCCGACTACTACAAGACCTCCCTGTACCTGGCCACCAACTCGGCCGCAACCGACGTGTACCTGTCGGGCATCGACTTTACCGAGCAGGACTCGGCAAACCCCATTTCCACTGCCCTGCGCGTGGGGCTGGTCGCCTATGCTCCAGGGCAGGGCGACACCGTTACGGGCCAGTACGTCTTTGAGGTCTCGGGCGAGCACAATCCCCAGGCGCGCTATAACACGCTCGATGGCAAGGACGCCGGCGAAAACGAGCAGAACCACCTGGTGCTCGACAGCACCCGCTCCGATGGTTCCACGATCCATTTTGACCAGCTGACCAGCGCAAACTTCTGCGACTACAACGAAGACACCGGCATCGTGGGCCTCAAGGAGGCCACGACCAAGATCTGCAGCCTGCCAGCCGCTGCCAAGGGCGCCGACCGTAGCACGCCCGTGCGCGTGGATGTGTACGTGTGGCTGGAAGGCTGCGACCCCGATTGCACGAACAACCTAGCCGCCACCAGCCTGCAATCGCTGGCGCTGCGCTTTGCCGGTAAACGTTCGTAAGGGGGCTAGGGATGAGTGCATCGAACATCAAAGATATCCTAGGTTCGCGCCGCCGCATGGTTGCCGCGGCCGCATGGATGTTGGTGCTGGTAGCTGCCCTGAGCGCCGCCACCTACGCCTGGTTTAGCAACTCGCGCTACACCAACGTGACGCCCGTGGCGCATACGGTAAGCGACGAGAGCTCCGATCTGCAGATTGGCCTTTCGGCCAACGGGCCCTGGGGCACAACGGCCACGCTTGCCGCCGCCGACAAGACGCTCTATCCCATCTCGACGTCGGACCTTTCCCGCTTTTGGCGCGGCACGTTCCAAAACGCCGCGGGCATCACGACCGACTACGCCGACTGCACCGCGCAGCTGGACGGCTATGCTCTTTCGGGGACGCTGTACCTTAAGGGCGGCGACAGCGCGCTCAACGTGTACCTGTATCCGGGCCAGATGAGCGTGACGAGCGACCCGCAGCTGCTGGCCGCGCTGCGCCTGGGTCTGGTAATTACGACCCAGTCGGGTACGCAAACGCATATCTTTACCTGCGACGACCTAGGCAATACCGCGGGCGCTACCAGCAGACGTACCACGGCGCAAGACGGCGTTGTCGTGGCAGCGGGCGCCTCGGGCTGGACCTATACCGCCGACCCTGCGCGCTCCATAAGCGCCTACAGCATGGACGGCACCGGCGACACGCCCACGGCGCGCGCGGGTGCTACGCCCATCTGCATGCTGGCCGCCAACGAGGTGGCAAGCGTTCGCTACGTTGTGTACATGGAAGGCTGCGACGCCAATTGCATCGACGAGGCCCAGGCCCGCGATGTGGTGTTGCAGCTTGCCTTTGCCGCGGCCAAGGCATAAGGGGGCGAGCGACATGAAAGATCAGAAGCACATGCCAGCAGATAACCACAAGGCCAAAACCCAGAGTGAGAGCCCCGCGAGCCCCTCCAGCGCAGCTGCCGAGTGTTCACACCTCGAGGGCGTCGTCACCCGCCGCCACGCCCGCCGCGCGCGTGCCTACATCGCGCTCGTTATGGTTGCGCTCGCCGCCACTTTGGGTGTCGCAACCTACGCCTGGTTCACGAGCAACATGAAGGTCAACACCAACTCGGTGAGCGTGCGCAGCGACGCGTCCAAGCTGGTGCTGGAGCTGGGCGACGCCGATCGCGGCAGCTGGTCGCAGCAGGGCGATGTTTCCTTAACTTCCAATGCGACCGACGCCGTGACGCTCTACCCGGTCTCGACCTTTGACCTCAACGGCTTTGCTGCCTGCGCGCAAAACAACTCCGCCGGCGATGCCACGGTGTTTGAGCAAGCAAAAGACAACGGCTCCGCGTTCTACCATGGCTGGATCGACCTGCGTCCCACCATTACCGGAACGGGCGCCAGCAAAGTAAGGGGCAAGGTCAACCTGTATCTGGCCGAATCGCTGGTCCCACAGGGTGCCGATGCCGAGCTGCTGCGCGCAGCCCGCGTGGGCATAAAGATCTCGAGCGGCAGCCAGGTGCTCGCCACCAACATCTTTGAGCTCGACAGCTCCGACAGCGGCCATCGCGGCGAGCATCCCACGACCGCCCCGGCTGGCCTTGCCGGCTACGCCGATGGCATGCTCCTGGGTTGGCAAAACGGCCAGCTTGCTTGCGGTACCAACGTAACGCAGGACCCGGCCGCCTTTACGCTGGACACGAGCGAGACGGCCACGCGCCCGCAAAACACGCTTGCCACGCTGGGGCTTGGCCAGACCTATCGTCTGGATATCTATTACTACATCGAGGGTACCGACCCCGATAGCGCCGACTATCTCTATCAAGATCCGGGCACCTTGCACCTGGCGCTCTTTGCGACCTTGGATGGTGAGGCGTAATGGCACGCATCATGCCCGACGACCGTCGGCCCATCGCCAACGGCGCCCAGACACAAGCCGCCGCGCCCACCGACACCGACCTTCGCCGCAAGCTCACCACAACCGTGGTGTTGGTGCTGTTTGCGCTGGTGGCGATAGCCATGGCAACGTTCGCCTGGTTCTCCATCGCCGATAGCGCCAAAACCCGCATGCTCATGATCGACGCCAACGCCGATGGCTCGCTGCGCTTTGACCTGGACGAACACGCCACATTCGACGAATACGTGCACAGCCTGGGCTTCGATCAGATCTCGGCGCGCATCGCTAGCGAAAAGGGCGTGGACATCGATGCGTCCAAGCTCAAGCCCGTCACCACGAGCGACTACCAGACCTTCACCTTCGAGGACGGTTCCACTGCCGATCCCGCCACCGGCGCCTACCTGGAGTTCACGCTGCACTTTATGAGCAGTACGGACCTGCGCGTTCGCCTGACCGGCCAGGATGGTGACGGTGGCGTGTCCGGCACGCGGTTTAGCTCCGACACGCAGGGCATGGCCAGCGCCATGCGCATGAGCTTTACCGCCGACGGCCACACCTGGGTCTACGACCCCAACGGGGGCGGGAGCTCGTCCGGCGCGGCCACCGTCTTTGGGCTCGACTCGGGCGCTGCCACCGCGGCCAGCGATATGTTCGACCTGATAAAAGATACGGATAAGCCGGTGACCGTTCGCATATGGCTCGAGGGAACGGACCCAAATTGCACTAATATGCTAAAGGGAGCTAACTATTCGGTTTCGATGCGCTTCGAGGGCATCGAGGAACAGTAGATATGCACGGCGGCTGCCCGGCCGCGCACGACCTAGACAGACACGGTAGTAAGGGACATCATGCAATCTGTTAAAAAAGTCGCATCCATCGCGTTGAGCGTCGTCATGTGGATCATCATCCTGGTGGCGGCCCTGTATGCGTTTACCACGCTCGCCACGCGCGAGGACGGCAGTGTCTCTGACATCGCCGGCTTCACCCCGCTTGCCGTGCAGTCCGACTCCATGGCGCCCACGTTTAACAAGGGCGACCTCATCTTCATCAAAAAGTGCGACACCTCCAAGCTCGAGGTGGGCTACATCGTGACGTTCCATACCATCATCGACAACGAGTACGCGCTCAACACGCACCGCATCGCCGCCATCGACGAGGTTAACGGCATGCGCAGCTTTACCACCAAGGGCGATAACAACGACGTGGCCGATACGCACATCATCAGCGATGGCGACATCGTTGGTAAGTACCTGTTCGCGTTGCCGCAGATGGGCAAGGTCATGGACTTCCTGTCCAGCTCCATGGGCTTCCTCATCGTGATTGTCCTGCCCATGCTGCTGTTCTTTATCTACCAGGTGTATCACCTCATCGTGGTGGGCATGAACCTCAAGCGCGCTATGGCCGAGGAGGACCGCCTGGCCGCCGCGGCTGCCATCGTGGACGCCGAGGGCAAGGGCGACGCCGCCGTCACGGCCGATAACGCCGCCGAGCAGCTCGCCCAGGCCGAGGCCAAGCTCGAGGAAGCCCGTCGTCTGAAGGCCGAGGCCGAGGCGGCGATGAACGCGACCAAGCAGGAGGGTACCGACGGTGAGTGAGTTTCTGGGATTTGCCTGGGAGCTGCTGGCAAAGGTCGTCTACAACGTCGTTGCCGTCGTGAGCTCCATCCTTAATCTGCTGGTGTTTGGCTGGGTTGAGTACTTCAGCATCTTTATGACCTACTTCACCACGTTTGACCTGGTGGGCAAGATCGGCGCGGTCATTCTGTTTGCCATGCTCATCGCGGTCCCCGTGCTGATCGTGGCCATTCTGGTTCACCGCTACCGCATCAACCGCCGCCTGCATCGCGACGACACGTCCAACAAGGCACTCTATCGCGAGATCGGCCGCCTGAACAAGCAGGTGCTCGACCTCATGGACGAGAAGAACAAGCTGCTGGCGCTCAAGGTCAATGCCATGGGCGGCACCAAGCAGATTCCGTACGTGGGCGCCTCGGCCCTGGCCGACGACCACCTGCCCACGGTGGGCAACGTGGTGGGCGCCGCTGCGGGCGCCGGTGCGCCTGCGGCCGAGGGCGCCACGGCCGCCGTGGTATCGGGCAACGCATCGCTCGCGCTCGATGGCGCGGGCGTTAAGGACGCCGCGGCCGCCATGGCCAAGGCCACCGTCGAGGCCAAGACCCTTGCCGAGGAAAAAGAGATCGCCCAGGCCAACCGCTTCCCCAAGCTGTCCCTTGTGGACCTTAAGTACCGCGACTGGGAATCGCCGGCCTACGACGATGCCATCTCGCTGGAGGACTTTGTCGACAGCTTCCGCGCGTTCGCCTGCAGCCAGATGAAGCTCTACTACACGCCCGAGATCATCCGCCGCTTTGTGGCCGGCATGGCCGCCTCCAAGCTGCTGATCCTGGAAGGCATCTCGGGTACCGGTAAGACCTCGCTGCCCTACAGCTTTAGCCGCTATTTGGACAACCCCGCGACCATCGTGTCGGTGCAGCCGAGTTTTCGCGATCGCACCGAGGTGCTGGGCTACTTCAACGAGTTTTCCAAGCGCTTTAACGAGACCGAGTTCCTCCGCGCCGTGTACGAGGCGGGGCTTCGCCAAGACCCGTCCATGATCGTGCTCGACGAGATGAACCTCGCCCGCGTGGAGTACTACTTTGCCGAGATCCTGTCGGTGCTCGAGATGCCCAGCCACGACGAGTGGGTGCTCGACCTGGTGCCTACCCAGTGGGCGGCAGACCCCAAGGGACTGCACGACGGCAAGCTCACCATCCCCGATAGCCTGTGGTTCATTGGCACGGCCAACAACGACGACTCCACCTTTACCATCACGGACAAGGTATACGACCGCGCGATTCCCATCGAGCTCAACGAGCGCGCCGACGCGTTTGAGTGCGAGCCGCACGAGCGCGTGCACGTGACGGCCGACCACCTGCAGTATCTGTTCCAGAAGGCAAAGGTCGAGTATGTGATCGATGACGAGCTGCTCCAGAAGATGCACAAGCTGGACCAGTACCTACAGACCCGCTTTAAGCTGGCCTTTGGCAACCGTATCATCAAGCAGATGTACGACTTTATCCCCGTGTACGTGGCATGCGGCGGCACCGAGCTGGGCGGCATGGACTACATCATCGCCCGCAAGGTGCTCAAGAAGTTTGAGTCCATGAACGTGAGCTTTGTGCGCGACGAGATGAAGGGCCTGATCGAGTACATCGAGAAGACCTTTGGCGAGGGCGGCCTGCCCGATTCCGTCATGTATCTGCAGCGGATCCAGAACTTCTACTAATGCCGTAAGCGCGGGGCGTTGGACAAGACAATCAGTAGCGTTTGCCCAGTGTGGTGTTGCCGCGCCCCTTCCCGATCGATCCAACCTATGGAGTAACCCATGTCCGAGACCATTCAGGACCTCTATACCAGCTTCTCCGAGCAGATGGAGCCCATCCAGGAGGACAGCCGCTACTTCCGCTATCTGTTTGAGATGGCGCAGGCCTCGGGCACCACGATCGAGCAGCAGCGCGAGGAGCTCGTCAAGGTGGTGGACGAGGAGTGGATCAGCATGATCGAGGACTCGCTCGACGCCATCAACACCATCATCGAAAATCCGCGCCGCTTTATCACCACCGAGGAAGAGGTGGTGCCGGTCTCGCTCGCCAAAAAGATCAGCGCCGATAGCGTTCGCCATCTGAGCCAGAACACGCAGTTCCTGGCGCCGAGCGACGATGGTAGCGTCCACCCCACGCGCATCCTCAACGTCAGTACCGTCGAGACGTACGACCTGTACGAGAACCGCTTTATCTACCACCTGATTCAGCGCCTGCTGACGTTTGTGGACAAGCGTACCGACGTGATCTTTTGGTCGACGGGCAACGAGATCCGCAACCGATTTAAGATGCACAGCAAGATCGACGACGCGTACGAGGAGATTGAGTACAACGTCGAGATGACGGTCAAGAACCGCCAGAGCTTTGCCGAGAACGACGCCGACAACATGGATGTCTTTATGCGCATCGACCGCGTGCGCCGTCTGGTCATGGCGCTGCGCGGTGCGTCGTTCTGCCAGATCATGAACGGCTGCAGCGCGGTCCGCAGCCCCATCCAGCGCACCAACCTCATCATGAAGGACCCCAACTACCGCAAGTGCTACCAGCTGTGGCAGTTTATGGAGCGCTACGACAAGGTGGGCTACAACATCGACGTGCAGCAGCAGGCGCTGGCGTTCGATGACGAGTACATGGTGCAGATGTACACCAACCTCATCAACAACTACACCGTCTTTAAGAGCCTGACCGACGACGAGCGCAACCTGCAGGAGCTCGAGAGCGTGCATCCCGAGCCGGTGGCGCCCAAGTTTATTAAGGAGATTAAGGAGGTGCAGGTCGATAGCCCCGACCTGCCCGATGTCGAGATCCGTCGCGTGTTTGTGGAGGAGGTCACGCAGGCCCAGCTCGACGCCGAGCAGGCGCTGGCCGAGGCCCGCGAGCAGATCGAGGAGCTGCAGGGACAGCTGAAGTCCTGGAAGGTGCAGGCACACGCGCTGACCGACGAGCGCGACGACCTGGCCGATGAGCTGGACGAGGCAAAGACGCGTGAGCTGGCGTTGACGCAGCGCGCACAGATTGCCGAGGCCGATGTCGAGGAACTGCGCGCCTCGCTGGAGGATGTCGAGGCCGGCAAGAAGGCTGCCGAGGATGCTGCGGCAGAGGCACGCTCGACCGCGGCGGCGCAGCTTGAGCAGATGCGCGTCGAGGTCGATGCCGAGGTCGCGGCCGCTCGCGTCGATGCCGATGCCAAGATTGCAGCCGCCGAGCAGACGGCCGCCGAGCAGGTCGCGCAGGTCAAGAGCGACGCTACTGCGGCCCTGGCCGCCAAGACGGCGGCCGATGCCGCCGAGCTGCAGACCGCCAAGGACGCCGCCGCGGCCGAGCTTGCCGGCGTGCGCGAGGCTTCTGCCAAGGAGGTGGCCGAGCTGCATGCCAAGCTGGACGCCGCCCAGCTGCAGATCGAGGAAGTGCAGCTGACGGCCGAGCGTGATGCCCGCGCCGCGGCCGAGGCGGCCGACGCCGCTGCTGCTGCGGCGGAGCAGAAGCTCGCCGATACCGTTGCCGCGGCCGAGGAGAAGGTTTCCGCTGCTCAGCAGGCCGCCGATGCCGCGATCGATGCCACCCGTGCGGCCGCCGATTCTGCCGTCGAGCGGGCTGCGATGGACGCCAGCGAGAAGGTCGCCGCAGCCGCTGCCGAGCGCGATGCTGCCACGCGTGCCGCCGAGGAGGCCCGTGCCGACGCCGATGCGCGTATCGCCGCGGCCGAGCTTGAGGCAGGGGAGCGCATCGAGCAGGAGGTTGCCGACGTCCGCGCCGCTTGCGAGCACGAGCTCGAGGCCGCCCGCGCGGAGATGCAGCAACGCTTGGACTCGTTGGCGCATGAGCTGGAGCAGGCCGAGCGCGATCGCGCCCGTGCCGAGCGCCGTGCCGAGGGCAACAGCCTGTCGCGCTATCTTCTGGCCCGCCTGCGCGGCGAGGCTGGCGAGCCGGCTGCGGGCGCCGAGACGGCCGCGGGCGACGCGGGCGCCGAGGGCGACGCTACGGCTTCTGCAGAGGACGCCGCCGAGGCCGCTGACGCTGCCGACGTTGCACTTTCCGCAAAGGACGACGACAAGTGATGAAGCACGTGCTCCGCGTGATCAACGTGCTGGCGACCGTGGTGATCCTCGTCGCCTTTGTGGTGCTGCTGCGCACGGTGTTCACGCCCGCCGGCGAGATCCCCACCATCATGGGCTATGGCTTTATGCGCACGCTGACCGGCTCGATGGAAACGGCGATTCCCGTGCATTCGTTTATCGTCGTCGATACCGACAACAGCCAGGTCTACCAGGTGGGCGACATCATCACCTTCCATTCGTCCGATGACGCGCTGGAGGGTTCGCTCAACACGCACCGCATCGTTGCCGTGGAAGCCGCGTCCGACGGCACGCCGGTTTACCGCACCAAGGGCGACGCCAATCCGGTCGAGGATGCTGCGCCCGTGCCTGCCGCCGACGTGGTGGGCCGCGTGATCTTTGTCTCGGCGGGGCTGGGCGTGGTGGTCTCGTTGCTTACCAACCCGCTGCTGTTCTTCCCGCTTATCGTGGTGCCGCTGATCGTGCTGCTGGTGCTCGAGATTCGCCATATGGTCAAAACCACACAAGAGGTGGCACGCGCCGAGGACGAGGCCGCCCTGCGCGCTGCTGTGGAGCAGATTCGCGAAAAGCGTCGCCGCGAGCAGGAGGGCCAGGACAGCGCCAAGGAGCAGAGCGACGGCGAACATACCGATGAAAGTGTGGAAGCCGACCCCGGCGCCCTAGACGATTCCGACCACTCGGCATAGCGCGTCTGTGCCTTTTGTTCCTGCAATTTGGGCGCTCGTAGATGTTCCGAATCATCTGCTTTTTCATGCCGATATTCGTGCTACAGTTTGAGCGCTTTATTGCCAATTGATTTCGGGGGAGTGGAATGGAACAGGAGCGCTCAGCGCAGCGTGCACGCGAAAGGGCTTCGGTGCCGATGACGGCGGCGTCCGATTTTGTCGTGCCCGAGGGAACTGACGAGCTCAGCCGCAACACCCGTCGCGCCTGGCGCGAGCGCCTCAACGATGCGTCGTCGCGCAAGATGATTACGGGCGTTCTGGCCACGCTGGCGGGCGGTTCGTTTTGGGGTTTTTCGGGCACCAGCGCGAGCTTCCTGTTCGGTACCTACCATGTCGATACGCTGTGGCTCATGAGCGTGCGCCAGATTCTCGCCGGCCTGCTCTTTATGGCCGTGGTGGTCGCGCGTGACCGTGCGCGCCTGGTCAAGCTTTGGACGACGCCGGCCGACCGCAAGCAGCTGTTGCTCTTTACCGCCTTTGGCCTGCTGTTCAACCAGTTCTGCTATCTTTCGGCCGTGCGCCTGACCAACGCCGGAACTGCGACGGTCCTTCAGTGCCTGCAGCTGGTCATCATCATGGGTTACGCCTGCGTGGTCGATCGCCGCATGCCGCGCGCACGCGAGACGATCGGCATTGGTCTGGCCCTCGGCGGCACCTTTTTAATCGCTACCGGCGGTGACCCCACCAGCTTGAGCATCTCGCCGCTCGGCCTGGTTGCGGGCCTTATGTGTGCGGTCAGCGCCACCTGCATGGCGGTGATTCCCGCCAAGATTCTGCCCGAATACGGCAGCCCCATCGTTACAGGCTCTGCCATGCTCGCAGCGGGCGTGGTCTCGTGCGTCTTCGTGCAGCCGTGGGCTCATATGCCGGCGCTCGATGCTGCCGGTATCGAGGCGCTCGCGGTGTTTGTGGTCATTGGCTCGTTTTTTGCCTACATGCTGTATATGCAGGGCGTTAAGGACATCGGCTCGGTGCGTGCGAGCCTCATCGGAACTGTGGAGCCGGTTTCGGCGACCATCACCAGCGCTGTTATGCTGGGCACGGTGTTTTTGCCGACCGACCTTATCGGCTTTGCCATGATCATCGTGATGATGTTCCTGACGGTATAGCTCACGCCGCTGCCTAGACGGACGCGGTGTTGCACCACAATTCCGCGAATTGGTGCCTGCATCTGGAGTTTAGCTGACGTTGCCAAATATGTCATAAACTAATAGCGTTATTGACTTTTAGTATTGCGAGGACTCCTCTATGGCTGGTAACCACTTTAAGAACGGCGACGGCGAGCGCCCTGCAGTTCCGCCGCGTTCAAATGGGACTGGAAACGCTGGCGTACCGAGTGGATCCAGCCAAAACGGTGCTGGCAACCGTACGTCTCCGGGCGAAACGGCGATGTTTACCGCTCTGTACGAACAGTCTCAAAAGGCAAAACAGGCTGGTCGCGTAGGCAGGCAGACATTTTCGGGCGGGGCGGGCTCTGCGGCTTCGTCGGCCGGGGTTCGTCCGGCGCCAACGGGCGGTGCAAATGTCGCCGGCCCCGCTGACCCCGCTAACAACGCTCATCGCGCCCACAACGCCGGCCCCATCAACTCTGCCAATCCCGCCAATAGTGCTTCTTCTGCTGGAGACGCAGGGCTTACGGGTAACCTAGGCACTATCTATACGGGCGCTTCCGAAACCGGCACGTTTGCCCGTCTCGATGACGACGGTGCCGAGTTTAAGGGCTCAGGCTCTAAAGAAGATTATTACGATTTTGGCTTGAACTACGGCGGTGATTCCTCGACGAGCCCGACCTCGAACGGCCTGGTTCGCCATCGCCATCGCAAGGGCGAGCGCAAGAACCGCCGCGTTTCGGCTATTGTCGCTGCCATCGTCGCGGTGGTTCTTGTCGCTTTTGGCGTGAGTGGCTTCATGCTGTTTAACTCGGCAAAAACCGTGAAGAGCCAGGCAAAGGAAACTGTCGAGATCGTCGGCGGCCTTAAGGACAAGGTCACGTCGGGCGATTTTTCGACCCTGCCCGACGATGCGAAAAAGATCGACGAGCTCTGCAGCAGCATGAAGAAAGAGACCTCGAGCCCGGTGTGGACGATGGCCTCGTTCATTCCGGTGTACGGCGGCGACATTAATGCCGCCCGCACCATGGTCGACGCTCTGTCCGATGTTTCGAGCGGCGCGCTGGTCCCCATGGCCGATAATCTCGCTCAGGCAACGCCCGGCAAGCTGTTCCAGGACGGGACAATCAACGTGTCCGCGCTGCAGGCGGTCGCCGATTCGCTCTCCGATAGCTCGAAGGCGTTCAAGAGCGCCAACAAAAAGGTGCAGAGTATTGGCGATACGCATATCGCCCAGGTGACCGAGCTGGTCGATAAGGCAAAGGACGGCTTTGCCACCCTGGACGGTGTAGTCGATGCGGCAGAGAAGATCGCCCCCGTTCTGCCCCAGATGCTCGGCGCCAACGGCCAGACGCGCCATTATCTTGTGCTCGCGATGAGCAATGTCGAGATCCGCGCCTGCGGCGGTTTCCCGGGTTCGCGCGGCGTGATGTCAGTGACTGACGGTAAGCTCGAACTGGGCGATTTTGTCAAAGTCGACATGATGAAAGAGCCCTTGAGCCCGCTTCCCATCACCGATGAAGAGGCAAACTTGTTCACGACCGGATGGGGCCTGACCGGATTCAACACGCTCGGATACACGATGGGCGACGTTACGATGACGCCCGATTATCCGCGTGCGGCTCAGCTTGCCAGCGATATGCAAAAGGCCATTGTCGGAGATGACATCGACGGCGTATTTGCAGTCGATCCGGTATTTTTGCAGTATATGCTCGGCATTGTGGGCGGCACGCAGCTTCCCGACGGCACCGTCGTTGATGGAAGCAACGCTGCAAAGGTGCTGCTGCACGATATTTATTGGAATTACCCGGTAGAGGAGCAGGACGCCATTTTTGCGGCGGTTGCCGGATCGGCTTTTAACAAGATCGTGGATGAACTGGGCTCCAGCGATATTACTAAGATCGCCGCCGCCATCGAAAAGGGTGCTTCCGAGGGTCGCATCCTCATGTATTCGAGAAACGATGACGAGGAAAAGGCCACGAAGGCTCTTGGAATATCGGGCGCCCTCCAAACCGATACGTCGGAGGCTCCGATCTTGGGCGTCTATGTGAACAACTACAGCTATTCAAAGATGGATTGGTTCCTTGATAAGCGAGTCACCATCGATTCTTCGGTTGAAAATGCCGATGGCTCGACGACGTATCGAGTGACCACCACGCTCAAGAACACGATGACCCCCCAGGAGAAGGCCGAGATGCCTGGTTATTTCCAGGGCCATAACGGCATTAGCCAGGATATTGATGACGAGGTGCTGAGGCTCTATCTCTATGCTCCCGCGGGAGGCAGCATTTCGGACATTAAGACTTCGGGCTCCGGTTCTATCGAGATGAACGAAGCGACGCACGATGGCCTGAAGGTTGCATGGGGCGGCGTCCACATGCTTCTTGGACAAGACATAAAGGTCGAGTACACGGTCACGACTTCGAAGGACTCTGGGCACAAAGCGCTTAAGGTTCGCACCACGCCAACCGCTCAAACGTTTGAACAGGATAAGTAAGATATGAAGTACTTTGGCACCGACGGCTTTCGCGGCGAGGCCAACGTTGGACTGACGGTAGAGCACGCTTATAAGATCGGCCGCTTTGTGGGCTGGTATTACGGCGCCAACCGCGGGACCAAAGCACGCGTGATCGTGGGCAAGGACACGCGTCGCTCGAGCTATATGTTCGAGGCGGCGCTGGTGAGCGGCTTGGTCGCGAGCGGCGCGGACGCCTACATGCTGCACGTGATCCCGACGCCGGGCGTGGCGCATCAGACCGTGGAGGGCTGCTTCGATTGCGGCATCATGATCAGTGCGAGCCACAACCCGTTTTGCGATAACGGCATTAAGCTCGTCAACAGCGACGGCTTTAAGATGGACGAGGACGTGTTGGAGCTCATCGAGGACTTTATCGATGGCAAGAGCGAGGTGCCGCTGGCTACGGGCAACCACATCGGTGCCACGGTCGACTACATGCAGGGCCGCAACCGCTACATCGCCTCGCTCATCGCTAGCGCGAACTTTTCGCTGCAGGGCGTCAAGATCGGTCTCGACTGCGCCAACGGCTCGGCATCCTCGGTGGCCAAGCCGGTGTTCGACGCGCTGGGTGCCGATGTGCGCGTGATTAACGCCGCGCCCGATGGTTTTAACATCAACGTTGACTGCGGCTCCACGCATATGGAGCGTCTGCAGCGCCACGTGGTGGAGCAGGGCCTGGACGTTGGCTTTGCCTACGACGGCGATGCCGACCGCTGCCTGGCCGTGGACGAGCGTGGTCGCGTGGTCGACGGCGACCAGATCCTGTATGTGTGCGGCGTGTACCTGAACAAGCACGGTCGCCTTTCGGGCGGTACCGTGGTGCCGACGATCGCCAGCAACTTTGGCCTGGTCAAGTCGCTGGAGCTTGCCGGTCTAAGTGCCGTGACCAGCGGCGTGGGCGACCGTCATGTGTATGCCAAGATGCGCGAGGGCGGCTACAGCCTGGGCGGCGAGCAGACGGGCCACACGATCTTTGGTGATATCGAGCGCACGGGCGACGGCATTATGACCTCGCTGCGCGTGATGGAAGTGATTCGTGCCGAGCGCGAGACGCTCTCGCAGCTCACGGCTCCGTGCAAGCTACTGCCGCAGGCTCAGGTTGCCGTGCGCGTGGCCGACAAGGATGCCGCGCTCGAGAACATGGGCGTGCAGAATGCGATCGCCGAGGCCGAGGCGTCGCTGGCGGGCGAGGGCCGCGTGCTGGTGCGCAAGAGTGGAACCGAGTCGGTGATTCGCGTTTTGGCCGAAGCTCCCGACCAGGCAGCTGCCGACGTCGCCATGAAGCGCATCGCCGCGGCGCTGGAAGCTCTATAGTTACGCGGTTCTACCAAACCGCGTAACTGCTCGACGCTGCAAACGGCCCCAATGACTAGGTGAAAGGGGGGGCGCCGCGGGATAGATCCCGCGGCGCCTCCTTTGCGTTGACGTGTTGCCTAGGCTTTACAGCTGGTACAGCGTGGTGAACTTGTCCTGCAGGTAGCTGCAGTAGTAGCGGGCGTCAAAGTCCATGCCGCAGGCGCCCTTGATGAGCTCCGGCGCGTCTTTGGCGCGGCCCCACTGCCAAATGTGCTCGCCCAGCCAGGCGCGGACGGGCGCCAGATCACCGCTCGCGCAGGCATCGGTAAGGTCGACGCCGTCGCGGCACATGGCCGGCACAAACATGGCGTCGTAGGCGCTACCCAGCGCATAGGTGGGGAAGTAGCCAAACGAGCCGCCGCTCCAGTGCGTATCCTGCAGGCAGCCGTGCGTGTCGTCGGGAACGGGAATGCCCAGGTACTCGTTCATAAAGCGATTCCAAAGCGCGGGGATATCCTTGGCCGTGGCCTCGCCGGCAAACAGCATGCGCTCAATCTGGTAACGCACCATAATATGCAGCGGATAGGTGAGCTCGTCCGCCTCGGTGCGGATCAACGACGGCTGCGCGATGTTCACGGCGCGGTAGAGCGTGTCCTCGTCCACGTTGCCGTAGACCTCGGGCGCGTGGCGGCGCAGCACCTCGAGCAGCGGTCCCATAAAGGCGCGGCTGCGACCCACGGTGTTCTCAAAGAAGCGGCTCTGGCTCTCGTGGATGCCCATGGAGGTGCCGCCCTCCAGGCAGGTGCGAGCATAGGCGGGGTTCACGCCCAGCTCATACATGGTGTGACCGGCCTCGTGGATGATGCTGTAGACGTTGGAGATGCAGTCGTCCTCATAGATGTGCGTCGCGATGCGCGCGTCGCCCACGGCAAAGCCCTCGCTAAACGGGTGCTCGGTAAAGGCAAGCGTGGTGTCGTTCAGGTCCAGGCCGACGAGCTTCATAAGGTCGAAGCTCATGGCGCGCTGGGCGGCCTCGGGCACACGGGCGTGCAAAAAGTCGGCAGCGGGCTGCTGGCTGCGCTCGCCGATGGCGTGCACGAGCGGCACGACCGTCGCCTTGACCTCATCGCAAAACGCATCGAAGCTCTTGGCGGAAAGGCCGCGCTCGTACTGGTCAAGCCAAACATCGTATGGGTCGCGCTTGGGGTCCATGAGCTCGGCCTGATGCTTAAGCTGGCCGACGATTCTATCCACATAGGGCTCAAAGCTCGCCCAGTCATTGGCCGTCTTGGCCTTGTGCCACACGGCGTCGGCCTCGCAGGTGAGCCTGGTCCAGGCCTCGGCCTCCTCGGTGGGAATGACGCTCGCTTCGCGCTGGTCGCGGCCGAGTATGCGGATCTCGTCGAGCAGCTGCGGGTCGTCGATCTTGCCGCCGGCGACGGTTTCGCGTGCCAGCGAGCGCACAAGTTCGACAGACTTTTCGCTGGTCAGGAGCTTATGATGCTCGCCGGCAAGGGTGCCCATAGCATCGGCGCGGGCCGCGGCGCCGTTGGCGGGGGCAATCGTCGCGCCGTCGAACTCGGCAATTTTGAGCAGGTACTCGCGGGTCCACAGTTTGCCTTCGAGCTTGCGGAATTTTTTGACGGCCTTATCGACCTTCATGCCGTTGGGCGTCTTGCCCGCTGCGGCCTTGGCCTTCTTATCGTGCTTATTTCCCATACCATATCCTTGATCTCGTGAGCCGAGCGCCTCGGGTGGGCGCGCGACCAGTTTGCACAGCTACCCGCCTTGTACCCAGCACGAACAAAACGGAACGCGGCGATACACCCAAACAATGTGGTATCCTGTAGCCCAATGCGTTGACGGAGAGGGTTTTGCCCGCCGCGTCGCCGGCAAGAGAGGGAAGGTCATGGGCTGCAAGCCTTCCTGCGGTGACAAGGGCCAAGCGTTCACTCCCGAGCAGCGACCTCAACGGGCGCGCGGCCAGCGGCGGCGATGTCCCCAGTAGGGAAGCCGTGAGCCTCGCGACAAGGGGCAAAGAGTGGGCGCGACGGGCCAGACATCCGTCGGGTCAAACAAGGTGGTACCGCGGAATTCAACCGTCCTTGGGCAATGCACATGCCCGAGGGCGGTTTTTTGTTACCGAACCGGGCCGCGTTTTCGCAACGTCAGACGGCGGCAGCCGCCTCGGCAAGCGGGGAGCGCGAGAGACGAAAGGGAAGACATGAGTCTGATTGATGATCTGGTCAAACTCGAGGAAGAGGCCAAGGAGCTCGTCGCAGGTGCCGACGACGCCGCAAAGCTCGAGGCCGCGCGCGTTGAGCTGCTCGGCCGCAAGGGCCGCATCACTGGCCTGATGCGCATGATGGGCAAGCTCGCCCCCGAGGATCGTCCCATGATGGGCAAGCGCGCCAACGAGATGCGCCAGCTGATCGAGGGCATGCTCGACGAGCGCACCACCGAGATGAAGGCCGCCGCCCTCAAGCACGCACTCGAGCACGAGGCTGTCGACATCACACTGCCGGGCATCCGTCCGCAAATCGGTCACCAGCACCTGATCAAGCAGATCATCGAGGAGGCCGAGGACATCTTCTGCGGCATCGGCTACACCGTCGAGTCCGGCCCCATGGTCGACACCTCCTACTACAACTTCACCGCGCTCAACGCCCCCATGGATCATCCGAGCCGCTCGGCCCGCGATACCTTCTACGTGGTCGACAACAACCCCGGCAGCGTCGCGCACCCCGAGGCGCATGCCCATGGCGAGTCCGACGTACTGCTGCGCACCCAGACCTCGGGCGTGCAGATCCACACCATGGAGTCGCAAAAGCCGCCCATCTACATGATCTGCCCGGGCACCGTCTATCGTCCCGACACGGCCGACGCCTGCCACCTGCCGCAGTTCAACCAGATCGAGGGCCTGGTCGTCGACGAGGGCATCACCTTTGGCGATCTTAAGGGCACGCTCGACTACTTTGTTAAGTGCATGTTTGGCGAGGATCGCAAGACGCGTTACCGCCCGCACTTCTTCCCCTTCACCGAGCCCAGCTGCGAGGTGGACGTGAGCTGCCACGTGTGCGGCGGCAAGGGCTGCAACTTCTGCAAGCACAGCGGCTGGATCGAGATCTTGGGCTGCGGCATGGTCGACCCCAACGTCCTGATCAACTGCGGCATCGACCCCGAGAAGTACACCGGCTTCGCCTTTGGCATTGGCGCCGAGCGCGTCGCGGCCCTGCGCTACGACCTGCCCGACCTGCGCACGTTGATGACTGGTGACATGAGGTTCTTGAACCAGTTCTAGAACGCTTTCTTCTTAGTTGCAGTTTCCGGCTCAAAGCCGCATTTATGAAAGGAGACCAGTTAGATGCGCGTTTCTTACGACTGGCTCAAGACCATGATCGATATTCCGGAGGATCCCAAGACCCTTTCGGACGAATATATCCGTACCGGCACCGAGGTCGAGGCGATCGACACCGTGGGCGAGTCCTTCGACCACGTGGTGACTGCCAAGGTGCTCACCAAGACCCCGCACCCCGATAGCGACCACATGTATGTGTGCTCGGTCGACGTGGGCGACAAGAACCTCGACGCCGACGGCAACCCCGCCCCGCTGCAGATCGTCTGCGGCGCGCAGAACTTTGAGGCCGGCGACCACATCGTCACGGCCATGATCGGTGCTGTGCTTCCCGGCGACGTTAAGATCAAGAAGAGCAAGCTTCGCGGCGTCGTGTCCATGGGCATGAACTGCTCTGCGCGCGAGCTCGGCCTGGGCGGCGATCACTCCGGCATCATGATCCTGCCCGAGGATACGCCCTGCGGCATGCCGTTTGCCGAGTACGTGGGCTCGAGCGATACCGTGCTCGACTGCGAGATCACGCCCAACCGTCCCGACTGCCTGTCCATGATTGGCATGGCCCGCGAGACCGGTGCCATCTTCGACCGCGATTTCCATGTTGAGCTGCCCGCCATCAAGGCGGAGACTGGCCGCGCGACCGACGACGAGCTTTCGGTCGAGATTGCCGACGAGGGCCTGTGCGACCGCTATGTCGCCCGCATCGTGCGCAACGTGAAGGTCGGTCCCTCGCCCGACTGGATGGTCAAGCGCCTCAACGCCCTGGGCGTGCGTCCGCACAACAACATTGTCGACATCACCAACTATGTGATGATGCTCACCGGTCAGCCGCTGCATGCCTTTGACCTGGATACCTTTGCCGAACGCGATGGCCATCGCCGCGTGGTGGTTCGCGCCGCCCAACAGGACGAGAAGTTCACGACCCTCGACGGCGAGGAGCGCACGCTCGACGCCGGCATGGGCCTCATCACCGACGGCGAGCGTCCCGTGGCGCTGGCCGGCGTTATGGGCGGCATGGATTCCGAGATCGAGGATGACACCGTCGACGTGATGGTCGAGAGTGCCTGCTTCAACGCCGGTCGCACCTCGCACACCAGCCGCGATCTGTCGCTGATCTCCGACGCCTCCATCCGTTTTGAGCGCCAGGTCGATGAGACCGGCTGCGTGGATGTCGCCAACGTTACCTGCGCGCTGATCGAGGAGATCGCCGGCGGCGAGGTCGCTCCCGGCTACGTCGACGTGTTCCCCGCGCCCAAGACCATCGACAGCATCAAGCTGCGCCTGGCCCGCGTGCATGCCATCTGCGGCGCCGACATCGAGCCCGACTTTATCGAGCGTTCGCTCACCCGCCTGGGCTGCACCGTCGAGCGCGACGGCGAGGACTTTATGGTCACTCCGCCGAGCTTCCGCCCCGACCTGCCGCGCGAGATCGATCTGATTGAGGAGGTCCTGCGCCTGTGGGGCATGGGCCGCGTGACGGCGACCATCCCGGCCGCCAAGAACCACATCGGCGGTCTGACCCGCGAGCAGAAGCTCACCCGCAAGGTCGGCGAGATCCTGCGCGCCTGCGGCCTCAACGAGACCACGACCTTTGGCTTTGCCGCCCCGGGCGACCTGGAGAAGATCGGCATGTCCACCGAGGGCCGCGGCTGCCCCGTGGTGCTCATGAATCCGCTGGTGGCCGAGCAGACCGAGATGCGTCGCTCGCTGCTGCCGGGCCTGCTGCAATCCGTGGCCTATAACGAGGCCCACGGCACGCCCAACGTGCACCTGTACGAGGTCGGCAGCCTGTTCCACGGCCGCGAGAATGCCAGCCTGCCCAAGGAGACCAAGTCCGTGGCGGGCGTGCTCTCGGGCCAGTGGAGCGAGCAGTCTTGGAGCATGAAGTACCGCAAGCTGCGTTTCTTCTTTGGCAAGGGCATTGTCGAGGAGCTGCTCGCCCAGCTGCGTATCGAGAAGGTCCGCTTCCGTCCCGCCGAGGGCGAGGGCTATGCCTTCTTGCAGCCGGGTCGCGCCGCCGAGGTTCTGTCCGGCGGTACCGTGCTGGGCTGGGTCGGCGAGATCCACCCCGAGGCGCGCGAGGCGATGGGCATCGATGAGGTCGTCGTTGCCTTTGAGCTCGACCTGGACAAGCTGATCAAGGGCGCCCGCAATCAGGAGAACTACCGCGAGTTCTCGCAGTATCCGGCTGTTGAGCACGATCTGGCTATCGTGGTCGATAACTCCGTGACCTGCGAGGATCTTGAGCGCCGCATTACCAGCGCCGGCGGCAAGCTGCTCGAGGGCGTGCGTCTGTTCGACGTCTATCGCGATCCGGTCCGCGTGGGCGTGGGCAAAAAGTCCATGGCCTTCGCGCTTACGTATCGCTCCGACGACCACACGCTCACCAGCGAAGAGGTCGAGAAGGCGCACCAGAAGATCGTCACCAAGGTGTGCAAGGGCGTAAACGGCGAGGTCCGCGGCTAGGTCCTGCACTGGGATATGGGTCGGCGGTGGCTGCCGCCGAGTCCTACGTGACCGCTATGCTCGGTATGAGACACCGCTGAGCCTGCATATATGACACGCGCATTACACAACGGCGTGCTGCTTTGTCGGCAGCGCGCCGTTTTGCTATGATAGCCCGCGGCGTGTTACGAATCTGACATTACGTAACACTGACAAGATGATTCAAGCGGCGTTGCGATTCCGTGCGCCGGCAACCGGGAGGCGTATATGCACATTCCAGACAACTACCTGTCTCCGCAAACCGATGCCGTCATGGCGGTGGCGATGGTGCCTGTTTGGGTCCACTGCATCAAAAAGGTGCGCGCCACACTCGATCGCGAGCATATGGCGTTCCTGGGCATCTGCGCCGCATTCTCCTTCTTGCTCATGATGTTCAACGTGCCGTTGCCCGGCGGTACCACTGGTCACGCCGTTGGTGGCGCGCTCATCGCACTGCTGCTGGGCCCCGAGGCCGCGGCTATCGCTGTCTCGGTTGCGCTGGCGCTGCAGGCGCTGCTGTTTGGCGACGGCGGCGTTCTGCCGTTTGGCGCCAACTGCTTTAACATGGCCTTTGTGCTGCCGTTTGTCGCTGCTATCGTGTTCCGTGCGCTCAACAGCCGTCTGCACGACAAGAGCTGGGGCACCTCGGTTTCGGCCATCGTAAGCGGCTGGGTCGGCCTGTGCCTGGCGGCCCTGTGCGCGGCGATTGAGTTTGGTATTCAGCCGATGCTCTTTACCAACGCTTCGGGCGCGCCGCTGTATTGCCCCTTCCCGTTGTCTGTGGCTATTCCGGCCATGTTGATCCCGCATATGCTGGTTGCCGGCGTGGTCGAGGGCGTGGCGACGGCTGCGATCTACGGTTTCATTAAGAAGACGGCGCCGAGCATTATCGTCGGGCCCGAGGCCGTCGATGGCCAGCTTGCCGCCGATGGTACCGCCAAGAAGACTTCCCTGATTCCCACGCTCATTCTGGTCGCCGTGCTCGTGGTGGCCACGCCGCTGGGCCTGCTGGCCACCGGAGACGCCTGGGGCGAGTGGGACGCCGAGGGCGCCGCGACTGCCGTTCAGGAGGCTGGCGACGACAGCCTGCAGGCTTCGGTCGGCCTCGATACTCCGACCTTTGCCGACGCGCTGCCCACGGGTGATTACCTGCAGGCCTATTCCGAGGAACAGGGCCTTGGCTTTGCCGGCCAGGCTGCCATGTATATCCTTTCCGGTGTGATTGGCGTGGCGGTGCTCACCATCGCATTCCGCCTGATCTCGCTGACGGTTAAGGAAAGCTGAGCGCATGCAAATGGTCGAGCTGCCTAGCTGGCTTGCGGCCGAGGAGCGATACGAGCCCGCGGGGGCTCGGCATCGTGTGATGCAAAAGAATGTCCTGCACCTGGCGAGCCTGCTTGAGCGGGTTCGCCTGGGTGGAGGTGCGCACGAGGGCGGGTCGATGGTCGACCGCGCCCTTTCTTGCGTTTCGGCTCCGGTGCGTCTGGTGGGGATGTTCGTTTGCGTCCTGTGCGTGTGTCTGACGCAGAGCCCGCTGTACCTGATGCTGATGGCGGCTATCGCGCTGGTGCTGGTCGCGGTGCGCCCCGCGCGCGGGTTGCGCGCGACTTTTGTACCGGCGCTTGGCGCCACGGGGCTTGCGGTGGTTCTGGCGCTGCCTGCCCTGTTGCTGAGCGCGTCTGCCACGGGCGCCATGCTCAAGATCTCGCTCAAGACGTTTATTAATGTGTCGCTGGTGCTGGGTGTTTCGTGGACCCTCACGTGGAGTCGCATGTCGGCGGCGCTCAAGATGCTGCATCTACCCGACGAAGTTATCTTTACGTTTGATATGGCGCTCAAGCACATCGAGGTACTGGGTCGCACGGCGCACAATCTGTGCGAATCGGTCATGCTGCGCAGCGTTGGCCGTGCGCCTGAGGGATTTTCGCGTACCGATTCGATCGCGGGTATCATGGGCATGACCTTTATCAAGGCGATGGAATGCAGCCGCGCGATGGACGAGGCCATGCTCTGCCGCGGCTTTGCCGGTGCGTATCCGGCTCCCGCGCGCGCCGGGTTTGGCTGGCGCGATGCGGTCTATGCGGCCGTTGTGGCGTTGCTCGCCGTGTTGTGCGCGGTGTTGTAGCGCGGACGGTCGAACCGTCGATGTGAGTAGGGAAGGGCGACGTTTTGGCAAACGATACGAATAACGCGATGGGTGCGAGCGGTGCTGCCGGCGCCGAGGTCACGCCGCTCATCGAGTTTCGCGACGTGGTGTTTTCCTATGCGGGTCATACGGTGGTTGACGGTGTTTCATTGCAGGTGAACCGTGGGGAGCTCGTTGCTCTGCTCGGTCCCAACGGCTGCGGCAAGACGACGATTATGCGTCTTATCAACGGCCTTGAGCTTGCGGACGCGGGTGCGTACCTGTTCGACGGGCATGCGGTCGATGCGGCATATCTCAAGGATTCCGCGACGGCCCAGCGGTTCCATCAGCGCGTGGGCTTTGTGTTCCAGAACGCCGATGCGCAGCTCTTTTGCGCCACAGTCGGCGAGGAGGTCGCGTTTGGCCCGGCTCAAATGGGGCTGCCGGCAGACGAGCTCGAGCGCCGCGTGCGCGATGCCATGGGGCTGTTCCAGGTTGCCGACCTTGCCGACGCCTCTCCCTATCAGCTCTCGGGCGGGCAAAAGAAGCGCGTTGCGCTGGCTGCGGTGGTGTCGATGAACCCGGATATCTTGGTCCTCGACGAGCCTACCAATGGGCTCGACGAGGATTCATGCGACATCGTGGTCAACTTCTTGCTGACCTACGTCGCGGCGGGTAAGACGGTTTTGATGAGTACGCATCACCAGGATTTGGTGCGACGCCTGGGCGCCCGCGCCATCTATATCGATCGATATCACCATGTGGTCGAGGCGCCGGTGTCGTCGTATGGAACCGAGAGCGGCGCTGCGGAATAGTTGCTGCGTAGAGCGTGCGTAGCCGCCCGCGCGGCTTTGCCGTGATGGTATAGTTATCCAGGTTTTTATGGGGGTGGCTATGCCAAGCTGGAACATTCATATCGCTCAGACGGAGCGTTTGCTGGAGCGCACCGGTGCGCTTGCCAATAGCGTGCGCGACCGCAATGCCTTTTTGTTTGGCTGCGTGGTTCCGGATATCTTCGTGGGCTATATGGTCCCTGGCATCGCCGATCCCATCCCGTACCGCATTACGCACTTTGCAAAGCCCGAGCCTATCCCCAAGCCGCGCGAGCACGAGTTCTGGGATACCTATGTGGCGCCGCTGCTTAAAGGCGCACCCGCGGGCGAACCTGCTGAGGCCACCTCGATTGTCGAGGAGCGCGAGCGACTCAATCGGGTGCATTATCCCCAACGTTACAAGGACGCCGAGCCGGTTGTCGGTCCCGGTGCTAGCGAGCTTTCGCTTGCGCCCGATGACGTGGCGCAGTCGCTGCTCGATCTGACGCTGGGTGTTTGGTCTCACCTCGTGGCCGATACCGTGTGGAATACGCGCGTGAATCAGTACCTGGAGGCGCACGGCGGCAAGCCGTGCGAGGAATTCCGCATTAAAAAGCAAGGCGACTTTGACTGGTTTGGCAAGACGCTCGGCATCGTTTCGGTTCCGCGCGCGACCGATCGCCTCTATACTGCGGCGACGCGTTTTGGTCAGTATCCCATCCATAAGGAGTATGTGCTCAAGACCATTGGCGTTATGCACGAGATTGTACGCGAAAACCCCGGCGAGCCCGATCATCCGCCGTATCGCTTGCTAACCGAGGAGTTTTTCGATGCAACGTTTACCGAGGTCGTCGAGCTAACCGAGGCGGGATTTGCCGCCCGCGTCGCATCACCCGGTATGCCCGCTCTGCCCCTGATCGCTAGCTGTTAGCCGGCCGGCTTGACGGTGAACAGTTCATCCCAATTGACCAACAGCTCCCGCCGCAGGGCATCTTCGGTGGTGCGTTCCTGATCGGTCTTTGGGATGTAGGGGAGCCCCGCCTTTTTATGGATGAGTTCGGCGATGTTGTTAAAGCTCTTCGTGTCTTTGATTTGCTCATAGGTTATCTGGATAACGTCATAGCCCATGCTGGTGAGCGCAGTGGTGCGCTCGGCGTCGGAGAGGCTTGCGGCTTCGCCATCGTGGGCGGAGCGGCCTTGGCATTCCAAGATAACGCCCATGCTGTCGGTGTTGCTCTCGATGAGGATATCGGCGTAGCAGCAGGTTTTGTCATACAGTGAGCGCGCGGCGTCGCTGAGTGGGATGCGCACGTTGTTTGCGATGTTGATGCCCATGCCGCCCTCGTCGCGGGGGAGCGAGACAAGCATGGAGGTCTGTACTTCGAAGGGCGAGGCGGTCTGCCCTGTCATGTGCTCGGCCGCCCAGCGGAGCTGCTTAACGCCGCGCAGACCTGCGGCCTGTTTGGCGAACGCGGAGATATCCGTTGCGGTAAGAAGCGGCGTGCGCTTCCACAAGTTGGTGTCATTTCCCTTGGTGTCGACAACGCGTTTCCAACCACAGTCGGGCGGAATGAGCATAAGCGAAATAGCTTCATCGAGTTGTTGTTGCGTTCGCTCGCAGGGCTTAAACACTGCAAAGGAGCCGCACATCTCGTAACAAGCCATGAGTAACTGGTTGCGTGAGACCTGCGTAGCAAGGTTGAGCAGTGTGAACTCCGGGGATGTGACATCAAACCCATGCTCAGTCTGCCTAAACGACCCCGGAGGTGGTTCCTGGGTCAGGAGGTGCGACTTGAACAAGCTACGTGATCCGGATTGTGCCCGAGTGAATACAAGCCTGTGAAGCGGTGCGTGAAGCAGGTCTTTTACAACTGCATGACTTCCGAGGCCGCAACATCTGCGATCCATATTGCCAAGGCTAATGGCGGGGTAAAGGCCTAATACCTGCGGCGGGATGCGGTAGTAGTTAAAGGCGGATTGCCCACAAAGCGTCAGGTCCATAATGCCCTCCTGGCCGAAATCATCTCTTTGAAGCGAGTGATGCCAGCGTCAATCCGGAAGTATGCGGCAAAATCTGAACCCTATGAGCAGACCTGGCTTTTGAGGCTAGTTTATCAGGCATTTTGTTGCGAAAAAACAGGGTGTGCTCGGAGGTTCCAGAATTTGCCGCATACTTCCGAAAACGCGGTCGATTTTGACCTTGCTAAAACGATTTAGCAGCGTCGGTCAAGGTGCGGGCTTGCCACCGGGCGAACACTTTTAGCGCTTGGTACTTTATTTTTTGGGCCTCGAAGGGTGGATTTCGCGCTTTTGGTAAAGAAATGAGTGCGTGTTTTGCCGTGCGCCGGCATTGACGCAAAGAAAAGGGTCCGGAAGGCGAAGCCGTCCGGACCCTTTGCAATGCAAATCTGCTTGCAAGTGCGATTTAGCGCACCTGAGCGACGTAAGCGACGTTGGTCGAGGAGACCTTGTCCTCGAGCTGGACGCTCATACGGGGATCGCCGGCGGTAGCGACGGTCAAATCGCCAGTCTTGACGTAGCCGAGCTCCTTAGCGGTCTCGATCGCCTTGACGATCGTGCCGTTGACGGTGCCCTGGGTAATCTCTGCCTGGTGCGGGATGACGCCCCAGTACATGATCATCTGCTGGACGGCCCACTCGTGGCGGGAGAAAGCGCAGATCGGCATGTTGGGACGGAAGTGCGAGATCAGGCGAGCGGTACGACCGGTGGTCGTGGGCACGGTGATGCACTTGGCGCCAACGGTGGTGGCCATGTTCACAGCGGACATACCCACAACGTTGTTGACGACGCGGGTGCCGTGAGCATCGGCCGGAACCTCGAGCGGAGCGTGAGCCGGGAGGTACTTTTCGGTCTCGAGAGCAATGCTGGCCTGCATCTTAACGGCCTCGACCGGGTACTTACCGGCAGCGGACTCGCCAGAGAGCATAACGGCGTCGGTGCCGTCGTAGATGGCGTTAGCAACGTCGGCAACCTCGGCGCGCGTCGGGCGCGGGTTCTGCTGCATGGAGTCGAGCATCTGTGTAGCGGTGATAACGGGCTTGTAGGCCGCGTTGCACTTGGCGATGATCTCCTTCTGGATGTGGGGAACGAGCTCGGGCTTGATCTCGATGCCCAGGTCGCCACGGGCAACCATGATGCCGTCGGAAGCCTCGAGGATCTCGTCGAAGTTCTCGACGCCCAGGGCGCACTCGATCTTCGGGAAGATCGTCACGTGCTCGCCGCCGTTTTCGCGGCAAAGCTCGCGGATGCCGCGGACGGACTCGCCGTCACGGATGAAGGAAGCAGCGATGTAGTCGATGTTCTCGGTCAGGCCAAAGAGGATGTCCTGACGATCGCGCTCGGTGATGGCGGGCAGCGAGATGTTGACGTTGGGCATGTTGACGCCCTTGCGCTCGCCGATCAGGCCGTCGTTCTTGACGACGCAGGTCATGTCCTGGCCGTCGACGGACTCGACCTCGAGGGCAACCAGACCGTCATCGATCAGGATGAGGGAGCCCTTCTCGACCTCGGAGGGCAGAGCCAGGTAGTCGAGGGAGATGTGCTCAGCGGTGCCGTGGAAATCCTCGGACGTGGGCTGAGCGGTGACGACGATCTTATCGCCGGTCTTGACGGCAACCTTCTTGCCGTCGACCAGAAGGCCGGTGCGGACCTCGGGGCCCTTGGTGTCGAGCAGGATGCCGACGGGCAGACCGAGCTCCTTGGAAATACGACGGACGCGCTCGATGCGACCGTGGTGCTCGTCGTAGGATCCGTGCGAGAAGTTAAAACGGGCGACGTTCATGCCCGCCTTGATCATCTCGCGGATGGTCTCGTCGCTATCGCAGGCGGGACCCATGGTGCATACAATCTTGGTGCGCTTGTACATTCAGACCTCCATCTGACATCGTCTTGCGCTGATAGATAAACCATAAGAAATAAAACTGAGATGATTATAACGAAATGGCGACCGAATACCCCAAAAAATCGACCGTATGCCGAATTAGAAGTTCATTTTTTGCGGAAAAACGGTATATGCAAAAACTTTACCAACTGTTCTAACCGCTGCTATCTGGGCGATATTTCAGTTTGATGTTGCGCCGAAGAAAAAACGTTTTATCAATGTTGAGCATCACACGGTCTGCACCGTTGCGCCTGTGCCGTGTTTCCAGATGGATTGTTTTGGCTAGACGCGTCGCTTTGGGGTACCATAGCCCCACTATCAACTGCCGCTCAGCACGGCAGCCTTGATGAGCCCTTGCCCTTCTCCTGGGAATTATGATCGGGCATCAATCTGCTGAGTGGCCCGAATCCCAGGAGGGGACTCTATATGCAAAAGGAATACCTGTCCGCCGCGGCGGAGGTGCTCAGCGACCAAGGCGTCGATGAGAACCTCGGCCTGAGCACTGGTGAGGCGTCGTCGCGCCTCGCCAAGACAGGCCCTAACAAGCTCGAGGAAGCCGAGAAGACGCCGCTGTGGAAGCGTTTCTTTGAGCAGATGGCCGACCCCATGGTCATCATGCTGATCGTTGCCGCCGTCATCAGCGCACTCACGGGCATGGTCAAGGGCGAGGCGGACTTTGCCGATGTCGTCATCATCATGTTCGTCGTTATCGTCAACTCGGTGCTGGGCGTGGTCCAGGAAGCCAAGAGCGAGGAGGCTCTCGAGGCCCTGCAGGAGATGAGCGCGGCGCAGTCCAAGGTGCTGCGCGACGGCAAGCTCGTACATCTGCCGAGCGCCGAGCTCGTGCCCGGCGACGTGATCATGCTCGAGGCGGGCGACTCCGTCCCGGCCGACTGCCGCGTCCTCGAGAGCGCCACGATGAAGATCGAAGAGGCCGCACTCACCGGCGAGTCCGTGCCCGTAGAGAAGCACGCCAACGTGATCGAGCTTGCCGCGGGCACCGATGACGTGCCGCTCGGCGACCGCAAGAACATGTGCTACATGGGTTCCACCGTTGTGTACGGCCGTGGCCGCGCCGTCGTGGTCGGCACCGGCATGGATACCGAGATGGGCAAGATTGCCGGCGCCCTGGCCGAGGCCAAGGAAGAGCTCACGCCGCTGCAAGTGAAGCTCGCCGAGCTCAGCCGCATCCTCACCATCATGGTGATTATCATCTGCGTCGTGATCTTTGGCGTTGATATCCTCCGCCACGGCGTGGGCAACGTCCTTACCGACCCGACTGCCTTGCTCGACACCTTTATGGTCGCCGTCTCGCTCGCCGTCGCTGCCATCCCCGAGGGCCTGGTCGCCGTCGTGACCATCGTGCTGTCGCTCGGCGTGACCAAGATGGCCAAGCGCCAGGCGATTATCCGTAAGCTCTCTGCCGTCGAGACCCTCGGCTGCACGCAGACCATCTGCTCCGACAAGACCGGTACCCTTACCCAAAACAAGATGACCGTCGTCAAGCACGAGCTCGCCGCGCCTAAGGAGAAGTTCCTGGCCGGTATGGCCCTGTGCTCCGATGCCCAGTGGGACGAGGAACTGGGCGAGGCCGTGGGCGAGCCGACTGAGTGCGCGCTCGTCAACGACGCCGGCAAGGCTGGTCTCACCGGTCTGACTGCCGAGCACCCGCGCGTGGGCGAGGCCCCGTTCGACTCGGGCCGCAAGATGATGTCCGTGGTCGTCGAGACCCTGGACGGCGAGTACGAGCAGTACACCAAGGGCGCGCCCGACGTGGTGATCGGCCTGTGCACCCATATCTACGAGGGCGATAAGGTTGTCCCCCTGACCGAGGAGCGCCGTGCCGAGCTCCTGGCCGCCAACAAGGCAATGGCCGACGAGGCCTTGCGCGTGTTGGCGCTGGCAAGCCGCACCTACACCGAGGTCCCGAGCGACTGCAGCCCCGCTGCGCTCGAGCACGATCTGGTCTTCTGCGGCCTGTCCGGCATGATCGACCCTGTCCGCCCCGAGGTCGCCGACGCCATCCGCGAGGCCCACGATGCCGGTATTCGCACCGTCATGATCACGGGCGACCATATCGACACCGCCGTGGCCATTGCCAAGCAGCTGGGAATCGTTACCGATCGTAGCCATGCCATCACCGGTGCCGACCTCGATCGCATGAGCGACGAGGAACTCGACGCGCACATCGAGGACTACGGCGTGTACGCTCGCGTCCAGCCCGAGCACAAGACCCGCATCGTCGAGGCCTGGAAGTCGCGCGACCAGATCGTGGCCATGACGGGCGACGGCGTCAACGACGCCCCGTCCATCAAGCGCGCCGACATTGGCGTGGGCATGGGCATCACCGGTACCGACGTCACCAAGAACGTTGCCGACATGGTGCTTGCCGACGACAACTTCGCCACCATCATCGGTGCTTGCGAAGAGGGCCGTCGCATCTACGACAATATCCGCAAGGTCATCCAGTTCCTGCTTTCGGCTAACCTTGCCGAGGTGTTCTCGGTGTTTATCGCCACGCTCATCGGCTTTACCATCTTCCAGCCGGTGCAGCTGCTGTGGGTGAACCTGGTCACCGACTGCTTCCCCGCGCTCGCGCTGGGCATGGAGGATGCCGAGGGCGACATCATGAAGCGTAAGCCGCGCAACGCCAAGGACGGCGTCTTTGCCGGTAATATGGGCCTGGACTGTGTGGTCCAGGGCTTGATCATCACCGTGCTGGTGCTGGCGAGCTTCTTTGTGGGCGTGTACTTTGACATGGGCTACATCCACATCGCCGATATGATCGCCGGCAATGCCGACGAGGAAGGCGTGATGATGGCGTTCATCACGCTCAACATGGTCGAGATCTTCCACTGCTTCAATATGCGCAGCCGTCGTGCGTCGCTGTTTAGCATGAAGAAGCAGAACAAGTGGCTGTGGGCATCTGCCGCGCTGGCGCTGGTACTGACGGTTATCGTGACCGTTCAGCCGACGCTTGCCGAGATGTTCTTTGGCCCCGTGACGCTTGAGCTCAAGGGCGTTATCGCCGCCCTGGGCCTTGCCTTCCTGATCATTCCGTTGATGGAGATCTACAAGGCGATCATGCGCGCTGTGGAGAAGGAGTAACGCTCTCGTCCGGGCCCGCCCCACGCCCTTTCTCCCTCACTGGTCCTCGCGCTTCGCGCTGCGGGATCGTTCGGGAGAAAGGGCTTCCGGGGCGGGCCCTGCGGTATCCTTGCTGGCTTTTCTCCCGCGCGGATGAAAAGGGCTAAGGGAAAGTATGTGAGCTGGTCGAGCGTTTGCTCGACCAGCTCTTTTTTGTGGGTAAAATACCTGCTCAGTTGTGATTTGTGGTGCTGGGAGGCGCTTGTGGGCAAGGCTAAGGCTAAGGCGAAGAAAAAGACGACGGGGGCGCGGGCTAAGCGCGATCGTCGTCGGAAGCTTGCGACCGAAGCTCCCGCGTCTGCCGAGGAGCTGCTGGCAAGCGTGCCGGGACTCGATGCGCTGCAGGATGTTCCGGCGTTCGACGATCTGCCGGTCGATGATGCTCAGCGGGCTGCCTTCGATGATTATTGTGCTCGGGCCGAGGAGCCCGAGCAGATGCAGCTTGGTGCCGTGGTGCGCCTGGATCGCGGGTTTCCGCTGGTGGCGACTGTCGATGACACCTTTCGTGCCGAGCATGCCGTGGGGTTTGCCAAGTCGCGTGGCGAGGACGAGGTTCTGCTGCCGGCCGTGGGCGACCGCGTGGCGGTGCGTCGTGCGCCCGGGCACGACATGGGCGTGATCGAGTGTGTATTGCCACGCCGTACGAGTTTTGAGCGCTGGCGCGGACGCGCTCGCGGCGAGCGTCAGGTGCTTTGCTCCAACGTGGATAGCGTGCTGATCGTGCAGGCGCTCGGCGCCGGCGAGGTACTGCTCGACCGTGTGGCGCGCTCGCTGGTGTTGGCACTCGACTGCGATGCCGAGCCGGTGGTGGTACTCACCAAGGCCGACCGCTGCGACGCCGATGAGCTCGAGCGCGATCTGGACCGTGTGCACCGCTTGGTGGGTCCGGACGTGCGCGTGATCGTGACGTCCTCTGCCGAGGGTCGTGGCCTGGACGAGGTGCGCGCCTGCGTGCCCGCCGGGAGCTGCGCCATGATCTTGGGTGAATCGGGTGCTGGCAAGTCGACGCTGCTTAACGCGCTGCTGGGTCACGATACGTTGGCGACCGGCGGCGTACGTGAGCGCGATGACCAGGGTCGTCACACCACGGTCGCGCGCGTGATGGTGGCGCTGCCGGGCGAAGCCGGCGTTATTGCTGACGCGCCGGGCCTGCGCAGTCTGCCGCTCGTGGGGCATGAGCGGGGCTTGGCACGCGCGTTTCCCGAGATCGTCGAGGCGTCGCGTGCGTGCCGGTTTGGCGACTGCACGCATACCCACGAACCGGGCTGCGCCGTTCGCGAGGCCGAGGATGCCGGGCAAATCGACAGCCTGCGCCTGGAGACGTTCCAAAACCTGGCGTCATCCATGCGTGTGAGTGCTCAGATGCTCGATCCCGATGTCCATCTGTAATTGAATCTACCTATGACAGCCGTCTCCCAACGGTACGGGAGGCGGCTTTTTTATTGCCGATGCGCCCCTAAACGTGCGTTTTGCCGACGTGCTGACCAAAACCTTGCCACGAGCTTGACGGGCCGGTCAGCTTTTGGTCGGCAATTGGTTTGACACTCAAAACCAAGATCGCGATCGCACCGTTTTGCTGCTTGCCCGCTCGGACAATGGTGCTACGGGCATCCGCCCGGTGCTACCTTGAGAGGAGCGGCCGTGAACAAGAGCAAGCGCATCGCCATCAGTCTAATCGCGGGTGTGCTCGCCGCGCTGCTCTGCATGGTCTACGCATCGTCGATTCGCTCGCAGGCTGAGCAGGTCCAGGCCGAGACGCTGGCCAAGTATGGCGGCGATCGCGTCGAGGTGTGCGTCGCGGCGCGTGATATCGATGCGGGCGAGACCCTCGACGAGACCAATGTCATAACCCAAGAATGGCTGGCGAGCCTGCTGCCGCGCGATGCGGCGACCGAGCTGCGCCAGGTGCGCGGCGACGTGACGACCTCGCGCATCCCTAAAAATGCCGTGATTTGCGATGTCTACACCAAGGCCGAAACCCACACGCTCGAGGTGCCCAAAGGCAAGGTCGCCGTTTCGGTGGCGGTCGATGCCGAGCATTCGGTCGGGGGCGCCACGGGCGTGGGCAGCTACGTGGACGTGTACGTGCAAAAGGACGGCGTAACCGATCGGCTGTGCGGCGCGCGCGTAATCGATACCAGCGAAGATGCCGGCGCCACGCGTGAAGGCAAGATCGAATGGGTGACGCTGGCGGCCGACCCCGAAGACGTTAAGGAATTGCTGGGGGCCTCGGGTAAGGGGACGGTCAGTTTGACGATTCCCGCCACGGTGCGCGGCAAAAAGAGCGGAGGCGACGAGTGATGAAGGCGATCTGGCTTGCATGCTGCGCGTGTGGTGATTACGGATTGCTGCAGCGGGAAGTCGAGGGCCGCGATGCGGGCGCGCAGGTGCTTCGCGTGGGCGACCTGGATGGGCTGGTGTCCATGGCACGGGCGTTTCCGTCGCGTCGCGGGGCGGCGATTATCGCGGCAGCCCTGTTCGATGCCGAAGACGTGCGAAAGACCGTTGCGCGCCTGACGGCCGAGGGCCGCGTGAGCCGCGTGGTCGTACTGATAGAGACGCTCGATCCTTCGGATATCGAGGGGCTGTTTCGCGCAGGGGCGACCGAGGTTATCGCTGCGCGTAGCATATGCGGCAACGGGCGCGCGGGCGAGGGAACGGTTGACTACGACCGGTGTCTGACGATTGAGCCCGATGCTTTTGTTGATAGGGAACCCGGGGCGCCTCGCGCTACAAGAGGCCCGCGTGTTGATGATTATGGAAAAGCGGAAGCCGAGCATGGTCGGTGTCCCCGGGATCCCCTTGCATACGATGAAGTCGGAGAGCCGGTGCCGTATGGCGAGGATCTTTTGGATGCTGATATGGGATACGTGCATGGCGTGAGCCTGGTCGATGAGCTCGACGAGGTGGAGGGGCTTGCCGAGAGCGACAGCGTGCGTGTCGATGCGACCGTGAAGTCTCCAGACTCGGTCCCGCAGACCGAGCAACCTGCCATGCCGGCTTGGGCGCAGCATATGAGCGCTGCCGGGGAGACGGGGACGTTGCCGTCCGTGCCCGCGTCGCCTGCCCCCGCGCCGCCGGCGGATGCCGCCGCTCCGTCGCATCGAGCTCCGGTTGTCTGCGCCGTCTCGGGTTCGGGCGGTTGCGGCAAGTCGACGATCGTCGCCGCCATGTCGCACGCGGCGTCGCTGCTGGGCCTGCGTGCTGCCGTGCTCGACTTGGACCTGATGTTTGGAAACCTCTACGACCTGTTGGGCGCCGATGCCCCGCATGACATGGCGACGCTTATCGAGCCATCGGCTGCGGGCGCACTCGCCGAATCGGACATCGTGGCCGCCTCGATGCGCGTGGCCCCGGGCGTCACGCTTTGGGGCCCGGTCGCCGCGCCCGAACAGGCCGAGCTCATGGCGCGTCCGGTGGAGCTGCTGCTTGACGTCTTGCGCCGCGAATCCGACGTGGTGCTTGTCGACACCTCGGTCTTTTGGGGTGACGCCGTGGCGGCCGCGGTGGCGGCAAGCGACCGCTGCCTGGTCGTGGGCGATCAATCGGTGTCATCTGCGACGTCCGCGGCACGCGTTATCGAACTGGCGAGCCGTGTGGGCGTGCCGCGTACGCGCATGAGCGCCGTATTCAACCGGTTTGGCGCGCGCGGCGCCGACGAGGATGTCGCCATGCGCTTTGAGATTACCTGCGCGTTGAGCTCCAAGATTCGCATCGCCGACGGCGGGCAGGACTTGACGGCGCTCATGGCATTCGGCCGTGCTGACGAGGCGGTGGGCCAGACCAGCGCTTTTGCCACCAGCGTGCGCGAAGCCACGCGCGAGATGCTCGTGGAGCTGGGCTGCGCCGTCGGTCCCTGGAGTGATATGGTCACCGACCGCGCGACGCGCACCGAGCGCCCACGTATCCGTCTTCCCTGGTCGCGCGAGGGTGATTCGCGATGAGCTTGCAAACAAGGATTAAGGAAGCCGGTGCGGCCGCGGCGGCGGCGCCTGTTGATGCGGGGCGCCACCGTGCCGTCAAGCGCCGCACCAAGCGCGCCGTGATGGACCGCATGGGCTATGACGAGGTGGCGCGTATCAGCGCATACATCGATTCGGCGCGCGCCCGCTCGGAATTGCGTCCTGCGGTGGAGGCGGCGCTCAACGTGGAGGAGCCGGGCGACCTGGCGACGCCCGAGCGCGAGACCATCATCGACGAGATCTTGGACGACGTGGTGGGCCTGGGCCCGCTGCAGCCGCTCATCGAGGACGACACCGTCACCGAGATCATGGTCAACGGTTGCCGCTCGGCTTTCTTTGAACGCGGCGGCGTCTTATATCCCATCGAGCATGCATTTGAGGATGACGAGCAGATCCGCGTGCTCATCGACCGCATCATCTCGCCGCTGGGCAGGCGCATCGACGAGCGCAGCCCCATTGTCAACGCCCGCCTCAAGACGGGCTATCGCGTCAACGCGGTGATCCCGCCCGTGGCGATTGATGGACCAATCCTCACCATCCGCAAGTTTTCAGACCGCATCTGTTCGTTGGACGAGCTTGTGGGCCTGGGGTCGCTACCGCTTTGGTATGCGCAGCTGCTTTCGTGCGCGGTATCGCTGCGCCAGGATTTGGCGGTTGCAGGTGGCACGGGGTCGGGCAAGACCACACTGCTCAACGCGCTATCGTGCGAGATATCCACCGGCGAGCGCATCGTGACGATCGAGGACTCCGCCGAGCTCAAGTTTGCACATCACCCGCATGTGGTTCGCCTGGAGGCGCGCGAGGCTTCAATTGAGGGCGAGGGCGCGGTGACAATCCGCGATCTGGTGACCAACGCCCTGCGCATGCGTCCCGACCGTATTGTGGTGGGTGAGGTGCGCGGTGCGGAATGTTGCGACATGCTGCAGGCCATGAACACCGGGCACGACGGATCGCTCACCACGCTTCATGCGGGCACCGAGCAGGAGACCGTGGTGCGTTTGACGCTGCTTGCGCGCTATGGCATCGATCTGCCGAGCGAGCTTATCGAGGAGCAGATTGCCATGGCGCTCGACGGCATCGTGATGTCCGAGCGTCATGCGGACGGCAGGCGTTTCGTGTCCTCCTATTCGGGGGTGCGACGCGGCACGTCAGGCGGCGTGGAGCTTGAGCGCTACGTGACGTTCGATGCCGCCACGCGCACCTGGACGCTCGATCGCGAGCCTCCGTTTATCGCGGAGGGCCTGCGCTCGGGAACGCTCACACAAGAGGAGGTGGACGAATGGAGATCGTTGTGCCCCTCGTCGTAGGGGGCTTGACAGGGCTTTCTGCCGCGGTGGCGTGCGGGGCGGAGCCTCGTGTGTCGCGCGTGCCGCCGGCGGAACTGGTCAGTCATGCGCTTGAGTCGGTTGCCGAGAGGCTGCCGCGCGAGTTGGTAGAAAACGACCTGCTAAAAAAGATTGCCCGCTCCTGGGCGGCGCTGGTTCCAGCACATCGCCTTGGCCTTGTTATCGAGGATGACGAGGCGCGCCTGGCATGCTTGCTGCTATCGAGTGGTGTCTGCGGCATTGCCCTGACTGTCGTATCGCTGTCGCCCATCGGCTTTGTCCTGGGGCTGCTCGCACCGTTTGGCGTAGGCGCCGCTCGCGACACCTTCGACCGTCGCCGCGAGCAACACGATGTGGAAGAAGCCATGCCCGAGGCCTTTACGGCGCTCTCTATGTCGCTCGCCTCGGGTCATTCGCTGGCCCAGGGCATGAGGTTTGTGGGAACTCACGCGCAAGAGCCGGTGCATACCGAGTTTTTGCGCGTGGCGACGGCGATCGACTGCGGCGTCTCGGCGACTGATGCGTTGGATGACCTACTCGACCGTATCGATGCCCCCGGCCTTTCGCTTGTCACCTTGGCGCTCAAGGTGTCGCAGCGAACCGGTGCCCCGCTTGCCGACCTGTTGTCCGAGGCGTCGAGCATGGTGGGGGAGCGCATTGAGCTCAAGCGCCGCTTGGACGTCAAGACATCGCAGGCTCGTATGTCGGCACACATGGTCTCGGCGATGCCGGCGGGTATGTGCGCGGTGCTGGCGCTGCTTTCGGCCGACTTTCGCCGCGGCCTTGCAACGCCGGCGGGTGCCGGTGCCGTGGTACTGGGACTTGCCCTCAACGCCGTCGCCCTGGTGGTCATCCGACGCATTATGCGGGTGGAGCTATGAGCGCCCTGGTCGGGGTCGCGGCATGCCTGTGCGCGCTCAGCGTGTTTATCGTGACAGGGCTCAATCGTGCGGACGCATGCAAGATCGCCCAGGTCTGCAAACGCGAGGCGCTGCTGGTTGTTGCGGCTGCCCGATCGGTGACCGATGTCCTGGTAGCACGGTTGAGGGGCATGCTCGGCACGGGTGGTACGGCGCAGGTGTCGCTCGGCGAGGTGTCCGAGATGATCGACGTGGTGCGTCTGGGGCTTTCGGCCGGCCTTTCGTTCGATGCGGCGCTTGAGGTTTTTTGCGCCAATCGCCAATCGACGTTGGCGCTCCGCCTTGAGCGAGCCTGCATGGCATGGCGGGTGGGCGTAGGGACGCGAGAGGACGAGCTTCTGGCGGCCGCGCGCGACCTGGATGTGCGGGCGCTCGAGACCTTTGCCATCACAGCGGGGCAGGCGCTTGCTCTCGGTGCCCCGCTTGCCGAGACGCTGGCGGCCCAAAGTCGCGAGATTCGCGCGGCCCATCGCGCCGCGGTCGAGCGCGAGATTGAGCGTGCGCCGGTCAAGCTGCTGATTCCCACCGGCACGCTCATCTTGCCGGCGTTGCTTCTGTCCATATTGGGCCCGCTGCTGGGAGCAGGCGGGATGATGTAGGGAGGAATACATGAATACGATGACTGACGTTGTTGACAAGGTCTGGAGCTTGGCGTTTTGCCAGTCAATTCACGCTCGCCAGCGTGCCGAAGAACTGCTGCGGGAAGAGAGCGCGCAGGGCACCACCGAGTACGCCATCCTAGTCGGTGTGCTCGTGGTGATTGCCATCATTGCCATCGTCGCATTTAAGGGCAAGGTCCAAGATTTATGGAGCGCTATCAGCGAGGGCATCAACAGCCTGTAGAGGGCGCCCGTCCCGTCGGCACGTTGCTGGTGCTCGCCTGTGCGGTCGTGGCAGTGGCAGTGGCGGTTTGGGGGCTTAACGCAGCACGGCAACAACGTTTAGGGGCTGCTGCGGATGCGGGATCGGGTTCGGCTGCGGCGTCTCAAATAGACGATGCGCGAGACGCGGCCGATGCGAATGCCGCCGTCACGGCGCAAACGTTCTTGCAGGCACTCGACGAGCGAGCGGACGCTGCAACGGGTTCATCTGCAAACAATGCCGTCGCTGTTCGTCTCGCATGGTCCGAGTGCCGACCGATGACCGAGGCGGCGGCGGATATGCTGCGTGCCTATCGCGAGGTGCCCACGGCGCAACTTGCTCTGAGCGGCTATCTCGACATCAAGGGCAACGTGTGGGGCGCCATCGTGCGTGACGGACGCGGCTGGGTCGATATGGTGACGGTTGCCGCGGATGCTGGTGATACTTCGTGTTGCCTGCGCGTGGTCCGCCTGACCCCGCAGACAACGAACTCAAAGGAGGGGTCGTGAAATGCATGATGTCCTGCGCGAGGAATCTGCCCAGGCAACGGTCGAATACGCCATCGTCACGGTGGCACTGCTTTCCATCGTGCTGGCGATCGCAGGGCTTTGGCGTGCCGGTGCCGATGGGCGCTTGGCGGCGCTGGTCGAGCGGACGGCATCTCACGGCGTCACCTCGACATCGGTTGTCGACGCTGCTGCGGGTGCTAAGGACATCGTGCTGTATTGATGTTGCGCGCGAGAACCGGGCTCAGTCTACGGTCGAGGCGGCATTCCTACTGCCGACGTTTCTGACGCTCGTCCTGTTGGCGCTGCAGCCGGTGTGCCTGCTCTATACACGCGCGGTCATGGAGTCTGCCGCCGCCGAGACCGCGCGGCTCATGACCACGACGACGGTGGGGGATGACGAGGATATTAAGGAGTTTGCCCGCCGCCGTCTTGCCGCGGTTCCCGACGTTTCGATTTTCCATGCCGGCGGGCCCCTGTCGTGGGATATCGAGCTTGGTCGGGCCGATGCGGGCGGCGTCTCGTCCGTTTCCGTTACCGGCGAGGTTAAACCGCTGCCCGTGATCGGTGCGTTTGCGCAGGCTATGGGTAGCGCAGGCAAAAACGGCTATGTCGAGCTTAAGGTCGACGTCTCGTACCAATCGCGTCCCGAGTGGCTGGAGGGAGATTATGATTCATGGATTGCTGCATGGGATTAAGCGCTGCCTGTTGAAGGTGACGAGGGGGCTTGCGGGCCGTTGCCGACCGCGTGCTCGCTGCAAGCGAGGCGGCTTTATGGGTCGAGCCGGGATCGACCTGTTTATCGAAGACGGTGCCTATACCACGCTCTCCTCTGCGGTGGTCATCTTGGTGGTGCTCACGCTGCTGTTTTCGTCAACGGCGGCGATATGGAGCATGTCGCGCGCGGGGGACACCCAGGTGGCTGCCGATAGCGGCGCGCTGGCAGGCGCCAATGTGGTGTCGTCCTACCACACGGCTGCGACGGTGGTGGATGCGAGCATTTTGAGTTTGGGCCTGGCGGGGTTTGCCACGATCGGCACCGGCTTGGTCGCCATCCTTATTCCGGGTGCCGAGCTTGCCGCGGGCGATATGGTCGACACGGGAATTGAGATCATTAAAACGCGCAACAAGTTTGCCAAAAGCGCCTCCAAGGGCCTGCAGAAAATCGAGACGGCTCTACCGTATCTGGTCGCTGCGCGAGCTACGCAGGCCGTGTCGGCGCAGGAAACCGAGGGCGCGACCTATACCGGTACGGCGCTTGCCGTACCCAGGACGTCCGAGTCGGATTTCGTTGCGCTCGAGGGGTCCGAGATCTCGACCGATATCATTAAAGACACATCGAAAGATCTGGAACGCGCAGCAGATGAGCTGCAGAAGGCCTCGGAGGAGACGGCGAAAGCAAAAGAGCGCGCCTGGCTTGCGGATTGCGGCGGGTCGGATCCGGCTTCGGTCGGCAGTTGCTCATGCATGTGGGAACGCGCGAGGAGTTTGGCGAAGCTTTCGGATATTGAGAATCCGCACTATGCCTCGAGCGTCACATGGGAGCCACAGGTGGCGTTCGATCGCGCGAAGACCTACTATCACCAGCGTCTGGCAGACGAAAAACCGCAGGGTTCAAGCGTCGAGATGAAGGCGGAGTCGGCGGCGCGCAAGGCGTTTTACACCTATGCGGGCGCAGAGGTCAATCGCGCATATATAACCGAAGACGGAGACCGGACCACTTCCTATATTCCGTTGTTGCCGCGCAACACTGACGAGGTGCGAGCGACGGAACTCTATACCGATGCGGTGTGGCCAACTAGTACCAACGATGGCAAAACGTATCTGCATTATGGAACGAGCTGCCCCAACTATAAGAAAGGGACGCCAGGCGGGCTAGCCTCGGTCGCTGCTTATGACGGGCAGGACAAATGCAACAGATGCCATTTTGGTGTTTCGTCGCTCGGCGCCGTTGCGGCTCCTTCGACTTCTATCGAAAACGGCTTCGAGTACCACTTTGATGAGTTCAAAGGCGCTCTGGAAGACTACGTCGAATGCCGCAACAAAGAGCTCGAGCTCATGCGCCAGACCGAGGACGAGGCTGACCGTGCGGGCAATGCGTTTGACGAGGCCATTAAAGCGCTTTCGGGCGAGCGTCCGCGTATCGCTCCGCCCGGTCGCAATGGCGTGGTCGCCTTTGCGGTTTCGGGTGCCATCTCGAGCCCCGATGAGCTCAGCTCTTCGTTTAACGCGGCGGTCAGGCTTGGCGAGCGCGGTGCTATCTCTGCTGCGGTGCTGGCACCCGATGACGCGACGGCGCAGAACAACGTTCTCTCGTGGTTTTTCTCGACGTTGGAGGAGCGTTCGGGCGGTGTTGCCGGTGTACTCGATGGCGTCATGGATGTTTGGGGACGGCTGCTTGTGGGATACGGAGACATCCAAGGCTCGGCTGACGAGCTCATGGGCGAGATGATCGATGGCCTGGGAGGGGGCAGCGGTGCGTTGGGCTCCATTGCGTCGTGGCTCGGCGATACCGTTTCGGCGTCCGTGGCGGCGCTGGGCTTGGAGCCGTGCGACTTGCGCCTACGAAAGCCGGTACTGACCGACACCGCCAATGTCATCAAGAGCCCGGGGTCTGACATCACAGGTCTTTCTAAAGTGCAGGACAAGCTACGAAGTATTCCGCTGGGCGTGACCGACCCCAAGGCGCTTTGCGAGGCGCTGGAATATCAAGTCGAGCGCACCATCAGCGGCACGGTGTTCACGCTTGCGGAGATTCCGCTGCCCGGCGGCGGTTCCATCCCACTTACCGTCGATGTCGCCACACTGGCGGGTGCCCTGGGCGGTGGGTCGTAATGGGCATCCGCACGCGCCTGTGCGAGGAGCGCGCCCAGGCGACGGTCGAGATGGCCGTGGTCACGCCCGTCCTGCTGGTTCTGGCGCTTATCGTGTACAACGTCATGGTCTTTGCCGACGCGGTCGCGCGCTTCGATCGCGTGGTGCCCGATATCGTGCTAGCGCATGCCGTGGCGCCGAGCGGGGAGGGCGATGACAGCTCCATCGATGCCTCCGCGACCGTTCAGGATCAGATCCAACATGCCATGGAAGGCTATGACTTGCAGATTGAGGTCTCGAGCGAGCAGGGTGCGACGACATCGGATGGCGGTCTGCTTTCGCTCTCCGGCACGTTTAGGACCTATACCTGTACCATGCGCTACGAGCCGTGGCCGAGCTCGCTCAGCATCGCCGGCGTTTCGCTGGGGGCACCGGCAAAGTTGTCGCACGAGCGCGCAGTGACGGTCGATCCGTGGCGTCCGGGGGTGGTTATGTGACCGCGGCCTCATCCTACATTGCCTACGCGCGGGCGCTCAACAGGCTGGGTTGGGCGCCTGCCGAGTTTGTGGTGGCGGAGTCGTTTGCCGTGCGCCTGCGCGGCATGCTGGGACGGTCTCCGATTGCCGCCAACGGGTTGCCGCTCGTCATGGCGTTCCCACGCTGCTCTTCGGTCCACACCTGCTTTATGGCCTACCCCATCGACATTGCTTTTATCGACCGCAACGGCAGCATCCTCGCATGCTACGAAAACGTCCGTCCTTGGCGCATGTGTTCCTGTCCCGGTGCCTGGGCGGTGCTGGAACGCCCTTCAATCCTCGCTACACCTCCCGCCTTTCAACAAGTGCCGGCGTAAGAATTGGCGACAGCGGACTTTCGTCATACGAAATTGGGTAAGATGGAGGAGAAGATGCATGGATGTTGAGATCCATCCCAACGCCAAAAAACACTTGACGGAAAAGCAAGTGCTTGGTGCCTGGTTCGCGGTTACTGAGTGCATTCGCCGCGAGTCGGAGGACGAGCCGCCGAGATGGCTTGCCATTGGATGGCTTCCAGATGGTCGAAGTGTGGAACTTGTTGCAGTCGAACTAATTCGTGGATGGCTCATTATTCATGCCCTGTCTCCGGTTCAGAAGAAATTCTGGCAAGAGATCGAGCAAACTCGGCAGAGGGGTCGATGATGAGCAAGGCGTATACGGCTGCCAATGGTCAGGTTGTAACGGATGAAATGATTGACGCGTGGTGCGAGTCGTACGAGCATGGCGGGTTTCCGGACGGCGAGCATACCGTTGGGGGGATCGTGCACGGGCGGCCTCCGCTCTCAAGCGAAGGGACGGCAACGCTATCGGTCAAGATTCCCCTAGGGATGAAGGAGGCGATTCGTCGTCGGGCGGCGGCTGAAGGAATGACGCCAAGTGAGTTTGCCCGTGCAGCCTTGAGCGAAAAACTTCTTGCGGTGGGTTGATGTCTCTAACGTGCTGTTCTATAGGGTCGGCCTTGTGGCTGGCGCCGTGCTCAAAAACTTTTTTCAAATTCTCGGTTGACCGGAGCGCGTCCTTGGTTATACTAATCAAGCCTTGAAACAAGGCACACCTCAAATGGCTGGGTAGCTCAGTTGGTAGAGCAGAGGACTGAAAATCCTCGTGTCAGGGGTTCGATTCCCTTCCCCGCCACCTCGAATTGACTAGGACCTCTGCAAAGGGGTCCTTTTCTTTTATGTGGACCATGCATGGAATCGAACCCCGTGAGGGCGCGGAGCTGAGGAAACGCGCAAGCGTTTTCCAGCGTAGCTCGCAAGGCGCGCAAGCGCCGCGGCGGTCCGTCCGCGCAGCGCGCGGACGCGATTCCCTTCCCCGCCACCTTGAATTGACTAGGACCTCTGCAAAGGGGTCCTTTTCTTTTATGTGGACCCGCGGAAAGCGCATCCCATTATTGAGCGAAAGAATGGAATGCGCTTTCCGGCGCCTGCCCTCGGCGTGTATGCGCATCTCGGTACGTCATCTTGACCCCGCTCGCCCCAGACATTCCTCCCGCTTTTGCGCCACTTTACAGACCGTTCGGTCGTCTGTCCGCACGCGCGGGTATACTCAAAACGATACTTTTCCTATGCAATACGATGCAGGTTTGGCCTGCACGATCCGAAGGGGGCAGTGATGGAGAGGATACTCGGCGTTAATCTCTCTGGCTGGTTTATTCCCGAGCCTTGGGTGACCCCGTCGCTATACGCGGCGACCGGTGCATCCAACGCGGCCGAGCTGCAGGAGGCCATGGGCACCGCCGCCTATAACGAGCGCATGCGCCGTCATTACGAGACGTTTGTGAGTGAGGACGATTTTCGCCGCATGGCGCAGATCGGTCTCAATGCCGTGCGTCTGCCGGTGCCCTGGTATGCCTTTGGTTCGCAGGAGTCCGATGCGTCCTACATCTCGGTTGTCGACTACATCGACCGTGCAATTGAGTGGGCTGCCAAGTACGACATCCGCGTGCTGCTCGATCTGGCGACGGTGCCCGGTGGCCAGGGCGATTCCAACGATTCGCCCACCACGCCGGAGGCTGTTGCCGAGTGGCATTCGTCCACCAACGGCCGTCATGTCGCACTCGACGTGCTCGAGCGCTTGGCCGATCGCTACGGCGAGGCCGAGAGCCTGCTGGGCATTGAGCTGCTGGACACGCCGCAGATGAGCGTCCGCAAGAGCCTCTTTACCATGACGGATGGAATTCCGGCCCACTACTTGCGCAATTTCTATCGCGATGCCTACGAGCTCGTCCGTTCGTATATGCCCGAGGATAAGATCGTCGTCTTCTCGTCTTCGGGGCATCCCAGCGAGTGGAAGCATTTTATGCGCGGTGCCAAGTACAAGAACGTCTACATGGACCTTCACCTGTACCATTACCGCGACGAGTATGCGCTCGACATCACGAGCCCCCGCGGGCTGACGACGGCGATTTCGCGTAACAAGCGCGAGCTTAAAGAAGCGATCTCGACAGGGTTCCCCGTGCTGGTGGGCGAATGGTCGGGCGCGGCGATCTTTGCCAACTCGTCGGTTACGCCCGAGGGCCGCAATGCCTACGAGCGCGTGTTTATCGCCAACCAGCTGGCTTCGTTTGCGCCGGCTGCCGGTTGGTTCTTCCAAACGTGGAAGACCGAGAAGCGCATTGCAGCATGGGACGCCCGCGCGGCACTCGGTACGCTCGAGCGCGGCATGATTGAATAGGTTGATATGACGCAAAACAGCGCCCATACGGGCAAACTCTATGTGGTCGGCACGCCCATCGGCAACCTGGGCGACCTGTCCCCGCGCGTTGGCGAGGCCTTTGCCGCCGCCGATGCCATTTGCTGCGAAGACACGCGTGTGACGTCAAAGCTGCTGATGCACCTGGGCATTTCCAAGCCGCTTGTCCGTTGCGACGAGAATGTGATCGCCAGTCGCGCCGCCGGCCTGGTCGACCGCCTGCTGGCGGGGGAGACCCTCGCCTTTGCCTCGGACGCCGGCATGCCGAGTGTGTCCGACCCCGGCCAGGTGCTGGTCGAGGCAGCGCGTGAGGCCGATGTGCCCGTAGAAGTTATTCCCGGGCCCTCTGCTTGCGTCACGGCGCTCGTTTCGTCCGGCATTCCCTGCGAGCATTTTTTCTTCGAGGGCTTTTTGGACCGAAAGCACGGCGACCGCGTGCGCCGTTTGCAGCGCCTTGCCGTAGTACCCGGCGCGCTCATCTTCTACGAGTCTCCACATCGCATCGTGGCGACGCTCGAGGCCGTGGCGGAGGTCTTTCCCCAGCGTGAGGTTGCCGTCTGCCGCGAACTCACCAAGCTGCACGAGGAGGTCTTGCGCGGGCCCGCTGCCCAGCTCGCCGAGGAGCTGCGTGCTCGCGGCGAGGTAAAGGGCGAGATTGCGCTGGTCATCGCGCCGCCGAGCGAGGACGAGGAGGCTGGCATCGTACCGGTTGGCGCCGCGGCAGCGGATCCCGACGAGGCCCTGCGCGAGGATATCCGCGCCGCGCTCGAGGAGGGGGAGCCCGCCTCTGCGGTGGCCAAGCGCCTGTCTCAGAAGTATTCGCGCCGCAAGCGCGATGTCTATGCCATGGTGCTCGATATGCAATAGATGGAGGATATCCAGCCCTTGCGCTAGAATCATCCCCTGTATGCAACGTTTTTCTGGAGGACAAACCCCATGGATCAAAGCAAGCCTTCGTTCTTTATCACGACGCCCATCTACTACGTCAACGCCGATCCGCACCTGGGCACGGCTTATTCCACCATCATCGCCGACGTTCAGGCTCGCTATCGCCGCTCCGCTGGCTACAACGTTAAGTTCCTGACCGGCATGGACGAGCACGGCGAGAAGGTCGCCGAGGCCGCAGCCAAGCATGGCATGACGCCGCAGGAGTGGACCGACAGCCAGGCTCCGCACTTCAAGGAGCTTTGGAGCAAGCTCGAGATTTCCAACGATGACTTCATTCGCACCACCGAGCCGCGCCAGCATCATGCCGTGCAGTACCTGTGGGAGCGCATGAAGGAGTCCGGTTACCTGTATAAGGGCAGCTACGACGGCTGGTATTGCGTGCCTGACGAGACCTACTTCACCGATACGCAGGTCCAGAAGGGCGACGAGGAGTACGGCAGCGTCGGCCAGCACCTGTGCCCCGACTGCCACCGTCCGCTTGAGCGCGTGCAGGAGGAGTCCTACTTCTTTAAGCTTTCCGCCTTCCAGGACAAGCTGCTCAAGCTTTACGACGAGCACCCCGACTTTGTCGAGCCTGCGTTCCGCATGAACGAGGTGCGCAGCTTTGTCGAGGGCGGCCTTAACGACCTTTCCGTGAGCCGCACGAGCTTTGACTGGGGCATTCAGGTCCCGTTTGACGAGGGCCACGTGACCTACGTGTGGTTCGATGCGCTGCTCAACTATATGACGGCCGTCGGCTACGGCGTCGACACCGACGAGGCGCGTGCCGAACTGGCCTATCGTTGGCCCGCGCAGTTCCACATCGTGGGTAAGGACATCATCCGCTTCCACTGCGTCATTTGGCCCGCCATGCTCATGGCCATCGGTGAGGCCCTGCCCGAGCACGTCTTTGCCCACGGCTTCCTGACCGTGCGCAATGCCGAGACCGGCAAGGCCGAGAAGATGTCCAAGAGCCGCGGCAACGCCATCGCTCCGCAGGACGTTATCGACATGCTGGGCGTCGAGGGCTATCGCTATTACTTCATGACCGACGTCGTCCCCGGCACCGACGGTGCCATCAGCTTCGATCGCATGGAGCAGGTCTACAACGCCGACCTGGCCAACAGCTGGGGCAACCTTATCTCGCGTTCGCTCAACATGAGCGGCAAGTACTTTGACGGTTGCGCGCCCGCCAAGCCCGCGTCGTTCGATGCGTTCGAAAACCCGCTGGCAAAGATCGCCGATGGCCTGGTCGAGCGCTACATGGCCAAGATGGACGTGCTCGATTACGGTGGAGCTAAGGACGAGGTCATGGAGCTCATCCATGCCGCCAACCACTACATCGAGGACTCCGAGCCCTGGGCGCTTGCCAAGGACGAGACCAAGGCTGACGAGCTGGCATTTGTGATCTACAACCTGCTCGAGGCTATCCGCATTGCCGCTCACCTGCTGATGCCGCTCATGCCCCAGACTTCTGCCGAGGCCCTGCGCCGCCTGTCGTGCGAGGACGAGGCCGCGAGCGACGACCTCAAGGGCATTTGCGCTTGGGGCTTGCTTGCCGGTGGTCAGCCCGTCGAGAAGGGCGAGCCGCTGTTCCCGCGTCTGGGCTAAGCCGCCGCGCGCCATATCGGCAATTTGCTGTTTAGATGTAAGGGCATGGCCGCAACGGTCCATGCCCTTTTGTTTCAAGACGCCGCCACCATGCTAAGGAGGCAACTATGACAACTTCGCCTTTGGCAAACCCCACGGCAACAAGGGAGCTGCTGGAGGAGTTTGGCCTTGCGACCAAGCATCGCCTGGGCCAGAACTTCCTGATCGACAACCATGTAATTGAGCGCATTTGCGAGCTTTCCGAGCTTGCGGGCGATGAGCGCGTGCTCGAGGTCGGTCCGGGCGTTGGTACGCTCACGCTTGCGCTGCTGCAGGAGGCGGCGTGCGTCACGTCGATCGAGGCCGACCCCGAGCTCGAGCCGGTGCTCGATGCCCACGCCGCCGACTACGCCAACTTCCGCTTTATCATGGGCGACGCGCTCAGGGTGACGCCGGAGCAGATTGAGCAGGTTGCGGGCGGTGAGCCGACGGTATTTGTCGCGAACCTGCCCTATAACGTGGCGGCGACGATCATCCTGCAGTTCTTCCAGACGATGCCCGCGCTCAAGCGCGCCGTCGTCATGGTTCAAAAGGAGGTTGCCGATCGCATTGCCGCAGTGCCGGGCAATAAGACCTATGGCGGCTATACGGCAAAGCTCGGCCTGTATGCGCAGGTGACGGGTCGCTTTGAGGTGCCGCCGCGTTGCTTTATGCCGGCACCGCACGTGGACTCGGCCGTCGTGCGTATCGACCGTGTTGACGGCGTGGTGCCCGAAGGACTCGATCGCGAGTTTGTGGCCCGCGTGATTGACGCCGCATTTGCTCAGCGTCGCAAGACCATCCGCAATTCCATGAGCGCCAACGGCTTTGCCAAGGACGTGCTCGATGCCGCCTTTGAGGCTTGCGGTATCTCACCCACCACGCGCGCCGAGACGCTCGATGTTGCTGACTTTGTCCGCCTGGCCCAGGAGCTAATCCATGACGCCTAATGCCGAACGCGTGACGTTTACCAAGAAAAAGAAGACGGTTGCCTGCCCCGTGCCCTTGGCACCGCTTGCCGACACGCATGCGCATCTGCTTTCGTTTTGGGGCAAAGAAGTGCCCGAGACGCTCGTGCGCGCCAAAGCCGCTGGTGTCGACCTGTTGGTGACGATGTTCGACCCCATCGCTGACAAACGCAGCGTGACGGACTATAGCGACTGGCTCGTGCGCGAAATTCTGCCGATGCAGGATATCCCGCAGATCAAGTATCTTGCCGGCGTGCATCCGTATGGCGCGCCGGACTATACCGACGACGTTCACGCACAGGTCGTTGCCGCGCTCGATGACCCTTTGTGCGCCGGTATTGGCGAAATCGGCCTGGACTATCACATGGACTATGACGACGATATCGCGCCGGCACCCCATAACGTGCAGATTGACTGCATGGCGCGCCAGCTCGAGCTTGCCGTGTGCCGTAACGTGCCGGTGGAGCTACATCTGCGTCACGAGGACACGGACCAGGAGCGCACCTCGCACGTGGACGCCTACAACGTGCTTCGTGAGGTGGGCATGCCCCAGGCCGGTTGTGTGCTGCACTGCTTTGGCGAGGACCGCGCCACGATGGGGCGCTTTGTGGAGCTGGGCTGCTATATCGCCTATGGTGGTGCGGCTACCTTTAAGCGCAACGACGAGGTGCGCGAGGCATTCGCGGCAACCCCACTCGATCGAATTTTGTTCGAGACGGATTGCCCGTATATGGCTCCGGAGCCCATTCGCGGTCTTGAATGCGAGCCCGCAATGATCTCCATTACGGCAAACGCGCTGGTTAACGACCGTGTCGATCGCACTGGTGAGGACGCCGAAACAATCGCGCAAGCCGCTTGGGAGAATGCCTGCAAACTTTTTCAAAAATAGTTCTTGCGTTCGTGGTGGCGCTCCGTTATTCTAATTCCTGCACGCGGGCGTGGCGGAATTGGCAGACGCGTACGGTTCAGGTCCGTATGGGGGCAACCCCATGAAGGTTCAAGTCCTTTCGCCCGCACCATTAAATGAAAGAGCTCCCAGCAATGGGGGCTTTTTTGTTATGGGCCCATCGCAGGGACTTGAACCTGCGAAGGAGCGAGCGTCAAGAAAACGCGGAGCGTTTTTAGCGAGCTGGCGAGGACGCCGGCAGGCGGCCGAAGCCGGCGCGGATCCGCGAAGCGGATACGCGGACGTCCTTTCGCCCACACCATTAAATGAAAGAGCTCTCAGCAATGGGGGCTTTTTTGTTATGGGCCTCCTGTTGGTGTCACGTGGCTGCTTCGTGCGGGTATCCTAGTGCCAACGTGTGCCTATCAGAGGAGAGACCATGCTGTTGTCCGGTATCATTGCCGCCCTTACGAGCCTTCTGCTTCCCATCATCATTTTGTTGCTACTGCTCCCCAACGCCTGTTATGTCGTTGAACAGCAGCATGCCGTGATCATCGAGCGCCTGGGCAAGTTCAACCGCATCGTCAACGCGGGCTTCCACATGAAGGTGCCCGTGATCGACCGTAAGGCCGCCACGGTGAGTTTGCGCACCATGAAAAACGGTTTTGGCATCGACGTTAAGACCCAGGACAACGTGACCATCGGTCTTGAAGTCTCTGCTCAGTACCACGTGAGCTATGACATGGGCGCTGGCCCGGCAGATTCGGGCATCTACAAGAGCTACTACATGCTGCAGGAGCCCGTCGACCAGATGCGCGATTTCATCACCGATGCCCTGCGCTCTTCCATCCCTGTCTACACGCTCGATGAGGTCTTTGCCAAGAAGGATGACATCGCCAAGGACGTCAATGCCACCGTGTCCGAGCAGATGGCTGCCTACGGCTTCACCCTCGTGTCGACACTCATCACCAAGATCGCGCTGCCGACCGAGGTCGAGAACTCCATGAACGACATCAACGCCGCCCAGCGCAAGCGCGCTGCTGCGCAGGAGCTCGCCGAGGCCGACCGCATCAAGCGTGTCACCGAGGCGACCGCCGAGGCCGAGGCGATGGAAAAGGCAGGCGAAGGCATCGCCAACCAGCGCAAGGCCATCGCGCTGGGCATCAAGGATTCGCTCGAGATTATCCAGGAGACGGGCGTCGGCAACGACGAGGCTAACCAGCTGTTCATGTTTACGCAGTGGTCCGAGATGATGACGGAGTTCGCTCGCACGGGTAAAACCTCGACGGTCGTACTGCCGAGCGATTTCTCGCAGTCGGCCTCGATGTTCGAGCAGATGCTGACCGCCAGCAAAGTTCAAAACGATTCGAAGGAGTAGACGCGCGTGAAATACACCGTCGTTTGCGTCGGTAAGCTCAAGGAGCGCTTTTGGAAGGACGCGTGCGCTGAGTACACCAAGCGCCTAGGTGCCTATGCCAAGGTGGATATCCGCGAGGTGGCCGATATCGACCCGGCTAAGGCGGGCGGCGTGGATGCCGCACGCGACAAGGAGGGTGCGGCGATTCTTGCAGCCCTGCCGCCTCGAGCGCATGTGATCCTGCTTGCCATTGAGGGCAAAGAGCGCTCGAGCGAGGAGCTTTCGGCGCGGCTCGACGATCTTATGCTGCGTGGTAACAGCGACATCGCCTTTGTGATTGGTGGATCGGACGGCGTGAGCGATGACGTGCGCACACGAGCCGACGAGATGCTCAGCTTTGGACGTATTACCTTGCCGCACAACTTGGCGCGCGTGGTGCTGCTGGAGCAAATCTACCGCGCCTGCAAGATCAGCCGTGGCGAGCCGTATCACAAATAGGTCGGCAATACGAAACAATGCCGTGGGACAATAGCCTTCGTTTTGAAGAGCGTGTCTGAGAGGACTATGAGATATGAAGATCGGATTTGTCGGTTTTGGCAATATGGCGAGCGCTATGGCCGATGGCTGGATCGCCGCCGGTGTGGCTGCGAGCGATATGTGCGCCTGCGCGGGCCACTACGACGCCTTGGTCGAGCGTTGTGAGGCACGTGGGATGGTTGCCTGTCGTGATGCGGCGGAGGTTGTCGCCGCATCCGATATCGTGGTTGCTGCGGTCAAGCCATACATGATTGAGAAGGTCTTCGCTCCGCTCAAAGAAACCCTTGCCGACAAGGTTGTCCTTTCGGTCGCCTGGACCTGGGATAGCGCCAAGTGGGAGCAGGTCCTGCCGGGTGTCGCACACATCTCGACGGTGCCCAACACGCCGGTTTCGGTGGGCGAGGGCGTCATCGCCTGCGAGAAGTCCTCTACGCTCAACGGCGAGCAGCGTGCCGTGGTGCTCGACCTGCTCGGTAAGCTTGGCACCGTCGTCGAGCTCGACACGAGTCTGCTGTTTGTGGGCGGTACCGTGGGCGGTTGCGCACCGGCATTTGTCGCCATGGCGATTGAGGCCTTGGGCGACGCGGCCGTCAAGCACGGTATCCCGCGCGCCGATGCCTATCGCATTGTGAGCCAGATGGTGCTGGGCACGGCAAAGCTACAGCTTGCGACTGGCCAGCATCCTGCGGCGATGAAGGATGCCGTATGCTCACCCGGTGGCGCCACCATCAAGGGCGTCGTCGCGCTCGAGGACGCCGGCATGCGCAGCGCTCTGGTCAAGGCCATCGACGCCACCCTCCAGTAAAACCCGCCATTTAGGGACAGGTTTATTTTGGCAGGTTTTTTCCTGCGGTTTTGTTGCATGTACGAAAAGCGCCCCGCGACTGGCTCAATTCCAGTTGCGGGGCGCTTGCGTTTGCCCAGATAAAACCGACCAAAATAAGCCTGTCTCTTTTTGGCAGGCTAGTCCCAGAAGCCGTCTTCTTCGTCCTCGGACTTGGGGCCACGGTCGACATACATCTTATGGGTGCGCTTCTCCATTACAAAGGCAAGAATCGCAAACAGTAGGATGCCGCCGGCGAAAAGGATGGCAAAACCGGTGCGGGTGCCAAACAAAAAGGAAAAAACTGCGTCCATTGGGTGCCTTCTTGCGTAGTTGGGTTGGGTCGTAAACGCTCATAAGTATATACTTGCCCATACATGTACAAGGTTGCAACCTAAATGGAATGTATATCGCCGGAGGATCTAATGCTTGATATCAAGTTTGTTCGCGAGAACCCCGATGCCATCGATACCGCCATGGCAAATCGCCAGACGTCTTGGGATCGCGAGAAGTTCTTTGAACTCGACGACGAGCGCCGTGCCGTCATCACCGAGGTCGAGGAGCTCCAGGCCACGCGTAACGCCGAGTCCAAGAAGATTGGCGCCCTGATGAAGGAGGGCAAGAAGGACGAGGCCGAGGCCGCCAAGGAGGCCGTGCGCGCCGTCAACGAGAAGATTGACGGTCTGGCCGAGCGCCGCACCGCTCTCGAGCAGGAGCAGTACGACTTTATGGCTCACCTTCCCAACATCCCTTGCGAGGCCACGCCGTACGGCAAGGATGAGGACGAGAACATCGAGCGCCGTCGTTGGGGCACCCCGCGCGAGTTCGACTTCGACTTTAAGCCGCACTGGGACCTGGGCACCGACCTCGACATCCTCGATTTCGAGCGCGGCAACAAGCTCTCCGGCAGCCGCTTTACCGTTCTCGGTGGCGCCGGCGCCCGTCTTGAGCGCGCCCTCATCAACTTCTTCCTTGACACGCACACCAGCCGTGGCTTTAAGGAGTGGTGGCCGCCCATCGTCGTCAAGCGTCAGACCATGTTTGGCACGGGTCAGCTGCCCAAGTTCGAGGACGACGCCTATCACGTCTCGGGCGACAACTTCCTGATCCCCACCGCCGAGGTCGTGCTTACCAACCTGCACGCCGGCGAGGTTCTCGATGCTGATACCCTGCCGCGCCGCTACACCGCCTTCACCCCCTGCTTCCGCGAGGAAGCCGGCTCCGCTGGTCGCGACACCCGCGGCATCATCCGCCAGCATGAGTTCGACAAGGTCGAGATGGTCAAGTTTGCCAAGCCGGAGGAGTCCGACGAGGAGCTCGAGAGCATGACCGCCGAGGCCGAGTTCCTGCTTCAGCAGCTGGGCCTTCCGTATCGCGTGATTAGCCTGTGCACCGGCGACCTGGGCTTCTCTGCCCGTCAGACCTACGACATCGAGGTCTGGCTGCCGAGCTATAACGCCTACAAGGAGATCAGCTCCTGCTCTAACTGCGGCGATTTCCAGGCCCGTCGCGCCAACATCAAGTATCGCGACCCCGAGAACTTCAAGGGCTCGCGCTACCTGCACACCCTCAACGGTTCCGGCCTGCCGGCTGGCCGCACCATGGCCGCCATCCTGGAGAACTACCAGAACGCCGACGGCACCATCACGATTCCCGAGGTTCTTCGTCCTTACATGGGCGGCCTCGAGAAGATCGAGCCGGTCGCGTAGGTTGCCTACATAAGCGATTTGCAAGGGCGCTCCTTTCTGGGGCGCCCTTTTTGTGTGCGGAGCTATACCATATCGTGCGGACAGCTCAATAGAAAACACACGAACAAACGTTCTGTATACAGCCATCTACCTGCTATGCTTATGTTAAATAGAAGCGAGAGGAAGGGGATGCGATGGAGCTGTTTGATGAGCGGGTAGTTTTGTTTGAGAGCGATGAAGGTGGGGAGCACTTACTAGTTACGTGTGAGCCATCGGGTGTGGGTGGTTTGGTGGTGCGGCAGACGAGCGAGGGCCCGTTGACCCAATGGTGTTTTGAGGAGTCGTCGCATGTAGTCGAGACTTTTGTGACGCACGAGGGGCTTGTGGCGCTTGAGCGGTTCTATGGAGTTGGGACTTCTAACCAGGTCGCGCGCATGCTGAGTATCTCGTTTGCCGATTATGACTGTGCCCAGCGGGTGCGCTCGCTTTTGAGGGAGCTCGGTGCTGGGTTCGATGTGGTTGAAAAACCGATTGATCGCATGGGGGACGCTGACGCATACGGAGCTGCGTAAGGAACATATTCTCAAAAAAGTTTGAGATTGTGCTTGACTCCAACTAACTAAAGTGGTTTTATATGTCTTGCGCTGCGGCGTTACCTCAGCTGGATAGAGGGTCTGACTACGAATCAGAACGTCATAGGTTCGAATCCTATACGCCGCACCAATTGAAATTGAAAGCCTCCGGCAACGGGGGCTTTTCTTTTACGTAAACACCGCATGGATTCGAACCTCGGTCGAGGCGCGAGCGTGAAGCGGACGCGGAGCGTCCGTAGCGAGCGGGCGAGCGCGCCGGCAGGCGGGCGAAGCCGGTGCGGATCCGCGAAGCGGATGCGCGGAATCCTATACGCCGCACCAATCGAACTTGAAGCCTCCGGCAACGGAGGCTTTTCTTTTATGGCAACACCGCATGGATTCGAACCTCGGTCGAGGCGCGAGCGGCCTAATTACCGCTCCGTAAAATTTTTTCAAATTGTCGCTTGACCCATCGGGGGCTCGCGTGCATAATAATCCGTGCGTTGCGGCGTTACCTCAGCTGGATAGAGGGTCTGACTACGAATCAGAACGTCATAGGTTCGAATCCTATACGCCGCACCAATTGACTTTAAAGCTCCCGGCAACGGGGGCTTTTCTTATATGGGAGCATTGCGGAGATTCGAACCTCGGTCGAGGCGCGAGCGTCAAGAAAACGCGGAGCGTTTTCAGCGAGCGGGCGAGCACGCCGGCAGGCGGGCGAAGCCGGCGCGGATCCGCGCAGCGGATGCGCGGAATCCTATACGCCGCACCAATTGATCTTGAAGCTCCCGACAACGGGGGCTTTTCTTATATCGCGATGCGTCGAAGATCGCGCCAAGTGATCCAAATGAGTAAAAATCAAATTCAATAACTTTTTTTGAAAAAACGCTTGACCAATATTCAGTCCATGTGCATAATAATCAACAAGTCGCGGCGTTACCTCAGCTGGATAGAGGGTCTGACTACGAATCAGAACGTCATAGGTTCGAATCCTATACGCCGCACCATTTGAGCTTGAAGCCTCCGGCAACGGGGGCTTTTCTTTTATGGCGGCATCCCATGGATTCGAACCTCGGTCGAGGCGCGAGCGTGAAGCGGACTATTTCTTATCGACTCGTGTAAGATTCCGAGTAGGTGTCGCGGCCCATCCGCGACCGCTCCTTCTCTCGACGACCGATCAGGGTGATATTTCGTGGCAGAGCGTCCGACATACAAGCTCAGGTTTCTCGACCCCAAAAAGCGTTTTCCATCGATGCCAGAGCAGCCTGCGGGGCGCTCATATGGTGTTGTCTGGAAAGTCTTTGGCGAGGACCCCAAAGAGTCGTGCTATGCCGTCGAATTTGTCGGCAAAACTCACATATCGCTCTTGGGCTACGTGAGCGTGTCGGGCAAGGTTTATAAGGTTGATCGTCCTGTTCGGGAAGTACCGTTGCCCGAGGACCCTGACATGGAGCTGGTCCTTCACGAGTCCGATTCCAGTATTGGCGAGATTATGGTGAGGGAAGCCAACGGCGCAATGCGCGCTTGTGCACGAACTGCCGGCTCCCCCGAAGGTCCCATGCGCGAGCAGTCCGACCACGAGACATGGAATTCGACCCGCGCCCTTCCTTTCGGCGAGTTCATGGCCTCGATGTTCTTGCGCTACGTGATATTTGCCAACTCCGAAAGCGCTATTGCGAACACGGCGGGCGTCGATGGTCTCGATGCAGGCATACAAAACGTTGTCGACAAGATCAAGCTCATAAAGTTGCCCGAGCCGGTCGAGGTTTTTTTGGGCTTTGACACGGCACCGCTCCCCGATGCTATCGAGACGCTGCTTTACCGTGTTGACCATGCCGAGAATCCGAGCGGTATCGAACGTTATGCCGCCGCCCTTATGAGCGAGATCGACTTGCCCCGCCTGCGCACCATTGCTGCCAAGTCCGAAATGAGCCTAGCGCGCATTGACCGCTCAAAGCTGTTCTATCTCAATTTTGATCGTAGCCTGCTGGACCAGGACGAGATTGACATGCTGCTTGCTATCGAGTGCCGTCTCAACCGCCTCTCTGGCATCCTTGAGCGCATTGGGGCCGGATTGGTTCCAGCGGCATCCTCGCCGAGTCTTGAGGGCTGCGCGCTCTTTGACGCGTGGCATATCGCCAAGACGACCAACGATGTTCCCCGACTGCTCGATACGGCCTCGAGCGACAACCCGTGGGGCAAACCGGGAACGGTAGCTTGCCGGCCGGGCGGTGAGTGGGATGTGCGCAGCCGCTTCGCGCGTATTGTCGAGGCACTTAACGTGGTCACACGGCTCGACTATACCTATCGGGCAAACGTTGCCGAGGGGATTATGCTCGTTCGGTTTGGACACTCTGTCGTGGATGCCATGCCACAACGTGAATACGACGCTCAGGATGATGTCTGGCGCGAGTTGGACGAGAACGCGCGTGTGATTTGGGCCGCGGAGCACGACGCGCGCGTGGCGCTTACGCTTGCGGCGGCGTGTTTTGCCGCAGGTGCCTGCATTGCGCGCTGCTATGTTCAGATTGCGGTTCCCGACGGCGAGCAGGGCGAGCGCGTCATTGCAACATATTCCTTTGGGCGTGCGGCCTATCTGGCCAATTGCGTGCCTGTCGCCAAGGATCTTGAGAGCATGGATATGGACGATATGCCGTGCAAGCGCATGCTTGAGGCATATGAGTCGGACGCGCCGGATGCGATTGAGCCTGCAGAGGTTCACGCTCGCCCGCGTGACGACCACCGTTCGCTACCGCCGGCGTTGCGCGACCTGCTGCTTGCCGATACGGCTGATGAGCTCGAGGTCATGGAGATGGACGATGACCCGTATGTGGCGCGCGTCGTCGAGTTGCGCGAGCAGGCAAAAGTTGACCGTGCAAGCGCGTTTGAGGGCTTCTCCCGTCTTGTTGAGGAGTTGGAGGCTAAGTGCGCCGTTGCCGAGCTTTTGGCAACGGGTCCGGTCCAGACGCAGTTTTGCGACAACCAGCTGGTGCGTATGGTGCTGCCGGTAATGGAGGAAGATCGCTCGGTGCGCATCCTGCGCGCTCCCGACGCGCTCTACTTTGCTCAGCACGAGATCTGCAGCTTTTACGCCGAGCAGGAGGATTTTGAACGGGCATTGCCCGAGGTGCGTCGTCTTTACGATCTGGCTCGCTCGTCCATGCAATCGCACTTTGCGCTCATCAACGTGCTGGCGCGCCTGGAGCGCTTTGACGAGATTATCGAGGTGGCGCGACACGGCCTGCGCATTGCCAGCGACCGCCCCTCAATCGGTTATCTGTTCTATCGTCTGGCGTTTGCCTATTGGAACTGCGACCAGCTCGAGCTCGCGTTGGCGTGCTACCGCCTCGTGCCGCGCGGCGAGGAGTCGGGTAGCAGCGCGTTGGAGGAAATGCAGGGCCTTATGAACGAGATGGGCGTCAATGAGCCGCCGACGTTCGAGGATGCGGTTGAGACCATCCGTAAAGCCGGGCTCGAGCTGCCTCCCGTGCCCGCCGTGACCAACCAGCTGGCGGATGCTGCCGTGCAGTTGGTCGATAACGGCTTCTTTTTCCTGGCGCGCGTCTGCATCTTCCAAATGTGGCGCACCATGGGCAACGACGAACTTGGCTCCCTCAACCGCTCGTTGGGGTAGGGGCGATATAGAGGGGCCGCACCGCGCTATTTGTATCGGCGCGGGCGGGAGGACCCGGCAGGATCGGTAAGGCATAAAGCCGCCGAGCCTGCTAAAACTGTTAAACTCTGCTAAAGTTGCTAAACTTTGTTAAAGTTGTTAAAACTAGCAGAGGAGGACAGAATGACGAAAGCTGTTAACCCCTTTAAGCCAACGGCGGGCATGAATCCGCCTGAGCTTATCGGACGGGACACTGTTTTGGATGACTTTGCCGAGGCTCTTGAGAATGGTCCTGGTGCCCCCGATCGACTCATGCGCATCTCGGGCGTCCGAGGCACAGGTAAAACGGTGCTCCTTAATGCATTGGGTGACCTTGCACGCAAAAAAGGATTCGAGGTCGTTGACGTTGCCTCCAATGCTGGTTTTTGCAATAGAATCCTCGAGGCTCTGCAGCGAAACGTTCGTCTTGAATCAATCTCGATTTCCCCATCGATTTTAGGGGTCAGCCTTGGCTCCATGGAGATGTCGAAGTCGGCCTCTCATCTGGGCGAGGCGATGTACGATGCTGCAAAGCGCGGTGGTCTGCTCATTACGCTCGACGAGATCCAGGATGCCTCAACTGAGGAAATGCGCGAGCTAGGCAATGAGATGCAGCTCTTGATCCGCCAAGGAGCGAATGTCGCTTTCGCTTTCGCCGGGCTGCCGACATCGGTAGATGGCGTGGTGGTGGATGATACGTTGACGTTCCTTCAGCGAGCCAAACATGTTGAACTTACTCGGCTTTCCGATTTTGAAGTTGGCGGATCGTTTGAGGATACGATGAGACGAGCGGGCAAGGAGCTCGACAAAGGTGCCGCTGAGCTATTAACAAAAGCTTCGGCAGGCTATCCCTTTATGGTCCAGCTGGTCGGATATTACGCTTGGCAGGTTGCTGCGCGCAGTGGGGCGGAGAGCGTGAGCGAAGAGGCGGCTCGTAAGGGTATCCAGGCGGCTCTTGATAGCTTTAATGCTATGGTGATTGCCCCAGCGCTGCGCAGGGTGTCGGAACGGCAGTTTCAGTATCTCGCGGCGATGGCTCAATGCGAGGGCGTCGATATCGCCAACGGCGATATCGCCAAGAAGATGGGTTTGCCGGCGAACAAAGTTGGGTCATATCGCAAGCGTCTGATCGATGCGGGGTTGATTGAGCCCGCGGGCTATGGCTGTGTTTCGTTTGCAATTCCGTACATGCGCGATTATCTGTTGGAGACCGTTCGAGAGAACTAATAAAGAATGGGCTGTCCGCGCTGTCGCTGGGGCCGTCCTTGTATCTTTGTCTCAATCTGTAACATCTGGAGGGGATTACGGCCTGCAAATGTTACAGATTGAGATGATTGACTGAGACGTTTACTGGTAAAAGGGAGTAAAAGAGGAAACGCCTCAAAATTCCCCTTGCCCAACTTCGGCTGTTTGGTTACTATAGAACGGCTGTTACGGAGAGCTGACCGAGAGGCCGAAGGTGCTCGCCTGCTAAGCGAGTATGCCCCAAAAGGGCATCTGGGGTTCGAATCCCCAGCTCTCCGCCAGTATGACTTTGAAGAAGGGTCCCATTTGGGGCCCTTTTTTATTATCAAGAATGGCGGCTGGGGATTAGAGTCCGAAAGGGCGTGAACATTAGGCAAACACGGGGCGCTTGAAAACGGGGAGACCCAGGCGTGCTCGTGCACCCCGGTGTGGGGTTCCGAGGGGATGGAGTAGAAATATGGTAAAGGTCGGGCTGCGTAAGCCGAATCTAAAGACATCACTCAAGGCAAGAACGACCGGCAGAGCGAAGCGCGCGGTAAAGCGGGCGATAATCCCCGGCTATGGTAAGAAGGGCATGGGGTGGATCAAAAATCCGAAGAAGGCTGCTTACAATGCCGTATACAGCAGAACGACCGTCGGAGTTGGGGATGTCGCTCGCGCCGTTGCTAAATCAGGCGCTCGGAGCTCGGCGTCAAGGACGTCCTCAATTACTGTTTCATCGCATGAAATTACACCTTTGGCGAAGCCTGAACAGAAATCTCTCACTCGAGAGATTACGTCGGTTGACAGGGCAAACAAGGCGCTTTTGCTATGCTTCCTTCTTGGGTGGTCGGGCGCTCATAGGGCGTATGCACGGATGTGGGGTAGCTTCTTTCTATATCTCTTTACCTTTGGCCTTTTTGGATTTGGTTGGCTGTTTGATATTGTGACACTACTGATGAGACGCTCCGAGCTAAGGCGTCTCGGCGACAGTGATCCGACTCAACAGCAAGCGCCATGTTCCGTTGATTCTACATTCGATCGAAATGTCGCCGACTCCGGAAATTGGGAACAGCGTGGAGATGGGGAGGCTGCGGCTCGGCTAGAGCTTCAACGTAAAAACCGTGCCTATATGGAAGAAAACGGCATCGACGTGGAGATGTTTACCGAGGAAAAGGTCGCGGCGGACGCCTTGCGAACCATTGAGTCGGTATGCCCGTGCATGCTTAGGTTTGACCGAGGCATGAGCGAAGAGGAGCCAAGCATCAGCTTTTGCTCTCCAACAAAGACGGGGAAAATGCCCAAGAATGTCGTCGAGGCCCGCATTTACCATCAGGACGTGAAGCTATTGATGGATTCCCACGGCTTCGAATTGCCGGAGTATGGTGACAGCATCAATGTCACGATTAGTTATCTAGCTGATGGGCGCATAAATAAAGTCGATATCCATGGGTTCCATAATGGCCGCTCCGTTAGTGTCTCCATTCGCAGGCGGAGCGACGATCTTGTTATGACGAGTGCGGGCACCATCGGAGAAACGGGTGCCTGGCAATCGCTGTGTCCTGGGGCAGACCCCTCAGCTGGGGATCTTTTCAGGGCCTTGACCAAGGAGGTCGAAAGGATCTACTAGCATGCCCGGTGGACCCGTTTTCAAGGTCCGAAAAGGCACAGCGAAGGTAAACGGCTAGCAATGTCGCTTTGGTGATTCTGACGCATCCCGTTTAAGAGGTATTCAAAAAGAGGCGCCCCGTTGGACGCCTCTCCAATCTCAAATGTAATGTTCCCCCAGCCCTACACCTCGGGTGCCTTGGCTACAGTCTCGCTTTCTGCCGTAAGCGGGCGGTTGTCGATGCGGCGGCCCAGGCGGTCGAGTTTTACAAGGAGCCACTCAATGGGATTCGGCCCCGAGCCTTCCTCGTCGGCAACCAAATCCATGACGGCGATCTTGGTGTCGCCTTGCTTGAGCGTGACACTACCCACCTTGTCGCTCACATGTACCGTGCCCGAAAGATCATCGTAGGTAACCTTCTCGGTCACCTCTCCGGCAAGCGAAAAGATGGTCGCCTGGGCTGCGGGATCGGCGAGCGTGGCATCGATCGTCTTGTCCGTCCAGTCGGTCTGGCTAATGCGCGCGATGAGCGGATTGCCGTTGGCGGTCTTTTCCTGCGTGTTGGCGATCGCAACCGTCACCTTGTGGTCGTAGTACCAGTTGACAAGGGCGGCCGTGTCGGCAAAGCGCTGATCGGTGGTGCTGGAGTTCAAGACGACGGTGTAGGTCTCGTCGCCATCGCGGTTGTAGGCTCCCGTAAAGCAATAGCCGGCATCGTCGGTGGTGCCGGTCTTACCGCCGATATTGCCGTCCTGCCCCAGCAGCTCATTGTGCGTATCCATGGAATGCGAATGGTCGGAACCGTCGGCGCCCGTAACCTCAATCCAGGAATCATCGCTCGCCACGATTTCGCGGAACGTGTCGTTCTTCATTGCCTCCTGCATCATCAGGGCTACATCGTGCGCGGTGGAGTGCATGTTACCGGCCCACTCATCAAAGTCCAGACCGTGCGGATTCTCAAAAAGCGTTCCCGTGCAGCCGAGCTCTTGAGCGCGCTTGTTCATGGCCTTTACAAAGGTGGCCACGGCGTCCTTGGTCTTGGGGTCGATCTTTTTGCCCACGTGCTCGGCAAGCGTGATGGCGGCATCGTTGCCCGAGGGGATCATCAGGCCGCGCAGAGCTTGTTCCACGGTGAGCTCGTCGCCTTCGAGCAGACCGGCGGTCGAGTTGCCTACGGTGGCGGCAGCATTGCTCACCGTGATCTTCTCGTCCATTTTGCAGTTCTCGACGGTCAGGATCGCAGTCATGACCTTGGTAATTGAGGCGATCTTGACCTGCTCGTCGGCACCTCGGGCGTAATAGACGGAACCGTCCTTGCTCATGACGATGGCGTTGGCCGCATCGATATCGGGCAGATTATCGGCCGTGATGCCGCGGGCGTCGGCGGTCTTACCGCAAACGATATCGGTCGTAAGCACCTGGGCGTTGGCGATAGACGGCACGCCGGCAGCAAGGGCGAGAGCGCAGGCAATGCCGGCGGCAAGCTGGGCGGAGCGCTTTGCAAAAGAGGTGAGGGTCTTCACAGATTTCGCTTTCGACGGGATGGTCTCTTTAGAGTTCAAAGTATATCGTTTACCGGCGCGGACAATCAGTGCGCGGGCGTGCACGGCCCATGTCTGCGCCCGAACGGACACATAGGTGCTTAAGGTCGACTTAATCGCCCGCGCTTGTTGTGTGTGGGGCGTGCTGCCTCGGGCATAATGGAGCGCGAGAGGAGCACGCATGAACGAGCGCATACTGGTAGTTGATGACGAGAAGGCCATCGCCGACCTGGTCGGTATCTACCTTACAAAAGAGGGCTTTGATGTTCAGATTGCCTATAGCGGAGCAGATGCTGCCAAGGCGATTTTGGAGCAGGAGTTCGATCTGGCGCTGCTGGACGTCATGCTGCCCGATATCGACGGCTTTGAGCTGCTGCGCACCATCCGCGCTAGCCATACCTATCCCGTGATCATGCTGACGGCGCGTGATGCCCAGCAAGACAAGATCGAGGGCCTTTCGCTTGGCGCGGACGATTACGTGGTTAAGCCGTTCCGTCCGCTGGAGCTCATCGCGCGCGTGCACGCTCAGCTTCGCCGCTACACCAGCTACGGTAGCCGCTCGCAGGCGGCCGGGTCGCCGACCATCCAGCTCGATGGCCTCGAGATCAACCGCGATGCTCGTTGTGTGACGGTGGACGGTGCACCGGTGCGCCTCACGCCCATCGAGTATTCCATCTTGCTGTATCTGGTCGAGCATCGTGGCAGCGTGGTGGCCGTGGGGGACCTGTTCCGCGCGGTGTGGAACGAGGATTTTATGCCCGGCTCCAACAATACGGTGATGGTGCACATCCGCCATCTGCGCGAAAAGATCGGCGATGATGCCCAAAAGCCGCGCTTTATCAAAAACGTCTGGGGCGTCGGCTACATAATCGAATAACGCCTTTGGTGGTGGGGAAGTGGATATGACAAAAGACGATAGACGGGTATTCGAGGTGCCCGATCGACTCTTTGAATACATAAGGGCGGTCGTCGACAACCGCGCGCTTGCGACGGTGCTGCTCTTTTTGCTGAGTCTGCTACTCATCGGCATTGACAATATTGTTGGCATCCTGGCAGTTCTGCTCATTGGCTTCTTGCTGATCGATCGATTCGAAATCGTTCGCCGCTGCGTGGTAATCGGCGGTGCCGCGTGGACGATTACGCTGGCGATCGGGGCCATGGCGCTTGGCGGTATTGGCGAGCCCGTGTTCTTTGATGCCGCCTTTGTGTTCAACATGCTCGGCTTTGTGCTGGCGCTTGCCGTCTGTGTCCTGTTCTTTTGCGGGCGCGCCCTGTATTACCAGGGTTATGAGCAAGGCGAGCAGCATGCCGACCGCGTGATCGCCGCCCGTATTCAGGACCGTCTGATCGATAGCCCTGACACGTGGGATACCATCGACGGCGACTTTCTCGAGGTCGAGGGTGCGCTCAATCGGGCGCGCGATTGTGAGCGCAAGGTGCAGCAAGCTCTGCGTGACGAGTCGCATCGCAAGGACGATCTGGTCACGTACTTGGCACATGACCTACGCACCCCGCTTGCCAGTGTGGTGGGCTATCTTTCGCTGCTGCAAGAGGCTCCTGAGCTGCCGGTTGAGCAACGTGCGCACTTTACGGGCGTGGCTCTCGACAAGGCGCACCGGCTCGATGCGCTCATCGAAGAGTTCTTCGATATCACGCGCTTTGACTTCCACGATATCGTGCTCACGCGCGGCTATGTTGATCTGGGGTTGCTGCTGGCTCAGGTGGCTGACGAGTTCTATCCCATTCTCAACGAACAGCACAAGGAAGCCCAGGTTGATATCTGCGAGGACCTGACGGTGCTCGTGGACGGCGACAAGATGGCTCGCGTATTCAACAACATCATGAAAAACGCCGTTGCCTATAGCTATGAAGGCTCGACGATCACGATTGAGGCTGGGCGCCAAGATGACGGTGGCGTGCGAATTCGCTTTATCAATCAGGGTGATCCGATTCCGGCGGCTAAGCTCAAGGTGATCTTTGAGAAGTTCTATCGCCTGGATGCAGCGCGTGCGACCAATCGCGGCGGTGCTGGGCTGGGGCTTGCCATCGCCAAGGAGATTGTATGCGCGCATGGCGGTACCATAGCGTGCGAATCGACGCCCGAGCATACCGTCTTTACCATCGAGCTGCCCGCTGCGTAGCGTAGGCGCCCTTACAAACACCTGACAATGCGCTCACGTGCATATGAGCCGCGATTTCTACTATCGATACTGCTGAATTGATATCGATGTGGAGGTATGCGGTATGACGGCTGCTGCGGCCATGGAGCCCACGGAGCTCGAGGAGCTAATGGAGGCGCAAGCCGAGGCTGCGCACGAGCGCGAAGTCGGGGATGCGACTCGCCCCACGGCGCAGGATCTTGCCGCCTCGCCGACACGCATCGACGTCGAGGGCCTCGACCTGTTCTATGGCGACCATCACGCGCTCAAGGACGTGTCCATCAAGATCCGCGACAAGCAGATTACCTCGTTTATCGGTCCTTCGGGCTGCGGCAAGTCAACGCTGCTGCGTTGCTTTAACCGCATGAACGACGGCATCAAGGACTGCCGCATCGAGGGCAAGATCGCGCTCGACGGCCAGGATATCCTGGGCGACTACGACATCTGCCGCCTGCGTCAGCGTGTGGGTATGGTGTTCCAGCGCCCTAACCCGTTTCCCATGAGCATCTACGACAACGTCGCGTATGGCCCGCGCGGCATGGGTGTGCGCGACCGCGCCGTGCTGGATGAGCTGGTCGAGGACTCTCTTCGTCGCGCTGCGCTATGGGACGAGGTCAAGGACAAACTCAAGGAGTCGGGGCTGGGCCTTTCGGGCGGGCAGCAGCAGCGCCTGTGCATCGCCCGCGCGCTTGCCGTGCAACCCGATATTCTTCTGATGGACGAGCCCACGAGCGCTCTCGATCCCGTGTCGACGCTGGTGGTTGAGCAGCTGGCCTGCGAGCTCAAAGAGACCTGCACGCTCGTGGTCGTTACGCACAATATGCAGCAGGCGGCGCGCATCTCCGACTCGGTCGCGTTTTTCTTGCTGGGTGAGTTGGTAGAGCACGCGCCCACCGCTCAGCTCTTCAAAAATCCCACCGACCCGCGCACGGCGGATTATTTGACGGGACGTTTTGGCTGATACCATCTAGTAAAGGTACCTTTAGGGTTAAGATGCGGTCATGCCGGCCGCAAAGGGGTTCAACATGATCTATTACGTCGAGGACGATGACAACATCAGGGATTTGACGGTCTATGCGCTGCGCAAGCAGGGGATCGAGGCCGAGGGCTTTTCGTGCGATGGCGAGTTTAAGGCCGCCGTGGTGCGACGGGTACCCGATGCCGTCTTGCTCGACATCATGCTGCCCGATACCGACGGTTTGGCAATTATGCGTCGCCTGCGCGCCGACCGCCTGACGGCGACGGTGCCCATCATGATGCTCACTGCCAAGGATACCGAGCTCGATAAGGTGATGGCGCTCGATGGCGGTGCCGACGATTATCTGACCAAGCCGTTTTCGCTCATGGAGCTTGCCAGCCGTTGCCGTGCGCTGCTGCGCCGCGGCGGTATGGTCAAGCAGGTGAGTGATGTGCTCAGCGTGGGCGATATCGTGCTTTCGCCCAGCCATCGCGAGGTGACCGTTGCCGGTGAGCCACTCAAGCTTACTTTGCGCGAGTTCGATTTGCTCGAGTATCTTATGCGCAAACCCGGTGTGGTCTTTACTCGCGAGTCGCTGCTGCAGAGCGTTTGGGGCTGGGACTTCGACGGCGGTTCGCGTACCGTCGACGTGCACGTGCAGACACTCCGCCAGAAACTCGGCGAGCATGCGAGTGCCATCGAGACGGTGCGCGGCGTGGGCTATCGCCTGGCGGAGCCTTCTGCCGACGACGGAAACGAAGACGCTGATCCCGTAGCTGCCGCATCGGAGGAGTAGCCCGTGGTCTTCGCCCCCCAGGGAAAGCACACGCTTTCCCATCGCGTGTTCGCGACGATTTTTATCTGTGCCATGGCGGTGATTGTCGCCTTTACAGTGTTGGGCGCGTTCTTTGTGCAAAACACCTTGGCGGATGCCACGAGTGCCAACCTGGCGCAGGAAACCGAGCTCATTGCTGCCGCCCTCGACGAGCAGCAGGAGCCCATCCCGTTCTTGCGTAGCCTCGATCGCGAGGACTTGCGCATCACGCTGATTAACAAGGATGGATCGGTTGCCTACGACAACGAGGCGTCGCCTTCCACACTGCCCAACCACGGCGATCGCCCCGAGGTCATCGAGGCCTTTGAGAGTGGTTTGGGTTCCGCGGAGCGCGCAAGCTCTACGCTCGACGAGATTATGCTGTATCGCGCCGTCGCCCTTGATAACGGCCAGGTTGTCCGCTTGGCGCAGGCCCAGCCTGGCGTTGCGGCGATTTTGCTGTCGATGGTGGCGCCGATGCTGCTTATCGCGGCAGCTGGTGCGGTACTCTCGTTTTTTATGGCGCGCCGCGAGTCCCGTGCCATCATCGCGCCGTTGCAAGAGGTGGATTTGGACCACCCGCGCCGTAGCTATGAGCACGCCTATGCCGAGATGGTCCCCATGCTTGAGCGTATCGAGTCGCAGCGCCAGGAACTCAAGCGCCAAATGGCGGTGCTGGCGGACAACGACCGTATGCGCCGCGAGTTCACGGCGAATATCACCCATGAGCTCAAGACGCCGCTTACGGCGATTTCGGGCTATGCCGAGCTCATCGCAAACGGCATGGTCGAGGGCGAGGGCGACCTGCGCAACTTTGGCGGTCGCATCTATCGTGAGGCGGGCCGCTTGGCAGCGCTCGTCAACGACATCCTTACGCTGTCTAACTTGGACGAGGCCGAGCGTGCAACTGAGGGCGAGGCGGTGCCCATTGGGTCCACGGAGCCTATTGAGCTCTCGCGTGCCATCTACGCGGTTGAGCAGCGTCTTGAACAGGTCGCCCGTCAGGCGAATGTGACGATAAGTCATGAGACCAAGCCTGTGGTCATCGAAGGCGTGTCGCGCTTGATTGACGAGCTCATCTATAATCTGGCAAGCAACGCCATCCGCTACAATCGACCCGGCGGTACGGTTACGCTGCAGTGCGGCACCAACGACGAAGGTCATCCGTTCCTCGCGGTCGCCGACACGGGAATCGGTATCGCGCCTGAAGAACAGGGCAAGGTATTTGAGCGGTTCTATCGCGTGGACAAGAGTAGGTCCAAGGCACGCGGCGGAACCGGCCTGGGGCTTGCCATTGTCAAGCATGCGGCCCTGTATCATCACGCCACGCTCGATCTGTCGAGCGAGTTGGGCGTGGGAACCACCATTGCGGTGACGTTTCCCATACAGCAGGACGAGCCATTCGCATAGCGATACAACATAGATATTGATGTAGACGCCGCATTCGACTTTCGGGTGCGGCGTTGTTGTGCAATTTTACGATTGCTTCCGACATTTTTACAGGAGAGCCTGTTTCTTATGTATAGAGTTTGGTCTCGGTAAAAAGATGCGATAACATACGGACAGTTTTGTCAATCCGAACTGGGGAAATGAAAGGCAAGCTGCATGACCCTTCTCGAACTGTTCCAGCTGCTGAAGAAGCACCTCAAGCTGGTCATCACCCTTCCGGTGGTCTGCGCGATCGCCATGGGCATCGTGTCCTTCGTTGCGATGGACAACACCTACACCGCGACGACGAGCATGTACATTCTCGCCAAGACCGACGATAGCGGTCAGATGAGCTACAACGATCTCTCGGCGAGCCAGATGCTTTCCAACGATATCGCCACGCTGCTGGATAGCGATAGCGTTAAGAGCGGCGCAGCCAATGAACTGGGCCTCACCGATCTGGATGACTACAAGGTGTCTGTTTCCTCCGAGACCACCACGCGTGTCATTACGCTTTCGGTTACCGGCACCGATGCCAAGGAGACGGCTAAGGTCGCAAAGGCCATGGCCAGCTCGGTGAGTACGGTCGCTCAGAACGTCGGCGCTGCCCAGAGCATCAACGTTATCGACGAGGCCAAGACCCCCGAAGCCCCCAGCGGCCCCAAGCGCACGCTGTATATTGCCGTCGCGTTCCTCGCCGGTATCTTTATCGCAGTTGCCTATGTCGTTTTGGCAGACATGCTCAATACCCGCATCCGCGGTGCCGAAGAGGCAGAAGAGCTCCTGGGCATTCCCGTTGTTGGCCGAATTCCGGCTATGAAAGGTGGTAAATAGGCATGGCTAAGGCAAAGAACACCGATAAGCTCGTTGTACAGAATGCCGCCAAGACCCTTCTGGCCAACATCCGCTTTGCGAGCGTGGACGACCCCATTCGCACCATCACCGTTACCTCCTCGATTCCCAACGAGGGCAAGTCTACGGTTTCCATTAACCTTGCTCAGGCAATCGCCACGAGCGGCAAGTCCGTGCTCCTGGTCGAGGCCGATATGCGCCGCAGGTCCCTTTCCGATATGCTCGGCGTTCGTTCGCGCGGCGGACTCTATGCGGTCCTTTCCGAGCAGATCTCCATCGACCAGGCAATTGTCGAGACGGGTCAGAAGAACTTCTACTTCCTCGATGCCGAGCCGCATATTCCCAATCCTGCCGACATCATCGTCTCTCACCGCTTTGCCAAGCTGGTAAAGGCACTGTCTGCTAAGTTCCAGTACGTCATCTTCGACGCTCCCCCGGTCGGCACCTTCATCGATGCTGCCGAGATTGCCAGCCTGACCGACGGCACGCTGTTCGTGGTGCGCGAGGACTTCACCAAGCGCGAGGAGGCACTCAACGCCATCGGCCAGCTTAAGAAGTCCGAAAAGGTCAAGCTCATCGGTACCGTCATGAATTACTGTGAGACCGAGACCAGCGAGTACTACTATTCTTACTACACCAAGGACGGTAAGAAGGTTAAGAAGGGCTCCGACAATCAGGGGACTTCCAAAAAGGGCATCTTCACCAACCGAGCAAACGTTTAGTTGATTAAGGCTGACCTATGCGTGACATTCATTGCCATATCTTGCCGGGTGTAGACGACGGCGCCGCCGATCTCGATGAGAGCTTGGCGATGCTCGAGGCTGCCAAGCGGGCCGGTGTAACCAGAATCGTTTGCACTCCTCACTGCCGTGATCCCTATTTTGACTACGACAAGATGTGGGATGCCTTTGAGCTGCTGCGTGATAACGCTGACGGTTTTCCGCTCCAGATGGGCTTCGAGGTCAACCATCGAAAGCTCGTTGAGCTTGGTATCGATGCCGCGGAGCACTTGCATTTCGATGGGACCAACGAGTTTCTGCTCGAGCTTTCGACGCATGCCGATGCGTATGCGTTTAGAGAGTACGAGAACACGATTTACGATTTGCAGTGTCGTGGCTACCAGGTGATCATCGCTCATCCTGAGCGCTATCGTGCGGTTCAAAAGGATGTAAGCGTGGCGGAGCGCCTGGTCGATATGGGCTGCAAACTGCAGGCTTCGGCGGACTTTATTGCCGGCGGTCGCTTTGGTCGCGAAAAAAAGCCGGCACAGCGCCTGTTCGATCAGAACCTGTACAGCTTCATCGCGAGCGATGCCCATAACGTGGGTCATTACGACTGCCTGGCGAAGGCTCGCGCGAAGTTTAGTGTGCGCGGAGCTCATTTTCGCTAATATCTGTCCCTAACGTTCGCATTGAATGAAAGGGCAGCCATGGATATCCAACTTAAGACGGGATGCTTTGATGACGCGGCGTTGGTGCGCCGCGTCGTTTTTATGGACGAGCAGGGCTACGAGAATGAGTTCGACGCTATCGACGAGGATCCGAACTGCATTCATGTGACGCTCTATGTAGACGGCGAGCTTGCCGGTTGCTCGCGCGTGTTTCCCGAAGAGCTTGAGCGCGTGGCTGACGCAGAGGCCCCGGTGTTGCCGGCATGCGACATGGACGAAGGCGTTGTGGCGGGGGAGACCTACATTATGGGGCGCGTCGCCGTGCTGCCGGCTATGCGTCGTCGCGGACTGGCGAGTGCGATCGTCGATACCAGTGCTTCGTGTGCACGCGATGCCGGCGCTAAGCTTATTAAGCTGCATGCGCAGGAATACGTGCTGCCGCTCTATGCAAAGGCGGGCTACACGCAAATCGCCCCGGTAGATTACGAAGACGAGGGCCAGCCCCATGTCTGGATGGCCAAGCGCGTAGATGGCAGATAGGGACGTTCCTTTTCTGCCGGCAGCTGGGGACACTCCTTGGCATCCGCCGCACGGTCGTTTCAACATACAGTTTTTCGATTCCGTATGTATATATGCGCGCTAATGGGTTATAAAATCTAAGTCTGAACATAGCAGGTCTGCGATGCGGCTCGGGCGACCGGGCCGTTTTTGCGGACGGGGGTAGCGCGAAAGGACTGCACATGCGTCAATTTAAGACCGAGAGCAAAAAACTGCTCGACCTCATGATCAACTCCATCTACACCAATAAGGAAATCTTCCTGCGCGAGCTTATCTCTAACGCGAGCGACGCCGTCGACAAGCTCAACTTTAAGAGCCTGCAGGATCCGAGCGTCAAGATCGACCAGGGCGACCTGGCCATTCGCGTCTCCTTTGATAAAGACGCCCGCACCATTACCATCTCGGATAACGGCATTGGCATGACCGCCGAGGAGCTCGAGCGCAATCTGGGCACCATCGCCCATTCCGGCTCCGAGGAGTTTAAGACCGAGAACGCCGAGCAGCAGGGTTCGGATGTCGACATTATCGGCCAGTTTGGCGTGGGCTTCTACTCGGCTTTTATGGTCGCCAGCCACGTGAAGGTCGTCAGCCGCGCCTATGGCGAGGACACCGCTCACGTGTGGGAGTCTGATGGTCTTGAGGGTTACACCATCGAAGATGGCGAGCGCGCCGAGCACGGCACCGATGTCATCCTGACGCTGCGTGAGAACGAGAAGCTCGACGCCGACGGCGAGGCCGAGACCTACGATCGCTTCCTGACCGAGTGGGGCCTCAAGAGCCTGATTCAGCAGTACAGCAACTATGTGCGTTACCCGATTCAGATGATGGTGTCCAAGAGCCGCCAGAAACCCAAGCCCGAGGACGCCGGCGACGATTACAAGCCCGAGTACGAGGACTACCAGGAGCTCGAGACCGTCAATTCCATGACACCGATCTGGAAGAAGCGCAGCTCCGATGTCGAGCAGAAGGACTACGACGAGTTCTACAAGTCCACGTTCCACGACTTTGACGATCCTGTGCGCACCATCAGCTTCCACGCCGAGGGCACGCTCGAGTATGACGCCCTGCTGTTTGTGCCAGGACGCGCGCCGTTCGATCTGTACAGCAAGGACTACGAGAAGGGTCTGGCGCTCTACAGCTCCAACGTCCTGATCATGGAGAAGTGCGACGACCTGCTGCCCGACTACTACAACTTTGTCCGCGGCGTCGTGGATTCCGCCGACGTGTCGCTCAACATCTCGCGCGAGACGCTGCAGCAGAACCGTCAGCTCAAGGCCATCGCCAAGCGTGTGGAAAAGAAGATTACCGCCGACCTTGAGGATATGCGTGACAACGACCGCGAGGCCTACGAGAAGTTCTTTGAGAACTTTGGCCGCGGTCTTAAGTACGGCATCTACTCGAGCTATGGCATGAAGGCCGATGAGCTCGCCGACCTGTTGCTGTTCTGGTCTGCCAAGGAACAGAAGATGATTACCCTGGCCGAGTATGCCAAGGGCATGCCCGAGGATCAGAAGGCCATCTACTACGCCGCCGGCGACTCGCGCGAGCGCTTGGCCAAGATGCCCGTGGTAAAGGGCGTGCTCGACCGCGGCTATGACGTGCTGCTGCTGACGCAGGATGTGGATGAGTTCACGTTCCAGGCTATGCGTGAGTACGTTGCCGCCGATATGCCCAAGATCTACGAGGACGATGCTGCCCGCGAGGCTGCCGAGAAGGCTGTGGCCGACGGTGCCGAGCCCGAGGTCGAGGATCGTCATCTGGAGCTCAAGAACGTCGCGACCGGTGATCTTGACCTGGCGACCGAGGACGAGAAGAAGGAGGCCGAGGACGCCACCAAGGAAAACGAGGACCTCTTCAGCGCTATGAAGGAGGCGCTCGGTGACAAGGTCGAGAAAGTTGCCGTCTCCGCGCGCCTGACCGATGCCCCCGCTTGCATCACCACCGAGGGCCCGCTTTCGCTCGAGATGGAGAAGGTGCTCCAGAAGGGACCCGAGGGCGCGCCCGACGGCATGCCCAAGAGTCAGCGCGTGCTCGAGCTCAACGCCAAGCACCCGGTCTTCGCCAAGCTCGTCGCTGCCCAGAAGGCGGGCGACGCCGACAAGATTAAGCAGTACTCCGGCCTGCTCTACGACCAGGCCCTGCTCGTCGAGGGTATTCTGCCCGAGGACCCCGTGGCCTTCGCGGCATCTGTTTGCAACTTGATGTAGTTAGGTAGTTACGCGGTTTTACCAAACCGCGTAACGGCTCGACGCTGCCCTCAGTTCCGCCGTTCTAACGAACGGCGGACCAGTCGACGCTGCGCGGGCGCCAGAGCGACAACTTGTCATTCAAAGAGGACGGCATGACCAGAAGGTCTATGCCGTCCTCTTTTCATGCCAATTTGTTCGCTCTGGCGCCCGCTCGCTGGCATTGCCAAAACATCGACGTTGCCGTGGTCCTAAGTAGTCATTGGGGACGTTTTTGTTTGACTAGTCGTTTAAGAACGTCCCCGATGACTATTTGAATTGCTAATTTGTGCGGGTTGTGGTTTTGTGACCTGCTGAAATTTAAGATACTGTACAACTGTACGCTAACTCATCTTCGTAGTATATTGCTACCCGCAAAACTCAGCACCATTGTGCCGCGAGGCACTAAAGCGCCTACGTACAATGGTTATCGATAGTACGATTCGATTTAACGACAGGATGGATGGTCCAAGCGTGAGTCTCGGCAGCAAACTATCCAATGCAAAGGTGTCCTTTGCGATATTTAAGCGCGACATTAAGCGACTGCTTGTGAACCCCGTCGCCCTGGTGGTTACCCTAGGCGTGTGCGTTATTCCCTCGCTGTATGCCTGGTATAACATCGTGGCAAACTGGGATCCGTATGGAAACACCCAAGGCATCAAGATTGCTATCGCCAACAACGATCGAGGCACCCAAAACGAATTGGTGGGTGAGCTCAACGCTGGCGACAAAGTGGTCGACCAGCTCAAGGAGAATCATCAGTTGGGCTGGACGTTCGTCGACTCGACGGCCGATGCCAAGGAGGGCGTCGAGAGCGGCGAGTACTATGCCGCTATCGTGATTCCCAAGAACTTCTCGGATAACCTGGTTTCGATGCTCGACGGCAACTACCATCAGCCCAAGCTCACGTACTACGTCAATGAGAAGAAGAGCGCCATTGCGCCCAAGGTTACCGATACCGGTGCAAACACCATCGAGGAGCAGATCAACTCGGAATTTGTCTCTACGGTAGGCAAGACTGTTGCCGGTATCGCCAAGGATGCCGGTGTCGATTTAAAGGACAAGGCAACCCAGACTCAGGACTCGCTGGCAAGTTCGGTGTCCGAGGCGTCCGACACCTTGGGCGAGGTGCGCGATTCGATTGGCGATATGAATGCCGCCATCGATAAGACGAGTGGCGCTATCGCCTCGGCTGATGCGGCACTTGCCGGCTTGCAAGGCCAGGCACCGTCGCTGACGCAGGCGATCTCCCAGGGCAACGACCTGCTGAGCGAAGCTCGCACCACGGCGGGCAACTCCATCACCTCGCTCTCCAAGGCGCTCTCGGAAGGCAGCCTTGCGCTCACCAAGACGTCGGCCTCTGCGAACGCTGCCATCGGCAAGCTGACGGGCGCGGTCACATCTACGACCACCCGTATCGACAACTCGCTCGAGTCTCTTCAAGCGACGATCGACCACAATAAGGCCGTTATCGGGCACTTGGAGATTCTCGCCAATGACACGTCGACAGGTTCCGAGGAAATTGACGCGCGCATTGTATCGACCATCGATTTGCTTCGAGAGCAGAATGAAAAGCTTCAGAGCATCAAGGACGGTCTGTCCGCGCAGTCGAGCGCCATGGCGAATGACGCAGCGGCTGTTTCGGGTGCCAGTGACGCTATCAATAACGCAATTCATACCGGTGCGACCAACCTTGGCCAAGCCCAGACGGACTTGGGCCAAAACGCGCTGCCGAAGGCCTCGAGCGCGCTCGACTCTTTTGCTGCCGTTTCGGGCGACCTGACCGGTATCGTCTCGGGTATGACACCTACACTTGCAAATGCGCGCGGCACGTTGGCGCAGCTTAGCGCTACGCTCGGCCAGGCCAAGACCACGCTGTCCCAGACCGATTCCTCGCTTGCCAAGGTCCAGGACAAGCTTGTAACCGCCGCCAATGACATCGCGGCGCTGCAGACCTCCGAGTCCATGGGCGAGCTGGCCGATCTGATGGGCGTCGATGTCAATGACGTGGCAGATTTCATGGCGTCTCCGGTTGAGTTGACGTCCAAGTCAATCTATCCGGTCAAGAGCTTTGGCTCGGGCATCGCTCCCTTCTACACCAATCTGGCGCTTTGGGTGGGCGGCTATGTGCTCATCGCCATTTACAAGCTCGAGGTCGACCGTGAAGGTGTTGGCAGCTTTACGGCGCGCCAAGGCTACTTTGGCCGCTGGTTGCTCATGGTGATCCTGGGCGCATTGCAGGCCATCATCGTTACGGTGGGTGATCTGGTTATTGGCGTACAGTGCGTCAACCCGTTGCTGTTCGTGCTGGGCGGCATCGCCATCTCGTTCACCTACGTCAATATCATCTATGCGCTGTCCACCACGTTTAAGCATATCGGCAAGGCTATCGGCGTCATTCTCGTCATCGTGCAGATCCCGGGTTCGTCGGGCATGTACCCCATCGAGATGATGCCCGGCTTCTTCCAGTGGCTGCACCCGCTGCTGCCCTTTACCTACGGCATCAATCTGCTGCGCGAGACGGTCGGCGGTATGTATTCGTTCAACTACCTGTTTAACCTGTGCATTCTGGGCGTGTTCTTGATCGTGGCGCTCTTTATCGGCCTGCAGCTGCGTCCGCTGCTGCTCAACCTTAACCTGCTCTTTGATAAACAGCTTTCCACGACCGGTATGATGATTTGCGAGTCCAACGACCTGCCGCGCCAGCGCTACTCGCTGCGCACGGCCATGCGTGTCATGCTCGATTCCGATTCGTACCGTCGCGAACTGCTCGATCATGCGGTCGCCTTTGAACATCGCTACCCGTACTACATCAAGGGCGGTTTTGCCGCCGTGGTGGGCGTTCAGGTCCTGCTCTTTGTCCTGTCGACGGTTCTCGATATCGACAATAACGGCAAGATCATCCTGCTTGTTATTTGGATCATCTCGGTTATTGCCATCTGCGGCTGGCTTATCAATATCGAATATATCCGCGCGAGCCTCAATACCCAGATGCGCATCTCGGCGCTTTCGGATGAGGACCTGCGTCGCGAGATGCGCGAACACACGGCCGCCATTCCTGCCGCCCGCCACATGTTTGGCCTCAACGCCAGCGAGCGTGGTGCCAAGGGCGGCGATCAGTCCACGGGCCGCTTGCCGCATATCGGCTCGCACCATAAATCTCAGGGCAGCGACAGCACAGCCACAAATGATGGAGATACCACCGCGCTTGGCAAGCACTCCAAAGGAGGTGAGGCATAAATGAAGAACATCCTGCATCTGTTTAAGCGCGATGTCCAAAACGTGTCTCGCTCCGTGATCGGCTTGGTTGTCGTGATGGGCCTCATTATCGTACCGTGTCTGTACGCGTGGTTTAACATCGCCGGCAGCTGGGATCCGTACGGCAACACCGGCAATCTTAAGATCGCCGTGGTCAACACCGATGAGGGTTACGAGAGCGATCTGATTCCCGTCGAGGTTAACGTGGGCGAAAACGTGGCCGGTGCCCTACGCGGCAACGAGAACTTCGACTGGGTCGTGCTCAACAATCGCGATAAAGCTATCGAGGGCGTAAAATCAGGCGCGTACTATGCTGCCGTCGTTATCCCCAAAACGTTTAGCTCCGACATGATGACGCTTTTCTCGACCGACGTGAAGCACGCCGATATCGAGTTCTACGAGAATCAGAAGGCAAATGCCATTGCCCAGATCGTGACCGAGAAGGGCTCGAGCGCCGTCCAGAGTCAGGTCAACGAGACCTTTACCGAAACCATTACGACTATCGGTCTTAAAACCGTGTCCAGCCTGCTCGACTACATGAGCACCGACCAGGTCAGCAACTTTATCGCCAACCTGTCCTCGACGCTCGGCGATTCGGTCCAGGACCTGCAGGACGTTCAGGCCAGCGCAACGTCGCTTGCGGGCATTTTGAGCTCCACGTCCGATTCGCTGACGTCGGCGAGCGGCATGCTCAAGCAGACCGGTGCCGTCGATGAGTCGACAAAGCAGCTCATGGAACATGCCAAAAGCGGCATCGATGATTCCAAAGAAGCGCTTAAGGCGGCAAACGATGCCATCGATGCCGCGATCGATGGAAGTGCGGGTTCGTTCGACAACGTGTCTGCCGAGCTCGCGAAGGCGTTCGATGCCGCGAACCAGCATGTCGACCTTACGGTGTCCCAACTCAACGATGCCGCTGCGGCCCTCAATGCGCGCGCCAAGGATATCGATGCGATGGCCGATCAGCTCCGCAGCCTTGCCGACCAAGTGAGCGATGAGAATTTGAAGGACGGTCTCAAGTCTGCTGCGACGTCGCTGGGCAGAATCGCCGTTGAGTACCGCAACAATGCCACGGATCTGGCGGCCACCGCGAAGTCTCTCTCCGATAGCATGGCCGAGGTCAACAACTCGCGTGCCGAGGTCGATCAGGCCATCGCCGATGCCAAGGCCGGCATCGCGGGTGCCAAATCCGATTACGATTCCACGTTCTCGGTTAAGGCCAAGGAGCTCAAGAAGACCGTCTCGGGGGTTCTGGATTCACTGAATGGTATTTCGAGCGATCTGGATAGCGCCGTTGCAGGGCTGACCGATGCGTCCGGCTCGTTGGCGAAGGGTCTGTCCAAAGCCGCAAAGCTGGTCAACAAGGCTTCCGATCAGCTGGGCAAGGCGTCGGACAAGATCAGCGCGTTTAAGGACGAGCTCGATGGTGCCCTGATGTCGGATGACCTCGCTACGATCAAGACGATGATCGGCAATGATCCCGAGGGTCTGGCCGTGTCGCTTTCCGGCCCCGTCGCGCTCGACCGCAAGCCGGTCTATCCGATCCGCAACTACGGTTCGGCCATGGCGCCGTTCTACACGATTCTGTCGCTCTGGGTCGGCTCGATCGTGTTGGCGGCCATGATGAAGGTCTCGGTTGACGATGAGCTTATCAACGAGCTCATCCCCGTGCGCCTGCACGAGATCTACCTGGGTCGTTACCTGTTCTTTGGCGGTTTGGCTCTGCTGCAGGCAACGCTCGTGTGCGCGGGCGACATTCTGTTCTTTGGCATTCAGTGCGACAACCCGCTGCAGTTTGTGCTGGCGGGCTGGGTCGCGAGTCTCGTGTTCTCCAATATCGTCTACACGCTTACAGTTTCGTTTGGCGATATCGGCAAGGCTTTGGCCGTTGTGCTGCTGGTCATGCAGGTCGGCGGTTCAGGCGGCACGTTCCCCATCGAGATGACCGGCCCCGTGTTCCAGGCGATCTATCCGTTCCTGCCGTTCACTCACGGCATCAACGCCATGCATGCCGCCATGGCTGGCGCCTACCATATGGAGTACTGGGTTGAGCTGGGCATCCTGGCGAGCTATCTGATTCCGTCGCTGGCCCTGGGCGTCGTCTTCCGCCGCCCGGTCATCAAAGCCAACGACTGGATCATCGAAAAGCTGGAATCAACAAAATTGATTTAGCACAACAACGTGGCGTTGACGGAACATCGAGGCCTTCCGGCTCGACGCTTTAGTTGAGTGAATTGCATGGGCTGCTTGGTTGTTGCTACAGTAGCGGGGCGTGCCGGGGGTCCGGCGCGTCCCGTTTTTATTTGACCATGAGGCGGCACGCAGCCATACGCGTGCGGACACCACGCCCAGTTTGAGTGTGAGGATGTTCCATGGCCCAATACGCTGCCAACGAAATCGAAAACATGCCCGATAGCCCTGTGGCCCGTGAGGATTTGGGCGCGGGCGGTATTCCCCGGGGCGCCGGCGCACGCTCTCCACTGTTCTGGAAAGTTCTACTGCTTTCGGTAGCGATTATCTGGGGCTACTCCTTTACCACTATGAAGGACGCGCTCGACACCATTCCGGTGTTTGAACTGCTCTACGTGCGCTTTCTGCCTGCGGCGTTGGTCATGTTTGTCATCTTCCACAAGCGCATCATCGCGCACCTCAACGCCCGCAATCTTATTGTCGGACTTGGAATGGGCACACTTATGTGGGCCGCTTACGTCCTGCAGACAGTCGGTCTGGCGCACACCACGGCGGGCAAGAACGCGTTTTTGACGGGAACATACTGCATCCTCGTGCCCTTTGCGAGCTATTTTCTGAGCGGCGAAAAACTCACCCGCTATAACCTGGGCGCGGCACTGCTGTGCTTGGCGGGCATTGGCTTGGTGGCGCTCGATAGCGTCGAGTTCAACATCGGTGATGCCATCACGCTGGGCGGTGCGGTTTTCTTTGCTATTCAGATGTCGGTGACGGCCAAGTACGGCCGAAAGATGGACATCAACGTCATCACGTTTTGGATGTTTGTGGGCAACGGCGTGCTGAGCCTGGTCTCGTCGCTGCTATTCGAGACCCAGGCGCCTCTGTCCGTGTGGACGCCGAACTTTATCGGTGTGATGGCGTTTCTCTCGGTGGGCTGCACATGCGTGGCTCTGCTCATCCAAAACGTCGGCCTGGCGCATGTCCCGGCTTCGACGGGCTCGCTGCTCCTTTCGATGGAGTCGCCTTCGGGCGTGTTGTTTTCGGTGCTGCTGATGGGGGAGGCGCTCACCTCGCGCCTGCTCGCCGGCTTCGTGCTTATCTTCCTGTCGATTATCTTGAGTGAGACTCACTTCGATTTTTTGCGCAAAAAGCCGCGCCCGCAATTGTAAACAACTTGTTGCGCCGCCCTCCCGGGGCGGCATTTTTTATGCGTCGCCCTTAAAGTTGTACCTTGCACTTTATGCTATCAAAGTGCTTGCTGCAAAAACGTTACTGGAGGGCATCTATGGCACCAGCTTTGTCCGATTTTCAACCGCAACCAGCGCCCAAGGCTACCGCAGCGGCGCAGGCCGCTATCGGTGACGGTCTTGTTGCAGAAGCTCAGACTTTTGCAGACGAGCTTGCTGTGTGGCGACACGATCTACACCAGATGCCCGAGCTGGGTAACAACCTTCCGCAGACGTCCGCCTTTATCCAGGCGCGTCTGGACGAGATGGATATTCCCTATGCCGTGCTTGTTGACGGCTCCTGTGTCGTTGGCCTTATCGGTGCCGGCGCGGCAGCTGCTGCTCGGGGTAACGGTACGTGCACGGACAAGCAGGCCGGTACGGTCATCATGCTCCGCGGCGACATGGATGCCCTGCCCGTTGCCGAGGAATCCGGCGAGCCCTTTGCATCCACCAATGGCTGCATGCATGCTTGCGGTCACGATATGCACGCGACGGCGCTGCTTGGTGCGGCTCGTATGCTCAAGGCCCGCGAGTCCGAGCTTCTCGACGCCAACGCCACGGTTAAGTTGCTGTTCCAGCCGGGCGAGGAAACCTTTGAGGGTGCCCGTGCCGCCATCGTCGACGGTCTGCTGCAGAACCCACGCCCCCAGGCGGCTTTTGCCATGCATGTCAATAGCCAGTCGCCGCTTGGTCTGGTGCTCTACGGCAGCCCGGCGCTCTCGGGCGTGTACGGTTTTCGCATCACGCTTCAGGGCAAGGGCGGCCATGGCTCGAGCCCCGAGATCTGCATCGACCCCATCACGGCCGGCGTCCATGTGCATCTGGCGCTTCAGGAGCTCATCTCCCGCGAGGTGCCGGCGGCCAAGGAAGTCGCGCTTACCGTGGGCAAGTTTGCCGGCGGTCAGGCCGCAAATGTCATCCCCGACGCTTGTGTGCTCGAAGGTACGCTGCGCGGATTCGACGTCGAGCTCATGGAGCACCTCAAGACCCGTATCGCCGAGGTCGTCAACGGCGTGGCCGCAACGTATCGCACGCCGGCGACTATCGAGACGCTTTCGGATGTTCCCCCGCTCGTACTCGATGACGACATGACCCAGGCGTCGCTTGGCTACGTGGGCGCGGTGCTGCCCAAGGCCGCCTTCCTGCCGCTGTTCCACGCCATGGCGAGCGAGGACTTCGCGCTGATCTCGAGCGAGATCCCGAGTGCGTACTTTACCGTGGGCGCTGCCGTGACTGATACGGACGAGCATTTTGCTCAGCATCATCCCAAGGCACGTTTTAGCGATGCCGAGCTGCCGCTCGGTGCCGCAGCTTATACCGCTGTCGCTTTGGGCTACATCGCCGACCACCGGTAGCACCCAATCTTGCTACTCGTTTGTTTAAGATGGTCGGCGGCACCGTGGGCGCCATCGTTTCGGGTGTGCTGTCCGATGCCACGGGCTCTTTTGCGAGCACCTGGATTGTCTGCTTGGTGTGCTCGGTGGCTATGTTGGTGTTTCTGCTGGCGTCTGAGCCCATCGCCGCCAAGCTGCGTGCAAGCGTGGCGGGGGAGTAGACGTCCGTCGCTCTTTTCTGTTTGCCCCGTTCTGTTTGTGGCCGCCCTGGAAGCCGAATGGATGCTCGTACCATCATTCGGTTTCCAAGGCGGTCACGGGCCTACGAAATGATCCGTTTTCCTCCGTCCCCAACAGATCACGTGATCCGAAGGGGACGGAGGAAAACGGATCACAAACAGCGGCGGCGCATCTGGCCGAACGAGTCCCCATACCCTCGTTCGGTCAGACGCGCCGCCGCTGTTTGCGTTTGTGCCGTATAATGACCGTTACCTATGACGCGATACAAAAGAAAGGTGTTTGCCCATGCAGGCACAGAAGGCGGAGGGAACCCGCGACCTTATCGGCGCCGAGATGCGCGCCTGGCAAAAGATGCAGCAGATTGCGGCCGGCGTGTTCGAGCCGTTTGGTTTTAAACCCATCGAGACGCCCGCGATCGAGCAGGTGGACGTGTTTGTTCACGGTATCGGCCAGTCGACCGACGTCGTGCGCAAGGAAATGTTCCGCGTGTTCAGCGGTGCCAACCTGGAGCGCGTCTTTACCGAGGGCACCGACACCAAACTCAAGCCCAAGCAGCGCCTGGCACTTCGCCCCGAGGGCACGGCCGGCGTGGTGCGCGCCGTCGTCGAGAACAATCTGGTGCCCCAGGGCTCTACGCCGTTTAAGGCGTACTACGCCGAGGCCATGTTCCGCGGCGAGCGTCCCCAGAAGGGCCGTCTGCGCCAGTTCCACCAGGTGGGCATCGAGTGGCTCGGCGCTCCCGATCCGGCGGCAGACGCCGAGTGCATCATCATGCTCATGGAGTTCTACAAGCGCCTGGGCTTCGATCTTTCCAAGCTTCGTCTGCTCATCAACTCGATGGGTGACGCCCAGTGCCGTCCGGCTTACCGCGAGCAGGTTAAGCAGTTTATCCTCGATCACGCAGACGAGATGTGCGACGAGTGCCGCGAGCGCGCCGAGCTTAACCCGCTGCGCGCCTTCGACTGCAAGAACGACCACTGCCGCGAGATCATGGCCGAGGCTCCGCTGATGGGTGACAACCTGTGCGACGAGTGCCGCGAGCACTACGAGCAGGTCAAGCGCTATCTGGATGCCGCCGGTATCGAGTATGTCGAGGATCCCACCTTGGTGCGCGGCCTGGACTACTACACCCGTACTGTCTTTGAGGTCGAGGCCCCTGGCGCCGGCGTCGGCTCCATCGGTGGCGGCGGCCGCTATGACGGCCTGGTCGAGCTCGAGGGTGGCAAGCCCACGGCGGGCGTCGGCTTTGCCGTTGGTTTTGAGCGCGCCCTGCTGGCCCTGCAGGCCTTTGGCAACGATTTGGGTGCCGATGAGGCCCCGTGCGTCTATGTCGCCAACGCCGGCAAGGAGCTGCGCCAGAACGTCTTTGCCATTACGCAGGGGCTTCGCGCCGCAGGCATCGTGACCGAGGCCGACTATCAGGGCCGTTCGCTTAAGGCCCAGTTTAAACAGGCCGATAAGGTGGGCGCCAAGCTCATCCTGGTCCTGGGCGGCGACGAGCTTGCCGCCGGCAAGGTCAAGGTGCGCGACATGGAGAGCCACGAAGAGGTTCTTGCCGATCTGGCCAACGTCGTCGAGGCGGTTCGCGAGCGCCTGTAGCGCATCTTTTTGAGCTTCGGGCCTGCTAACGTGCCCTGCTCATGGAGAGCGATTGTTACGGGGGTGTTTCGCTTTTATGCGGAATGCCCCCGTTTACGTATGCCGCCCACCGAGAAATACGACCATTTAGGGCAAAAACCTTTGCAATGCAGAAAATACTTTTGTGTGGTAAAGCGCAATCAGTGTCGAAAGTATTTCTCAAGCGCCTATAATGAATACCGCATGTTACGTGCATAGAAGGAGGAATGGGAGGAAACGTGGCTGAGAACCTAAGCAACCAGTCTGTACCCGAAGCCGCGGCGCGCGTCGCTGCCGTGGTCAACCGCCTCGTTAACCGAATCGGCTCGAATGCCGAGTCCAGGGAGCGTCTCGCCGAGATCGAGATCCCCGAGGAGCTGCGCGACAATCTGGCGCTGTTCTTGCGCCTGGAGCGCCGTGTGCTTAGCGAGTATGATCCCGAGATCGCGGACCTGTTCGACAAGATTTTGACAGCCGAGATTGTGGTCAATGCCGGCAACCCCGGTACCTGCGCTGCCGACGAAGCCGTCGACGAGCAGGGCGTGCCCACCGCCGACGAGCCCACTGCCGTGGCATTTCGTGAGGTCGTCGATTTGATCGACAGCCTGCCGCTCGATAAGCAGCAGGTCATCGTTCGCGCCTTTACGAGCTTTTTCCATCTGGCAAACCTGTCGGAGGAGAACTACCGTGTGGCGCAGCTGCGCGAGCGCGAGGCCGGTGCGTCGACCGATACCGAGGTCGATCCTGCCAACGAGCTTACCGTTGCCTATCACCAGCTGGTGAATGAGCTGGGTGTCGAGGGTGCCAACGAGCTGCTCGACAAGCTCGAGTTCCACCCTGTCTTTACCGCACATCCCACCGAGGCCCGTCGTAAGGCCGTCGAGGGCAAGATCCGCCGTATCTCCAACCTGCTGGAGGAGCGTCCGCGTCTGGGCGGCTCCGACCTGGTGGAGAACGAGCGCCATATGCTGCAGGAGATCGACGCCCTGGTGCGTACGAGTCCCATCGCGCTCAAGAAGCCCACGCCGGTCGAGGAAGCCGATACCATCATCGACATCTTCGATAACACGCTGTTCGACGTTATCCCCGTTATCTATCGTCGTTTTGACGATTGGGTGCTGGGCGACAAGGCCGGTACTGTGCCGCCGCTGTGCCCGGCGTTCTTCCATCCCGGCAGCTGGATCGGTTCCGACCGCGACGGTAACCCCAACGTCACCGCCAAGGTGAGCCGTGAGGTCGCCGCCAAGTACTTTACGCACATGGTGCTCAAGCTCGAGGACAAGTGCCGCCACATCGGCCGCAACCTCACGCTCGAGGCTACCTACAGCAAGCCGTCGGCCGAGCTCATTAACCTGTGGAACCATCAGGTCGAGATGAGCCCTCGTTACACGGCCCGCGCCGAGCTGATCTCCGAGCACGAGCCGCATCGCGCCGTCATGCTCGTCATGGCCGACCGCCTGAACGCCACCGTCCGTCGTATCACCGACACCATGTACCACAGCGCCGACGAGTTCCTGGATGACCTGCGCGTCGTCCAGCGTTCGCTGGCCGCCTGCGGTGCCGTCCGTGCTGCCTACGGCCCGGTCCAAACCATCATCTGGCAGGTCGAGTCCTTCGGCTTCCATATGGTCGAGATGGAGTTCCGTCAGCACTCCGTGGTGCATGCCCGCGCCCTTAAGGATATCCACGAGAACGGTATCCATGGCGACCTGCAGCCCATGACGCGCGAGGTCATCGATACCTTCCGCGCTATCGGCTCCATCCAAAAGCGCTACGGCAAGAAGATGGCGCACCGCTACATCATCTCGTTTACCAAGAGCGCTCAGCATGTGGCCGACGTCTTTGAGCTGGCGCACCTGTCCTTTGCACACGAGGAGGATGTCCCCGAGCTCGACGTGATCCCGTTGTTCGAGCAGCTCGAGGACCTCGAGGGCTGCGTCGACGTGCTCGATCAGATGCTTACGCTGCCCGTGGTGCAAAAGCGCCTTGCCCAGACCAACCGCCGCATGGAGGTCATGCTGGGCTATTCCGACTCTTCCAAGGATGCCGGTCCTACCACGGCCATGCTCGCGCTGCACTCCGCGCAGGAGCGCATCGCCAAGTGGGCAGAGAAGAACGATATCGACCTGGTGCTCATGCACGGTCGCGGCGGTGCCGTGGGCCGTGGCGGCGGCCCGGCCAACAAGGCCGTGCTGGCGCAGCCCAAGGGTTCGGTCAACTGCTTCTTTAAGCTTACCGAGCAGGGCGAAGTCATCTTTGCCCGTTACGGCAACCGCACGCTGGCTCAGCGCCATGTTGAGTCCGTTGCCGCCGCAACGCTTTTGCAGTCGGCCCCGAGTGTCGAGAAGACCAACACCGAGACCACGCAGAAGTTCTGGGATATGGCCGAGAAGCTCAACACTGCAAGCCACGAACGCTATCTGGACCTGCTGAACACCGAGGACTTTACACCGTGGTTCTCGACCGTGACGCCGCTGACCGAGGTCGGTCTGCTGCCGATCGGCTCGCGTCCCGCTAAGCGCGGCCTGGGCGCCAAGTCGCTCGACGACCTGCGTACCATTCCGTGGATCTTCAGCTGGAGCCAGGCACGCATTAACCTGGCCGCCTGGTACGGCCTGGGTACCGCCTGCGAGCAGCTGGGCGACCTTGACCAGCTCAAGGCTGCCTACCAGGAGTGGCCGTTCTTCCGCACCTTTATCGACAACATCGAGATGTCGATCGCCAAGACCGATCAGCGCATCGCCAAGATGTATCTGCACCTGGGTGATCGCCAGGATCTGTCCGAGAAGGTCTTCACCGAGATGCAGCTCACACGTAAGTGGGTCCTTGCCATCGTCGGTGACGAATGGCCGCTGCAGCGTCGTCGCGTGCTCGGCTGCGCCGTTCGCGTGCGTAACCCCTATGTCGACGCCCTGTCCATCGCCCAGGTCCGCGCCCTTCGCGAGGTGCGTATGAACCAGGATGAGATGGCCGAGGAGAAGAAGGCCGAGTACATGAGCCTGATTCTTTCAACTGTGACTGGCGTCTCGGCAGGATTGCAAAACACGGGGTAATCGATAGCCCTGTGGCTCTCACCGGGACCCGACGGGTTTCCCTCTGAATGCGTCCTCGCACTTGAAGCCCCCTTATCCTGCTCCTTCGGAGCTGCGGATAAGGGGGCTTCGTGCTGCGGAATGCATTCAGAGGGAAACCCGTCGGGCCCCTTCGTCCTCGGTCTTCAGGGATTAAAGCTGATGAAAATAAAGTGCGCTTCGCGCCTAATGTGGAGTGCGGCGAGGGCTTCTTGCGTCCTGCGGAGTGTGCCTAAAAGTAAACTAATGGCGGGCCCTGCGATGTCCGGTCTTCAGCGGATCAGCTGCTGGGTGAGGGTGGTGCCTGGGGCGACGTGCAAAAAACGGAGTTTTCAGCAGCAAAAGATTGATGCATAAGGCCATAGCCGGCTTTCGCTGCCTTTGTTGATGCCTTTGCACGCTAATTGGGGCCTTGGCGATGCCCGTATATGGCTGGTTTCTCGTCGCATGCTATCCAGATGGGTCGAGTCATGAGGACTAGCTACTTTTTGAAAGACTTTTGACACCAAAATCTTATCCCGCGATGCTGAATACTCGCAAAAATGCACGCTCCGGAGGGTACTACCCTGTTACGGCTAGAAATCCATGCGTCATTATATGCAAATTATTGACGTATTTATGCAATATGACTTACGCGCGCATGCCATCGGGGTAGATGTTTGCCTCGGCGCTGCGTAAGTCATCCTGTCTATAGTGTCTTTGACAGGCGGCCACGGTCCCGTTTGGGATCGCGGCCGTTTTGTTGTGGGTCAAATATGAACGTTGTGTTAATGAGTCGGTGGACGGTGGAGTTTTTCGGTGAGCGGCGTATCCTTCCAACGGTTTATCTAGTGTGTCAGTTGAAAGGAAGAGGGCGCTCGTCGTTGTTTGAATGTGAACTGCCGTTTGACCACAAGACGCTGCATCTGGAGCTCGAGGATAAGAACTTCGCGGGTGTGATGGAAGGTCATCAGAACGAGTTTAAGACTACAAAATCGCAGGAAGAGCTGGTGGAGGAGTCACTTGCCAACCCTTATGGCTCGCCTTCGCTCGAGGAGCTTTGCGCTGGCAAGAAGGATATTGTCATCATTAGCTCCGATCATACGCGTCCCGTTCCCTCGCGTGTGACGATGCCTATTCTGCTGCATCACATCCATTCCGCTGCACCTGAGGCTCGCGTGCGTATTTTGGTTGCTACGGGTATGCACCGTCCGTCGACGCACGAGGAGCTCGTCAACAAGTACGGCGAGGAGATCGTTGCCAACGAGGAAATCGTTATGCACGTCGCGACTGACGATAGCATGATGAAAAAGATTGGCACCCTGCCTTCTGGTGGCGAGTGCATTATCAACAAGATTGCTGCCGATTGCGATCTGCTGCTTGCCGAGGGCTTTATTGAGCCGCACTTCTTTGCCGGTTTCTCTGGTAGCCGCAAGTCCGTCCTGCCTGGCATCGCCAGCTACAAGACCATCATGTACAACCACAACGGTCAGTTTGTGAACGATTCCCATTCGCGTGCCGGCAACCTGTGCCACAACCACGTGAGCGAGGACATGTTTGCCGCTGCCGAGATGGCTCACCTTGCCTTTGTGCTTAACGTGGTGCTCAACGGCAAGCACGAGGTCATCGGCTCCTTTGCCGGCGATATCCACAAGGCGCACGAGGCTGGCTGCGAGTTCGTGAAGAGCCTTGCCGGCGTTGAGCCCGTTGAGTGCGAGATTGCCATCACCACCAACGGCGGCTACCCGCTCGACCAGAACATCTACCAGGCCGTGAAGGGCATGTGCTCTGCCGAGGCTACGCTTCCCGAGGGCGGTGTGATCATCGATGTCGCCGGTTGCGCCGACGGTCACGGTGGCGAGGGCTTCTATCACAACATCGCCGACAACGATCCGGCAGAGTTTGAGCGCGCCTGCATCGACCGTCCTAAGGACGAGACCCTGCCCGACCAGTGGACGAGCCAGATCTTTGCCCGCATCCTGGCGCATCACCCCGTGATCATGGTCACCGACCTGTGCGATCACCAGATGCTCAAGGATATGCACATGACGCCGGTCAACACTATCGAGGAGGCGCTCAAGCTCGCCTTTGAGATGAAGGGTGCCGATGCCAAGGTTGCCGTCATTCCCGATGGCCTGGGCGTTGTCGTCGCGCAGCACTAGCGTGCGGCCTAAACGAATCGTTTATAACCGACAAGAAAGATAAGGTTTTATGCTTACCAAACTCCTCTGCGAATTCGGCGCAACGGCCCTCATGATCATCTTTGGCGTGGGCGTGCACTGCGATACCGTGCTCAAGGGCACCAAGTATCAGGGCTCCGGCCATATGTTTGCCATCACCACTTGGTCTTTTGGCATCTCGGTCGCCTTGTTTATCTTTGGCGGCGCCGTGTGCATGAACCCCGCCATGGTTCTTGCCCAGTGCATCGTCGGCCTGGTGCCGTGGAGCAGCTGCATCCCCTTCATGGTTGCCGATATGCTCGGCGGCTTTGTGGGCGCCGTGATCGCGTGGTTGATGTATGCCGATGAGTTCAAGGCTTCCGATGGTGTCGTCGATCCCATTGCCCAGCGCAACATCTTCTCGACTAACCCCACCACCGAGGGCACCAACTATGCCCGTAACTTCTTCTGCGAGGCTATCTGCACCTTTGTGTTCATCAGCGCCATCCTTGCTGCTGCTAGCCGCGCTGGTGAGAACGTTCTGATGCTCGCTATCTGCGTCGGTCTGATCGTTTGGGCTGTTGGCATGGGCATGGGCGGCATCACCGGCTTCGCCATGAACCAGGCTCGTGACCTTGGTCCTCGCATGGCCTATCAGGTGCTGCCGATCAAGAACAAGGCTGACAACAACTGGAAGTACGGCCTGCTCGTTCCTGGTATCGCGCCGTTTGTCGGTGCCGCTCTGGCCGCGCTGTTTGTGCATGGTTTCTTGGGCATGTTCTAGTCAAAGGACGGCTCTATAAGGTCCGGGCTCGGTAGGTGTTAACTTTCCAACGCGTCCTCGGACATGCAAAAAGGCTCGCTGCGCACTTCGTGCGGCGAGCCTTTTTGCGTCCTGCGGAGTGCGTTGGAAAGTTAACCCCTACCGAGCCCTGGGCATTCTTGGCTGTGTTCGAACAAGCAACCCAACATATATATCTGAATTTGGATGTGGTGGGCGCTTGGCTGTTGGGTGCTTTGAAATGCAAGCGGTACTTTGGGAAGGGGCGACGCCTTGGGATGGGGCGTTTAGTTGAAGAGGGGCTTTATGGCCGAGAGGTAGTCTTTGGCTACGTCGGCCTTATCTGCTTCGAAGTTGTGCCAGGCCCACCATTGGACCATTCCTACGAAGCTTGAGGCTATGTGGTGTAGTAGGAAGCTTCGGTCCATGGTGGCGGCGGGGCCGTTTGGGTCGGTAGGGACGGTTTCGGCTGCTCGTGACATGATGGTCTTGCGTAAGCAGTCGGCGAAGACGCGTGAGCCGGCACCGGCTACGAGGGCTCGAACGCCCTGACGGCGTTCCCAGAGGTTGTTGAGGATATGCTCGACCTGAACGAGTGGGTCATCGAGGGGCGTACCGTCATCGTCGAGGGCGTGGGTGCAGATGTCGCTCACGAGCTCGGACAGTAGGTCGTCTTTGCTCTTAAAGAGGCCGTAGAATGTCGCGCGGCCTACGTGAGCGCGCGCGATGATGTCGCCGACGGTGATCTTGCCGTAGTCCTCCTCGCGAAGGAGCTCGGAAAACGCCGTGACAATAGCGGCGCGGCTTTTGGTTTTGCGGGCATCCATGGCTATGCGTCCGCGTGAACGAGCAGGCAGCGGAGCGTACCGGAGCAACCCTCGTAGGGGCGCTTGCCGGCGCCGTAGCCGACGGCTTCGATACGGTAGCGTGAGGGCAGTTGGTCGGACGTGCGCAGCGCGGTGACGATGGCGGCTCCCGTGGGCGTCACGAGCTCGCCGACGACCGGTGCAGGCGTGAGGGCGATATTGCCCGCCTGGCACAGGTTGGCGACAGCGGGGACGGGAATGGACATGAGGCCGTGGGCGCAGCGGATGGTTCCGTGGCCCTCGGAGAGCGACTCGACCACGATATCCTCAATACCCAGGTCGTCGAGGCAGATGGCGACCGAGCAGACGTCGACGATGGAGTCGACGGCGCCCACTTCGTGGAACATGACGGTCTCGGGCGTTTTGCCGTGAGCTTTAGCCTCAGCTGCAGCGAGTGCGGTAAAGATGGCGAGGGCACGACGCTTGGCACCATTGCTCAGCTGTGAGCCATCGATGATGGCAGTGACGTCCGCCAAAGAACGGTGGTGATGGTGGTGGGCGTGATGATGGTCCTCGTGGCCATGCTCGTGGCAGTGCTCGTGCTCGTGCTCGCCATGGTCATGATGGTGGTGCTCGTGCTCGTGCATATGCTCGGCAGCTGCTTCGTTGCCGTAGAGCCAGGCCATATCGTGATCGTGGTTCTCGAGCTCCTCTGCCAGCTGAACGTCAAAGTCGCAGGCGTCGATGCCATGCTTGTTTACGCGTGTAACGGCAATCTCAAAGCCGTCGACCGGCAGCGTGGCGAGCTGTTCGCGCAGGTGCTCCTCGCTGGCGCCCAGGTCGAGCAGGGCCGCGACGGTCATGTCGCCGCTGATGCCCGAGGTACCGTCGATGATAAGCGTGTGCTGATGGTTGGACATGAAATGCTCCTTAACGGGCGCGAGGTGTGCCGGCGCCCAGATGATTGATAAGACTTGCCTGGTAGGCGGCGCCAAAGCCGTTGTCGATATTGACGACCGAAACGCCGCTGGCGCAGGAGTTGAGCATGGCGAGCAGCGCGGCTACGCCACCAAAGCTCGCGCCGTAGCCCACGCTGGTGGGAACGGCAATGACCGGACAGCTCACCAGACCGCCGATAACGCTCGCCAGGGCGCCCTCCATGCCGGCGATGGCGATGACCACCTGCGCCTGGGCAAGTTCCTCGGCATGCGCGAGCAGGCGGTGCAGGCCGGCGACACCTACGTCGTAGAGGCGGTCGACCTCGTTGCCGTAGAACTCGGCCGTCAGTGCCGCCTCTTCGGCGACGGGCAGGTCGCTCGTGCCGGCGCAAGCGACGACAACGCGTCCGTTACCGGTGGGGGAGGGCTTGCCACCCACCAGGGCGAGCTGAGCGTTCGGGGCATATCCCAGGTCGATGCCGTTGTCGAGGAACTCCGAGGTGCGGGCTGCTTTTTCGGCATCCAGGCGCGTGACCAGGATGCGCTCCTGACCGGCATCGCGCAGCGCTTCGATAATGGCGGCAATTTGCTCGGCGGTTTTACCGGCACCGTAGACAACCTCGCCGGCTCCCTGGCGCACCCCGCGCGAAAGATCGAGCTGTGCAAAGCCCAAATCGGCGGTCGGAGCCGTCTGGATGCGCGTAAGGGCGACGGCCGGGGTGACTGCTCCGCCGGCAACATCGCTCAGCAATTGCTCAAGATCTCGCTTATCCATATATGTTCCCTTCGACGGCGCAAAGTCTAGCACTCAAAGGGTATGTTTCCGAACACTAAGACAAAATTGTTCGGAAACTATAGGACAGACTGATTCAATTGTTAGACGGATCGGCTAGTCACGCAGGATGATGTCCATGGCGAGCATGAGGTTGCGCTCGTCGATGGCAAACGGGGCGGCTTCGCGCGTCTTGGGCTTGGCGCAAAATGCGATGCCCGTGCCCGCGGCCTGAATCATGGGGATGTCGTTGGCGCCGTCGCCGATCGCGACGGTATTGGCCATATCGACACCGCACTCAACCGCCCAATCCAGCAGCTGGATGAGCTTGGACTCCTTGGTCACAATGTCTGCCGCCAGCTTACCGGTGAGCTTGCCGTCCACGACCTCCAGGCGGTTAGCGAGGCAAAAGTCGATACCCGCGGCAGCCACGATCTTGTCGGCGACCTCGTGGAAACCGCCGCTTACTACGCCGACCTTCCAGCCCTTGCTGTGCGCCGAGCGCACAAGCTCCAGCGCGCCGGGGGTAAACGTCACGCGCGCAAAGGTGCGTTCGAACACGCTCTCGTCAAGGCCGGCAAGCAGCCCCACGCGCTCCTCGAGTGCCTGCTTAAAGTCGAGTTCGCCGCGCATGGCGCGTTCGGTGATCTGTGCAACTTGCTCGCCCACGCCGGCCTCTTCGCCCAACAGGTCGATGACCTCCTGGTTGATGAGCGTGGAGTCGATATCCATAACGATGAGGCGTGCAGTCATGGCGGGCCTTTCCGAGTGCAGTTATATTGGGGCACATTGTCGCACGCCGCACGCCCGGGCGACGGCCACGGTGCGTCAATTGTTTCGTCTCCGTCAAGTCTTTGGGCAAGAGCTGCTTTTTCGCGGCACATCGACGCGGGTGCGATAAGATAGAACGCCATGTCCGGCTGCGCGGTTTACGCAGGCTGGGCAATCTGTACGACGCCGCCCGGAACGACACGGGGTGGCACAGATCCATAAAGGAGGATCACTGGTATGAGCCAGACCCGTCCCATTGACGAGCATTCCATGCACACCCGTACCTGCGGCGAGCTTCGCTTCGAGAACGTGGGCGAAGAGGTCACCCTCACCGGTTGGGTGAGCCGTCGCCGCGACCACGGCGGCCTTATCTTCTGCGACCTTCGCGACCGCGAGGGCATCACGCAGCTCACCTTCGACCCCGAGCACTCCGATGGCGATGCCTTTAAGATCGCCGAGACCATGCGTCCCGAGTGGCCCATCAAGATTCACGGCGTCGTGCGCGCCCGTGGCGAGGAGACCACCAACACCAAGCTCGCGACCGGCGAGATCGAGGTCCTGACCGACCACGCCGAGGTGCTCAACACGTCCGTCACCCCGCCGTTCCAGATCGAGGACGGCATCGAGACCAGCGAGGACACCCGCCTGCGCTATCGCTATCTGGACCTCCGCCGTCCCGAGATGATGGCCAACCTCAAGCTGCGCTCCGACTTCACCTTTGCCATTCGCGAGGCGCTGCACAACCGTGAGTTCATGGAAGTCGAGACGCCCTCCCTGTTTAAGTCCACGCCCGAGGGCGCCCGCGACTTCATCGTTCCCAGCCGTATTCAGCCGGGTAACTTCTACGCCCTGCCGCAGTCCCCGCAGCTCCTGAAGCAGCTGCTCATGGTCGGTGGCGTCGAGCGCTACTACCAGGTTGCCAAGTGCTTCCGCGACGAGGACCTGCGTGCCGACCGTCAGCCCGAGTTCACCCAGGTCGATATCGAGATGTCCTTCGTGGACCAGAACGACGTCATGAGCGCGCTCGAGGAGGTCCTGGCCGACGCCTTCGGCCGCATGGGCGTCGAGATGCCCACGCCGCTGCGTCGCATGGACTACTGGGATGCCATGGACACCTATGGCTCCGACAAGCCCGATACCCGCTATGGCATGCACCTGGTCGACCTGACCGACATCTTTGCCAACTCCAAGTTCAAGGTCTTTGCGACTGCCGCAAACGAGGAGGGCTCTGTCGTCAAGGCCATCAACGCCAAGGGCGCTGGTGCCTGGGCACGTGCCAAGATCGATAAGCTTGCCGGCGTGGCCTCCACGTTTGGCGCCAAGGGCTTGGCCTGGATTGCCTTCCGCGAGGACGGCTCCATCAACAGCCCCATCGTCAAGTTCTTCTCGGACGAGGAGATGGCGGCTCTGCGCGAGCGCATGGACGTCGAGCCCGGCGACCTTGTGATGTTCGCCGCCGGCCCGCGTCTGCTCTCTGACGAGATCCTGGGCGGCATGCGTTCCCACATGGCCAACGCCCTCGAGATCAAGCGCGAGGGCCACGACTTCCTGTGGGTCGTCAACTTCCCGCTGTTCCACTGGGACGAGGACCGCAAGGCTTACGCTGCCGAGCACCAGCCGTTCACTCTGCCGACCGAGACCGACATCGCCAAGATCGAGGCAGATCCGCTGGCAGCCGGTTCTTGCACCTACGACTTTGTCATGGACGGCTTTGAGGCCGGCGGTGGTGGCATGCGTATCCACAACGCCGAGATGCAGATGTCCATGCTCAAGCTCCTGGGCTTTACCGAGGAGCGCGCCGAGTCGCAGTTCGGCTTTCTCATGGAGGCACTCAAGTTTGGTGCGCCCCCGATGGGCGGTTTTGCTCTGGGCCTGGACCGCGTGTGCATGCTGCTCACCGGCTCCGACTCCATCCGCGACGTCATGGCGTTCCCCAAGACGGCCAGCGGCTCCGACCTCATGTCGGGCGCTCCGAGTGCCGTTAGTGGCGCCCAGCTCAAGGACGTCAGCCTGCGCCTGATGTAGGCAAGCGGCTACCTATTGCCTGTAACGAGGGAAGGACGCGTGCCTTCCCTCGTTTTTTGTGGGACGGGGGTGCGCGCCGGTAACGTACAATAACTACCACGTGGCTGGGTTTTCCGGCCGAATGTACGATGTCGTGGGAGGGGACATGGTCGAGTTTACAAAGACGATTAAAGATCCGTTGGGATTGCATGCCCGCCCGGTTGCGCTGCTCTATGACATTATCGCCAAGCATCGTAGCGACGTGTCGGTCAGCATCGGCGACCGCCACACGGATGGCCGCGATGTTATGGGCCTCATGGCTCTCTACGGCGAGTGCGGCGAGAACATCATCTTCCGCGTTTCGGGTGTGGATGAGGCCTCCTGCGTCACGTCGATCAGAAACCTCTCGCTCTAACCTCAACAATGCAACAAAGGGGACAGTCCCCTTTGTTGCATAAATTGGTATGACAAGGCACCGCAAAGAGATGGTCTTTGCGGTGCCTCTTTTGTTTCATATAGGAAACTTTTTCGAAATCTGAATAGGGACCCTTTCCAAAAAGTTAACCACGTGCTAGTTTACTAAAGCGAACATAGACGTGGTTAACTTTTATCGCGTCGATGTTGAGGACGAACTGACGTTAGGAGCCACTCATGTCTTGCGGACCGCAGATGCCGGCCATGCCGCTTTCGATGGTAAAAGCGGGCGAAACCGTGCGCGTGTCTCGTGTAAAGGGCAATGAGGACATGAAGCACCACCTCAAGGACCTCGGCTTTGTCGAGGGCAACGAAATCCACGTGGTGAGCTCGAGTGGCGCCAATATCATCGTCACGGTGCTGGGCGCACGCTTTGGCATCGATTCCAAGGTCGCCATGCACATCATGACCGTCGGTTAGTCGACGGTATTTCTGTACGCACTGAAAGGGGGACAAGTAAATGAAGACGTTGGGTGACGTTAAGGTGGGCGAGAGCTCTACCATCGTCAAGCTTCACGGTGAGGGTGCGCTTCGCCGCCACCTTATGGACCTGGGACTCATCAAGGGCACTTCGTTCAAGGTCGTGAAGGTTGCACCGCTCGGTGATCCGGTCGAGATCAACGTTCGCGGCTACGAGCTTTCCATCCGCAAGGAGGAGGCCGCCGTCGTCGAGGTTCAGTAAGGACTCGTGGCGCATATTTCTGCAGATAAAGTTAGGTTTTTCTAACTTAATGCAGCAACTTTAAAGCACATTATCCAGCCCGTGCGGAGAAAGCAGCGCGGGCACACAAGGAAGAAGGATTGAATGGCGGATTCTCAGATCCATGTCGCACTGGCGGGTAACCCCAACTGCGGCAAGACCACGCTTTTCAACCTGATCACCGGCGCCAACGGCTACGTTGGCAATTGGCCCGGCGTCACGGTTGAGAAAAAGGAAGCCAAGCTCCTAAGCGACAAGAACGTCACCATCACGGACCTCCCCGGTATCTACTCACTTTCCCCCTACAGCCCCGAGGAGCAGTGCTCGCGCGATTACCTCATGAGCGGCGAACCCGATGTTGTCGTCCAGGTTGTCGATGCCACCAACCTCGAGCGCAACCTGTACCTGGCGCTTCAGGTTATCGAGACCGGCCTGCCCGTAGTCGTCGCCCTCAACATGGCCGACTTGGTCGAGAAGAACGGCGACAAGATCGACACGGACAAGCTCTCCAAGAAGCTCGGCTGCCCGGTCATGATGATCTCGGCTCTTAAGAACAAGGGCATTAAGGAGCTGTTCGAGCAGGTCAAGAAGTCCGCTGCTTCCAAGGGCCAGGTGCCGGAGCACAAGTTCGATTCCTCCATTGAGGACGTTCTGACGCACATCGAGAACAACCTGCCGGCAAGCGTCCCCGCCAACAAGCGCCGCTACTATGCCGTCAAGCTGTTCGAGCGCGACGCGGACGCCTGCAAGCTCATCAACCTCACCAAGGAGAAGGCCGCTCGCGTCGAAGAGCTGGTCGCTCAGTGCGAGCAGGACTGCGACGACGATGCCGAGTCCATCATCACCGGTGAGCGCTACGGCGTCATCGCGCACATCATCGACGAGTGCCTCACCAAGGCTCCGGCCAAGATGAGCACCTCCGAGAAGATCGACCGCGTGGTTACCAACCGTATTTTGGGCCTGCCGATCTTTGTGGTCATCATGTTCTGCGTGTACTACATCGCCGTCTCCACTCTGGGCGGCACGGTGACCGACTTCACCAACGACCAGCTCTTCGGTACCGACGGCTGGTATGTGCTCGGTCAGGGCCGCGATGCCTATGACGCAGCTGTCGAGGCTGCGGGTGACGCCGCCGATTTGGTTGACCCGGCGGAGTATGGCCCGTATGTTCCGGGTATTACCACCATGGTCCACGACGCACTTGTGGCGGGTGGCACCGAGGACGGTGGCCTGGTCGATTCGCTGGTCTGCGACGGCATCGTCGGCGGTATTGGCGCCATTATGGGCTTCGTCCCGCAGATGTTCCTGCTCTTTGTGATGCTGTCCTTCCTGGAGGACTGCGGCTACATGGCCCGCGTCGCCTTTATCATGGACCGCGTGTTCCGCCGGTTTGGCCTGTCCGGTAAGTCCTTCATCCCCATGCTCGTGTCCTCGGGCTGCGGCGTCCCCGGCGTCATGGCCACCAAGACCATCGAGAACGAGAAGGACCGCCGCATGACGGTCATGACCACCACGTTCATTCCCTGTGGCGCCAAGCTGCCGATTATTGCCCTGCTCATGGGTTCCATCATCGGCGATTCTTCCACCACCGCCGCGTGGATCAGCCCGCTCTTCTACTTCCTGGGCGTCTTTGCCGTCATCGCCTCGGGCCTCATGCTCAAGAAGACCAAACTCTTCGCCGGTCGCCCGACGCCGTTCGTTATGGAGCTTCCCGCCTACCACTTCCCGGCGATCCGCTCTTGGGCACTGCACGTGTGGGAGCGCTGCTGGGCCTTTATCAAGAAGGCCGGCACGATCATCTTCGCGTCCACCGTCGTTGTTTGGTTCCTCTCCAACTTTGGTAGCTATAACGGTTCCTTTGGCTTCCTGCCTGCGATGGACGGCATCCCCGAGGAGTTCACGGACTATTCTGTGCTCGCCATGCTGGGCAACCTGGTTGCCTGGATCTTCGCCCCGCTCGGCTTTAGCACTTGGCAGGCAACCGCGCTGACCGTCTCTGGCCTTGTCGCCAAGGAGAACGTCGTCGCCACCGCCGGCTCGCTGCTGTCCGTCGCCGACGCGGGCGAGACCGACCCGAGCCTGTGGACCGCGTTCGCCGGCATGTTCCCGACTATGGGCGCTTGCGTGGCCTTCGGCGCCTTCAACCTGCTGTGCGCTCCGTGCTTTGCCGCCATTGGCACCATCCGCAACCAGATGGATTCCGGCAAGTGGACCGCGATTGCCATCGGCTACGAGTGCGCCTTCGCTTGGGTGATCGCCCTGTTCATCAACCAGTTCTACAACCTGCTTGTTCTGGGGCAGTTTGGTATCTGGACGGTTGTGGCCATTGTGCTGCTGGTTGCGATGCTCTTCCAGATTTTCCGTCCCATGCCTAAGTTTGCTTGGACGGACGAGGACGAGACCAACACTGCTTCCGCTGCAGTTTCCGCTTAAGTCCGAATAAGGATTAACCCCTTTCCACGAGCCCGGGTGTCCCAGCGACACTCGGGCTTTTTGGTGGGGGAGATGTGGCGTTTCCGCAGATAAAACTGACCAAAATAAACCTGTCCCTTTTTGGTAGGTGGAGGATGGGGTAAAGTAAGTGGTGGTTAACTAGAGGAGGCTTGCTATGGCACCTATCGATATTGTTGTACTGGCTGTTATCGGCATTGCGTTTGTCGCCGTGTGCGTGCGCATTTATCGCAAGGGCACCTGCGCCGACTGCGCTCAAGGTGGCGTTTGCACGGGGCATTGCTCCAACAAAAAGACCTGCGCCGCGCTTAAGGGCGTGGACAAAATCGCCGAAGATTTGGGCCGCGGTATTAAATAAGGCCTAGGCATCCAAGTGCCCCGCGGGCATCCGTTCGCGGGGCACTTTGCACATTTGGGCGCGAGTGCGGCGAGTTGAAGAGTGATTTTGGGGTATCGTTACCTGTACTGTTAATTGGCAACTTATCTATAACGGAGTAACCCCATGAGCGCTCGCGTAACCATGAAGGACATAGCCGCCGAGCTTGGCGTTTCCATCAATACCGTGCACAAGGCCCTGACGGGAAAAGCCGGCGTGAGCGAATCCGTGCGCTCCAAGGTGAATGCTAAGGCCGAGGCCATGGGATACCATCGCAATACGAGTGCCTCGAGCCTGCGCCGCAAGGATATCAACCTGGTGTTTTGCCTGCCCCGCGCATCGCGCGAGGGAGCGTACTTTTTCCGTTACCTGTGGGAAGGCTGCAACCGCTTTGAGCAGGAGGTGGTCGACCAGGGCATTACGGTTGAGCGCGTTGAATTTGGCGTGGGCGGCTACGCCGATGCGCTCGAGCAGATTGATGAGCGCCTGCAGGTAGGCGAGAAGATTGATGGCCTGCTTGCCTATGTTCCGGGCGATGACCGCGCAACCGAGCTCCTGAGACAGATTGCCGAGGCAGGCGTGACAATCGAGCTCGTCGACGGCGACCGCCCGCACCTCGATCGCTTGGGTGCGAGCTTGGCCGACTATTCGACGGCAGGCAGCCTTATGGCTGAGCAGGCGGCAAATCTGGCCCACGCTTCTGGGGCTGACGCCCGCGTGCTCCTGTTGGCGGGCGACCCCTATACCGATTCACACTATCTGACCGCCCGCGCCTTTCACAATTACCTGCGCGAACACGATATTCCATGGCAAGTTGAGGACCTTGCCGGCGCCCATGCGCAAGTCAAACAGCTCGAGCGCGAGCTTGAGCAGCGCTTGAGTGCGCCTGATGCTCCCGAGCTTATCTGTAGCGTTTTTGCCGTTGGTTCCGAGGTAGTCGCCAACGCGCTTGTTTCGAGCGGCAAGGCCGGCAAGGTCATGGTAATCGGCAACGACCTGTTCCCCGAGAGCGCCTTGGCCTTGCGCCGTGGCATCTTTACCAATATTGTCTATAAAGACCCGGTGAGCTTGGCCTACCGCGGCGCTAAGACTTTGGGCGAGTATTTGCTGTGGGGTAAAACTCCGGCGGAGCCCGTGCAGAAGGGTGCTGTGGAGATGGTGTTTGCCAGTAACGTTGACCGTTACTGCAAGCTTGCGGGAATTTAGCCGTTTGGTCAGGTACCCCCTCTTGCGACGTGCATTTTTTGGAGTATTCAGCAATGGCGTGTCCCGAAAGAGGCTAGAACGACTGTTTTAAGTGCCGTCGATGGCGTAATTCGCCATCGACGGCACTTATTTATGCCGATTGGGCGCAATATGCGCATCAAATAGGGCTTCGAAGACGGTGCGCGGTGCGCTTCGATGTTGAATACTCCCAAAAATGCACGGCGGAACATGACCCATCTGGCCAAAAGCGCTCAAGTTCGGTATTCGGGGACGCCGACCAGTCCGCAATACATGCAAGTCACATCTCCAGCAACCGTTGAACGGGCAAAATCTACCGTTCACCCCGTGGTGGTTAGGTGAACGTTCACCTTTTAAGTCGCAATGAACTAGTATAGTGAACGTTCACCTAGAGGATAACGAGCGCATCGTGCGCCCGCTCCGCCAACAAAGGGGTTGTTTGATGAAAAACTTCATGGACGATCAGGATTTCCTGCTGAGCACCAAGACCGGCGAGGAGCTGTTCCACAACTTTGCCGAGGGCATGCCCATCGTCGACTATCACTGCCACATTTCTCCTAAGGAGATTTGGGAGGACAAGCGTTTCGAGAACATCACTGAGGTTTGGCTGGGCGGCGACCACTACAAGTGGCGTCTGATGCGTGCAAACGGCGTTGACGAGCGCTTCATTACCGGCGATGCCCCTGCTCGCGAGAAGTTCCAAAAGTGGGCCGAGACCCTGGGCCGCTGTGTGGGCAACCCCGTCTTTGAGTGGAGCCACCTGGAGCTTAAGCGTTACTTTGGCTACGAGGGCGTCCTGAACGGCAAAACCGCTCAGGAGGTCTGGGACCTTGCCAACGCCAAGCTCGCTGAGGCCAGCTTTACCTGCCGTAACCTGATCAAGCAGTCCAACGTCCGCATGATCTGCACTACCGACGACCCCGCCGACAGCTTTGAGTGGCACAAGAAGATTGCCGCCGACGACAGTTTTGACGTCCAGGTCGTTCCCGCCATGCGCCCCGATGCCGCCCTGCGCATCGAGCGTGGCCAGGAGTTCGCCGACTACTGCAAGCACCTTTCCGAGGTTGCCGGCGTTGAGGTCAGCGACTTCGAGGGCATGAAGGCCGCCATCTCCAAGCGCTACGATGTCGCCCACGAGCTGGGCTGCCGCGCTTCCGATCACGCGCTCGACTACGTTATGTACGCCCCGGCTACCGCCGAGGAAATTGAGACTATCTTTGCCAAGGGCCTTGCCGCCGAGCCGCTTACCGCGGACGAGGTCCTCAAGTACAAGACGGCCTTCATGCAGTTTGTCGCCGGCGAGTATGTGCGCCTTGGCTGGGCCATGCAGCTGCACTTTGGCTGCAAGCGCGACAACAACCGCGCCATGTTCGCCAAGCTCGGTCCCGACACCGGCTACGACTGCATCTCTAACTACACGCCGTCCGACCAGCTCGCCGATTTCCTCAACTCCATCCAGGAGACCTGCGGCCTGCCCAAGACCATCCTGTACAGCCTGAACCCCATCGACAACACCATGATCGATACCGTCATGGGCTGTTTCCAGGAGGCCCCGACCGCCGGCAAGATCCAGAACGGTTCCGCCTGGTGGTTCAACGACAACGAAGTCGGCATGCGCGAGCAGCTCACTGCCCTTGCCAACGAGGGCGTTCTGGGCAACTTCGTCGGCATGCTCACCGACTCCCGTTCCTTCCTGTCCTATCCGCGCCACGAGTACTTCCGTCGCGTGCTGTGCAGCGTGATCGGCGAGTGGGTCGAGCAGGGCAAGTACCCGGCCGACATGGAGCTGCTGGGCACCATCGTGCGCGACATCAGCTACAACAACTCCGTTCGCTACTTTGGCTTTGACCTGGACACCGTCGAGGCCTAAATCCAAACCTGGTTCCGGGAGCGCCGTCGCCACACGCGGCGCCCCCGTTTTGCTTACACGCTAACGGCTATCTAAGGAGACACATAGATGGAGAACATCAGCTACGATACGCTCGAGAAGATCGGCTACGAGGGCTACCTGCTGCCCAAGGACGCGCCGGAGAAGGTCCTGCAGTTTGGCGAGGGCAACTTCCTACGCGCTTTCGTTGACCGCTTCTTTGACATGGGTAACGAGGCGACCGGCTGGAATGGCAAGATCGTCATGGTCCAGCCCATCAGCGGCGCCTTTGGCTTTGCCGACGGTATCAATGCCCAGGACGACCTGTATACCGTGCTGGTGCGCGGCAAGGAGGACGGCAACACGGTCGACGAGTCCCGCGTGATTAGCGCTTGCAGCCGCTGCATCAACCCGTACCGCGAGGACGACTACCGCGCCATGATGGAGGTCGCCGTCTCTGACGACCTGGAGATTATCGTCTCCAACACCACCGAGGCCGGTATCGCCTACGACCCGTCCTGCAAGGCCGACGACATGCCGCCCGCGAGTTTCCCCGCCAAGCTTGCTCAGGTCCTTCACGCCCGCTGGGCCGCCGGCAAGCCGGGCGTCATTGTGCTCGCCTGCGAGCTCATCGATCACAACGGCGAGGAGCTGCTGCGCATCATGAACCAGTACGTGAGCGACTGGGGCTGGGAGGACGAGTTTGCGCAGTGGATGGCCAACGACTGCACCGTCTGCACCACGCTCGTCGACACTATCGTCCCCGGCCGCATCCGCGACCCCAAGGAGGCCGCTGCCGTGGCCGAGCGCCTGGGCTACGAGGATCCCTTCCTGGCCGTGCGCGAGCCCTTCCAGATGTGGGGCATCCAGGGCGATGAGTCGCTTGCCGAGAAGCTCCCCTTCGTGAAGGCCGGCCTGCCGGGCGTCTTTGTGACCCCCGATGTCACCCCGTACAAGAAGCGCAAGGTCCGCATCCTCAACGGCGCCCACACTGCCTTTGTTCCGGGCTCCTGGGTTGCCGGCTTTGACATCGTGCGCGATTGCATGCACGACGAGACCGTCCGCGGCTTCATGAACACCATGCTCTACCACGAGGTCATCCCGACGCTTGCCGCCGATTTGGATGTCGAAGACTGCAAGGCCTTTGCCGCCGCCGTCGAGAACCGATTCGACAACCCGTTTATCGACCACGCGCTGCTCTCCATTTGCCTCAACTCCACGGCCAAGTGGCGCGCTCGCGACCTGCCCACGCTCAAGGACTATGTTGCCGAGACCGGCAGCCTGCCCAAGTGCCTGGCCACGAGCCTAGCTACGCTCATCGCCTTCTACACGCAGGAGCTTGTGTCCCGCGAGGGCGATGGCCTGCACCTGCGCCGTGCCGACGGCACCGAGTACACCGCTCAGGACGACGCCTTCGTGCTCGACTTCTACGCCGCCCACGCCGGTGCAGACGATGCCGAGCTGGTGCACGACGTGCTCACCAATGAGCAGATGTGGGGCGAGGACCTTACGCAGATCGCCGGCCTTGAGGAATTTGTCGTCAACGCGCTCACCGTCGTGCGCGCCGAGGGCGTCAAGCAGGCCTTCGCCAACGCCCAGGCGTAAATTCCCGATGCGGGCGCCAGACGGCTTGCCCGCGCCTCGACTTCTGCTCAACCTGTAGGGTTAGGACCATTTGTAATGAACACTATCCAGATCAATCCGGCCGATAACGTGATCGTCGCGCTGTCGCCGCTTGCCAAGGGCGCCGCCGTCGCGGTTCCCGGGGTGGGCGAGGTCGTTGCCGCGGAGGATATTCCGCAGGGCCACAAGATGGCCGTGCGTGCCATTGCGGCGGGGGAGGACGTCGTCAAGTACGGTCTTCCTATCGGCCACGTGACGGGCGACATCCAGCCCGGTCAGTGGCTTCATACGCATAACGTCAAGACCAACCTTTCGGGCGAGGTCGAGTACGTTTACAATCCGACGCATCCGGTCGTTGAGCCGGTTGAGCCCGAGACCTTTATGGGCTTCCGTCGTGCCGACGGCCGCGCCGCCACGCGCAACGAGCTGTGGATCATCCCCACGGTCGGCTGCGTCAACGAGGTCGCACGTGCCATGTGCGAGCAGGCACAGGATCTGGTCGAGGGTTCGCTGGAGGGCGTTTACTATTTCCCGCATCCCTTTGGCTGCTCCCAGACCGGCGCCGACCACGCTCAGACACGCCGTCTGCTGGTGGCGCTCTCGCGTCACGCAAACGCTGCGGGTGTGCTGTTCCTGTCCCTTGGTTGCGAAAACTGCACGCACCAGCAGGTGCTCGACGAGCTCGGTGACTTCGATCACGAGCGCGTTCGCTTCCTCACCTGCCAGGATGTAGCCGACGAGCAGGTCGAGGGCCACAAAATTCTGTCTGAGCTGGCCGACCTGGCCAAGCAGGCCAAGCGTGAGCCCATTCCCGCCTCCGAGCTGGTCATTGGCCTTAAGTGCGGTGGATCTGACGGTCTTTCGGGCATTACCGCCAACCCCACGATCGGTCGCGTGAGCGATATGGTCGTAGCCCGCGGTGGCACATCGGTGCTCACCGAGGTGCCCGAGATGTTTGGCGCGGAGAGCATTCTGCTCGATCGTTGCGAGAGCCAAGACGTCTTTAACGCGGCGGCCGACATGCTCAACGGCTTTAAGGACTACTTTATCAGCCACGGCGAGGTCGTCTATGAGAACCCGAGCCCCGGCAACAAGGACGGCGGCATTACCACGCTCGAGGACAAGAGCTGCGGCTGCGTGCAAAAGGGCGGATCTGCCCCCATCGTCGACGTGCTGCCGTACGCCGGTCAGGCTACCAAGCATGGTCTGAACATGTTGTGCGGTCCGGGCAACGACATGGTATCCACCACGGCCCTGACGGCTGCCGGCTGCCACGTGATCCTGTTCTCGACCGGCCGCGGCACGCCGTTTGGTGCGCCGGCGCCTACGCTCAAGGTGTTCACCAACCAGCGTCTGTGCGACCACAAGGCCAACTGGATGGACTTTAACGCCGGTGTGGTCGCCACCGGCGAGCGCACGCTCGACGAGGCTGCCCATGACCTGTACCAGCTGGTGCTGGACACGGCGAGCGGCAAGCTTACCAGCGCCGAGCGTCGCGGCTGTCACGAGATCAGCATCTGGAAGGACGGCGTCTGCCTGTAGCGATGACACGTTGAGCGCGGGATCGGGCAAGCTGTTGCAAAGACCGGACGACCCCGCTGAGGACATTCTCGGCGGGGTCGTTTTTTCGTTTCTCGTTGCGTTGTCGTGCACGGCTTTTTTGGGGAAGGGTGCCCGGCACCTCCCTCATCTCCAGAGAACAATGAACGTTCACCTAGTGGTTGCGTGGTGCTGAATCGACTTAATAATCAAAAATGCAGGGATATTTTCATTTTCAGGTCCGTTCAACGGCAAAAAACGACCGTTCAAGGATAATATACAAGTGAACGTTCACCTATTATAAGCAAATCGCGCATAATCTAGCTAAACGTTCACCCTGAACGGCATGCAGACAGATGTCGGTATGGACTCCAATGTCTTGTTCCAAGACAATCGAGAAAAGAGAGGGAGCTCGATGACTAACAAGATCGGTAAAAAGCGCAAGATCACATTCTGGACGCGCTTGGGCTTTGGTATGGGCGGCATGCTCAACTCTGGTGCCCTGACCTTTACGCACAGCTACATGGTGCTGTTCCTGTCCACGGAGTGCGGTCTGTCCGCAGGCGAGGCTGCGTTGATCAGCTCGTTCGCCATCTATCTCAACGCCATTCTGTGCCCGCTCATGGGCTTTGTGGCCGATAACTTTTACGCTACCAAGATCGGCCGTATCTTTGGCCGCCGCCGTTTCTGGATCTTGCTGGCAATCCCGATGATGGTCGCCGAGCCGCTCATCTTTGTGGCTACGCCGTTTGGTTTCCCGTACTACTTTGTGCTGTACCTGATCTACAACGTCGCGTATACGTTCTGCACTGCCAACCTGTCGCCGCTTACCATCGAGATGACCGACGACTTCAAGGAGCGTACGTACCTCACCGGCTACAAGCACCTCTTTGGTAACGCCGCCGGCTTCCTGATGGCAGCACTCGTCGGCTTTGGCTTTGGCACCTTCGGCGAGACCAACCCGTTCAGCTACTTCATCATCGCTACGGTCAACGCTTCGGTCATGGCAATCTCGCTGCTGTGCGTGTACCTGTCCACGTGGGAGCACACCCCCGAGGAGGTGGCTCAGGAGAAGATCGAGAGCGTCGGCGAGGGTATCAAGAAGTTCTTCATCGACGTTGTCTCTACCTTCCGCAATAAGTCCTTCCGCAAGGTCCTGTATGCACAGGTCTCCACGAAGCTCGCTGCTGCCTGCTGGTCTGCCTGCCTGTCCTTCTTCATCGTCTACTGCCTGCAGATTCCTAAGTCCTATGAGTCCGTGATGGAGATGCCCGGCAAGGTCGTCGCTATCGTCTGCACCGCCATCTGGGTTGCCCTCATGGCCAAGAAGGGCTTCCACAAGTCTTGGTACCTGGCCAACGTCGGTTGCGCTGCGTGCATCATCGCCTACAACTACTTCGCCTTTGGTCAGATTAACGGCACCTCCACGGTCGCCATCGCCATGATTGCCTACCCCATCATCTTCGCCATCTGGAAGTTCTTCTACGTTGGTTTCCAGTACCTGCCCGATGTTCTGCTCAACTACATCCCCGATGTCGATGAGCTCATCACCCTGCGTCGTCGCGAGGGCATCTACAGCTCCGCTCAGCAGCTCTGCCAGCAGATCGCCCAGGCTATCGCCGTCAACGCATGGGCTATCGTCCTTGCTGCCTCCGGCTTCATTCAGACCGCCGGCAACAGCGACGCCGTAACCCAGCCCGCTACCGTGCCTCTGTACATCTGCGGCTACATGCTCATCGGCTGCGCCGGCTTCTTCCTGCTCGCGGCTGTCCTTGCCCGCGGCATCAAGATCGACAAGGAGCAGTGCGACATCCTTTGCGACGAGATCCGCCGTGTCAAGGAGGGTGGCAAGATGGCCGACGTCCAGCCCGAGGTCAAGGCTCTTTGCGAGGAGCTCTCCGGCTTCAAGTACGAGGACTGCTTCGCTCACAACAACGTTGGCTTCCAGGACGGCAGCGTAATCCCCGCCGAGTAGGGCAGGCGCATCGTCCAAATCACAGGGCCGTGCCACCGGAGATCAACCGGCGGGTGCGGCCCTTTTTTAAAAACGAGTAGTATGAACTTCTGATTACATTTGAGGGAGAGACCCATGGAGACGAACGTTATCTGGCGCAACGCCCGCGCGGCCGTTATCGAGCTCGACGACGGTGGCTACTTTACCTGTGCCGATACGTGGGAGATCTTTGTCAACGATGAGCCCGTCGGTACCACGAATACGGTCGAGACCTATGTTGACGGCCTGGTTCCCGGCAAGCGCAACCTCGTCCGCTTTGTCTGCGGCGAGCGCGAGCTGAGCGTGGGCGTCACCACGCCCGCGGAGCCCTTTACCATCAACGTTCGCGACTGCGGCGCCAAAGGCGATGCCGAGCACGATGACACCACCAATATCCAGGCTGCCATCATGGCTTGCCCCAAGGGCGGGCGCGTGCTGATTCCCGCCGGCAACTACCGCATCAAGTCCCTCTTCCTTAAGAGTAATATCAACATCGAGCTCGCCGAGGGCGCGGTGCTGCTGGCCCGTCACGACCGCGCGGCGCTTGCCTACATTCCGGGCACGGTCACGGGTGACAAGGGCACCGGGTATGCCGGCACCGATATGCTGCCCCTGGGCCGCTGGGAGGGCGAGAGCTTTTCGACCTACTGTTCGACCTTTACGGGTCTGAGCGTGCACGACGTGTGCATCTATGGCCGCGGCGCCATCGACGGTCAGACCGATTTTGCCGAGGATAACTGGTGGAACAAGGACTTTAAGAATATCTTCCGCCCCGAGGAGGGCCGCGAGGTCGCCCGCCCGCGCATGATCTTCCTGTCCGAGTGCGAAAACGTGAGCCTTGCCGGCTTTACCGTCCGCAACAGCCCGGCGTGGAATATCCATCCCATTCTGTGCGAACACGTCGATGCCCTGTGCCTGTCCATCGAGGGTCCCAAGAACTCCCACAACACCGACGGTTTCGATCCCGAGAGCTGCGGCTTTGTTCGCATCCTGGGTTGCCAGTTCTCGGTGGGCGATGACTGTATCGCCATCAAGAGCGGCAAACTGGGCATTGAGTCCGAGCTTCGTCCCGCCACGCACGACGTGTTGATCTCGCACTGCTACATGCACGACGGCCATGGCGCCGTGGTGCTGGGATCCGAGGCAGCCGGCGGCATCAAGGACCTCACCGTGAGCAAGTGTCTCTTTGAGCGCACCGACCGAGGCCTGCGCGTCAAGACCCGCCGCGGTCGCGGCAAGGACGCCGTCAACGAGGGCATCACCTTTGAGCACATTCGCATGGACGAGGTGCTCACACCTTTCGTGGTTAATTCCTTCTACTTCTGCGACAAGGACGGCAAGACCGACTACGTTCAGAGCCGCGAGGCACTACCCGTCGACGACCGTACACCCGGCTTCGGCACTACGACGTTCCTCGATATCGAAGCCACCAACTGCCACGCTGCCGCCGCCTACATCACGGGCTTGCCCGAGAGTAAGGTGACGCGCCTGACGTTTGAGGATGTCCATGTGACCTTTGCCGCCGATGCTGAACCCTTTGTGCCGGCCATGGCCTGCGGCGTGGAGCCCATGGTGCGCCAGGGCATCATCGCGCAGAACGTGAAAGTCCTCGACCTGCAAAACGTGGTGATTGAGGGTCAGGACGGCGAGGAGCTGCAGCTCCAGAACGTCGACAAGGTTGTCCGTTCCTAACTCGGGTTGATGGCCAGGGCTGCATTGTCGGATAGATCGGCAATGCAGCCTTTATGCGATACGGCCGTGTGCGCTGCGCTGCGCATCATGGTGAAAGGGAATGCATGCTCAATAAAACGATTCCTGTCGGGGTCGATGGCTCGTCTGCCACGATTACGTCTTATGTTTTTGCCCCGACCGAAGATGCTTATGCTTTAAAACCGCTGCCTGCAGTTGTGGTCGTGCCAGGAGGCGGCTACGATCACGTTTCGCCGCGCGAAGGCGAGCCGGTAGCGCTCCGTTTGTTGGCGATGGGCTACCAAGCGTTTGCACTGAACTATTCGGTTGCTCCGGCTGTCTATCCGCTGGCATTGCAAGAACTCGCGCGGGCGGTCGATACCGTCCGAAGCCATGCGGCAGAGTACTGTGTCGATCCTGATCGGATTACGGTCATGGGTTTTTCGGCCGGTGGGCATCTAGTTGGCTTGCTCGGGGCGCTTTGGGACCAACCCTGGCTTGCAGAGTCGATTTCGGCATCGCCTGAGTCGATTCGGCCTGACACACTTTGCTTGGGCTATCCGGTCGTAAGCTCGGGGGCCTATGCTCATCGTGGTTCGTTTGAACACCTAACGGGTGCCGATGGCGCTTTGGCTCAAAAGTTGTCGATCGAGAATATGGTGGGCGATGGCTTCCCCCGTACGTTCTTGTGGCATACCGCCGAGGATGCATCGGTACCAGTTCAAAATAGCCTCCTTCTTGCGCAGGCTCTTGCCGACCACGGGATTGGCTTTAGCCTACATGTCTTTCCGCATGGAAAGCATGGGGCATCGCTCGCCACGGCCCAAACGGCATTTAAGGGCTGCGCCGAGCATATTCAGCCACAGGTTCAGGGCTGGCCTGAACAGTTCGTTGCATGGGAGCGTGATGGACGATGAGCGAAAGTATCTATACGCTGCGCGTTTCGAGGGCTGCGGCAGGAGCGTATCCAACGATTTCCGATGCCTTGGCGGCAGCCGATCAGCTCTATCCGGATGCCGAGCAACCGGTGATGATTCGCGTCGATCCGGGCGAGTATTGCGAGCGGGTCGAGATTCATCGCTCGCATGTGACGATTGAGGGAGAGACGGCCGACAGCGTGCGTATCGTGGGCAGCCTGGGTGCCAAGATGCCTTCGGAGGACGGCTCGGGCGTCGACGGCACGCTCGGCACGTTTAGGACCTATACCGTTTTGGTCGATGCCGACGACGTACGGCTCGAGAACCTCACGATCGAAAACGATGCGGGCGATGGGCGCGAGGTCGGTCAAGCGATTGCCCTGTATGCTGATGGCGACCGTCTGGTTGTCGATGCCTGCTGCATTAAGGGACACCAAGACACGCTGTTTTTGGGTCCGCTGCCGCCGCATGAGGCCAAACCGGGCGGGTTTATAGGACCCAAACAGTATGCGCCGCGCCGGGTGGGGCGCCAGTATTTTCGACGTTGCCGGATCGAGGGCGATGTCGACTTTATCTTTGGCGGCGCGCGTGCCTACTTTGAGGGGTGCGAGATTCGCTCGCTCAACCGCGATATGGACGTAAACGGCTACGTGACGGCGGCGTCGACGCCCGAAGGCGAGCCGCACGGCTTTGTGTTCCACGGCTGTTCGTTTACAGCTCCGGATGGCGTGGCGCCGGATTCGGTCTACCTGGGTCGTCCTTGGCGCGAATGGGCGCAAACTGTGCTGATCGATTGCTGGCTGGGGCGACATATCAAGCGCGAAGGCTGGTGGGATTGGAATAAGCCGGCGGCACACAACTGCGTGCAGTATGCTGGCGCGATTCTGCATGGGCCGGCGGGTGATACTACCGGCTGGGTGCCGTGGGCGAATGAACTCGATGTGATGGCTGCCGCCGGGTACGCTCGCGAGCAGGTGCTTGCCGGTGGGGATGGCTGGGATCCCGAGGGCGGCGACGGTGATGCGGTTGAGACGGCTGAACTGTCTGCCAACGGCCGCACCGTGCACATCGAGACGTACTGCGAAGACGAACCTGCGCTGCGTGCCCGGCTGAAGCGCGAGGGGCGTTCGGCTGCTTTTACGGGCAAGACTCCTGCAGATTTTGAGGCATGGAAGATTGCGACCAGGACTCGTTTGTACGATGTTTTGGGCCTTTCGCTTATGGACCGCGTCCCGATTGAGATTCGTGAGCTCAGCCGCGTGCGGGTTGCCGGCGGCATTGTGCGTACTCATGCGATGCTGCAGGTTGAGCACGATGTGTGGATGCCGTTTTACCTGTTGGAGCCGTCTCATCCGAAGCTTGATGGACGGGGGCTTAAGCGTTGCTATATCTGCCCGCATGGCCATCAGGGAGCAGGCGCCGCAAGTGTTGCGGGCGTGACGGGCGTGCCGGCGGTCGATGATGCTGTGCGTAAGTTCAATTACGACTACGGTCTGCGTTTGGCGCGTATGGGTTACGTGACCGTCTGCCCCGACGCACGCGGTTGGGGATACCGTCGTGACTGGAAGGGTCAGGGCGATGACGAGAACAGCTTTCTGCGCGGCACGTGCCTAAACCAGGCGCGCATGGCCGAGCCGCTGGGACTTACCGTTGCGGGCCTCAACGCCTGGGATAACATGCGTCTGATCGATTACCTAGAGGCGCGCGGCGACATTGCCATGGACGACCTGGGCTGTTTTGGCTTTTCGGGCGGCGGATACATGACGCTGTATCTGGCGGCGCTCGACCCACGCGTATGCAAGACGTTTGTCTCGGGCTACCTGTACGGTGTCGATGATTCGCTGCTGCACCTCAACGGCAATTGCAGCTGCAACTACACACCCGGACTTTGGCGCTTGCTCGACATGGGCGATATTGCCTCGCTTATTGCGCCGCGCCCGTTGTTAGTGCAAAGCTGCGAAGAGGATCATCTGAACGGTTCGCGCGGGCTGAAAAATGTTGACGAGCAGCTCGAGATCGTGCGCGATGCCTACAAGTTGCTGGGTCGCAGAGATGGCCTGCGGCACGAGGTGTGTCCGGGTGAACACCATCTGGGCGTGGCACATCTTGTCGAGGATATCGAATGGCTCGATTCGCACGTTGCGGAATGCGCCCGTGCATAGCCCCTCGGCATGCTGCGAATAAACGGTACGTTCCTGTATGACTGCCGATGGGCGGATGAGGAGAAGATTATGGAAACGAAGAGTTTGAGTGAATCGACCATTTGCTGCTTTGGCGATTCGACCACATGGGGGGATAACGGATGCGGCGCAGGCGGCAACGACATCTCTTGGACTTCGCATCTGGGCGCGTTGCTGGGAGGTGCAGTCGTCGAGAACTTTGGCATCAAGGGTTCGCGTATCGCCATCAAGGCCGACCGTACCGATTCATTTGTCGAGCGCTTGGACGGCATCGACGATGCGGCCGATGTCTATGTTGTCTTTGGCGGCGTTAACGACTTTAGCCGCAACGTGCCGCTTGGCGAGTTGGGCAGTACCGATGTGCACGAGTTCTATGGTGCACTCGATTACCTGATCCGAACCATCACGGCGCGCTCACCTCAGGCAAAGCTCGTGTTTATGACGCCATGCAAGACGAGTGGTAAGCACGAGAAGGATATCCCGGCAAGCGATGAGGCGAACCATTTGGGTCTGACGCAAGACGCCTACGTGCGAGCGATGCTGGAGGTCTGTGACCGTTACTCCGTTCCGGTGATTGACCTGTATGCGCAAAGCGGCATCAGCCCGTTTTTGCCGGAGCACCGCGAGCTCTATATGCCGGACGGTCTGCATTACAGTCCTGCCGGCTATGAGCGCCTGGCGCATCGCATCGCCGCGGGTCTCACCGCCGTTTGCCGCTAAAAGTCTGCCGTTTGCGGGGAATATAGGGTTAACGTTCACCCTATATTCCCCGTTCGCGTTACACTAGGGGTAACGTTCACCTATCGTTTATGTCAGAGGGGACAGCAATGGGTTGCAATCAAATCCTGGACCGTTATATCGAGCAGTTGATCGAAACCTCTACGCCGCAGGCGCCGGCTTGGAATATCGAAAAGATTCGCGCCGGCAAGGAGAACACCTGGAACTATATCGACGGCTGCATGATCAAGGCGCTCATCGAGCTGTACGAGATCACGGGTGAGCAGCGCTACCTGACCTTTGCCGATGACTACATCGATTTCTTTGTCCAGGACGACGGCACCATCAAGCATTACAACCCGCAGGAGTACAACCTCGATAACGTCAATGCGGGCAAGACCCTCTACAAGCTCTATGACCTGGTGGGCAAGCCCAAGTATCGCGCCGCCATGGATACCATCTATCGTCAGCTCGAAACCCAGCCGCGTACCAAAGAGGGCGTGTTTTGGCACAAGGCCGTCTACCCCAACCAGATCTGGCTCGACGGCATGTATATGGCGCAGCCGTTCTACATGCAGTATGAGCTGAGCTTCCACAACCGTCGTGCCTGCTCGGATAGCTTCCATATGTTCCAGGTTGTGCATGACCTGATGCGCAACCCCCTCAACGGTCTGTACTATCACGCTTACGACGCGAGCCGCAAACAGTTCTGGTGCGACCCGGTCACCGGCCTTTCGGCTAACTTCTGGCTGCGCGCCGAGGGCTGGTTTGCCATGGCGCTCATCGACACCTGGGAGCTTATGCCGCCTTCGATGTCGGCCGAGAAGGACGAGATTCGCAAGATGTTCCACGATCTGATCGACGCCATGCTGCCGTATCAGGACGAGAAGACCGGCATGTGGCACCAGGTCATCAACCTGCCCAATATCGCCCCCAACTACCTGGAGGAGTCGGGCAGCGCCATCTTTGCCAATGCCATCATGAAGGGCGTGCGTCTGGGCGTGCTGGGCGAGCGTTACTACCAGTACGGCCGTCGCGCCTTCGACGGCATCTGCGAGACCTGCCTGTCCGAGTATGACGGGCAGCTGGCGCTCGACAACATCTGCCTGGTTGCGGGCCTGGGCAACACCGCACACCGCGAGGGCACGTTTGATTACTACATGAGCGAGCCCGTGGTCAAAAATGATGCAAAGGGTGTGGCGCCGCTGGTGCTTGCCTATATCGAGACCATGCATCACGACAAGTTGGCCGGTAAGCGCGATCCGCTCGCCCCCTCGGGCGTGTGCTCCATCGAGGACCCGTTTGGCGGATACACCCCGGGCATCAACGCTCATAAGGGATGTGAATAACGTGGGGGCTATTACTCCGGGCGTACGTTTGCACGACCTTCCGCAGGGGACCGTCGAGGAACGCATTCGCATGGCGGGAGAGCTGGGCTTTTCGTGCATTCAGCTGCCGAGCAAGGTGCTCTACGCATCGATGGGGATCGATCGAGGCGGCCTGACCCGCGAGCTTGCCGACCATTTGCGTGCGGTGCTCGACGAGGCGGGCGTTTCGGTCGCCGTGCTCGGCTGCTATAAGAATCTGGCGACGCCCGATCGCCAACAGCTCATGGATAACTTTGCCGAGTACGAGGCGTGCTTGAACTTTGCCCAGATGCTCGGCGGATGCCCGGTGGGTACCGAGACCGGTCGCCCCAATGCGCAGAACCGCGTTGCTGACGACCGCACGACTGATGAGGCACTCGAGGCTTTTATGGACGGACTCGCACACGTCTGCGATCGGGCCGAGGCCGTGGGCGGTCAGGTTCTAATTGAGCCCGGTTGGAACGAGACGGTCAACACGCCAGATCGCTGCCGTGAGGTGCTGGAGCGCGTCTCGAGCCCGTCGCTCGGCGTGATCTATGACCCAGTGTCGCTGCTGCACCCCAGCGTCGTTGACGAAGCGCAGGAAATCACCGCGCGCATGCTCTATTTATGCGGCAGCAAGATTCGCGTGCTGCACGCCAAGGATTTTGAGGTCGTTGATAACGAGGACGAAGCCGGTTGGTGCGACGGTACGGGTTCACGTCTGGTGTGTCATGGCGTGGGCGAGACGGGTCGCTATGACTTTGAGCCCGTAGTGGCCTGGGCGGCTGCCGCCTGCCCTGGGATTCCCTGCGTGGTCGAGAACAGTGTGCCGGCGACGGCGGCTGACTGCCTGGCGACACTCGAGCACATGTCCGCTCGCTGCGGGGCTTCGCATCGCGAGTTATAGCATTGGCTTTTGCTGTGTCGGCAGATTGAGATTACCTGTATGGGGGCGGCGGTGAAGGGTCTTTATCGTCGCCCCCATTGGATTGCATTAAAAGGGGAGTTGCGTGGCTATCCACATTGTCGAAGAGGCGAATCGTTGCCTAGGTTGTAAAAGGGCGTTCTGTCAGATTAAGGGCTGCCCGGTTCAGACGCCTATTCCGCAGGTCATCGACCTGTTCAAACAGCGTCGTCTAGAAGAGGCGGGCGAGCTGCTGTTCCAGAACAATCCCATGAGCGCGGTCTGCTCCGTGGTGTGCAACCATTCGGGCCAGTGCGAGGGCGCTTGCATCCAGGGCCGCAAGGGCACACCCGTGCATTTCTCGAGCATCGAGAACTATATCTCGACAGCGTATTTGGATCGTAAGGAGTGGAAGCCCGCGCCGTCGTGCGGCAAACAGGTTGCCGTGGTCGGTTCCGGTCCCGCCGGTATTACCGTGGCCATTAAGATGGCCCAGCTGGGCTGTGCCGTCACGGTATTTGAACAGCGCCCCGAGATCGGCGGTGTGCTGGAGTACGGTATCCCCGAGTTCCGCCTGCCCCGTGCGCTCGTACAAAAGTACCGTCACGTGATGTGCTCGCTTGGCGTGCGCGTGCGCCCCTCGACCACCATCGGCGGCGCACTGCACATCGATGACCTGCTACGTGACGGCTACGACGCGGTCTTTGTCGGTACCGGTACCTGGCGAGCTCGCAAACTGGGTATTCCCGGCGAGTCGCGCGGCAACGTGCTGTTTGGTATCGATTACCTGGTCGATCCCACGAGCGTGGCAATCGGGCAGAACGTGGCGGTTATCGGTGCCGGCAATGTGGCCATGGATGTTGCCCGCACGGCCCTGCGCTCGGGTGCCCGCAAGGTCACTGTGTATGCCCGTTCGCGCCACATCTCTGCGATTGACGACGAGGTCGAGTTGACCGAGCTTGACGGTGCCGAGATTGTGTGCGGCAAGGCGATCTGCGCCATCGACGATAGCGGTCCGGTGTTCGAGACGGCTATCTTTGACGAGGACAACAACGTGGTGGGCTATGAGGAAGAGCTCGACCATGTGTCCGCCGACACAGTTGTGATCGCGGCTTCGCAGGTGCCCAAGGACAAGCTTGTGCTTACGACGGGCGGTCTGGAGACCGATCATCGCGGCCTTCTTTCGGTCGACGAGTACGGTATGACCACCGTGCCTGGCGTCTTTGCCGCCGGCGACGTGGTTAACGGCCCGCTCACCGTGGTTCATGCCGTGGCAGGCGCCAAGCTCGCCGTCGAAGGCATGACTGCCTATTTGGGTCTCTAACACATCCCATCCATCAGTTGCGGTGAAATACGGACTGTTTTGCCTGTCAAAAGCCTCGGCTGCCCCGTATTTCACCGCAACTTTTTGGGGTTGAGCAGAGGCTGGGGGAACGCGCACGGTCGGGTGCTGCGCGGTTGCTGGTACGATAGGTACGTCAGCAACTGCCGCCGAGCGGCTCAAACGAAAGGAAGCCTGTATGGAGTCCTCTGCTTACCCGATGCTCTTTAGCCCGATCAAGGTCGGTATGACCGAGGTCAAGAACCGCGTCTTTATGCCGCCGGTGTCCACCAACCTGGCCGATCATGGCTATGTGACCGATGACTTGGTCGATCATTACCGCGCCCGCGCCAAGGGCGGCGTGGGCCTCATCATTACCGAGGTCGTGACGGTCGAGCCCACCTACACCTATCTGCCGGGTGACATGTGCTGCTACGACGACACGTTTATCCCCGGTTGGGAAAAGCTCGCCGCAGCCGTCCACGAGTACGGCTGCAAGATCATGCCGCAGCTCTTCCACCCCGCCTACATGGCCTTTAACATTCCGGGCACGCCGCGCTTGATCGCTCCGTCCTTTGTGGGCCCGTCCTATGCCCGCGAGGCGCCGCGTCCTATCACGGTCGACGAGATTCACGAGCTCACGCATCAGTTCGGTGATGCTGCCGTGCGTATGCAGAAGGCCGGTGTCGATGGCGTCGAGGTCCATGCGGCGCACGCCCACGGCATGCTCGGTGGTTTTTTGACTCCGCTCTACAACAAGCGCACCGACGAGTACGGCGGCTCGCTCGACGCCCGCATGCGCTTCTTGCTCGAGGTCATCGCCGAGATTCGCGAGCGCTGCGGCAAGGACTTTATCATCGACGTCCGCATCTCGGGCGACGAGTACACCGATGGCGGCCTGACCCTCAACGACATGATTTACGTCTCACGTCGCCTGGAGAAGGCCGGCGTCGACATGATTCATGTGTCGGGCGGCACCACCATCAAGCGCGGCTCCGCGATTCCCGCCGCCGGTACGCAGCAGGCCTCGCACGCCGCCTGCTCGCGCGAGATCAAGAAGCACGTGAACATTCCCGTTGCCACGGTCGGCCGCATTAACGAGGCCTGGATCGCCGAGGAGCTGATCGAGGACGGCGCTGCCGACATCTGCATGATGGGCCGCGCCAACCTATGCGATGCCGAGTTCTGCAATAAGGCCGCTGCCGGCAACGCCGATGATATCCGTCCCTGCATCGGCTGCCTGCGCTGCTTGAACGGCATTATGTTTGGCAAGCGCATCTCCTGCACCGTCAACCCGGACGTGGAGCGCGACGAGGCTGGCTACGAGCCTGCCGCCGAGGCCAAGAACGTACTGGTTGTGGGCGCTGGTCCTGCGGGCATGGAGGCGGCGTTCATTGCCGCCAAGCGCGGCCACAACGTGGTACTCGTGGACAAGCAGGACGAACCGGGCGGCGAGATGCGTATCGCAGCCGTTCCGCCGGCAAAGCAGGAACTCACCCGCGTGATCAAGTATCAGTATCGTCGCCTGGCCGAGGCCGGCGTGAAGTGCGTATTTGGCACCGAGCTTACTGCCGAGGACATTCAGCGTGACTACGCGGGCTACGAGGTCGTCCTGGCTTATGGCGCCGAGCCCATCGCCCCGGCCTTCATGCAGGGCTTTAAGCAGGTTATGACGGCTGACGACCTGCTGGGCGGCAAGGCTTTCCCGGGCAAGAAGATTGTCATCGTGGGCGGCGGCACCGTCGGTTGCGAGACGGCCGACTACCTGGCCCCGTTGGTCAACGATCTGTCGCCGGCCAATCGCGACGTCACCGTCATCGAGATGACCAAGACGCTCGCCGCCAACGAGGGCGGCGCCGGTCGCGCGGTGCTCATCACGCGCATGCTCTCCAAGGGCGTTCACGTGCTGACCGAGGCCAAGGTGACCGAGATTACCGAGGATGCCATCAGCTACGAAAAGGACGGCGAGATCCACACCATCGCCGATGCCGATACGCTGGTACTTGCCATGGGCTATCGTCCCAATACCAAGTTGGCCGACGACCTTGCTGCAGCCGGCGTTACCACCCACGTGTTGGGCGATGCCAACAAGTGCGGCAACATCCGCGACGCCATCGGCGACGGCTACAAGATTGCCTGCGAGCTCTAGTTAATCCCTTGGTGCATGGGGCCTGTCCCCGCGGCGTCAGTCGGTAGATAGCAAAAAGCGGCGGTCGTCCCGTACGTGGGACGACCGCCGCTTGCGTTAGCTGCAATGAGTCGTGCGATTAGAGCCCCAGGAGCTCCTTGACCTTGGCGATGATGGCCTCGTCGGTGGCGTTGGCAAAGAAGTACTCCTGGAAGTGCTCGCCGGCAAGTGCGCCCTTCACCAGGTCCTGATCGATCTCGCCCAGGACGTCGACGAGCGGACGCATGGTCACAGCGCGCACGCCGTCGAGGATCTTCTTGTTGCGCTGCTCGGGCTCAACGCGCTCGGCAGGATAGCCGTTGCCCGAACCAAAGCCAAAGAGCTTCTCGAAGGTGTACTCAAGATTGAGCTCCTGGCCCCAGCCGTTCTTGAGGGCGAAGGGCATGGCAACGGCGTTGCCATCGTTGACCTGGGCAAAGGTGTAGGCGTCGAGCGGGTCGGCAACGTGGCCGCACAGCACGCCGGGGAAGGAGTTACAGGCGAGCATGGCGCCCTCGCCGGTGCCGCAGCCGGTCACGACGTAGTCGGCAGCGCCGGAGTTCAGCAGCACGGCGGCAAGGATGCCGTTCTGCACGTAGGTGAGGGGCTTGGAATCGGCGTCGGCATACATGCCATAGTTAAAGACGGTGTGCCCCATGGGCTCGACAACCTTCTTAAGGGCAGCCTCGATCATAGGGTTCTTGGAGTTCTGAGAGTTCTCATTGATCAGAGCGATCTTCATTGCGAATTACCTTTCTATTTCTAACTTGCGGTGAAATACGGACTGTTTTGCCTGATAGAAGCCAAAACCAATCCTTATCTCACCGCAACTCACATGAAAAACGAGTGGATGAAACCTGATGTGGGCAGTTGCGGTGACGCTTATTGAGGCTGCTTTCCAATGTATGCGAGGATGCCGCCGTCGACGTAGAGGATGTGGCCGTTGACGAAGTTCGACGCGTCGGAAGCCAGGAACACGGCGGGGCCCTTCAGGTCCTCGGGCGTGCCCCAACGGGCGGCCGGCGTCTTGGCAATGATGAACTGGTCAAACGGATGGCGGCTTCCGTCAGGCTGCGTCTCGCGCAGCGGCGCGGTCTGCGGCGTGGCGATGTAGCCGGGCCCAATGCCGTTGCACTGGATGTTGGCCTCGCCAAACTCGGAGCAGATGTTCTTGGTGAGCATCTTCAGGCCGCCCTTGGCCGCGGCATAGCCGGCGATGGTCTCGCGACCCAGCTCGCTCATCATCGAGCAGATGTTGATGATCTTGCCGTGGCCCTTGGCGATCATGCCGGGCAGACAGGCCTTGGACACGATAAACGGTGCGTTGAGGTCAATATCGACGACACGACGGAAGTCCTCGGCGCTCATGTCGAGCATCGGGGTGCGCTGAATGACGCCGGCGTTGTTGACCAGGATATCGGGCGTGGTACCAAAGTCGGCCTCGATCTTGGCGATGAGCTCGGCGACGACGGCCTCGTCGGTGACGTCTGCCACGTAACCATGGGCCTCAAAGCCCAGCTCGCGGTAGTGCTTCTCGGCCTCGGCGACCTTGTCGGCGTGACGTGCGTTAAAGGCGATCTTGGCGCCGGCCTCTCCGAGCGCCTCGGCAATGGCCATACCGATGCCATAGGTGGCGCCGGTTACGAGCGCGACCTTGCCATCCAGGCGGAAGCTGTCCATAAGATCAGACATAGCGATCCTTTCAAAAGAAACGTTCATCTATATTAGTCTTGCTTTTCATACAAGGTCAGTATAGGAGAAGAGGGGGAATTAAAAGTCAGATTCTCCTAAAATCAGGTGAACGTTCACTTTTAAAAGGTAAACGGTGATCTCGCCCTTGCCGCGCGGACGTTTATTCGCTCTGTTCCTGCGCGCCCTCCGCAATCATGTTGCGGTTATACACCAGGTGCAGATACATCGCGTCGTGCGCGGCGGTGGGATTGCGCGAGGCGATGGCGTCGGCCACATCGCGGTGCGTGCGGATAGTTTCCTCGACGAGCTTTTTGCCGGTCACGTCGATAAAGAGGGGGACGGATGCCTTGAGCACGCCCATCAGGCGGGGAACGACGAGGTTTCCGGAGCTCTCGGCAATGGCATTGTGGAACGCGGTGTCGGCGGCGGAGTAATCCTCACCGGCCTCGGCCAGGCGCTCGGATTCGTCGCAGAGCTCTTTGATACAGACGACCTGGTCGTTGGTCGCGTGCTCTGCGGCCATGCTGGCCATCTGCGGCTCGATCATAAAGCGCACTTCGAGTAGGTCGCGCGCCAGACGCTGCTTGTCGTCGATAAAGGTAAAGCCCAGTGGGTCGTCGGCAACGCCGGGGTTTGACGCCACATAGGTGCCCGAGCCCTGCTTAATGCGCACGATGTTGCGTGACTGCAGCAGCTTCATAGCCTCGCGTACGGTGCTCCTGCCAGCACCCAGGCGCTCGACGAGCACAGCCTCCTTGGGCAGGCGGTCGCCTTGCTCAAGATGCTCATCCAGGATCAGTTGAATAATTTTCTCCGAAATCTGCTCGGGGAGTCCCGAATCGGCTCGTGCCACGCTTCACCTCATATCAAAAGAATTCATCAGAGCTATTCTAGCTCATTTAACAGAAGCCGCGGTGGTTCGCTCCGACAATGGAGAGCTGTAAGTAGCCGTTTACCGTCAAAAACAGATCGTTCAGGAAATACATCAGATGTATTTTGAAAAAGTTTCCCTTTTAAACATCAGACCTATTGAAAACACGCTATAGTCTAAGACGAATTCAAAAGGTCTGATGAATTGGAGGAAAGATGTCAGACCCAACGTTTATGGCCGACCCCACCAGGCTGGTCATCGCCGCTATCGTGGGCATCGCGCTGCTGCTTGCGCTCATCATTAAGTTCAAGCTGCATCCTGTGCTTTCGATGATGGTCTCGGCGCTCGCGATCGGCATCGGCGCCGGTATGCCGCTCGACCTGGTGGCGGACACTGTCACCAAGGGCGTGGGAACCACGCTGCAAAACATCGCCCTGCTCATTGGCCTCGGCTCGATGTTTGGCCAGATTCTTGAGGAGAGCGGCGGCGCCAAGAAGATCGCCCAGACCTTCATCGATACCTTTGGGCAGGGTCATTCCAGCTGGGCGCTGGGCATTACCGGTCTGGTTATCGGCACTACGGTGTTCTTTGAGGCCGGCGTGGTCGTTTTGATTCCGCTTGCGTTTAGCGTGGCATCGCAGACCAAAAAGTCGACGCTCTACTATGGCATCGCGCTGCTCGCGGGACTTGCCGCCGGCTATGCGTTTGTGCCGCCATCGGCCGGGTCGGTTCTGGTCGCCGGCACGCTCGGTGTCGACCTGGGCACCATGATCCTCGTCGGTATCCCCACCGCCTTCATCGCCATGGCGATCGCCGGCGTCATCTGGGGCCGCAACGTGGGCGGTCGCATCTTTACCGATGTTCCGGAGCACTTTACCTCTGCCGAGGGTGCGAGCGACGAAAAGGAGCTTCCCTCCTTTGGCATGGTGCTTGCCATCGTGCTCACGCCGCTTTGTCTGATTTTGCTGGGCACGTTGTCCTCTTATATCCCCATGCCCGCCGAACTCGCCTCGATTCTTGCCTTCCTGGGCAAGCCGTTCGTCGCTTTGACGCTCGCCACGCTCGTCGCGATGTATCTGCTGGGCGCGCGCCGCGGCTACTCCGGCGCCGAGCTCAAAGCCCTGCTCGACCGCTCTCTTAAACCCGTCGGCATGATCTTGCTGGTTATCGCCTGTGGCGGCGTCATTCGCTGGATGCTGCAAGACTGCGGCTTGGGCCAGGTTATCGGCCCTATGCTCGAGGCCTCACTGCTGCCTTTGGTGGTCGTTGCCTTTTTGATTGCCGTCATGGTGCGCGCCTCTGTTGGCAGCTCCATCGTCGCTATGACCATGGCATCGGGCATTATGGCCGCCATGCCCGCGGTTGCCGGAGCCTCAGTGCTCATGCGCGCCGCTATCTGTCTTGCTATCTGCGGCGGTGCCACGGCCCTCTCGCACGTCAACGATGCCGGTTTTTGGATGTGCTCCTCGTTCCTGGAGATTGACGAGAAGACAACCCTCAAGTCCTGGACCGTTATGGAGACGCTCATCGGCCTTTCGGGTCTTGCCTGCGCCCTGGTGATTTCGTTCTTCGCTTAGTTCGCGTAGCTAAGCATCTTTTGCCGAGTGCATCGCTCGGTACCCATTTCACCTGATTCATTAACCAACGATTGGTACAACCGTTCAAACCAAAAGAGGAGAGCATTATGGACGAGAAGACCAAGGCACAGATTCAGCAGGAGGCAGCCGACCTGGTTGCCAAGCTGCAGCCGCGTTCCGGCAAGTTTCGCACCATCAGCCCCGAGATGGACCCGCTGCGTCTGGGGTCTGGCTGGACCATCGAGGATCTGGACAAGCCGCAGGTCATTATCGAGTCGACGTTCGGCGACTCGCACCCGGGTTCTGTCGGCCTGTTTGAGCTGGTCGAGGAGGTCCGTGCTGGCGTTGCCGAGGCTGGCGGTCACGGTGCCCGTTACTTCTGCACCGATATCTGCGACGGCGAGGCCCAGGGCCACGACGGCATTAACTACTCGCTGCCCAGCCGCGACATGATCGCCAACATGATCGAGATCCATGCCAAGGCCACCCCGTTCGACGCCGGCGTCTTTGTCGCCAGCTGCGATAAGGGCCTGCCTGCGAACCTCATGGCCATGGGCCGCATCAACATCCCCTCCATCGTCGTTACCGGCGGCGTCATGGATGCCGGTCCCGATCTGCTGACCCTGGAGCAGCTCGGCGCGATTTCTGCCCGCTACGAGCGCGGCGAGATCTCCCGCGAGGAGCTCGAGTTTGCCAAGCACAACGCATGCCCCAGCTGCGGCGCCTGCTCCTTTATGGGCACCGCGTCGACCATGCAGGTTACCGCCGAGGCCCTGGGCCTTATGCTCCCCGGCACGGCCCTGCTGCCCGCAACCAGCTCCGATCTGCGTGAGTTTGCGCGCGAGGCCGGCCGTCAGTCCGTGTGGCTCTCCGAACACAACCTGTGCCCGCGCGACATCGTGACCAAGGAGTCCTTCGAGAACCTCATCATGGTCCACGGCGCCATTTCCGGCTCCACCAACTCGCTGCTGCATATCCCTGCGATCGCCCGCGAGTTTGGCATCGAGATGTCCGCCGACGACTTCGACCGTCTGCACCGTGGTGCCCACTACCTGCTCAACGTTCGTCCCGCAGGTGAGTGGCCGGCGCAGTTCTTCTACTATGCGGGTGGCGTGCCGCGCATCATGGAGGAGATCAAGTCGATGCTCCACCTCGACGTCATGACCGTCACCGGCAAGACTCTCGGCGAAAACCTCGAGGACCTTAAGAACAACGGCTACTACGAGAAGTGCGGCCGCTACTTGGAGAAATGGAACCTCAAGCGCGAGGACATCATTCGCCCGTTTGACCAGGCTTTTGGTACCGACGGCTCCATCGCCATCCTCCACGGCAACCTTGCCCCCGAGGGCGCCGTCGTCAAGCACACGGTTGTTCCGCGCGAGATGTTCCAGGCCACGCTTAAGGCCCGTCCGTTCGATTGCGAGGAGGACGCCATCCACGCCGTCCTGACGCACGAGGTCAAGCCCGGCGATGCCGTTATCATTCGCTATGAGGGCCCCAAGGGTTCCGGTATGCCCGAGATGTTCTACACCACCGAGGCTATCGCCAGCGATCCCGAGCTGGGTGCGAGCATTGCCCTTATCACCGATGGCCGCTTCTCCGGCGCCTCCAAGGGCCCGGCTATCGGTCACGTTTCGCCCGAGGCTGCCGTGGGCGGCCCGATTGCCCTGATCGAGGAGGGCGACCTTATCCAGATCAACATCCCCGAGCGCTCGCTGTCTATTGTGGGCATCGCCGGCAAGGAGATGGAGCCGGCCGAGATCGATGCCGTCCTGGCCGAGCGCCGAGCCGCTTGGAAGCCCAAGGCTAATCGCTATACCTCCGGCACGCTCAAGTTCTTTACCGAGCATGCAGTTTCCGCCATTCAGGGTGGCTACATGGAGTAGCGCCCATGCGCATCAAATATCTCCTCTCATAGATGTGCGGCACAAAGAGCCCCGAGCCACGTCACCGGGGCGCGTTGTTCAGCGCCGCCGGGGCGCTCCACTCAAACGACAAGAGACGTCTTACGCAAGCGCCCGCGTCCGTGGATAAAACCACGGGCGTGGGCGCTTCACTTTATTCCCAGCCCTTCCACACGTCAGGCTCGTAGCCAACGGTTGCCTGGCGGCCGTTGCGAACGATGGGCTCACGAAGAATCTGCTGGTTATCGAGCACCTTTTCGAACTTCTGGTCGGCAGCAAGATACTGTACGAGCGCAACCGTGTCGGCATCTTTCGCCTTTGGATCGATCACAGCGTCGATCCCGCCGACGGCGCGCGCCACGCTTTCGAGCTCGCCTTTGCTCATCCCCTTTTCCTTCAAGTCGATGAACTGGAACTTCACACGACGTTCCTTGAAATAGCGCTGCGCCTTCTTAGTATCGAAGCTTTTCTTCGTGCCGAATATCTGGATGTTCATACGTACCGCCTTCGCTCAATTCTCGTCCGTCCATGATACGACAAGGGAGCCGAGCAAAAACAGAGCAGGCGGAGATGGAGGAGGACGGCGACCGACCGTCGGCAAGAGTCGGCCGGATCGGACTGGCGCCCAGCGCGCGCCGGTGACACGCTCGCAGCTGCACACATAGCCGATGTACAAGCTCGCCGCGGCGTTCCCTCGCCCCGCGGTGTGGCGATAGAGAAGCACGCCACCCGTCAACGATGGCGCCTCGGTGAAGAAAATCAACGTCTGGGTTACATCCCTTGAAAGGGGCGAAGACGGCTGCTAGAATACCTCCCCGCTATGAAGGATTTGACCAAAGCATACATCGCAATTCGGCGGCCCCTGGTATACGGGGCCTCTCCTGTTGTTCCCCAAGTGCGCTCTGAGCAGCCGCTTTCTTCCTGTCGTATCTGATGCATGCATAGCACGTGCATGTTATTTCGCCCGTGGGCCGGCGCGCCTTCGGCGAAGAATCGAATAGATACGAAGGAAGCTTATGTCTGATAATTGTACGGTCGCGCCCGCCAATGGGCGCATTACCGGTACCCAGATCCGCATCGTCGCGGTCGTCGTCCTGGGTGCCTTCTTGGCGCTACTGAACCAAACGGTGATGTCGCCTGCGCTGCCGGTCATCATGTCCGATTTCGCCATCGATGCCTCGACTGCCCAGTGGATCATGTCCATATACCCGCTGGTGAGCGGCATCATGGTCCCCGTTTCGGCGTTCCTTATCGACAAGTTCAGCACCCGCGCGCTATTCTTCGGGGCGACGCTGGTGTTCGCGCTGGGCACGCTGCTGTGCGCCGCAGCCCCTGATTTCCTGTTCCTCATCATCGGTCGCGTGTTGCAAGCGGCGGGCTCAGGCGTGCTCATGCCGCTTGTCTCGGTGGTTCCCATGCTGGTGTTCCCCGTCGAGAAACGAGGAACGGCTATGGGCATGGCGGGCATCGTCATGTCGGCGGGCCCCGCGGTCGGCCCCGTCGTAGGCGGCGCGGTGATCGACACGTACGGCTGGCGCACCATGATCGGCGCCATCGTCCCCCTCGCAATTCTCGTGCTGGTGCTGGGCGTGTTCATGCTGAAAAACGTGGGCGAGCTGAAGAACCCCAAGCTCGACCTGCCCTCGGTCGTCCTCTCCACCATCGCCTTCGGCGGACTTCTCTACGGGTTCTCGAGCGCCTCGTCGATGGGTTGGGGCAACCCCGTGGTGCTCGGCTCGATCGTCGCGGGTGTCGTGTGCTTGGTGCTGTTCGTCGTACGCCAGGGCAAAATCGAGGACCCGCTGCTTCAACTGGGCACGCTCAAGACGCGCGAGTTCCGCGTGGCCGCCATCATCGTCACGCTCATCAACGCCGCATGCCTGGTCACCAACACGCTGTTGCCGTTGCTGCTGCAAACCTCGCTTGGCGCTTCGGCCTTCGAAACCGGCATGGCCATGCTTCCCGCCGCGGCGGTGGGCATCATCATCAGCCCTATCTCCGGCGTGGTGTTCGACAAGTTCGGTCCGCGTGCCATCTCGATCGTCGGCCTGGCCCTCATGACCGGCGCCCTGTTCCTGCTCTCGCTTTCGACGGTAAACACGCCCATCTTGGTGGTTGCGCTGTTCTGCATGCTGCAGTCCGCCGGCCAGTCGCTCGCGAACATGCCGGTGAACACATGGGGTGTCAATGCCTTGAAAAATGACATGATCGCCCACGGCAACGCCATCGCGAACACCGGCCGCCAGGTCGCCGGCGGTTTGTGCACGGCGCTCATCATCACGGTCATGACAAGCGTCACCGCGTCGGCCGGCGTCGATGCGAGCATCCAAGTAGCCACCGCCGTGGGCGCGGGCGTCGCTTACAAGGTGTGCGCGGCAATCGGCCTCGTTTCCCTTATCTGCGCCATATTCAGCGTGCGCACCAAGAAAACCGCACCGAAAACGAAGGAGGCATAAGCGATGTCCGAGATTCTGTCCGAGCGCATCCCGCTCGAGCTCGAGGGGACGCCCGTTTCGAGCATCATGATTGAAGAGCCGTTCACCTGCACGCAGGATTGCACGATTTCCGACGTGGTGCGCATGCTCGCCGAAAACGAGGTGAGCAGCATGCCCGTAATCGATGAGCGCAACCAGGTGGTCGGGTTCATCTCCGACGGCGATGTCATGGGAGCCATCGCGCAGCATCGCGCTCACACCATCTTCACGGGCGGCGACGCGTCCATGCTGTACTTCGACGATCAGAGCCTTGAGCAGCGCATCGAAGACCTGAAGGATCGCTGCGTCATGGATTTCGCGACGCGCCAGGTAGTGTGTGCCCGTCCCGAGCAGAGCATCGCCCGCGTCGCCGCGCTGCTGGCGAAGAAGAAGTTCAAGAAGCTTCCTGTGGTTGATGACGAGGGCAAACTCGTGGGGGTCATCCGCCGCTCCGCCATCACCAAATACATCTTCGGCATCCTTTTCCAATAGGGGCAGGTCGCACTTGAGGCGAACATCTCGAGGCATCGAGCCAGCAACTGGACCAGACAACCTTGACACGCACGCGCTTTCCCTCGATGCTTCGGTAAGGGGAGCTGCGAAAATCGCAGCACGGGTGATCGGCGCCGCGCCCCCGAAGGCAAAAGCGAACACGGGAGCGATACGATGGGAAAAGTCCTGGACGAAGATTTGGTTTATGAGATTCTCTCCGTCGTGGCAGAGATTCCGGCGGGATGCGTCGCCTCGTACGGTCAGATAGCGCGCCTCATCGGCAGGGAGAAAAACTCTCGCCTGGTCGGAGCGGTGCTGAGCGAGGCGGATCGCTACGGCGATTATCCCTGCCACCGCGTCGTCAACCACGCGGGACGCCTCGCGCCAAACTTCCCCGACCAGCGAGCACTACTGACGGAGGAAGGAGTCGCCTTCCGAGACAACGGCTGCGTCGACATGAAAAAGCACCAGTGGAACGAGTAGCCAGGCAGCGTAGCGTCGAAAGGAGCGACGCCACGGGGAACGACCTGCGCCCCGCCGCCGGACAACCTATGGCAAAGTGACACGTCCCACAAAGAGCGGCGCACCAGTACGAGACACGACCGCGACGTAAAAAGACCCTATGATACTCGTAAGCATCTATCTGATTGCCCGCCTCGAGGTACCCAAAGAACGAGAGATGCCGAAACCCCTAGACAAAGAAAAAGGTCGGGAGCTTTTATGCTTCCGACCTGAAGTTTCATGGTCGCGGGGGGCGGATTTGAACCACCGACCTTCGGGTTATGAGGTCGCTACGACGTTGTTTCATTCAGACATTTCGACCCAAATTGAAGTCAATATAACTCCAGGTCATTTGATGTTTTCATAGATTTACGAAAGAAAAGTACGCGGAATAATTCGACCCAAATTCGACCCACAACGAGCTTGAAAGCGGTCAGGCGGAGCATTACCCTTGGGGTGTGACCCCACGCAGGGCCCACCACCAAGGGTAATGCCCACCCGCCCCAGCCCTTTGCGCCATTCCGCGCAACCGAGCGCGATTCTCAGGCACTTCAGGCAAGGAACACGATGAACGACCGACCTCTCGTCATAGGCAAAGGAACGAAGCAACGCCGCGACAAATACACGTGGCGCTACCGTCACAGCCTCGGCAAGGATCCGGTCACGGGCAAATACCGCTATTCGCCGTGGCAGACCATACATACCACCAAAAGCCGAGAGGTCGACGCCGCACTCGAAGCCTACAAGGCAGAACTCAACAGCGGCACCTACGTCCAAAAATCGAGGGACACCGTCGGCTCGTACGCAAAAAAAATCCACGACAACCGCGAAGGAACCATCACGCCGCTCGCCTACTCGACATCCTACTCAATCGAGAACCGGACGCGCACATCACATGCGTGATGCTCATGCTCGACACCGACATGAGAAGGGCAGAAGCCCTCGGGATGACGTGGTCCGATGTCTCCGTCGAGAACAGAAGCATCCTCATTGAGCAGCAGTTCGCGGCCGATCGAAGCGTTCGCTCGCCCAAAAGCAAGAAAAGCGTGCAGAGGATCTCGATAAGCGAGACGCTGACGTCGTATCTCGAATTCTGGAAAAAGGAGCAGGCCCGCGAAATGGAAGCCTTCGGCCTGGAACAAGTCAAAGGCACTCCGCTCGTCCACTCATTCGAACGAACGAAAGACAGGCATCCCCAAGTCAACTTCATGGACCTGAATGGGTTTTCGCGCTGGTTCAGAAACTTCAGCGTCGAGAACGGGTTCGGCAAGTTCGAAGGCGTTCGAACATACCATTATGTGAAGGAAACTGTCGACGGGGAAACGATTTCGAAGCGTTATGAGCATAAAGAGTGGCTCGAATTGAGGGATTACCTCAGGAAGCATCCCAAGGTTCGCGAGGCGAGGCATATCAGCACATATGAGAGCGAGCACCTTCCTTACGGATATTCGGGCCTATCGAGCCACACCGCTACTGCCGCTACTGCCCGCCAGCTTCCGAACCAGCGGGCGGTAGCAGCACCCCGAACATCTCGCCGACAGCGCAGAGAGTCGTCGACCTGGCGGCCAAGGCCGACATCGAGGACGTGATGCTGTGCGACCTGCCCGGCGTCCTGTCCTTCCTAGGGCTGCCACCTGAGACGGAGATGCCGCCGGGCAACAAGGGGAAGACGAAGCTCAAGAAGCTCTACAGGAAGGTGGCGCCGAACAAGGCATACCACTCCGGCGAGCGCGCCAAGGATTTGATCTCGCACCTCGACATGGCAGAGATCAGGGCATCGGCGCCCGTCCAAGAATTGGGATGCAGTTCAATACGAGCTCGGGGCTCTTTTCGTCTAGATTGGGGACGCATGGCCGGACGAAAACAATTTGCGTCTGGTAATAAGCGTACGAAAGCGCAATTTACGTCTTAATTCCGTACGCAAATCAAGACGAAAATCGTTTACGTCTGCTTTAATCCGTACGAAAACGGTTTTCGTCTTGCAGGGCAGTTGCCGTTTCTACAGTTCAACTTCCAGTTCGGCTTTGTGCTCGTAGAGGTAGTCGCGCATGTAGGGGATGGCAAATGAGACCTTGCCGTACGAGGGAGCCTCGATAATCGATTCTCTTAACAGGCGGCTGCGGACGGAACTCACCTGTTGAGGCGTTTTGTTTAGGGCATCGGCAACCATGCTGGTCGAGCTCGTCTGCCCCAAAGACGCCATGCTCAGCAGATAAGCGATGCACGTGGGCGGAATGCGCCGCAGCGCGGGCTCAATCACCATGGCGCAGAAGCGTTCGCGTGCCGTTGCAATGCCACGCTCGGCTTCTTCTTCTCCAATAATCGGTGTATGTGCGCGTCTTGCCAACTGCCATGCGTAGTATCCAACGAGTTGGATCATGAAAGGATAACCTTGCGTTGCCTCGGCAAGTTGGCCGGCAATACCTGGCTGCAACTCCATGCCAGACGCTTCAATGGTTTCCTCGAGGGAGTACGACACTTCGGTTACTGCCACAGCCTTCAGGTCAAAGGGGAGGGCACGGCGCAAAAACGTAAGTGTCTTTCCGTTGATGATGCTTTCAATCATCGAAGGCAGCCCCGCAAAAACAAAGGCTATATCAAGGTCTTCGCCGATAACCTGCTGAATCGCAATGGAGAGCGTTCGGACCTCATCGAGCTCTGCGTCTTGAACCTCGTCGAGAGTGATGAGCAGGCCATTTTCATTCTTGGATATTGTCTGTCTCATGGCGTCGCGTAGCGATGGACCGATTCGCTCAATGTCTATGCTGCCGATGGATATGCCAGCTACGGTGGGCTCAAATCTGGCGTGTTTGGCCTGGAATTTGGGCTGCAGCTGTTCGAGAATGCGTTGGCAAAGTCCCTCGGTTGCGACCTCTTTTATGACCGTCCAGCCACGGCTTTGCGCCAAACGTGAGCACTCGTCAAGGAGGACCGTCTTGCCCGTTCCACGGACGCCGGCTATGCGCATTAGGCGCCCCGGGGCACCAGGCCCGTTGACGAGGCCCTCATTGAATTCTTCGAGCACATCTTCGCGGCCGATAATCGTGGGAGGTGTTTTACCTGCTGTGGGCTTAAAAGGGTTTGTTTGCATGTGAGCCACCTTTGCTCAAGATAAAGCAAGATATAGCAAGATAAAGCAAGATATAGCAAGATATAGCAAGATATAGCAAAGTATAGTGAGATATAGCAACGTATAGCGCTGTTCGCGGGTTCTTACGGTGGTGCTATTTTCCGAATGCCGCGCGGATAAAGCGCTGGGCGAACAGTTTGTTGGCGACGTTGATGACATGGCCCAGGAACAGTGCCGAGATGGCGGTCGTGACGCCAAAGCCGCCCAGGTTGTACATAAAGATCAGCGACAACGCGAGCGAGGCGGCGACATGTGAGCAGTCAAACACGACTTTTACGTCACCAAAGCGGCGTTTAAGCTTTTCGGCAATGACTTGCACCAAGCCGTCGGGCGCGTTGGGGACAACGCCCATGTTGACGACGAGACTTACGCCAAATGCGGTGACAGCGAGGGAGAGCAGCATGGTCGCAATCTGTGTGGGGAGTGCCGTGGGATGCAGTGGGTTGACCGCCATGAAGAGGTCGGTCAAGCCGCCAATCAGCGTTGAGAAGAACAACTCGAGCAGGATGCGCGGCTGGAACTCGCTTCGCAAGATGGCTAATTGCGCCACGATGTAGGCGACGTAGGTTGCGGTGATCCAAAAGCCGAGCGTCTTGCCAGTGAGCATGGATAGGGTTGTGGCAAAGCACGTGAGCGCGGCGACGCCCAGGCCGGATGCCGTCTGGAGACTCATACCGAGTGCCAGTACTGCAACGCCCACCAGATACATCAGCATTCTGATGACGGTATGGCACCAGTCGATGTTCTCGCCATGCATGATGATGAGCGGTCGCATGTTGCTACCCGTCCTTTCGGTTGTGTGAAAAAGCTGACCCGGGCCGGCAAAAGAGGGTTATCGGAGGCACTGCTGCAAAAGCAGAAAAGCCGGCCCCACGGTCAGTCGTCTAGGAAGTGTCTCGCTGTGCCGGAATGGGACTAAAGGTCCAACGAGACGGGAAGAAAGCAAATGGTATTGCGTGGGCGATAAGATGCCAAGATGGTAGGGTGCGTCTTAGCATCCTATTGCCCACGCTCAACGAAATCGGTTTCGTTTGAGCCTAAGTATACGCACGGGATTTTATTTGCGAAGAGAAAAACAATAAAAAGGTGAACGTTCACCTAATCGCAACAACTCGTTGGCTGTAGTTGCGGTGGAATAGTTCCTGTTTTTGCTGCTGAAGGCCTTGAACAGGAACTATTCCACCGCAACTTATGATGGGGCGGGGGATGCGATAGTATTGCATAGTGGTATTCGATTAACCGAGGCTTCATCCGAGGGCTTTATGGAACAGCACCAGCATTATCAGAGCCTGCAAGACCAGGCGTACAACGCATTGCGGTCCAAGATCATCTATGCCGAGCTCAAGCCCGGCACGCGCCTTTCGGCGATTGGTCTGGAAAAAGAGACGGGAATCGGGCGCACACCCATTCGCGAGTCCTTTGTGCGTCTGCGCGAGCAGGAGCTGGTGGAAACGCGTCCCAAAAGCGGTACCTATGTCTCAAAAATCAGCATGGAGCGTGCCGAGAACGCCTGTTTCTTGCGCGAGAAACTCGAGAGAAGCGTACTCATTAAATGCTGTTCTGCCGCCACGCCCGAGCAAAAGCATCGGCTCGAGCAGATTCTTGCCGAGTCCGAGTCGCTCGACCATAGCGAAACGCGTCGCTTTTTCGATCTGGACAACCTGTTCCATGAGACATGTTTTGAGATTGCCGGTCGTCACATGTTGTGGGATTGGATGAAGAGCGTCAACACGCATTTTGAGCGATACAACTGGTTGCGTATGGTGTCGCAGGATCTGGATTGGGAGCCGATTCGTCGGCAGCATCGCCGGATTCTCGAGGCCATTAAGAGGGGCGATACCGACGCGGCGAGCTATCTGGCAGAGACGCACCTGCACCTGATGCCCGAAGAGCAAGGTCCGGTTATCGCCTTGCATCCCGACTATTTTGAGCTGTCCAAAGACTCGGCCATCTAACTCGCCCCCTTCATTAGTTGCGGTGAAATAGGGATTGTTTGGGGGCGCGGACGATTTCTTGGACCGCGCCTAGGCGTATCCAAGCTTCCTGCGGTACTCCGTCGGGCTCAGCCACTCGAGGGACTTCTTGATGCGCCCATCCCGATAGTACACGAGGTAGGCCTCGAGCCTCCCCATGAACTCCTCGGCCGTCACGCCCT
>CABUXY010000006.1:0-153555 GCA_902495645.1 uncultured Collinsella sp. | reverse complement strand
GCCCGTGGGAGGCCAGGGCGCCGCTGACCGGTGGACGGCACCGAGCCGCCATCGAGAATTGATAAGGGGGAGGCCTCGCGGCCTCCCCCTTTTTGCGTTATTTACGCGTTGTACTTTGGGATCTAGCTCCCCCGTATGCGCTCTTACTGTTTGGCTGTATTTTGAGTCCTTCTAGTGTATTTGAGCGATAATTACTCGCATTGGCGTTAGGGAGGGCTTGATGTTTACCGTATTTGTCTTGGGCAATATTGCTTCGGGTAAGTCGACTGCCTGCCGCTATTTCGAATCTCGTGGCGCTATGCTAATCGATCTGGATGAGCTTGCAAAATCGCTGTATGTGCCGGGCTCTGATATCGTCAATGCACTCGCGGATGAATTCGGTTGGGACATTTTGGATGAGGATGGCGGCATTCGCCGCAGCATCCTCGCTTCTCGAGCTTTTGCTTCTCCTGATTCGGTCGCACGGCTCAATGGCATTGTGCATCCCGTTCTCATTGAACAGCTTTCGCTTAGGATTCTCGATCCGGTTTGTTGTACGGTTTCATCTCCCCGTTATCCCTTTGCGGTGGTCGAGGTTTCTGCTCCGACTGGTTTTGAGGATGCATTTGGCTTGGCTGATGAAATTCTGGTCATCAGCGCCCCTTTGTCAGTTCGTCGCGAGCGCGCTATTCAACGTGGCATGGAGCCATCTGATTTCGATGCCCGTTCTGCTTGTCAGCCCGATGAGTCTGCGCTGTGCAATCTCGCTACAACTGTGATTGATAATGCCTCAGGCGATAATTCGCTCTTTGAGCAGCTTGACTCATGGCTTGCATGCCATGGGTTTATAGACACTGCGGATAAGGAGGATGCCGATGCCTAAGACACGTTTCTTTGCGTGGTATCGCGTGGCGCCAATTGCCGTTGTGTTCGTCTTCGGCCTTATTTCGCTCGTCTACTCGTATGCTCCTGCCGCCTTCTTTAAGCCTTTGTATCCGATTGACTACGAGGCGTATGTAAAGCAATCGAGCATTTCGCACAATCTTGATCCGTATCTGGTGTGTGCTGTCATAAAGTCTGAATCGAATTGGGATCCCGAGGCTGAGTCGACTCAAGGCGCTCGGGGATTGATGCAGCTGATGCCTGAGACTGCCCAGGATATGATTGCTTTGGGTCTTGTCGATGGTACTGAGTATTCAGCCGACAACCTTAACGATCCCGCTACGAACATCGAGTTTGGCTGTGCGTATCTTTCGTATCTTCTAACGTATTTTAACGGGTCGACGGACAGCGCTATTGCCGCATATAACGCTGGCATGGGTAATGTGGACGGTTGGGCACAGCAGGACACATCGCTTCACAACGCGATTACCTTTCCCGAGACGCAGGCTTATCTGATTCGCGTCAATAATGCCTGGGTTCGCTATAAGACTCTCTATCCCGATCGGTTCGTATAGGACTAAGCCCAACGCCTGCGTATACTGCAGATGTATGAGTTAGGAGTATCCATGGCGGAATTTGAAGTAGAACGCGTTGGCGGTGAACTTAAGCGCTTTGGCGTTGAGGGCGCTGAGGTGCCGTTTAAGGTCGTGTCTCCATACGAGCCCGCTGGTTCCCAGCCTAAGGCCATTGAGTCGCTTGTGCAGGGCGTGAGGGACGGAGACCGCTATCAGGTTTTGCTGGGCGTGACTGGTTCGGGCAAGACCTTCACGATGGCAAAGACTATTGAGGCCCTGGGAAAGCCGACGCTGGTCATGGCTCCGAATAAAACGCTCGCCGCTCAGCTTGCAAGCGAGCTCAAAGAGTTCTTTCCCAATAACGCTGTGGTCTACTTCGTCTCGTATTACGACTACTATCAGCCCGAGGCGTATGTGCCGCAAAGCGATACATATATCGAGAAAGACTCCTCGATTAACGAAGAGGTCGAGATGCTGCGCCATCAGGCGACCGCGTCACTGCTCTCTCGACGCGATGTGATCGTTGTCGCATCGGTCTCGTGTATCTATGGCATTGGCTCTCCTGAGGACTATGCGGGTCTGGCTCCAAACGTCGACAAGAAGGTGCCGCTCGAGCGCGATGACTTTATCCATGCGCTCATCGATATTCAATACGATCGCAATGATTATGACCTGGCGCGCGGCACGTTCCGCGTGCGTGGCGATGTCGTTGACGTGTATCCGCCCTATGCCGAGCATCCGTTGCGGTTTGAGTTCTTTGGCGATGAGGTCGAGCTTATCGCCGAAATCGATGAGGTCACCGGTGAGATGCTTCGTGAGTACGAGGCCATCCCCGTATGGCCGGCATCGCACTACGTGACCGAGAAGCCGAAGGTCAAGGCGGCTCTGAAATCGATCAGCGAAGAGTGCGAGAAGCGCGTGGCGGAGCTCAAGGCGACCGACAAGTTGCTCGAGGCGCAGCGTTTGCAGCAGCGCACCGATTATGATCTTGAGATGCTCGAGACGATGGGCTTTTGCAACGGCATCGAGAACTACTCGCGTCATCTGGACGGTCGCAAGCCGGGTGAGCCGCCGTTTACCCTGATCGATTACTTTCCTAAGGACATGCTCTGCATCATCGATGAGAGTCATGTGACGGTGCCGCAGATTCGCGGCATGCACGAAGGTGACCGCTCGCGTAAGGTGACGCTGGTGGAGCATGGTTTTCGCCTGCCCTCAGCGCTCGATAACCGCCCGCTTCGTTTCGATGAGTTTGAGGCAAGGATACCCCAGTTCATCTACGTTTCGGCCACGCCGGGTGACTATGAGCTGCGAGTGAGCCAAAATGACGTTGAGCAGATCATTCGTCCGACCGGCCTGCTCGATCCCAAGATCGACGTTCGTCCGGTCCGAGGCCAGATTGACGATCTTGAGGACGAGATTCGCGAGCGCGTTGCCCGCAAAGAGCGCGTGCTGGTGACCACGTTGACCAAACGCATGGCCGAGGACCTGACCGACCATCTGCTTGATGCCGGCATTAAGGTCAATTACATGCACTCCGATACAGCGACGATGGACCGTGTCGAGATCCTGCGAACGCTGCGCGAGGGAAAGATCGATGTTCTCGTTGGCATCAACCTGCTCCGCGAGGGTCTAGACCTTCCTGAGGTCTCGCTGGTGGCAATTCTCGACGCTGACAAGGAAGGCTTCTTGCGCAATCGCCGTTCGTTGATTCAGACGATTGGCCGTGCGGCCCGTAATGCCGACGGCGAGGTCATCATGTATGCAGACGTTGTGACTGATTCGATGAAAGAAGCCATCGAGGAGACGCAGCGCCGTCGCGAGATTCAGATGGCATATAACGAAGAGCATGGCATTGTGCCCAAGACGGTCCGCAAGGCCATTAACGACATTTCGAGCTTTATTGCCGAGGCCGAAAAGACTGTGGGCTCGAAGGGACGCTCGAAGGGCGACTCCCTTGGCCATGGCGCATTCTATACGCCCGATGAGTCGGGCGAGGGCGCCGCGCCGGAGACGGTGGCGCCCGAGCAGACGCTTGCCGAGCAGCTGGAAGGGCTGCCGCATGACGAGCTCGTGCGGATCGTCGAGACCATGGAGGAAGACATGCGCAACGCTTCCGCCGCCATGGACTTTGAGGAGGCGGCGCGTCTGCGCGATGCCGTCGTTCAGATTCGGGCGATGCTTGAGGGCGCATCTGAGGACGAAACGATCGAGCGTTTGCGTTCGCAGGCTCGCAAGGGCTCTACCTTTGCTTCGGGCAGAAAACGCCAGGGTGCAAGATTCAGGAAGTAGCGAACAGGCCCCGAGTTCCCTGTGGAGCTTGGGGCCTGTGTCGTTCGGACGCGGGAGTTCGTGCACTAGAGGTCTGCTATCAGCGCCTCAGCGCAACGGATGCCATCGGTGGCGGCGCTCATGATTCCTCCGGCATATCCGGCTCCCTCGCCGCAAGGGTAGAGCCCCGGGGTCGATACAGCGTGGCATTGCCGGTCTCGAGTAACGGTGACCGGAGAGCTCGAGCGTGTCTCAACACCGGTGAGGACGGCATCGGGATGGTCGTAGCCACGCAGTTTTTTGCCGAGCAAGGGAATTCCCAGACGAAGCGACTCGATGATATGTTGCGGCAATGACTCATCGATTGCTGTCCAAGTCACGCCGAGCGGATAGGTGGGCTTTACCTTGCCGCATGTCGTGCTGGCGCGTTCTGCAAGGAAATCGCCGACGAGCTGTGCCGGTGCGTTCCAGTTGGAGCCGCCAAGGCGATAGGCAGCCCGCTCGCAAATGCGCTGGAGTTCTACGCCTGCAAGAGGATCGTCGCTGGGGAGATCGTCGGGCGTGACGTTAACGAGGAGAGCGGCGTTTGCGTTGCGGCCGGCGCGGGCGTTGAGACTGGCGCCGTTGACGCACAGATGGCCGGGCTCTGAAGAGGCGGCGACAACCTGTCCGCCGGGACACATGCAGAATGAGAACACGCTGCGGCCGTTGGGAAGATGGGCAACGAGCTTATAGGGGGCTGCTCCGAGCGCGGGATGACCCGCTGCGGGGCCATATTGCGCCCGATCGATATCACGCTGCGGGTGTTCGATGCGAACGCCCATGGCAAACGTCTTTTGAGCGAGGGCGACATCATGGGTTTTGAGAACCTCGAATACGTCGCGGGCAGAATGACCGCAAGCAAGGATGAGATGCTTTGTGTTGATTGACTCGCTTGTCGCGTCGTGGGACGACTGGATGTCGATACCGACAATGGTGCCAGACGCGTCGATGCGAATGTCGACGAGCTTCGTTCGATAACGGACGACACCTCCGAGCTGCTCGATGCGCTGGGATATAGCGGTGACAACTGTGGGAAGGATGTCGGAGCCAATGTGCGGCTTGGCATCCCACAGAATATCGCGGGGCGCACCCGCCTCGACGAAGGTTTCGAGGATAAGGCGATGGGCGGGATTTTTTGTTCCCGTATTGAGCTTGCCGTCCGAGAAGGTCCCCGCGCCGCCCAGACCAAACTGGATATTGCTCTCGGGGTCGAGGATGCGCTCCTTTAGAAAGAGGTCGATCGCATGCGAGCGGCGAAATGCCGGGTCGCCGCGCTCGATGAGCAAGGGCTTAAGACCCGCTTCGGCGAGCGTAAGCGCAGCGAAAAGGCCGGCGCAGCCGGCGCCGACAACGACAGGGCGTTCTTGAGGTGCGTCTGAGACGGGGGAGGGGAATGAAGGCTCATCGTCTTCTATCGCGCATACACGCGAGCGGTCACGCTCGGCAACGCTGTCGACCGCTTCTCGCTCGAGGTGGGGACTAGTCAGCTCAACACGAAAGCTCAGGATAAAATGGACGTCTCGTTTTTTGCGGGCGTCGATTGACTTGCGGTGGAGCTCGATGGACTTGATCTCGGAGTCCTTGCAACGTAGGACGCGCTTGGCGACTCGCTTGCCAACAATGAGGCAGGCATTTTCATCGCCGGCTTCATCGAGCGACGCGTTGACTTGGGTGATTTCGATCATCGAGGTCTCCTTAGAGGCAAGAAAGAGGCCGTCCGGTATCCCAGACGGCCCGAATGCGTTTTTGATTATAGACTGCGCGGCTACAGGCTGCTTGCAGCGCGAATGCCCGAGAGCCAGGCCCACGCAAGGTTAAAGCCTCCGCAATCGGCGTCGATGTCGAGCGCTTCGCCGCAGACGTAAAGCGGGGCGTCGACAGCGCTGCGCGCGCGTAGACTGGGTGTTGAGATGCTCTCGACAGATACGCCACCACGCGTGACCTGCGCCGAGCGCTCCTCGGCTGTTCCCTCGACGAGCAACTTAAAGTGCTTGAGGATCGAGACCAGGTGGATGACATCGTTGGAGCCTGGATGGCACTGCTCGAACGCCGTGCAGACGACGCGGGAGAGTTGCGGGGCGAGCATACCGTCGAGCCAACGGGAATCGCGGGGCGAAAAGCCGCCGAGCAGCTCAACGCGCCGGTTGAGCATATCGAACAGCTCGTCTTTGGAGAGGTCCGGGAAAACGTCGAGCAGGATCGTATCGCCGTGCTGGATACGACGGGAGAGGTTGAAGACAGCGACGCCCGAGATACCGAAGGTTCGAAACAGGACTTCACCGTCTTCGTGCCAGAGCTCATTATGATTGCGGGCGAGCGTCAAGCGGGCGCGGACGCGCAGGCCATCCAACGTCTTGAGTGCCGCCCGATCGCCGACGACCGTTGCCGATACGGGGCAGAGGATGGGGCGCAGCGAAGTGAGGGGGAGGCGAAACGTATCGGCGATACCGGTGGGGTTGCCACCCGTGGCGATAATTACGGCATGTGCCTCCAGGGCCTCGTTCTTGCGAGGGGCATCGGCGAGCGCTTTCCGAAGCGAGCGGAGCTCCGATTTTCGGTTGTCGTGCTTTTTTGCCTTGAGTGCCCGCGCTGGACGGTCTATTTGGAGTGTCCAGCCTTCGGAAGCTTTGTGCGCCGAGGCAACGTTGGCTCCGCAGATTAAGGTGATACCTAGGCGGTCGCAAACGTTGAGAAGCGCGTCGCGCACCGATTCCGCGCGAAGGGAGCGCGGGTACAGCCGGCCTTCCTCGGAGGTTGTCATGATGCCCAGCGAGGAGAAGAAACCCATAAGCTCTTGTTCGGGGTGGGGGCCCATGACGGATTCGACGAATGCGGGGTGGTTGTACCGCTGGAAATCAATTGATTCGTTGGAAAGGTTGCAGCGGCCGTTGCCGGTCGCAAGGAGTTTAAGGCCGCAGGCAACATCGCGCTCAACGATGCAGGCGCTTTTGCCTGCGCGTGCAGCCGTAATGGCGGCGGCGAGACCCGAGGCCCCGCCGCCGATTACCAAGACGTCATAGGAGGCGTTTGTGTTCACTTAGGCCTCGGCGGTCTCGTGCGGGGCAATGGCCTCGACGGCAGAGACAGCCTGGGGCAGCATACCGTCGGGCAGTGCGGTCTCAACCTCTCCCTTATCGCAAGCCTCGGCCAGTGCCGGATTGATGGGAAGCTGCCCTAGGATCTCGAGGTTGTAACGCTCGGCGACCTCGGGGAGCTTGCTCTTGCCAAAGACTTCGATCTTCTTGCCGCAATCGGGGCACTCGATATAGCTCATGTTTTCGACGATTCCCAGAATGGGGACGTTCATCTTCTCGGCCATGTTGACCGCCTTGGCGACGATCATCGAGACAAGATCCTGCGGGCTCGTGACGATGACGATGCCATCGACGGGCAGCGACTGGAAGACCGTGAGGGCGACGTCGCCCGTTCCCGGAGGCATGTCGACCAGCAGGTAGTCGATGGGGCCCCATGAGGTTTCGCTCCAGAACTGTCTGATGGCACCCGCGATAACCGGACCGCGCCAGAGGACGGGGTCGGTTTCGTTTTGGAGCAGCAGGTTAGAGCTCATAACCTTGACGCCGTGCTCGGAGATTTCGGGCAGCATAAGGTTGCCGAGGGCATGGACGTGACGTCCGCTCATGCCGAACATCTTAGGGATAGAGGGGCCGGTAATATCGGCATCGAGGACGCCGACCTTGTGGCCGTGGCGGGAAAGCTCCGTGGCGATGGCGCCGGTGACGAATGACTTGCCGACGCCGCCCTTGCCGGAAAGCACGGCGATAACGCGCTTGACCTCGGACAGCGTATTCTCCTCAAATTGCGACGGCGACGTTTGCCCGCCGGCTGCCTGTGCGTGCTCGCAACCCATGTTTGACTCCTTTGTATATGTTGGGGCCGGAGCCCCGCGGTGTGACACGAGCGTCATTGTACCCTCGTTTGCGAGCGGGAGTCATTTGCGATGCATTTGGGCCGAGCGTGCTTGCAATACGATGGGTCCAAGCGAATGGGCGGGCTTACTGAACTTTGCTGGCGAACTCGAGGTATTGCATGCGCTGCAGCTTGTCGATCGTCGAGGCGTATGGGCTGTCTTCAGATTCCAAGTCGTAGCGCAGCCCGTCGGCACCAATATAGCCGGCGACATTGATGGTGGGCACATCTGACCTTGTTGCAAGCAGGGCCTTTTGATAGTCAGTGAGCGGGGCGCCAATCTTATTAAGGGTAATAGCTGCAATCTCGTTTGCCCCGACGGTGTCGTAGACGTTGAGCTCGGTATTGCCGGCGATTTCATAGTTGGCCCAGACGAAATAGGTCGACTGATAGATACGGAAAGCGTGGCTTGCCGTATCTTCCTGAGGGTACAGCTCGTCGTTGAGAGTCGTTGCGGCGCTCGGCTGATGGTCGCCAAAAAAGACAAGAACAACCGGTCTGCCGATATTGCGGAGCTCATTGATAAAGTACTCGAGGTCCCGGTCGGATGCATTGATGCAGGTGAGATAGGTATTGAGCGCGCTATTGGCGCCCTCGCTGGCTCCCTCGACCCAATAGTTTGTCAGCTCTTCGGCGGGAACGGTGCCATAGTCGTAGCCGCCGTGATTTTGCATCGTGACGTCAAAGATGAACTGCGGGGCTTCGTCGGTTCTGAGCAGGTCGAGTATCTTGTCGTAGGTGGCGTAGTCGCATACGCCGGCATGGTAATAGGGCGCACCTTCGAAATCGCCGATTGAAAGAAAGTCTCCAAAACCCAGCTGCTGATAGATTTTATCTCGATGGTAGTTGACGGGGTTTTGCGGGTGCATAGCGGTAGTGGTATACCCAAGCTCTTTAAGGTCCTTTGCCAGGCTGTTGACACTATTCATCTGATACAGCTGATAGGGGATTTTGCCTAATCCGACAAAGGCCGTTGTCGCTCCGGTCAAAAATTCGAATTCGGAGTTCGCCGTTCCGCCACCGGTGACCGAAGCGAGCATGGTGCCGCGAACAAGTGTGTCGGGAAGCGAGTTGTAGAATGCGGGACCGGTGTACCCGGCCGCCTGGAGCTGCTCAAAGCACGAAAGGTCGCTAAAACTCTCGTTCATGACGGCAACAATCGTCGGCTTGATTTCATTGAACTGGGCAACGGCCGCCGCGCGCTGCTCGCTCGAGCCATACGTGCTGTCGTAGGCGGCGGCGAGCTCCTGCTCGATGCTCTGCGCTTCATCGGGCGTATAGTCTTCGGGCTTTTCAATGGGCAACTCGTTGACCATTTCGGTGAACGAAGTGATAAAACCCTGAGACGCATACGTGGTGATGGGCTGCCAACGGTCAAATCCAAAATCCAGCGACTGCTCCAAGTCGATGTTGGAAAAGCCCAAGAGCCCCACAACGGTCACTAGCAGAAAAGCGCAGAGGTTAGCGGCGATTGCGGGGAAGACATGGGCGGGCGTACGGAGCTTTCGCGGTCGGATAAGCGAAAGAAGCCCCAGGGAAATCTCCAGCAGGGCGAGTGAGGTTACGATTCCTGCAGTGAAGGTGAACTCATATCCCTCACTTACTTCCATTGCGGTGCCCAATGCCAAAATGTCGCTCGGCAGGATAGCCTCGCCTTTAAACGTTATGACGAAGTGCTCGGCAATGCCAAGGGTGCAACAGACGACGGGCACGAGGGCCATGACGCCTCCATGACGCTGTCCCAGCAAATAAAGGGAGAGCAGAACCGTTGCGAGCAGCCCGACGGAAAACCCGAATGAGTTGGCGGGAATGCGATAGAACGTTTCGTTGCAGGCAATTTCGAGTGAAACGAACGAGAGCGCTGAAACAGCGGCGACGACAAGGATGTCGCGGCAAATACAGGCAACCGTTCCCGTCGCAAGATCGGTTTGGTCGATAAGTCCCGAAACCAAGGGCTCGACAAGAAGTATGACGGCGGCAGCACCGAGCGCCGAATAAGAAAGGACCCATAGGGAACAGTCCTCATTTACGAGCAATTGATTCGTAATCCATGCAGCTACCATGCCGAGCGGGATGAGGAGCGTCGCACACCAAAAGACGCGGGCAATGGGCGGCTTTTCGTTGTGTTTGATTGAAAAATACACGCGCACGACGACGGCGGCCACGATAAGGACGGCGATGAATATGGGCAGATTGGCCATGTCACTCGAAGTGATTTCAAGGGGGATATCTTCGGTCATGGACGTTCCTCTGTTACAGCAAATTAAGTTCAGTTTTAGATTACTCTAACCTTTCCACGGCATTTCGAGAAACAAAGCACCCGATACGCAAAGCAAAAGGTCTGCGAATCTTGAATTACGAACATCTGTGCGCGTCGAGTGCGCTAAACTCATCGTCAGTGTGATTTGAAGTTGTAGGAGGCAAGGAGCTTCCATGTCTGATTCTTCTATCGTTATTCGCGGCGCGCGCGAGCATAACCTGCGCGATATCGATGTTTCCATTCCGCGTGACCAGCTCGTGGTCATAACCGGTCTTTCCGGATCGGGCAAGAGCTCACTGGCGTTCGATACCATCTATGCCGAGGGCCAGCGCCGTTACGTCGAGAGCCTTTCGAGCTATGCACGTCAGTTTTTGGGTCAGATGGACAAGCCCGATCTGGACTCGATTGACGGCCTGTCGCCGGCTGTGTCGATCGATCAGAAGACGACATCCAAAAACCCACGCTCGACGGTGGGCACCGTAACCGAGATTTACGACTATCTGCGTCTGCTGTTTGCTCGCGTGGGAACGCCGCACTGTCCTGAGTGCGGTCGTGTCATTGAGCGTCAGACGACCGACCAAGTCGCCGATAAGGTGCTGGCGGCGGGGGAGGGCCGTCGCGCGTTTGTGTTGGCGCCGGTGGTTCGTGGACGCAAGGGCGAATATGCCAAGCTGTTTGAGGACCTGCGTGCGGAGGGCTTTAGCCGTGTACGCGTCGACGGCGAGGTACGTTCGCTTGACGACCCTATCGACCTGGACAAGAAGTTCAAACACGACATTGAGGTCGTGGTCGACCGTATCGTGATTCGAGAGAACTCCCTGGGTCGCATTGCCGAGTCCGTTGAGCAGGCGACGGCACTGGCGCACGGTAACGTGAACGTGTACATGCTGCCCGAGCGCGACGCTCCCGAGGGAACCGAGGGCGAGCTGCTGGAGTATTCGCTGGCACTGGCGTGCCCGGAGCACGGGCATTCCATCGACGACCTGCAGCCGCGCGATTTCTCGTTCAACGCGCCCTATGGTGCATGTCCCGAGTGCGATGGCCTGGGCTTTAAAAAGACAGTCGATGCCGAGGCGCTGATTGAAGACCCCTCAAAGTCGATTGCCGACGGAGTATTTGGCAGCCTGTTCGGCAATTCCAACTATTATCCGCAGATTTTTGCTGCGGTCTGCAAACACTTTAAGGTGAGTGCCGATACGCCATGGGAGGACCTGCCCCCGCGGGTGCGTCGTGCGTTTTTGGATGGCATGGGCGACACGAAGATCTCGGTCGACTATCAAAAGCTCGATGGGCGTCGCAGCCAGTGGGACACTAAGTTCTCGGGTGTGCGCAACATCCTGTACGAGCGCTACAACGAGACGACGAACGAGAACACCAGGGCTCGCTTGGAGAAATACATTCGCGAAGAGCCATGCTCGAGCTGTCACGGTGCTCGCCTGCGTCCCGAGATGCTTGCCGTCACCGTGGGCGGCAAGTCCATTTACGATGTCTGCTGCCTGTCGTGTCGCGAGTCGCTCGAGTTTTTTGAGGGCCTGGAGCTTACCGAGCGTCAGCAGTTTATCGGCGGGCGCATCGTCAAGGAAATCCTGGAGCGCCTGCGTTTTCTGGTCGATGTCGGACTCGACTATCTGACGCTCGATCGCGCCTCGGCGACGCTTTCCGGCGGTGAGGCCCAACGCATTCGCCTGGCAACGCAGATCGGCGCCGGCCTCATGGGCGTTCTGTACATTCTGGACGAGCCGTCGATCGGCCTTCACCAACGCGATAACGAACGCCTGATCAAGACGCTCGAGCGCTTGCGCGATATCGGTAATACCGTTATCGTCGTCGAGCACGACGAAGATACAATTCGCGCTGCAGACTACGTGATCGATATGGGTCCCGGCGCAGGCGTTAACGGCGGACACGTGGTCGCCGCGGGAACGCCTGCCGATATCATGGCGTGCCCCGATTCCATGACGGGTGCCTATTTGACCGGCAAGCGGATGATCCGCGTGCCCGATGAGCGCCGCAAGCCCGGCCGTGGCTGTCTTAAGATCACGGGTGCCCGCGCTAACAACCTCAAAAACGTTACCGCCAAGATTGAGTTCGGTACGCTTACAGTCGTTACCGGTGTTTCGGGATCGGGTAAGAGCTCCCTGGTCACCGATACGATTGCGCCCGCGCTTACGAATGCCATCCATCGTTCGACGCGTCCCGTGGGGCCGTACAAGAAGATTGAGGGCATCGAGTGCATCGATAAGGTAATCGATATCGACCAGTCACCGATCGGTCGCACGCCGCGTTCGAACCCTGCGACCTATATTGGCCTTTGGGATGATCTGCGTGCGCTATTTGCAAGCACGCCGGAGTCGAAGGCGCGCGGCTACTCGCCGGGACGTTTCTCCTTTAACGTAAGCGGCGGTCGCTGCGAGGCGTGCAAAGGCGATGGCCAGATCAAGATCGAGATGCACTTCCTTCCCGATATCTATGTCCCCTGTGAGGTATGTGGCGGCAAGCGCTATAACCGCGAGACACTCGAGGTTACCTACCGCGGCAAGACAATCTCGGACGTGCTCGACATGAGTGTCACCGAAGCGCTGGCTTTCTTTGGGAATATCCCGCAGATCAAGCGCAAGCTGCAGACCCTATATGACGTGGGTCTGGGCTACGTGAGCTTAGGCCAGCCCGCTACGACGCTTTCGGGCGGCGAGGCGCAGCGCGTGAAGCTCGCCAAGGAGCTTCATCGTCGTCAGACAGGCAAGACGTTCTACATTTTGGACGAGCCCACAACCGGCCTCCATTTTGAGGATGTTCGTCAGCTGCTCGACGTTTTGCAGCGCCTGGTCGATGCGGGCAACACGGTTCTGGTGATCGAGCACAACCTTGATGTCATCAAGGTTGCCGACCGCCTGATCGATATGGGCCCCGAGGGCGGCAATGGCGGCGGAACCGTCGTGGTCTCGGGCACGCCGGAGCAAGTCGCGGCATGTTCGCAGAGCTACACGGGCAAGTTCTTGGCGCCGCTGCTCAAGCGTGACCGTGAGCGTCAGGCGCAGCTCGACGCGCAGTAAAGAGACGTTGTAGTACCGAAGCGCCACCGATTCCTTTTGATTCGGTGGCGCTTCTGTGTGTCGAGATGACATATGCGACGGAATTGGCCCTATACTTAATCCTTGCGTCGCTCTGCGAGGGAAAGGATATGCCATGCCGAAGGCCGTGAAGACGCCAAAGACCAACGCCATGCGTGAGCTGGAAAGCGCCGGCATCCCCTATGTTCTCCATACGTACGAAGACGATGACGACGAATCGTCGGGGCTGGGCGTCGCGATTTCCGAGCAGCTTGGCGAGGAGCCCGGTCAGGGATTTAAGACCCTGGTCTGCACGACGCCGTCCAACGACCATGTCGTATGCTGCATTCCCGTTGCCGACGAGCTCGACCTCAAGGCCGCCGCGCGCGCCGCAGGCGAAAAGTCGCTGACCATGATGCATGTCAAAGATTTGCTTGCCGCGACGGGGTATGTCCGCGGCGGTTGCAGTCCGGTCGGTATGAAAAAACGCTTCCGGACTCTGATCGATGAGACATGCGTCCTTTGGGATACCATTTTTATCTCGGGTGGCAAGCGCGGCTATCAGCTTGAGCTTGCTCCCGATGACTTAGTTGCATTTTGCGGGGCGACGGTTGCCCCGATCACGAGAGAGGACTGAGCGATGCCGCAGGAAGAATCAAAGCGCGGAGCTCACTTTGCAAAAGGGTCGGCTCCTCAGACGCCCGCGCCCGAGGCCGCTTCGTTCGATAACGAGATTCGAAACGCCTGGTCCGCTGCCGCTGACCCGGGCGAGACGGCCGTGTACTTGCGTGCCGCCGGTGCCGGCACGGCACTTCCCCGTACGGTTCTTTCTTCGGCTCGTCCCGATGAGACGGCTGTCTTTTTGGTCGCCGCTCAATCGAGCGCCAGCGTGATGCCGATCGCCTCCGAGGCTCCTCGTGCGCCGCGTCCCGATGAGACGGCGGTGTTTTTGATGGCAGCCCAGGGAAAGAGCACACCGCAGAGCGCTCCTGCCGCTCGTTCCGCCAAGCCCACGGCTCATGATGATGGCGAACCGCTTTTTTCGGATGACGAATGGTCGCCGCTTGGTTCGACCGATCCCGTCGAGGGCGTGGCCATCGACGGTGATGACGACTGGGACCCTCTGTCGTTTTCTGCCCGAACCGTCGCCGCCAATGAAGTTGACACGGTGTTTGGCGACCATGCCATATTCGATGATGATGCCGTATCCGGTAACAACATGCCGAACAGCGATGACGCCGCACCTGCTGATGACGCCGTTTTGGTTGACGATCCCTTTGCGATAACCGGCTCCTTTGCCGTCGTGGACGATTTGCCGCCACAAGATGAGGTTTATGAGGACTCTCAGGACGACGTAGACGATATGGGTTCGTCGGACTACTCCACGGTTGGTCGTTCTGCTGGCCTTATGACCGTGCTGACCATCGTGTCGCGTGTCACCGGGTTTATCCGCACGTGGGCCATGGCGGCCGCCATCGGTATGTCGCTGCTCTCGTCCTCCTATCAGGTTGCCAACAACCTGCCCAACATGCTCTACGAGCTCGTGATGGGCGGCATGCTCGTTACGGCGTTTTTGCCAGTGTATATGGGTGTGAGGCGCGAGCAGGGTCGCGAGGCATCGAACGAGTATGTCGGCAACCTGCTCGGTATTCTGCTTCTGCTGCTGGGCGGTATCTCGCTGCTGGGCACCGTGTTTGCTCCCGGCTTTATTTGGACGCAGTCGTTCCTTTCGGGCGATGGCGGCAGCATGGATACCGCTGCGTTCATGTTCCGCTTCTTTGCTATTCAAATTCTGTTTTATGGCTTGGGCTCGGTGTTCTCGGGCGTTCTCAACGCACACCGCGACTATTTCTGGTCGACGTTTGCCCCGGTTCTCAACAATGTCATCGTCATCGCCAGCTTTATGGGCTTTGCTCCCGTGTCTGCACAATTTGGCGAGCAGGCCGGTATTATCTTGATCGCAGCTGGTACGACCCTCGGCGTCTTTGTCCAGATGGCCTGCCAGATTCCCGCGCTTGGCAAGCATGGCGTGCATCCTCATATCCATATCGACTTTAAGGATCCCGCGCTGCGACAGACGATCGCGCTTGGTATCCCGACGCTGCTCGCCACGGTGTGCATGTTTGTCTCGACCTCCATTACCAATGCCGCCGCGCTGGTGGTGCAGCCCGAGACCGGCCCTTCCGTCATCGCATATGCGCGCCTGTGGTACACATTGCCCTATGCGCTGATCGCCGCCTCGCTTTCGACGGCACTCTATACCGAACTCTCTCACGATGCGCAGGAGAAGGATTACGACAGCGTCCGCACGGGCATTTCGCGCGGTGTCGCCCAGATGCTCTTCTTCCTGATTCCGTTTGCGATGTATCTGATCGTCTTCGCCCGTCCGCTCAACATGATCTACTGCGCCGGCAAGTTCGATGAATCCGGTGTGGCGCTGGTGTCGGAGTTCCTTATCTATCTGGCACTTTCCCTGCCGCTCTACGGCGTGGTCGTGCTGATGCAGAAGAGTTTCTCGGCCCTGCTCGACATGAAGCCCTACGGTCGTTATTGCCTTTACTCTGCCATTGGACAGGCCGGTTCGGTGCTGCTGTTTGGCGTGGTGCTGGGCTACGGTATGCCGGCAATTGCGCTTTCGTACGTCGTTGACTACGTAGTCTTGGTCGGATGCTCACTGTGGTGGCTGCGCCGTCGTCTGCATGGCCTTCAGGTCAAGTCTATCCTGCATGGCGGTTTCTTCGGCCTACTGTTCGGTGGCTTGGGCGCTGCCGCGGGTGCCGGCGTCATGTGGGCACTTGAGCACTTTGTCGGAGCGCTTGGCAGTTCGATCCTAATTACCCTGGGCTACGTTTGTGTTGCAGGCGTCGTCTCGCTCGCTGTAACTTTTGGTCTCGCCTTCGTCTTTAAGATGCCCGAGGTCTCGGCGCTGCTTCGTCGCAAGTAGGTGCGCGTGGCAGGTCACGACAACATTCCAACACTTGCCGAGCAGGTTTCGCGCGTTCCCACGCAACCCGGCTGCTACCTTTGGAAAGATGCCAAGGGTGATGTCATCTATGTGGGCAAGGCAAAAAACCTGCGTGCCCGTATGCGTCAATACGTGACACTGCAGGACGAGCGTCAAAAGATCCCGCTCATGATGCAGCTGGTGGCGAGTTTCGACTATATCGTGGTGGAGACCGAGCACGAGGCATTGGTGCTCGAGCGCAATCTGATTGGCCAGTACCATCCGTACTTTAACGTCGATCTCAAAGACGATAAAAGCTATCCCTTTATCGCCATTACCAAGAGCGACTTGTTTCCGGCTATTAAATACACGCGAGAGCGTCATAAACCGGGAACTCGCTATTTTGGCCCCTATACCGATAGCCGTGCGGCGCGTGAGACCATCGATACGCTACGCAAGGTTATTCCTATTTGCTCGGCATCCTGTGCGGAATGGCGCAGCTGCCGCCGCATCGTCGAATCTCATAAGGGCGAAGAAGACATCGTCAATATGATTTGCGCGCAAAACGGGCGTCCCTGCTTTGACTACCATGTCGGGCGCGGGCCGGGCGCATGCGTCGGCGCGATTTCCCCTGCCGACTATGCCAAGAACGTCAAACGTGTCGAACGTTTCTTGTCGGGCCATCGCAAGGATGTCGTTGACGAGCTTACGTCCGAGATGACGGAGGCAGCCGAGACGCTCGATTTTGAGCGTGCGGCGCGCGTCAAACGTCGCCTGGAAGTCATTAGGGGCCTGGACGATCGCCAACAGGTCGTTTTTCCATCGAGCGTCGATATCGACGTCATCGGCTTCTATCGCGAAGAGACTATCTCTGCCGCCTGTGTCTTTGTCGTTCGCGAGGGCCGAACGGTTCGAACTTGTGAGTTCATCCTCGATAAAGGCCTGGATGTCGACGAGGAAGTGCTTCAATCGGGCTTTCTTAAGCGCTATTACGACGAGACGGCTGATATTCCAGCCGAGATCAATCTCTCTGTCGAGCTTGAGGATGCCGAGGCGTTGGGGGAGTGGCTTGCGGGCAAGCGCGAACGCTCTTGCCATCTCCATAGGCCGCAGCGCGGCGAAAAGCACCGCCTGCTCGATATGGCTTCCAAAAATGCGCGCCATGCCCTCATGCGCTACATGATGCGCACGGGGTATGCTGACGATCGCACCAATCAAGCGCTCCTGGAGCTCGAAAGCGCGCTGGCGCTGCCTGCGCCGCCGTTGCGCATCGAGTGCTTCGATATCTCGACGTTGCACGGCACCTTTACCGTCGCTTCGATGGTGGTATTTACCAATGGCCGTGCCGACAAGGGCCAGTATCGTCGCTTTAAAATTCAGGCCGAATTGGACGAGGCGAACGACTTCGTATCGATGTCCGAGGTTCTGGGGCGTCGCTATGCTCCCGAGCGCATGGCGGACGAGCGCTTTGGCTCGCGCCCCGATTTGCTCGTTGTCGATGGCGGCAAACCGCAATTGACCGCTGCAATTAAGCAACTTGAGGCGCTTGGCCTCGATATACCAGTTTGTGGCTTGGCAAAGGCCGATGAGGAAGTTTTCGTGCCGTGGGACGAGACCCCCGTCGTGCTGCCGACCGGCTCCGCTTCGCTTTATCTGATCAAGCAGGTTCGCGATGAATCCCACCGATTTGCGATTACGTTCCATCGCGAGTTGCGCGATAAGGCTATGACGGTTTCGGTGCTTGACGACGTTCCGGGCGTGGGACCCACCAGAAAACGTGCCATTATGCGCCATTTTGGCTCGATGAAGCGTTTGCGCGCGGCAAGCGAGCAGGAGATTGCGGAAGTTCGAGGCGTTCCGGCCGATGTCGCCAAAGCGGTCCACGAGGCACTTGTTGCATGGAATGCCGAGCGCGCCCAGGCATCGGCCAGCCGTTCCGAAAACTAAACGCGCTTCTAAACAACTGATATACATGATTGGCTGATTTTCAATCATTTATTTCGCGGCGATTACCTGCTGATTTCGGGTTTTATTAACGCTAAAACGTTTGACTAGCCATGGTGAATAACCCTGCTATCCTGCGGGTTGACGAAGACTGATATCTCACCTCGTCGATACATACTGTCTGTCGAATCGTTTGTCAATGAATTCGGTGAACGGTAGTAAATACCGTTCAAGCGTATGTATGTATCGGTCGCCGAGCGCGGCACCCAAGTTGGGTTTGTCGGTAGGTAAGGTATATATCGTCCGCAAGTTGCGCGGGGGCAAGTCTAGGTGCTCCCGGGTAAGATTCTCTATTGATAGGAGAAGACATGGCCATCATCAACAAGGGTATGTCCAGGCGTTCGTTCCTCGGCCTCACCGGCAGCGTTGCTGCTGTCGCAGGGCTTGGTCTCACCGGCTGCGGTGGCAGCTCTAGCGACGAGGGTTCCGCTTCCGGTTCCACCGATTCCGCCAACCGTGGCGGCGGCGTGATCACCGCTGGTTCCGCTTACGCTCCGTCCAGCTTCGACCCCGCCAGCACCGGCTCCGCTGTGGGCCTGGGTGCTAACTGGCACGTCGTCGAGGGCCTCTACGGCATCGATTACCACGACTACAGCACCTTCAACGAGCTCGCCACCGACGACCCCAAGTCTGTGGACGACACCACTTTCGAGGTTACCATCCGCAAGGGCGCCAAGTTCTCCGATGGCACCGAGGTCACCGCTGACGATGTCGTTGCCTCCTACACCGCTTGCGCCGCTTCCGCTACCTATGCTCCGTTCTTCCAGCCCTTCGAGTCCATCGAGGCCAAGGACGCCAGCACCGTGACGGTCAAGACCAAGGTCCCCAACTTCTCCCTGCTCAAGGATCGTCTGGCCATCGTCCGCGTTACCCCGGCCACCCAGACCGAGGAGGATCGCGCCAAGCAGCCGATCGGCTCCGGCCCCTGGATGTACGACTCTATCTCCGATACCGAGATCACCCTGGTTCCCAATCCCGAGTACAACGGTGAGTATGCTGCCGAGGATAAGAAGATCCAGTACAGCATCCTGACCGACCCCACCGCTCGCGTTACCGCTCAGCAGGAGGGCTCCACGCTCGTTATGGAGCTCGTTACCGCTGACGCTGTCGACCAGCTCGAGAGCGCCGGCTGCAAGATCGATAACGTTCAGGGTTTCGGCACCCGCTTCATCATGTTCAACGTCGCCAAGGAGCCTTGGAACAACGTCAAGGTCCGTCAGGCTGTCATGTATGCGCTCGACACCGAGAAGATGGTCAGCAACACCTTCGCCGGCCTTGCCACCGCTGCCAGCTGCTACCTGCCCAAGAGCTTCACCAACTATCATGAGGCTTCCACGGTGTACAAGACCGACGCCAAGAAGGCTAAGAAGCTCATCGAGGAGTCCGGCATCACCCCGGGTGCCATCACCCTGCGCACCACCGACAACGAGCAGATTAAGGGCATGGCCGCCCAGGTCAAGAACGACCTCGACGCTCTCGGCTTCGAGGTGACCATCCAGACCGATACCTCGCCGGCCACCTACGCTGCCATCGACGGCGGCGAGGCCTACGATATCCTCCTTGCCCCTGGCGATCCGTCCTGCTTCGGCGCTGACCCCGACCTGCTGCTCAACTGGTGGTACGGCGACAACGTCTGGATGCAGACCCGTTGCCCGTGGAAGGAGTCCGCTGAGTGGGAGAAGCTCCACGGTCTCATGGACGAGGCTCTTGCCGCCGAGGGCGACGAGCAGCAGAAGAAGTGGAACGAGTGCTTCGACATCATCGCCGACAACGCTGTTCTGTACCCCGTTGTCCACGTCAAGACCGTCTCCGCTTCCTGGGACGATCCGTCCACCGCGCCCAACGGCGAGGCCCTCGATGGCTTCAAGGGCATCGGCACGACGAGCATGTCCTTCAGGGGCGTCGCGACCGTCAAGGCCTAAGACTCGCTTGAGTCATATGTGGGGCGTCGGTCGTAAGGCAACGTCCTCATAGTTGAAACAAAGACCCGGGCGGCCTCGATGTCGCTCGGGTCTTGTAATGAGTATCCATACTCATATACCAGTTGGTCCTACCGACAAAAGAAAGGGGAGAGAACGTGAACAACTTTCTACGTTTGATTGGAAGGCGTCTCGTGGCGCTGCCGATCATGGCATTGGGCGTCACCGTCCTGGTGTTCTTCCTTATGTCGTTCTCCAAGACCGACCCCGCCTATACGGCGTTGGGTGACGGTGCCTCGCCCGAGGCGGTTGCCGAGTACCATGAGAAGTATGGTCTGGACGACCCCTGGCCCGTGCGCTACGTGCGCTACATGGGCGATCTGATCCATGGTGACATGGGCACCTATGGTGCTGCTCGCAACTCCGTTGCCAAGCGCATCTCCACGGCCCTGCCCGTCACGATGCAGCTGACCTTCATCGGTCTTGCCATCGGCGCGGTCGTCTCGTTTTTGCTCGGCGTCATCGCGGCACTGTATCGCGATAAATGGCCGGACCAAGTGATCCGCGTCTTTTCCATCGCCGGCCTGGCAACCCCGTCGTTCTGGCTTGCCGTTCTGTTGATTCTGCTGTTCTCTTCCTACCTTAAGGTGCTCCCGGCGTCCGGTGCTCTGCCTCACTTCACCACCAACCCGGCTGGCTATCTGGGACGTATGATCATGCCCGCTATCGCCCTGGCATTTCCGCTGACGGGTCAGATGACTCGTATCGTGCGTACCGCCATGGTCGAGGAACTCGACAAGGACTACGTCCGCATGGCCCGTGGCGCCGGCGTTCCCGAGAAGGTCGTCGTCGGCATCAACGTTTTGCGCAACGCGCTGATCACCCCGGTCACCACCCTCGGTCTTAAGATCGGTTACCTTATGGGCGGTGCTGTCGTCATCGAGGTCATCTTCAACCTCCCCGGCATGGGTACTGCGATTCTGCAGGGCGTTCAGGGCAACGAGGCGAACCTGGTTCAGGGCGTCGTCATCGTCGTTGCTCTTGCCTTCATCATCATCAACATCGTGGTTGACATGCTCTACCTGCTCATCAACCCGCGCATCAGGACGGTGTAGATTATGGTAAAGATTCGAGAGAAGCAAACCGAGCAGCTCGAGAAGGCTGCCTCCAAGGGGCTCAAGCTCGGTGGCTGGAAGAAGATGACGCTGTCTTCTAAGATTGCCGCCGTCGTGCTGGCACTGGTCGCCCTGACCGCGATTCTGGCGCCCCTCCTTGCCCCCTATAGCCCGGTCGAGATCTTTACGGCTCGCCAGGCTCCCGGCAACGGATTTATCTTCGGTACCGACGATAAGGGTCGCGACATTCTGTCGCGCATGCTCTACGGTGGTCGTTACTCGCTGATCATCGGCTTTGGCGCCACTGCCATGGCTCTGGTTTGCGGCTCGGTCGTGGGCGCCCTCGCGGCGGTTTCGCGCAAGTCCGTTTCCGAGGCGATCATGCGCATCCTGGACATCATCATGTCCATCCCGGGCATCGCCCTCGCTGCCGTCTTCGTCTCCATCCTGGGCAATTCAGTGCCGTCGATCATCTTCGCCATCGGCTTTATGTACACTCCGCAGATTGCCCGTATCGTGCGCGCCAACATCGTGTCCGAGTACGGCGAGGACTATGTCCGCGCGGTCATCGTTTCCGGCGCCAAGGCTCCGTGGATTTTGATCAAGCATGTTCTGCGTAACTGCATCGCCCCGATCATGGTCTTCACCGTTACCCTGGTCGCCGACGCCATCATCTTCGAGGCCTCGCTGACCTTTATCGGCGCTGGTATCCAGGAGCCCACCGCTACCTGGGGCAACATCCTCGCCGACGCCCGCGGCGGCGTGCTCGCTGGCCGTTGGTGGCAGGCGCTGTTCCCGGGTCTGGCTATCATGATCACCTGCCTGGCGCTCAACATCCTCTCCGAGGGCATTACCGACGCCATGGCCGCTGCTCCCTCCGCCGCCCTGGATCCGACCGATTCCTCCAAGCGCCGCGAGGCCGACCTGCTGGTCTCCGACCCCGTTCGCGCTTACAAGGAGCAGGCTCAGTCCCTGTCCGCCCGTCTTGGCGCCCTGCGCGATGTCGAGCTCAAGCGTAACGACCGCCATGTGCCCGATGAGTCCGTTGAGCCGATCCTTTCGGTCCGTGATTTCTGCATCCAGTTTGAGCACCACGGTGATATCAACGTCGTCGACCACGTCAACTTTGATGTCCGTCCCGGCCAGACCATGGGCCTGGTAGGCGAGTCCGGCTGCGGTAAGTCCATCACCACGCTGGCCATCATGGGCCTGACCGACGATGACGAGCACCTTTCCGGTGAGGTTCTCTGGGAGGGCCGCGATCTGCTCAAGATGAGCAAGAAGGAGTGGTTCGGCCTGCGCGGTACCGATATCGCCATGGTCTATCAGGACGCCCTGTCCTCGCTCAACCCCTCCATGCTCATTTCCGCCCAAATGAAGCAGCTCACCAAGCGCGGTGGCACCCGTAGCGCCGAGGAGCTCCTGGAGCTCGTGGGCCTCGACCCCAAGCGTACGCTCGAGAGCTATCCGCATGAGCTTTCCGGTGGTCAGCGTCAGCGCGTTCTGATCGCTATGGCCCTTACCCGCGACCCCAAGCTGGTCATCTGCGACGAGCCCACGACCGCTCTGGACGTTACTGTCCAGAAGCAGGTCATCAAGCTGCTTAACGACCTTCAGGCCAAGCTTGGCTTTGCCATGATCTTCGTTTCGCACGACCTGGCACTGGTCGCCGAGGTCGCTCATAACATCACGGTTATGTACGCCGGCCAGGTTATCGAGCAGGCGCCCACCAAGGAGCTGCTCACCAACCCGATCCACGAGTACACCCGCGGCCTTCTGGGTTCCGTCCTGTCCATCGAGAGCGGTTCGGGCCGCCTGCACCAGGTGCCCGGCGCCGTTCCGAGCCCGCGCGATTTCCCCAAGGGCGATCGCTTCGCACCCCGCTCGAGCCATCCGCGCATTGGCCTGGACACCCGTCCGGTCTTCAAGCGCGTGCCCGGCACCGAGCACTTCTATTCCGAGCTCCCCGATGAGGTGCTCAAGGCAAATGGTTTGACCCCTCACGCGGAGGTGATGTAGATGAGCGAGACCGCAGTCAACGGCGTCGAGCCGATCATCTTCCTTGATGACGTCCACGTCACCTTTAGGACCCGTACCGGCTCGATTCTGCACCCCAACCTGGTTCACGCCGTCCAGGGTGTAACGATTAAGCTCATGCCCGGACAGACCATCGGCATCGTCGGCGAGTCCGGTTGCGGAAAGTCCACCACCGCCAACGTCATGTGCGGCCTGCAGGCCCCCACGAGCGGCAAGGTCTACTTTAAGGGCAAGGACGTTACCAAACGTACCGCCGAGGACCGTCGCCACATGGGTCGCGTCATCTCGGTCGTGTTCCAGAACCCGGCCACGGCGCTCAATCCCCGCATGGTCGTTCGCGAGCAACTGCTCGACCCCATGCGCGTCCACAACCTGGGTACCGAGGCCGAGCAGGAGAAGCGCGTCAAGGAGCTCTTGGAGCTCACCGGTCTGCCCAGCTCCGCCGCCGAGGTTCTTCCCGGCCAGCTTTCGGGCGGCCAGCGCCAGCGCGTCGCAATTGCCCGTGCCCTGTCGCTGAACCCCGATGCCATCATCGCCGACGAGCCCACCTCGGCTCTGGACGTTTCGGTCCGCGCGCAGATTCTGAACCTGCTGACCGACCTTAAGAAGGAGCTCGGCCTGGCCATGGTGTTCATCAGCCATGACATCCAGACGGTCCGCTATATCTCTGACGACATCATCGTTATGAATGGCGGCAAGATCGTCGAGCAGGGCGAGGCCAAGCAGGTTTTCCAGCACCCTCAGGACCCCTACACCAAGATGCTGCTCGGCGCTGCGCCGTCGCTGCTGCATCCCAAGCTCGGCGAGTAGCCTCGCTTTCCCTCCCGTGCGCCCGGTTCCCTTACCGGGCGCACCTCCGTTGCGATTTCGAAAGGTTGGGTTCACGAGCCATGCCAAGTGCTCAGGAGCTACAACAGCAATTTGGTGAATATCGAGGCGCTATGCCCCGTCCATCGGATTTCGATTTCTTTTGGAAGGACCGCATGGCCGAGGCCGACGCCGTCGAGCTCGATTATGCGATTGAGGCGGCTTCGGTTGCGGATTCCGCGACCTGTCGGTTTTTCGACCTCTGGTATACCGGCATGTGTGGTGCACGCCTGCATGCCAAGTACCTTAAACCTGTCTCGGACGAGCACGTGCCATTGGTACTTCAGTTCCATGGATATCCGGGTGCGAGCCGCAGCTGGTTTGAGCAAGCGTCGTTTGCGGGCATGGGCATGGCGCTCATTGCTCTCGATTGTCCTGGCCAAGGAGGCCCCTCCGAGGACATTGGTGGATTTGAGGGCACGACGGTCGCGGGCCATATCGTCGCCGGTATCGACGGCGACCCAGCCAACCTCTACTATGTCCGCCTACATCAGGATATCCGCATTCTGTGCCGTATCGTTCGCGAGCTCGAGGGCATCGATCTTGCCCGTGTGTTTGTGAACGGCGCGTCGCAGGGCGGCGGTTTGGGCATTGCGACCTGCGCGCTTAACAGCGAGCTCATCAATCGCGCCGCCATCCTCTATCCCTTCTTATCGGATTTCCGCCTGGTCTGGGATTTGGATGCCGACGACATTGCCTACGAGGGTCTGCGCTACTGGTCTCGCTGGTTTGACGAGGACTCGACTCGTATCGAGGAAGCCTATGCCAAGCTGGCGTACTTCGATTCCAAGAACTTTGCCCCCATGGTCAAATGCCCCGTGCTGTTTGGCACGGGCACAGCCGATATCGTCTGCCCGCCGGCGACGCAGTTTGCGGTCTACAACAACCTGACCTGTGAAAAGCGTCATGAGTTCTTTGAAGGTTTTGGCCACGAGGAGATTCAGGACTTTGATGATCTGATCATTCCGTTTTTCTGCGAGGGAGGGGAGGCTCATGTCTAAGTGCGAGAGCAATATCGATGAGTTGATTGTCCCCGAGCTTGCGGGGATTCCTGGGACGGTTTCGTCAAGGCTCTCTGATTTCCGGGATTGGCGCGGCGATGCTTCTGTGGATGTTTCCGAGTTGGAGACAGCCGCTTCGGATCTTGAGGTTTGCGGGCTGACCGTTACGGCGATTGATTTCGCAAATCCGTGCGCGCGCTACTCCGAGGTTTCCTTTGAGCTCGGCGGGTATGTCGTGCACGGCCGTTTGATTGAGCCCTCTGGTTGCGCCCGAAGATCCGAGCTTGTTCCGCTGTGTCTGATGTTCCATGACATCGACCGACCCGTGCGGGGATGGCATCACATGACGCGGTTTGCCGCCATGGGATATGCCGTGCTTGCGCTGGACGATGAGACTATTGGATCCAGCGATCTGCAGCAGGGGATTACCTCGCCTGCTTTTGTCGAGCGTGTCCGTTGGGGCTGCGCGTTGGCGAAGGTTGCGCGCAACCTTGATGGCATGGATCCCGACCGCATCTTTGCATGGGGCGAGGGCCTTGGCGGCGGTGTCGCGCTGGCGGTTTCTGCTCTGGACGAGCGGGGCCTTGCCTGCACGGCGCTTGCCAATCCGCTTCCCAGCGGTCTCGAGACGCTGTCGCCTCGGGTTCGTGGCTCGGTGCTCATGGGCACATCGCTCATGGATACCGTGAGTGATCCCAAGGGCCAGTTTGCCGTATTCAACGGTCTTGAGTGTGACCGGAGGCATATCATCTATGCCAAATACGCTCACGAGCGCATCAATGCGTTCGAAAACGAAGTCGTCGACTTCTTTAACCAAACGTTCTATTCGTGTTCTTTGGCCTAGACGGCCTGGACACCGCCAACAAGAGTGGGCGGCATAGGGCTGCCCGCCAGACAACTAAGGAGATTCTTGTGGCAACTCAGAAATTCACCGGCGTTATCCCTCCCGTCGTTGTTCCCGATACCGAAGACCACCAGCTCGACGTTGCCTCCTTTGAGCGCAGCATCAACCGCATGATCGATGCCGGCGTCGATGGCCTGTTCTTCCTGGGCTCCTCGGGCGAGGTCGTCTTCTCCACCGACGAGCGCCGTCGCCAGATTGTCGCAGAGGCCGTCCGTATCGTCGACCACCGCGTTCCCGTTCTGGTCGGCATCATCGACACCGAGACCGAGCGCATGATCGAGCACGGCAAGGTCGCTCAGGAGCTGGGCGCCGATGCGCTCGTCGCCACCTGCCCGTTCTATGCCCTGCAGGGCATGACCGAGGTCGAGGAGCACTTCCGCATCCTTCACGAGGAACTCGACCTGCCCATCTTCGCCTACGACATCCCCGTGTGCGTCCACACCAAGCTCCCCTGGAAGCTCCTTGCTAAGCTCGGCGCCGAGGGCGTCCTGGCTGGCGTCAAGGATTCCTCGGGCGATGACATCTCGTTCCGCTACCTCATTCAGGAGAACGAGAAGAACGGCCATCCGATGAGCATCCTCACCGGCCATGAGGTCGTCGTCGACGGTGCCTATCTCGGTGGCGCCGACGGTTCCGTTCCGGGCCTCGCCAACGTTGAGCCCGAGGGCTACGTTCGTCAGTGGAAGGCCGCTCAGGCTGGTGACTGGGCTACCGTCAAGGCCGAGCAGGATCGCCTCAATGAGATTTCGCACATCTGGGATGTCACCTCGGGCGTCCAGGGCTATGCCGGTGGCGTCGGCGCCTTCAAGACCGCTATGAACCTCATGGGCATCTTCGACAGCCCGACCATGCCGCGCCCGGTGAAGGCCATGACCGGTGAGAACGTCGAGGCGATTCGCAAGGTCCTCCAGGACAACGGTCTCCTTTAAAGCTTTCCCAGGCACCCGACCTCGCCGTTCAACCGTGCGGCCATGACCCATTAGGTCAATGGCCGCACGGTTTCTCGGCGATCTCGGGCACCTGGAAAACCTTTACCGCGCTGTGACGGCTAGCCTGACGGCGCATTTCCTGTAGTTGTTTTTGTCTCCGAAGGAGAACGACATGGAGAACAAGTACGTCTGCTCTGTCGATATCGGCGGAACTAAGATCGCGACTGCCATCATGGAGTACCCGGCTGACGGCGGTGTGCCCCATCCCGTTTTTGAGGCTGAGGTTCCCACCGAGGCCCAGGAGGGTGGCGAAGCGGTCTTCCAGCGCATCGAGGCGTCTATCAAGGCAGCTCTTGAGGCAAATCCCGATGTCGAGGTCCTCGGAGTTGGCATCGGCGCTGCCGGTGTCGTCGACCCCAAGACGGGCGCCATCGCGTATGCCAATGAGATTATGCCCGGCTGGTCCGGCGTTCAGTTGGGGCCGCGTCTGCGCGAGGACCTCGGCCTTCCCGTTGCCGTTGTAGGCGACGTGCAGGCTCATGCTCTGGGCGAGGCCCACTGGGGCGTCGGCAAGGGCAAGTTCTCCGTCTTGTGTTTGGGCATCGGTACGGGCATCGGCGGCGCATATGTCGAGAACGGCCGCGTGATGCAGGGCTTCCATGGTGCTGCCGGCCATATGGGCCACATCGAGTGCTCGGCTGCCGCCGGCATTCCCTGCGCCTGCGGGCGTTCCGGCCATCTGGAGTCGGTTGCTTCCGGAACATCAATCGGGCGCATGTACGATGAGCGTTTTGGCCGCGTCGACCCCAGCCGTCCTTCGGTCGGCCGTGACGTGAACGACCTGTGCCGCGCAGGCGACGCAAAGGCGACCGAGGTCATTCATGACGCCGGCTTTGCGCTGGGCGCCAGCCTGGGCTCGCTTGCTAACATCCTGGACCCTGAGGTCATCGTGCTTTCGGGCGGCGTGATTCACCAAGGTCCCGATTGGCGTTCACAGACGTGGAAGGACTCGGTGCACGAGGGCTATGCCAGCCAGGCGCTCGACCCGCTTCAGGACACGCCGATTCTCATCGGCTCTCTGGAGGGCGACGCGCCGCTCATCGGTGCCGCCGAACACCTTCTTGCATCGTTGAAGTAAACATAACTACCAAGTGCGCCTTCTGAGGTGCCGCAGATTGACGTGAAAGAGGAGCGAAGCGTACTTCGGTACGCGAGCGACGGTTTGAACGTCAAGGTACGGTGTCTCAGAAGGCTGTTTTGAGAAAGGTTGAGTCGAACATGACCGTTGATCCTTTGATCCAGTCCCTGAAGGGCAAGCTCGTCGTGAGCGTTCAGGCGTATATGGGCGAGCCGCTTCGTACGCCCGAGACCATGGCTCAAATGTCTCGCGCTTGCGAGCTTGGCGGCGCCGCCGCCATTCGCTGCCAGGGCCTTGCCGACATTGCCGCCATTAAGGGTCGCTGTGAGGTTCCCGTCATCGGTCTGTGGAAGGACGGGCACGAGGGCGTTTACATCACGCCGACGCTGCGTCACGCTCGTGCCTGCGTTGCTGCGGGTGCCGATATCGTGGCGATCGACGCCACCGATCGTCCGCGTCCCGATGGCAAGTCGGTCGAGGATACCTTCCGCCCGCTGCACGAGGAGGGTGTGCTCCTGATGGCGGATTGTGCCACCATCGAGGACATTCGCCGTGCGGTTGATATGGGCTTCGACCTGGTATCCACCACACTCTCTCACGGTGTCGCCGCCATCGACTGCACCATGGCCGATGGCCCCGACCTGCCGCTCCTGCGTCAGGCGACCGAGGAATTTCCCGGCCTTCCCATCATTTGCGAGGGTCGCGTGCATACGCCCGAGGAGGCTCGCGCTGCAATCGACGCCGGCGCGTGGGGCGTTGTCGTCGGCACCGCTATCACGCACCCCACGAGTATTACAAGTTGGTTCAAGGCTGCGCTTGAGGCGTAAGACGGGCCTTGTATCCGCTTGGGGCGGTATACTCAATAAAGGCAATTGATCGCGCGGGATCCGCTGGCCGGGTCCCGCGCTTATTTTAGGAGGCACACATGCAAAAGGGAGATGCCATGGATGCGGCGGAGCGCTCGGAGCGTATCCCCGATATCGTTATCATCACCGGAATGTCCGGCTCGGGCCGAACGCAAGCCATGCATGTGTTTGAGGACATGGGCTATTTTTGTATCGACAACCTGCCCCCACGCCTGATTGCCCAGCTTGCTGAGCTCGTTGGCATCAATACGGGCGTGGGCAGGCACCTTGCCGTTACCTGCGACCTGCGTAGCCAGGGCTTGTTCGATGAACTGCTCGATGCTGTTGCCGCACTGGAAGAGCGCGAGATGAGCTGCGACATTGTGTTTCTCGAGGCGTCTGACGAGGTGCTGATTCGCCGGTATAGCGAAAACCGTCGTCGCCATCCCATTGCAAAGCCGGGGGAGACCACGGCCGACGCTATTCAGCGTGAACGTCTGCAGCTGCAGGGCGTTCGCGATCGAGCCGATATGATTATCGACACGAGCCGCTTGCGCACTTCTGCCTTGCGCAACAAGCTGCGCATGGCTTTTTCCGAGCTGTCCGACCAGCAGCTTATGGATGTCCACGTGTTCTCGTTTGGCTTTAAGCATGGCATGCCCATCGAGGCGGATATCATGATCGATGTTCGCTTCTTGCCCAATCCTTTCTACGATCCCGAGATGCGCACCATGACCGGTCTCGATAAGAAGGTCTCCGATTTTGTCTTGGACCACCCCAAGACCCAGGAGTTCTGGAAGGCCTGGACCCAGCTGCTCGATACGGTCATGCCGGGTTATATCGCAGAGGGCAAGCCGCAGCTTTCCATTGCTATCGGCTGCACAGGCGGACAGCACCGTAGCGTCGCCATTGCCGAGGCCACGGCCCGCTACCTGGAGGGTGCTCAGTATCATGTGAGCATCTCCCACCGTGACCTGTCGCGTGCCAACACGAAGGCATAGGTTTACATGTCGTTTACCGCTGAGGTGCGTGACGAGCTTGCGCGCTGCGAACCAGAATGCGAATACTGCGATTTGTCGACGCTTGCTGCGCTAACGCGTGTGAGCGGCACGCTTTCGCTGGCGGGCTCGGGACGGTACCGCTTGACGGTCGCGACCGAGACGGGTGCTGTGGCGCGCACGATGATTGCGCTGACGCATCGTATCCTTAAGCTCAAGACCGAATTCACGGTTCGTAAGTCGGTCCTGCACAAGGTACGAAACTATCTCATCACCTTGCCCGATCAGCCCGATTTGGATAAGGCTCTGGTGCTGCTGGGCATTCTCGACCGTAGGGGAGGGCTCGTCGCGGGTGTGCCGCGCCACATCGTCGCCCGTCCTTGCTGCAGGCTCGCCTATATTCGCGGTGCGCTGATTGCCGGAGGCTTTGTTGCCGACCCGCGTGGCGATTTTCATTTGGAGATCGCGGTTCAGGGCGAGGAGTATGCAAAGGGACTTTGCGACCTTCTGGAGCAGATTGGAGTTCACGCCCGCGTCAATGCGCGTCGCGGCTCGTATGCCGTGTACATCAAGAGTGCCGAGGAGATTAAACGTCTGTTACAGCTGATTGGCGCCAAGCGCAGCGTTGCCGAGATTGAAGAGGCCCGCGCGGTTAAGCTGGTGAAGAACGACGTGAATCGTCGCGTGAACGCAGAGCTTGCCAACCAGACCAGAAGTGCCGGTGCCGCCCAACATCAGCTTGCGCTCATCGATGAGCTTGATCGGCGCGGTTTGCGCGAAACGCTGCCGGACGCTCTGGCAGTTTTTTGTGACTTACGCGAGCGTTACCCCGATCTCTCACTGCGAGATTTGGGGGAAATGGCCGACCCTCCTTTGTCGAAGTCGGCCTTGTATCACCGTGTTTTGCGCCTTGAAAAGCTCATTGAAGCAAGCGGGTAGTTTAACGCAATAGCTTTTATGGTGGTTTAACTGCTGTTTTATACGTTAAAGCGTTTTAACGCAAATTTGATTTTCAATTTCGAGCATTCTCGTGAAATTCAAGCCAAAAAAAAGGTATATTAGGCGAGTGGTTAGTTTGTGGGCCTCAACGGCAGGCGCTGTAGCTTGCGGGGGCCTTACGAAAGGAGACACAATGGCAGTAAAGGTTGCTATTAACGGCTTCGGTCGCATCGGTCGTCTGGCCTTCCGCCAGATGTTCGGTCATGAGGGCTCCGAGATCGTCGCTATCAACGACCTCACCTCTCCCGATATGCTCGCTTACCTGCTGAAGTACGACTCCACGCAGGGCAACTATGCTCGCGATCACGAGGTCGTCGCTGGCGAGGATTCCATCACCGTTGACGGCAAGGAGATCAAGATCTACAAGGAGGCCGACGCCAACAACCTGCCTTGGGGCGACCTCGACGTCGACGTCGTTCTCGAGTGCACCGGCTTCTACACCAGCAAGGCTAAGGCTCAGGCCCACATCAACGCTGGCGCCAAGAAGGTCGTCATCTCCGCTCCGGCCGGCAGCGATCTGCCCACCATCGTGTACAACGTCAACCATGAGACGCTGACCGCTGAGGACAACATCATCTCCGCTGCTTCCTGCACCACCAACTGCCTCGCCCCGATGGCCAAGGGTCTGAACGACTTCGCTCCCATCGTCTCCGGCATCATGACCACCATCCACGCCTTCACCGGCGACCAGATGCCGCTCGACGGCCCGCAGCGCAAGGGCAACTTCCGTCGCTCCCGCGCCTGCTCCGAGAACATCGTCCCGAACACCACGGGCGCTGCCAAGGCCATCGGCCTGGTTCTCCCCGAGCTCAACGGCAAGCTCATCGGTGCCGCCCAGCGCGTCCCGACGCCGACCGGCTCGCTGACCAACCTCTACGCCGTCGTTGACAAGAAGGTCACCGTCGACGAGGTCAACGCTGCCATGAAGGCCTACGCCGAGACCATCCCCGATACCTTCGCTTACAACGAGGACCAGATCGTCTCCCGCGACATCGTCGGCGAGACCCACGGCTCCATCTTCGACGCCACTCAGACCATGTGCTCTGATCTCGGCAACGGCCAGACCCTCGTTCAGGTCACCTCTTGGTACGACAACGAGAACTCCTACACCTCTCAGATGGTCCGCACCATCAAGTACTTCGAGAAGTTCGTTGCTTAATTTAGCTTTTAGCGAATAGCTCGTTGAGCGTCTAAAGAAGGGCGCGGCCTCATAGGGCTTACACCCTAGGGTCGCGCCCTTTTTATAGGAAATCGTCTGCCGTAATGGGAGGCAGACACGTACGAAAGGTAGAAGCAAACATGGCCTTTACCAAGAAGACCGTCCGCGACATCGATGTCGACGGCAAGCGCGTTCTCGTCCGCGTTGACTTCAACGTGCCTATCAAGGATGGCGTCGTTGGCGACACCACCCGTATCAAGGCTGCCCTGCCCACCATCAACTACCTCGTTGAGCACAACGCTCGCGTCATCCTCATGAGCCACCTCGGCCGTCCCGAGGGTACCGGCTTCCAGCCTGAGCTCTCCCTTGAGCCTGTCGCTAAGAAGCTCGCTGAGCTCTCTGGTCTCGACGTTGCCTTTGTCGCCGACACCTACGGCGAGAAGGCTGCTGAGGCTGTCGCCGCCGTCGAGCCGGGCAAGGTCCTCGTTCTCGAGAACGTCCGTTTCGACAAGCGTGAGAAGAAGAACGATCCCGAGATCGCCAAGAAGCTCGCTTCCTATGGTGACGTCTTCGTTCTCGATGCCTTCGGCACCGCTCACCGCGCCCAGGGTTCCGTCGTGGGCCCCGCCGCTTACCTGCCTGCAGTCGCTGGCTTCCTGCTCGAGAAGGAGGTCGACACGCTGACCGGCATCTTCGCCGAGCCCGAGCGCCCCTTCGTCGCTATCGTCGGCGGTTCCAAGGTTTCTTCCAAGATCGGCGTTCTCGATCACCTCATCGACTCCGCTGACACCCTGATCATCGGTGGCGGCATGGCCTACACCTTCTTCCTGGCTCAGGGCCTGTCCGTCGGTCAGTCCCTCAAGGAAGAGGACTGGGTCGAGCGCGCCGGCGAGATGCTCAAGAAGGCCGAGGAGAAGGGTGTCAAGATCCTGCTCCCCATCGACAACCGCGTTGCCGATCACTTTGGCGAGGACGCTGTCCCCGAGGTTGTCGCTTCCGACGCTATCCCCGACGACCGTGAGGGTATGGACATCGGCCCCAAGACCGAGGAGCTCTACGCCGAGGCCGTCAAGGGCGCCAAGACCGTGTTCTGGAACGGCCCCATGGGCGTCTTCGAGTTCGACAACTTCGCTCATGGCACCCAGGCTATCGCCGAGGCTGTTGCCGAGGCTGATTGCACCTCGATCATCGGTGGTGGCGATTCCGTCGCAGCCGTCAATAAGTTTAACCTGGCCGACAAGATGAGCTGGATCTCCACCGGCGGTGGCGCTTCCATGGAGCTCGTCGAGGGTAAGGCCCTGCCCGGAGTGGAGGCGCTTCTCGATGCCTAATCGCACCCTTCTTATCGCTGGTAACTGGAAGATGAACAACGACGTCGCCGAGGCTGCCAAGCTCGCCGACGAGCTGGCCCAGGCTCTGCCCGAGGTTCCGGCTGGCGTCGAGGTGCTCGTCTGCCCTCCGACCATCGACATCACCACGGTTCATGACCGCATTCAGGCTGCCCCCATCGCCCTCGGTGCACAGAACGTGTACTGGGAGGCCAAGGGTGCCTTCACCGGTGAGTCCTCTTGCGACATGCTCAAGTCCGCTGGCTGCACCTACTGCATCATCGGTCACTCCGAGCGTCGTGATTACTTCCACGAGACCGACGAGGATCAGAACAAGAAGGCCAAGGCCCTCGTTGCCGCCGGTCTTGTTCCCGTCTTCTGCTGCGGTGAGTCTCTTGAGGTCCGCGAGGCCGGCACCTATGTCGAGCACGTCGTGAACCAGGTCAAGGCTGGTCTCGAGGGTCTCGAGATCACTTGCCCCAAGCAGGTCGTCGTCGCCTACGAGCCCATCTGGGCTATCGGCACCGGCAAGACCGCTACCGCCGAGGACGCTCAGGAGGTCTGCGGCGCTATCCGTGAGACCCTCAAGGAGATGTTCGGCGAGGAGCTCGCTAACGGCATCCGCGTTCTCTATGGTGGCTCTGCCAAGCCCGGCAACATCGCCGAGCTCGTCGCCAAGCCCGACGTCGACGGCGCCCTCGTGGGCGGCGCTTCGCTCAAGGCTGCCGACTTCGCTTCTATGGTCGTCAAGGCAGGCGAGTAGGACATATGGCACAACGTCATCTCCCTGCACTCCTGATCATCATGGACGGCTGTGGCCTGGCTCCGGCCGATGGCGAGAACGCCGTCGCCGCTGCTAAGACGCCCTTCCTTGATAGCCTGTACGAGAAGTATCCTCACACCACGCTCGGTGCTTCGGGCGAGGATGTGGGCCTTCCCGACGGTCAGATGGGCAACTCCGAGGTGGGTCACCTCAACATCGGTGCCGGCCGCATCGTGTTCCAGGAGCTTTCGCGCATCAACAATGCCATCAAGGACGGTTCCATCGCCAAGAACGAGGTTTTCGTCAAGGCTATGGACGATGTCAAGGCTGACGGCAAGACTCTCCATCTCATGGGCCTTATGAGTCCTGGCGGTGTTCATTCTCACATGAACCACGTCGAGGCTCTGGTCAAGATGGCTGCCGAGCACGGTGTCAAGACCGTTCGCGTCCACGCCTTTATGGACGGCCGCGACGTCGACCCGCAGTCCGGTGCCGGTTACATGAGTGAGTTCTGCGCCTTCCTGGCCAAGATCTCCGAGGAGACCGGTTGCGACGCTCGCGTTGCCACCGTCTCGGGCCGTTATTGGGCCATGGACCGCGACAACCGTTGGGAGCGCATCCAGCGCGCCTACGATGTCATGGTCAATGCGTCCGATGCCGATACCGACCCCGTTGCCGGTATCAAGGCCTACTACGAGAAGGATCCGCGCGGCGATGAGTTCGTCGAGCCCTTTGCTGCCCACAACGAGGGCATCCACGAGGGTGACGCGGCCATCTTCTTCAACTTCCGTCCCGACCGCGCCCGTCAGATGACTCGCGTGTTCACGGACAAGGAGTTCGACGGCTTTGAGCGCGAGCAGATCAAGCTTTCGCACTTTGTGACGATGACTGAGTACGACCCGACGTTTGACGTCGAGGTCGCTTTCCCCAAGACGTTCCCCGAGAACGTCCTGGCCGACGTTATCGCCGCCAATGGCCTGAAGCAGCTGCACACCGCCGAGACCGAGAAGTACGCCCACGTGACGTTCTTCCTCAACGGCGGCATCGAGGAGCCCAAGGAGGGCGAGGAGCGCGTGCTCGTCGCTTCCCCCAAGGTCGCTACCTACGATCTGCAGCCTGAGATGAGCGCTCCCGAGGTTACTGAGAAGCTTGTCGCCGCCATCAACGAGGATCGCGCTGATTTCTACATCGTGAACTTCGCAAACTGCGACATGGTTGGCCATACCGGCGTGTTCGACGCTGCCGTTAAGGCTGTCGAGGCCGTTGACGATGCCCTGTCCAAGGTTGTCCCGGCGATTCTCGCCAAGGGCGGCTTTGCGCTGATCACCGCCGACCACGGCAACGCCGATCACATGTTTGACGTCGCTTCCGACGGTTCCAAGCATCCGTTCACGGCTCACACCACCAACCGCGTGCCGTTCATCATCGTTGATGAGAAGGCACAGCTTACCGGTATCGAGGACGGCCGTCTCTCCGATATCGCTCCGACTATGCTCACCATGGCTGGTATTGAGCCTTCCGCCGAGATGACGGGTCGCGTACTCGCCACCGAGGCCTAATAGAAAACAAATACCGTTTTCTAGTAAGGGGGTTGTCCACAACCGGACAACCCTCTTTTTTGCGCTATTTCTACCTCGTCACCAAATGGCTGATGGGGGAGTGCTGGGGGTTGTGGTACAGTACTGGAGTTTGAATTGTTCTATTAAGGAGCTTATCTATGGGTCCGTTTCAGATTCTTCTGTTTGTCGTTTGGGCTGTCTCTGCCGTGGCGCTGACGATTCTCGTCCTGATGCACTCTGGTAAGGGCACCGGCGTTTCGGATATGATCGCTAGCTCGCTGTATAACTCCAGCTCTGCCACGGGCGTCATGGAGCAGAACCTCGATCGCCTGACGGTAATTATGGCCGTCGTTTTTGCCGTGTGTGTCGTCCTGTGCATGTTCTTCTTCCCGCAGGGTATCGTCGGCTACTAAGCACGAGCCACATAAATACTTGAAAAGGGTTTCGCAAGTGCGGGACCCTTTTTGTTTACATATTTGTAACAGAGCCAAAATATCCCCACATACTTCGCCTAACTAAAGAAATTCTCGACCGTTGACCGGAATTAGCCCCAAATCGTGCATAAAATGCGCTACTGTATTGCGAAACGTTGGTTCGTTGTGCATAACCAGCCATAGCAACGGGCGGCGTTTTGATGGTTCGGATCGGATTGTCTCGACATGTGTCCGACTGAACATTTCTTTGTCCTATCTCATAAGGAGGATGGCATGGCTGATTCTATGTTCCACCAGCCCGTTATGGGTCGTCGCGCCTTTGTCGGCGGTACCCTTGCTGCGAGCTCCATGGCTTTTCTTGCCGCATGCGGCAAGAAGGGCGGCGACGCTTCCGGTTCTGAGTCCGGTTCGAAGCTGAACTTCTACATCAACAACCCGGTCTGCATCGACCCCTACAATGTCCAGGAGGACCAGGGCACTCAGGTCGAGTACCAGCTCTTTGATGCTCTGACCTCTTATGACGCCGAGAAGGGCGAGATCGTTCCGCTGGCTTGCGAGTCCTTCGAGGCCAACGACGACGCCACCGAGTTCACCTTCAAGATCAAGAAGGCCAAGTTCCACAACGGTGACGACGTTACCTCCAAGTCCTTCAAGCTCGGTTGGGAGCGTCTGGTCAACACCAAGTCGGCTGTCGCTACCGAGTACGGCCCTTCCGAGGTCTCCTATCACCTTTCCATGGTCGAGGGCTATGACGATCTGCTTGCCGGTAACGCTACCGAGCTCAGCGGTGTTACCTGCCCCGACGATGAGACCCTCGTCGTCAAGCTGGCTTCCGCTTACGCCGACTTCCCCTTCGTCGCCTCTCACCCGGCTCTGGCCCCGGTTCCCGAGTGCGCCGAGTCCGATGTCAAGAGCTTCTACCTCGCCCCGGTCGGTAACGGCCCGTTCATGATGGACGGCAAGTGGGAGGATGGCCAGGAGATCAACGTCAAGAAGTTCGACGATTACTATGGCGACAAGGCCAAGATCGATGGCATCCACTTCCAGGTCATCAAGGACATGGAGACCGCCTACAAGGAGTTCCAGGCCGGTAACCTCGATGTCTGCGACGTTCCCGTCGCTCAGATCGACGCCGCCAAGAAGGATCGCGGCGTGTCCAAGGACGGCTACACCATGGGTGACGGCGAGCGCATGCTGCTCGGCGCCGAGCCTTCCACGTACTATCTGACCTGCAACACCACGGCCGAGCCGTTCAGCAACGCCGACCTGCGCAGGGGTATCTCCCTGGCCATCAACCGTGAGGCCATCTGCAAGACCATCTTCAAGGGTACCCGTACTCCTGCCGACGGCATTGTTCCTCCGGGCATCGATGGCTACAAGGAGGGCGCATGGGAGTTCTGCGCCTACGATGTCGACAAGGCTAACGAGTACCTCGACAAGGTTGCTCCCGCTGGCGCTAACGGGGATCGTGGCATTAGCGTGACCCTGTCCTACAACCAGGACGGCGGTCACAAGGAGATCATGGAGTCCATCATCGGTGACCTCGCCAAGGTTGGCGTTACCGCTGTCTCCGATACCCCTGAGTGGTCTGCCCTGCTCGAGCAGTATCAGAACTTTAACTATCAGTTCGGTCGTCTGGGTTGGATTGCCGACTACCCGATCATGGACAACTTCCTGTATCCGCTGTTCCACTCCGACTCCCTCGGTGGCGACAACCGCTCCGGTTACAACAACCCCGAGTTCGACGCCAAGGTCGACGAGGCTCGTACTATTGTTGACGACGAGGAGCGCGTCGCTAAGATGCAGGAGGCCGACGCAATGGTCGCTGCCGACTGCCCGGTCATCCCGATTATGTTCTACACGCACACCATCGCCGGCTCCGATCGCATTAAGCACCTCTATGTCGATCCGCAGAAGCACGCCGATCTGGGTACCGCTGAGCTCGCCTAAGAGTTTGCAGCTTCCGTGAGGGTCAAGTATTTACGTAGACCTCATGGGAAACATACAGTTCTCCCTAACCTGGGGTAAACTGGCTGATGGTAATTTTGGGATGCCGGTCTGGCGATCGGCATCCCATTTAGGTTAATCCCTAGATAGGGGAGTGGTATGGGTAAGTACATCGTTAAACGTGTGCTTCAGTTCATCCCGGTGTTTTTGGGCGTTACGCTGATTCTGTTCGCCCTCCAGAATATCGTGCCGGGAGATCCGATCAAGCTGATCGGTGGAGACAAGGCTCTGTCCCCCGAGGTGGAGCTTCAGCTTCGCGTTCGCTATCACCTGGTCCAGACGGACGATGACGGCAACGCGATCCTTGACGAGAACGGCGACCCCGTTCAAACGTCGCTCGTGGACCGTTACTTGTATTACATGAACGGCCTGCTTCATGGCGATCTGGGCAATTCGTATCAGCGCAAGCTGCCGGTTACGGAAATCTTTGCCCAGAAGTATCCGTATACGGTCAAACTTGCCGCGTGCGCCATCGTGCTCGAGGCAATTATGGGTATCGGTGCGGGTATCATTTCGGCGGTAAAGCGTTATTCCTTCTGGGATATTTTGGTAACGCTCACCACGTCGATCCTCGTTGCGGTCCCGGCCTTCTGGCTCGGTATGTTGCTGCAGCTGTTCTTTGGCGTCATCCTCAAGGACGCCACGGGCGGTGCAATCTCCATGCCGATCTCGGGTGCCGGCGGTTCCAGCTCTCAGTATCAGGATTGGATGCACTATGTGCTTCCGACCATTACGCTGGCTTCGGTTTCGACCGCTTATGCTGCGCGCATTATGCGCTCGCAGCTGCTTGACGTCATGAACCAGGATTACATCCGTACGGCAAAGGCCAAGGGTCTCTCCAATCGTGCGATCATCGTCAAGCATGCGCTTAAGAATGCACTCATCCCCGTCGTTACCTATATTGGTGTCGACTTTGGCGGCATGCTTTCGGGCGCCATCCTGACCGAGACGGTCTTCAACTGGCCCGGTATCGGCTATGAGGTCTATCGCGCCATTAGCATGCGTGACTGGCCCATCGTTATGGGCGGCGTTACGCTCATCGTTGTCGTCGTCATGGTGATCAACCTGCTCGTCGACATTAGCTATGCATTCCTCGACCCGCGCATCCGCCTTGGCGGTCCGTCGGATAAGGCCTAAGGGAGGTACGTCTCATGCAGGAAACTGATTCTCAGTCTCAGGAGCAGGCTACCGCCACCAAGGTCGCATCTGCTCCCGCCAAGTCCCGCACGCTGTGGGGCGACGCTTTTAAGCGTCTTCGTAAGAACAAGCTCGCCGTTATCGGTGTCTGCTGGATCATCATCGTCGTTGTGGTTGCCCTGACCGCAGATCTGTGGGCTAAGCCCTGGCTCGGTTCGCCGACGGCTTCCGATTCGACCACCATGGCCGAGACATCGCTACTGGCTCCGTGTGCCGAGCACCCGTTTGGCACCGATGCCCTCGGTCGCGACATTCTCGTCCGCGTTATCTACGGTGCACGCGTTTCGCTTTCTGTCGGTATCATGGCCACCGCCATCTCCACATTGATCGGCCTGGTCATGGGCGCCCTGGCCGGTTTCTACGGCGGCATTTGGGATACGATCATCATGCGCTGTGCGGACATCTTCCTGGCGTTCCCGTACGTGCTGTTCGTTGTCGCCATGATCGCCGTTATCGGCCGTGGTCTTCAGAACGTCTTTATCGCCATCGGCATTCTTGGCTGGCCTTCGATTGCGCGCGTCTTCCGCTCTGCAATCTTGACGGTCAAGGAAAACGACTATGTTGATGCAGCGCGCGCGATGGGTGCATCTGATGCTCGTATCGTCGTGCGTCACATCTTCCCGAACTCCGTCGCCTCCATCGTGGTCTACGCGACCATGAACATTGGTGGCGCCATTCTGACCGAGTCCGCTCTGTCCTTCCTCGGCATGGGCGTTATTCCGCCTACGCCTTCGTGGGGCTCCATGATTCAGGACGGTCAGCAGTATCTTCTGACCGCTCCCTGGATGATGATCATGCCCGGTCTGGCAATTCTCTCGACGGTGCTCGCCTTCACCCTGCTGGGTGACGGTCTGCGCGACGCCCTCGACGTCAAGATGAAGGACGCATAAGGATGAAGAAGAACAAGAACTATGTGGACCTGAAGGACCAGCCGGTTCCTGAGGGCCAGCATCTGCTCGAGGTCGATGACCTTAAGATGTATTTCCACACCGAGGATGGCGTTGTTCGCGCTGTCGACGGTGTCTCCTACACGCTCGATCGCGGCGAAACCCTGGGCGTCGTCGGTGAGTCCGGCTCCGGTAAGTCCGTGACCGCCATGACCATCATGGGCCTCATCTCGATGCCTCCGGGAAAGATCGAGGGCGGTGACGTTCGCTATCGCGGCCGCTCCATCCTCGAAATGACCGAGGAAGAGATGCAGCACATTCGCGGCAACGATATCGCGATGATCTTCCAGGATCCTATGACCTCCTTGAACCCGGTCTATAAGATCGGCAGGCAGGTGGGCGAGGGTCTTCGTCTGCACCGTGGCTACTCCAAGCAGGAGGCGCTCAAGCGTGCCACCGAGCTTTTGGACCTCGTGGGTATCCCCGAGCCCGAGAAGCGCGTCAATGAGTATCCGCACCAGTTCTCTGGCGGTATGCGTCAGCGAGTCATGATTGCCATGGCCCTTGCCTGCGATCCCGATATTCTGATTGCCGACGAGCCCACGACTGCCCTGGACGTTACCATCCAGGCTCAGATTATCGAGCTCATGCAGGAGATGCAGGAGAAGAACGGCAACGCCATCATCATGATTACCCATGACCTGGGTGTTGTCGCCGATATGGCCGATAAGATCATGGTTATGTACGCCGGCCGCCCCGTTGAGTTCGGTACTGCTGAGGAAATCTTCTACGAGAGCCGCCACCCCTACACCTGGGGTCTTATCCGCTCCATCCCGGAGCAGGCAATCGAAGAGAAGAAGCCGCTGACGCCGATTCACGGCAACCCGCCTTCGCTCATGAACCTGCCTGAGGGCTGCGTCTTCTCTCCTCGTTGCCCCTACGCGACGGACAAGTGCCGCAAGCAGCGCCCTGAGCGCGTTGTCACCGAGTCCGGTCACTATTCTGCGTGCCACTATTCCGGTGACCCCGAGTTCCTCAAGAACGCTCCTGAGACGTCCCGTACGCGCAAGGATTCCAAGAAGGGAGGCGAGGCGTAAATGGCAGACAATAACGAGCGCACTCCACTGCTGAAGGTCGAGCACCTCTCCAAGGAGTTTCCCGCAGAGTCCGGCATGTTCGCCAAGCGTTTTTCCAAGCGCGTCGTCTCTGCTGTAAACGACATCTCTTTTGAGATTTATCCTGGCGAGACCTTTGGTCTGGTTGGCGAGTCTGGTTGCGGTAAATCCACCACGGGCCGCACTATCATGCGTCTGACCAAGCCGACCGCCGGCAAGGTGTTCTTCCAGGGCAAAGATGTTGCCGAGATGAGCAAGCATGAGATCAAGGACATGCGTCGTGAGATGCAGTTTATCTTCCAGGATCCTTATGCTTCGCTCAACCCTCGTATGACCATCGGTGAGATTGTCTCCGAGCCCATGACCATTCATGGTGTGGGTACCAAGGAGGAGCGCATTGAGCGCGTCCGTGAGCTTCTCGACGTCGTTGGACTGAACCCCGAGCACATCAACCGCTATCCGCATGAGTTCTCGGGCGGCCAGCGTCAGCGTGTCGGTATTGCCCGCGCTTTTGCGCTGAAGCCCAAGCTGATTATCTGTGACGAGCCGGTATCCGCTCTGGATGTGTCCATTCAGGCCCAGGTTCTGAACCTGCTCAAGGAACTGCAGGACAAGTTCGGTACCGCGTATCTGTTTATCGCACACGACCTGTCCGTCGTACAGCACATCTCCGATCGCGTTGCCGTTATGTATCTGGGTAAGATGGTCGAGGTTTCGGACTGGAAGACGCTCTATAGCGAGCCTCACCATCCGTACACGCAGTCGCTGCTGTCTGCCGTGCCGGTTCCCGATCCTGATATCCAGAAGACCCGCAAGCGCATCATCCTCGCTGGCGATCCGCCGTCGCCGCTGGATCCGCCGACCGGCTGCCGTTTCCACACGCGTTGCCCGATCGCGCAGGGTATCTGCTCCGAGAAGCTCCCCGAGTTTAAGGAAGTTGCACCGGGTCACTGCTGTGCCTGCCACTTCGCCGAGCCGTTCCCGATCAAGGAATCGCACATCGACCTGTAGTCGGTGATATGGCCGGGCCCGCTCTGGTGTTACTTTTCAGAACGTCCTCGGACTTGCAAGAAGCCCCCGCTGCGCACTTCGTGCGGCGGGGGCTTCTTGCGTCCTGCGGAATGTTCTGAAAAGTAACACCAGAGCGGGCCCTACGTTAACTCGGCGGGGGGAGTGCGATTCCTCGATCGCTCACTTAATCTAATGGGAAAGATGGCGAGGCCGGAGCTTTAGCTCCGGCCTCCTTATATAAGGGCTCGGCAAAGCCGAGCCACCAAATTTTCATCAGCCCCAGAACATGTTTGAGAACGGTGCCTGGAGTACGTGCCCCTAGGGCAGGAATGAGGTTGCTTTCCAGCGCATTCCGCAGGGGGCGGCATTATTTTGTAGCGCGAAGCGCGGATCAAAATAATGCCGCATGCCCGAGGACGCGTTGGAAAGCAACCTCATTCCAGCCCGAACAGGTCCGTCTACCTGCGCATTTACAAATTCGTAAACTTTTTTGAAAAAAGTGCTTGCGCAGTTCTCGAATCATAGGTTATTATCTTCCTCGTTGAACGCGCGGGTCCAACAAAACGAACTGCGATTCAACAACATAGCATGTCGGAGTGGCGGAATTGGCAGACGCGCTAGCTTGAGGTGCTAGTGACCGCTTTTTGGTCATGCGGGTTCAAGTCCCGCCTCCGACACCATCGCATTTGAGAAGCCTCTTCGGAGGCTTTTTTATTACCGATAGACGGTGAGGTTCACGATGGAAACGCTTGAGCGCAATGAGTGGGCAGACGTTGCCCAATTGGTCGAAATTACGAGCGATGCTGTCATTATCTGCGAGCTCGACGGAACCATTTTGCATGTAAATAATCGCTTGCTCGACTTGATGTGCGAGGAACGCGCCGACGTCATCGGTGGAGATGTCAAAGACGTCCTGTACTCGTCCGCTTTTGAACGTGCGACGGAACATCGTCTGCCATTTGTAACTGATGGCTCCGAGAGCGAACTGATGCTCAAGCTGAGCGACGGCTCCTTTATTCCCGTCCTGGTCTGTGCCGGCTCGGTTACGCCGCCTCGAATCTTTGGCCGCCGTGCGCCGCGCGTTCTGGTGGCACTCCATAGCATCGAAGAACAGTATTCGCACGACCGTCAGCTCAAGCGTGCGCTTTCGGAGCTTAGAGTGGCGAATAAGCGTCTCTCGGGTACATTGTCGGTCATTATGAGCACGGTTGGCTCCGATGAGCTGCCCAGTTTGTTGGATACCGTTTTGAACCAGCTTGTAGGAACGCTCGATGCTTCGGGTGCCGCTATTTATTTTTCTGAGAGCGGCGGTTTTAAGCTTCGCGGTGTCTCCAAGGAGCTGCACGACAGCTACCTGCCCGAGTTTTTGCCGTATGGCGCTGGCATTCCGACGTATGTTCTTCGCGAGTCGCGTGCCTGTCGCTTGTCGATTCAACAGGACCTTGAGGGTGATAGGGCTGCCTCCGGTATGTTCATGGACCTGGACAATCGTTCTAAGCACCTGTTGCGCGTGCAGGATATGCCTCCGTACCGCAGCGAGATCTGTCTTCCCGTTTTTTACGGTACGCAGATCCTTGGCGTGCTGGAAGTTGGTTGGAAGCGCCCTCAGGCACCGCTCGCCTATGACGTTAATGTACTCGAGGTCATTTGCGATTACCTGTCTATCCAGCTGGTCGGCATGGCATCGAGCCTTCGCTCTCGTCGCACGGCCGAGCTCGGCCGCTCGCTCAATGTCTTACGTGATGAGTTGTTTACCTTTCTAGACGATTCCGCCGCGGCTACCCAGGCGGTATCGTCCGAGATTTGCAATATGCTCAACTGCCATTTTTGCCCTGTTGAGTATGACGCCAGTCTGGACTCTTACGTCATAGATTTTGAAGGCGGCAGTCGCGTTGCTTTGCCGGACGACCCCGAGAAGCTTTTCTTTTCCACGACGGCGCCAGCGGCACGTCTGGGGGCTGGCCCTGATGGCTTTGAGGCATCTGTTTTGGGCGGTACGAGTGCCGAGGACCTTAAACACGTTCGTATAACTCGCGTTGACGAATCGATGCCTATGGGAGGCTGGCTTAGGGCGCATGGTCTGCCTTGCCAGGGTCTCTACGTCGACACCGGCATCGAGGCGGGGCGCCCGCGCTCTGAGGGTGATGGCAAGCACAGCAACGACGCGATCGTTCCTGCTTCTGTTGCGAAAGGCCCGACGACGCGCGCGCTGCTGCTTCGTGACGGTAGTCAAGAGCCGATTGATGACCTTGAATATGACTACTTGGTGCACTTGGCGCATGACTTTGAACTGATCTACGAGGGCGAATCTCAAAAGCGCGAGGAGCGCCATATCGCTCAGACCCTCCAGATTGGCATGAGAAATTCGCTTGGTGACGTTCCGGGTATCGCGACCGATTCGGTATACCTTTCGGCAACGAATTCGGCGTTGGTCGGCGGCGACTTTTATACGCTCGTCCGTCTTCCCGACGATTGCGCCGTTATGATTTTGGGCGATGTTTCCGGCAAAGGAATCGAGGCGGCGTCGATGTCAGCGCTCGTCAAGACGGCGCTGACGGCCTATGCCTGGGAGGGTGCGGGGCCTGCCCGTATGGCCCGCTCGCTCAATAGCATGCTCATGGGCTTTTCGAGGGTCGAGACGTTCGTGACGGCGTTTATCGCCAAGATTGATCTTAAAGCGGGTCGCGCTACCTATTGCTCTGCGGGACATCCTCCCACTATGGTCATTAGACCGTCGTCGACGCCGCTTGGCGGTGGAGAAACCCGAGGGGGAGAAGTGGAGCTCCTTGGGTGCCAATCGGGCGTGATCGGTGCCTTTGAGAGCATGGTGTACGAGACAGGCGTGTTTACGTTCGCTCCTGGTGACATGCTATTCATGTATACCGACGGAACAATCGAAGCACGTGATCGCTCGGGTGCTTTCTTTGGCGAGCAGCGCCTTCGTGACCTTCTGCTCTCTGTCTCGGGTGAGGGCGTATCGGGAATCTGCGGTAAGGTCTTGGGCGAGCTTGACCGCTTTACCGAGTCGGCGTTGGACGATGACATCGCGCTGGTTTCCCTTGAGTTTTTACGGGGCCGATCGTAGGCCGCGACGCTTGACGGGCAAAATCTGCGCAGCTGCAGATATGTATGCATCGAGCGAGCTCTTTTGGGGAACCATGGTCGTATGAATGAGTGGAATGACATAGCGGTTTTGACGCCACCGGGTGATGTCGACATCGCCTCGGTGTCCGTGCTGCGTCCACGGTTGGATAATCTGATCGACCGGGGCGTGCGTCGTGTTGTCATCAATTGCCAGGCCGTGGGCTTTATCGACTCGACGGGTTTGGCGTTTTTGCTTACACGTGCTAGAGAGCTCATGAGGCGAGAGGGCCTGCTTTCGCTTGTTAACGCCTCCGATGAGGTCATTCGCTTTTTGGAGATTGCCCGACTTGTCGACATCCTTCATGTTGCGGGTCCGGCGCGTGAGTCGATTCCCGCCATTCCGGTGGGGGAGCTGCCACGATGGAGCAAAAGCATCGAGGTGCAGCGAGGTATCGAGAATCTCCCGTATTATCGGCACCGTGTGGCCGAGCTTCTCGAATCACTTCCCCTGAGGCGTGATGAGCGTTATGACGTCGCATTGGCGTTGGGGGAGGCATTGGGTAACGCGTATGACCATGCAGGCGGTGTTGGCTGCATCCTGACGGTTCAGGCCTATGGGGATCGTGTTGTGCTTGAAGTGCTTGATCGGGGCGCTGGCTATTCTATCGATGGGGCGAGCGAGCCGGTGGCATCCGAGGAACGCGGGCGCGGCATCAAGCTTATGCGCATGCTCGTCGATAATGTGGAAGTTGCCCGTCGTACGGATGGCGCCGGCACGCGCGTTCGGATGGTGAAGCTGTTTAGCTCGGCATTGGAATCGTGCGCTTAGCGCCTTGGGTTGACATGATTTCCCTGCGTGAACTTGCTTTGAGCAACTTTTTTGAAAAAAGTACTTGCGTCTTTTGGATAACTCGCGTAAATTAATAACCCGCAAGCGGACATGGCTCAGTTGGTAGAGCACAACCTTGCCAAGGTTGGGGTCGCGGGTTCGAGCCCCGTTGTCCGCTCCATTGCATTTCCGGACCGTTCTTAACGGTCCTTTTTCGGCGAAGTGGCCAAGTGGTAAGGCAGAGGCCTGCAAAGCCTTTACCCCCGGTTCGAATCCGGGCTTCGCCTCCAGGCAACATCCGGGCGCTCCGGCGCCCGTTTTGTTTTACATATGCGGACATGGCTCAGTTGGTAGAGCACAACCTTGCCAAGGTTGGGGTCGCGGGTTCGAGCCCCGTTGTCCGCTCCAAGCACAGCAGCCCGACTACCACGGTAGCCGGGCTTTTTCGTACCCATCGCATGGGCCCGAACCCGAGAGGGAGCGAGCGTTAAGCAAACGCGGAGCGTTTGTAGCGAGCTGGCGAGGTCGCCGGCAGGTGGCCGAAGTCGGTGCGGATCCGCGAAGCGGATACGCGGACGCCCCGTTGTCCGCTCCAACTATCTTACGCGGTTCTAACAAACCGCGTTTTTTGTTGACGCTGCGCGGGCTCCGGGTGCCCCATCTTGCCCCTCAATCGTCGGTCGCGTACATAAAGTACGCTTCCCTCCTCTTTCGCGGCAACCTGGGGCACCCGGAGCCCGCTCGCTGTTGTGGCCGGGGGAGTGGGTCATCAGTTCTTTTCGCCTGATTGGTCAATCCGTTCCAGAGGCTCGAACTATTTTCAAATTATTCGAAAATAGTTCTTGCATTCGGGGCGATCATCCCGTATATTAAATCCTCGCAGGCGGACATGGCTCAGTTGGTAGAGCACAACCTTGCCAAGGTTGGGGTCGCGGGTTCGAGCCCCGTTGTCCGCTCCATTTGGGCGTTTAGCTCAGGGGGAGAGCGCTTCCCTGACACGGAAGAGGTCAGAAGTTCAAATCTTCTAACGCCCACCAAATGTTCGCAGCTCAGAGGCTATGTCCTCTGGGCTGTTTTGTTTTTTGCCACCAAGCGCGCCGCCAAATAAGTCATCAAATATTGATCCAAGGTCCGTACGCGATGGTCTTTGTATCCCGTAGGGGTGCAGGCAGATTGCATGTGTCCTGGCCCATCATGACCGCAACATGTTGGTCAAGCATAATCTTTTGGGTTCTTTTGGCGTGAGCGGCTTGGTTTTGGTGCTATTTGGCGGCGGCACGGTTGAGGGGGTTTCAAAACTGCTGTGCAGGTAGTTGGGTTGATAACGTTTTAGCAGTCTGCCAAGAGGCCTTCATTTTTAATGCGTCTGCAAATTGACCAATTGCTTTGACCTGCTGAAACACTATATGTTGTGTTTGACCTAAAAAAAGAATACAGGATATAGATGCCTCTTTGTCGTATGATAGATGGCGGACAGAGAGCGAGAACCTTATTCGCCCCATTTGGATGGATCTTTGAACCCCTGGATTGGTTGCGAGGATTGTCCGCATGAGGGCCTATGGTTATCGAGAACACAGATTGCGCAACGGCGCCGCAAGACAGGGTCAAACCCTGCCGGGCATCGTTTGGCTCTGAAGCGCAATGAGGCTACGATGCGAAAGAGGCAAGAGGATGAAGATCATCAAGCGCAGCGGCACCGAGGTTACTTTTGACATCGATAAGATCGTCAATGCGATCCGCGCCGCAAACTTGGAGGTCGAGGAAGGCTCTCGCCTTACCGACCGCCAGGTGATCTATGCGGCACAAAACGTCGCCGAGGCATGTGAGAAGGCCGGTCACACCGTATCGGTCGAGGAGATCCAAGATCTGGTCGAGGACGAGATCATGCGTCTCGACTGCTACGAGGTCGCTCGCCACTACATCATCTATCGCTATGTTCAGAGCCTGAAGCGCCAGAAGAACACGACCGACGACAAGATCCTGTCGCTGATTGAGTGCAATAACGAAGAGGTCAAGCAGGAGAACTCCAACAAGAACCCGACCGTCAACTCCGTTCAGCGCGACTACATGGCCGGCGAGATTTCCAAGGACCTGACGCAGCGCGTGCTGCTGCCCCAGGAGATCGTGGATGCCCACAACGAGGGCCTGATTCACTTCCACGATTCGGACTACTTCGCCCAGCACATGCATAACTGTGACCTGGTGAACCTGGAGGATATGCTCCAGAACGGCACCGTTATCTCGGGCACGCTGATCGAGAAGCCGCACAGCTTCTCGACTGCTTGCAATATCGCGACGCAGATTATCGCCCAGGTCGCCTCTTCCCAGTACGGCGGTCAGTCGATTTCGCTGACCCACCTGGCTCCGTTTGTCGAGGTGAGCCGCCAGAAGATTCGTGTCGAGGTTGCCCGCGAGCTCGAGGAGCTTGGCGTCTCTGCGTCTGCCGAGAAGGTCCGTGAGGTCGTTGAGGACCGTCTGCGTGACGAGATCCGTCGCGGCGTCCAGACGATTCAGTATCAGGTCGTGACCCTTATGACCACGAATGGCCAGGCGCCGTTCGTGACGGTCTTTATGTATCTCAACGAGGCCCGTACGCCTCAGGAGAAGCACGACCTTGCCATGATCGTGGAGGAGACGCTTCGCCAGCGCTACGAGGGCGTTAAGAACGAGGCCGGCGTGTGGATTACCCCGGCATTCCCCAAGCTTATCTATGTGCTCGAGGACGATAACGTTCACGAGAATTCCCCGTACTTCTATCTGACCCAGCTGGCTGCCAAGTGCACCGCCAAGCGCATGGTGCCCGACTACATCTCCGAGAAGAAGATGCGTGAGCTCAAGCTGTCTAAGGGTGAGACCGTCGGCAATGGCGATTGCTACACCTGCATGGGTTGCCGCAGCTTCCTGACGCCCGACCGTTCGGGCAACGGCTTTAACAATGTCGCCAACGCGCTGAACTATGACCCGACCAAACCTAAGTACTATGGCCGCTTTAACCAGGGTGTTGTGACCATCAACCTGCCCGATGTCGCACTGAGCTCGCATCAGGACATGGACAAGTTCTGGAAGATCTTCGACGAGCGCCTTGAGCTGTGCCATCGTGCCCTGCTGTGCCGTCATGAGCGCCTGATGGGCACGCTTTCGGATGCCGCACCGATTCTGTGGCAGTACGGCGCCCTGGCGCGCCTTAAGAAGGGCGAGACGATCGACAAACTGCTCGTGGGCGGCTATTCCACCATCAGCCTGGGGTATGCCGGTCTGTATGAGTGCGTCAAGTACATGACGGGCCACAGCCACACCGAGAAGGAAGGCACGCCGTTTGCCATGGCCGTCATGCAGCACATGAACGACAAATGCGCCGAGTGGAAGGCCGAAAGCGATATCGACTTCTCGCTGTACGGCACCCCGCTTGAGTCGACGACCTACAAGTTCGCCAAGTGCCTGCAGCGTCGTTTTGGCATTATTCCGGGTGTGACGGACAAGGGCTACATTACCAACAGCTACCACGTCCATGTGTCCGAGGAGATTGATGCTTTCGATAAGCTCAAGTTCGAGGGCATGTTCCAGCAGCTTTCGCCGGGCGGTGCCATCTCCTACGTCGAGGTTCCCAACATGCAGGACAACCTTAAGGCTGTCATTCGCGTGATGCAGTACATCTACGACAACATCATGTACGCCGAGCTCAACACCAAGAGCGATTACTGCCAGGTGTGCGGCTACGACGGCGAGATCAAGATTGTCGAGGATGACGGCAAGCTGGTGTGGGAGTGCCCCAACTGCGGAAACCGCGACCAGGAGAAGATGAACGTCGCCCGTCGTACGTGCGGCTACATCGGTACCCAATTCTGGAACCAGGGTCGAACCGAGGAGATCCGCGACCGCGTGCTGCATCTCTAATACCGCTCCGGGGCTGAGCCGAGAGGGCCGCTTGGGCATTTGCTCGCTATTTCGGACAGTCCTGCGCAAGACGAAGGCCACATTAAGTGGCCTTCTTTGCGTGTGGAACTCATATCGAGCAAAAGCCCAAGCGGCCCTCTCGGCTCAGCCAAGTTGATGTAGCTGAGATGCAGCGCGCAGTCTGCTCACTCCTCGAAGTTCTTAGCGGAAATGAGTTGACTTGCAACAACGTTTTGCTTGCGATGACGGTTGAGCTGCAACAAAGTTTTTATTAGACCTCGAACCCTATACTCGATGTTCGCTTTGTTCATCGAGTATCGCTCGCGAGGGGTCTAGAGCATATCGTCCCGCCCGCAGTTTCGCAGGCCGCAGGCCGAGAATGTTTGAGGACGGGATGATATGTCCCGGCCTCCTGGGAGAGTTACCTATGAACTACGCGAACATTAAGTATTTCGACATTGCTGATGGGGAAGGTGTTCGTACTTCTCTGTTTGTGAGTGGGTGCCGTCGTGGGTGCAAGAATTGCTTTAACTCCGTCGCGTGGGACTTTGCCGCGGGTGAGCCGTTCGATCGTGCCGTCGAGGACAAAATCATCGAGAGTCTCGATCATCCCTTTATTGATGGCCTGACGATTCTGGGCGGGGAGCCTATGGAGCCCGAGAATCAGGCGGGTCTCGTTGACTTTATCGAACGCGTGCGTGCGACCTATCCTGTGGAGTCGGGGAAGACCATTTGGTGCTTTACCGGTGACGTGCTCGAGGAGCTTATGCCGGGCGGTCGTCACCATACCGAGGTGACGGACCGTATCCTTGCCTGCCTCGACATGCTGGTGGACGGCCCGTTTGTTCAGGACCTGTACGATATCTCGTTGCGCTTTAGGGGCTCGAGCAACCAGCGCGTGATTGATATGAACGCCACGCGTGCCCGTGCCGAGCGTGAGAACGTTACGCTTTGCGACGCCGTGGAGCTTTGGCGGGACGATCCGGTCTATTCGACCCATACTATGTAGCTTGTGGCCGATGCCGGAGGGCGTGGTACCATAGCGCGAACGCAAAATCGGAAAAGTGAGGCCCAGATGGTCGATCAGGAAAAAGTCGAGACCGCCATTAAGCTGTTGCTTGAGGGCATAGGCGAGGACCCAACTCGTGAGGGCCTGCTGGAGACCCCGGCTCGCGTTGCCCGTATGTATGGTGAGATCGCCGGCGGTATGGACCAGAGTGCCGAGGAGCACCTGTCCAAAACCTTTGCCGTCGCTTCAAACGATTTGGTTATCGAGCGCGACATTACGTTTTACTCGCTGTGCGAGCATCATCTGCTGCCGTTTTACGGCAAGGCTGCCATTGGCTATATCCCCAACGGCCGTGTCGCAGGGCTTTCCAAGCTCGCCCGCACGGTTGAGGTCTATGCCCGCCGTCTGCAGCTGCAGGAGCAGCTGTGTGCGCAGGTTGCCGATGCTCTCATGGAGTATCTTGCTCCCCAAGGAGCGATTGTACTGATGGAAGCCGAGCATATGTGCATGACCATGCGCGGCGTGCAAAAGCCCGGTGCCAAGACCGTAACGCTTGCTCGTCGCGGTGTCTTTGAGACCGATCCATCGCTCGAGGAGCGATTCTTTCGGATGCTGGACCGCTAACCATGAGAGTCGTCAACGACTTTGCATCGAAGACCGATGAGGGGACGCCGCGTCGCGGCTTTATGGCTTCGGGCCTAGCCCTCTTTGGTGCCATGCCTCGTATCGATTACATCTGTGCCAACGGCCTGTTCCGGCGGCACCTGGGCAACATTGCACAGTTGGAATCGGGGCGTATCTTCTGCCGCCACGGTATTGACCATCTGCTCGATGTCGCTCGCATTATGTGGATCAAGAATCTTGAGGAGCAGCTCGGATTTGACCGCGAGGTCATCTATGCCACGGCACTTCTTCACGATATCGGCAAAGATGAACAGTATGAATCGGGTATATCCCATGATGTTGCAAGCGAGCGCGTCGCTGATGCGATTCTCGGCGGCATGCCCGAAGACGTGGCGTTTGAGCCGGCAGATGCCGCAGCCATTAAGACGGCCATCCTGGGCCATCGAAAGCTGCGCGTGAACAGCCAGCCGCTTGAGCGTCTGCTTTATGCAGCCGACAAAGCGTCGCGCGCCTGCTTTGCATGCCCTGCGCGCAATGCCTGCAACTGGAGCGATGATAAAAAGAACCTGTCGATTAGCGTGTAGTTGGTGTGCGCGGTCGGGGTTCTAAACGAAGGAGACGATCGCGATGACTAACAAAAAGCTGCCCGAGAATGCAACCAAGACCGAGGGTGCCGAGCTTGCCCGTCGTGGCAGGGGCGACATTTCTGCTGCTACGGCGGTACCCCATGTGAGCTATGACGACCTGCGCCATGCCGACCGCATTGCTATCGACGGTCTCGAGGTCTTTGCCAACCACGGCGTGTATCCCGAGGAGAACGCCCTGGGGCAGAAGTTTGTCGTGTCCTTGGTACTCTATGCCGACCTGCGCGCGGCGGGGGAGCACGATAACCTGGATGCCTCTATTGATTACGGCTCGGTGTGCCACGATGTCGATGGTTATTTGCGCGAGCATACGTTTAAGCTCATCGAGGCTGCAGCCGAGGGTGTGTCCCAGATGCTGCTACGTCGTTACCCCTTGCTGCTTGGCGTGCGTGTTAAGCTCGATAAGCCTTGGGCGCCCGTCGGTCTTCCCCTGGCAAGCTGCGGCGTCGAGATCGAGCGTGTGCGCTAGCCGACGCTAGAGCTCGTTGGCGGGCGGTTTTTTGAGCCGCTGCGACAGAGCTCTATTGTTGGGGCAGTACGTGTCGAGCAAGGCGTGGAACCGCTGATTGTGGCTTGGCTCGAGCAAGTGGACGAGCTCGTGGGCGACAACCATGTCGAGGCATTCGACGGGGTAGGTGGCAAGCTCGCGTGCGATGCGAATGGCGCCGGTTTTGGGCGTGCACGAGCCCCAGCGCGTTTTCATGCTGCGTACGGAAACGCGGGAAACGGCGACACCCATTGCGATTTCGTATGCGTGCACCATATCGCGTAGCGCCGATGTGACCTCGGACGTATAGAGCTGGTCGATATGGACTTGGAGCTCGTCGGACGTTAGGCCGTCGAGGGCTGCGTGCCGCTTGGCCTGTGGGCCTTCGTCCGGTTCATCGGTGCCCATAAAACTTGCGAAGGTGGCCTGTTTGGGTCGCGGTGTGGGTGATGCAAAGTTGTAATCGAGTGCATCCTGTACCGTGATGGGCTTGCCCCAAAGTGCAATGATGGACGAGGGACTGAGTGACTCTCGCACCGTCGCCTGACGTTGCTCACGCTGGGCAAGTCGGCTGATAATCCAGGCGCTGTTGCGCTTCACAAACACTTCGATACGCTCGCGGCTGGCGCCGAGCGGCGCGCTGGCGTGGACCTCACCGCTCGATGTGACGCGTAGGTTGAAGTTCTTGACGCACTTTTTGGTAACGACGACGGGGATGGGCGTCCCATCCAGTCGGGGTACGGAAATCGTAAACTGCTGCGTCAAAAGCGGTCCTTCAGATTGGGGACGGGCCGGCATGTCGACCGTTCGGCATGCCGGCCCGCTCAAGGGATGTGAAATTAATAACGCTCAAAGAAGGCAAGCGCGTTGTCGCTGCAGAGCTTTTGCATCACGGTCTTGCCAAAATGCTTGGAGAGCATGTTCTGGAACTCGGGCATCTTGCTGGCATCGGAGAGGAAAGCGGGCACCGTGGCACCGTCCCAGTCGCCGCCGAGCGCGATGACGTCCTCGCCGCCCAGGTCGAGCCAGTGCTCGATATGTGCCGCCAGCTGGTCGAAGGTGACGTCTGCGGCGGTCTTGTCGGTTGCGTCGTTGGAAAGGAACTCGCTGCAGTAGTTGAGGCCGACGATACCGCCCATGTCGCGAATGGTGCGGAACTGGTCGTCGGTGAGGTTGCGCTTGACGCCGCAAACCGCACGGGAGTTGGAGTGGCTGGCGACGAAGGGACGCGTGGCGTGGGCGACAACCTCGTCAAAGCACTCATCGTTGAGGTGGGAGACGTCGAGTACCATGCCGGCGTGCTCCATCTGCGTAAGCGCCTCGATGCCGGCGGCGGTGAGGCCGGCGTGGGTATCGTGTCCGCTCGCGAGCGGTCCCTGCGCGTTCCAGCTGAGTGATGACATGAGTACGCCCAAGCTCTTGAGCACCTCGATCAGCGCGGGGTCCTCGGCAAAGAACGTGGCGTTTTCGATGGTGTGGATGCAAGCGACCTTGCCGTCTTTGAGTGCAGGGCGAATGTCAGCGGTGCTGCGTACGTTGACCATGCGGTCGTGGTTGAGCATGGCCTGGCCGCTCATGTGCGCCATGATTTGCGCCTGGAAGCGCGCGGCGTGGGCGGTGGGAATCTCGTCGGGGACAAACGTGGCGAAGCACTGTGCCCACGGCGTGTTGCCGATCTTTGCGAGCGAGATGGCGCAGGCGTTGCCCTCGATGAGGTCGAAATCCTGCGGATGTGTCTCGTCGCCGGGGAAATAACCGTCGGTGCCGGCGGTAAAGCGCAGGTCGAGATCGAGTGTGGCCCAGCCGATGCGGTCGGCGGTGTCGCAGTGTAGGTCAAATACGGGGTATGCCATGGTTCCTCCGGTTGCAGCGTTTCTTTGCAAACTGTCATTGAATTGTATGACTAGGGTATAGTTAGCGCCATATGTTCATGGCGGCCCGCGTTGTGCGCCGCCTTTATTACGGAGGTTAGCATGTCCAACCAGGGCAAGAAGGTCAAGACCCATTATCGCGGCACGCTCGACGACGGTACGCAGTTCGATAGCTCCTACGATCGCGGCGAGCCGCTGGAGTTCACCTGCGGCGCCGGCCAGATGATCAAGGGCTTCGACGCCGCCGTGGTCGACATGCAGGTGGGCGAGAAGAAGACCGTGCACATTCCTGCTGCCGATGCCTACGGCGAGCACAACCCCGAGATGGTTCTGACCTTCCCGGCCGAGCAGGTTCCCAACATCGAGCAGATTGAAAAGGGCATGAAGCTCTTCCTGTCCACGCCGAGCGGCATGCCTGTCCCTGCTGTTGTCATCGACGTGACGCCCGAGGCCGTGACGCTCGACGCCAACCACGAGCTGGCCGGCAAGGATCTCAACTTTGATATCGAGCTCGTCGAGGTCGAGGGCTAGAGTATGCCTGCGAATCTGGTTTCGACAGCGTGCCTCGGAAATCTCAATGACCCGTCCTATGAGCTTTTGCTTCGCCGGGAGTTGGGTGGTGTCTTTGAGACCGATGAGCTACTGCTCGATTGGGACCAGGCTGATGCCCGCGCATTTGCGGGCGTGACGGAGCTGGGGCGTACGGTCGTTATTCGGCCGGGCGTTGTCGATGGCAATTGTCTTGCCGATGGCGACGTACTTGCCATCGACCGCTCGGGCACGGTTCCCGTGGCAGTTGTCGTGCGTCTGCGCAGCGCCGAGGTCTATCTGGTCGAAGTCGACCGCATGGACCCGATCGCGCTTGCGCATGTATGCTGGGAGATCGGCAACATGCACGCACCGCTCTTCCGGGGCGACTCGGACGAGCATACCGTGCGCATGTATACGCCGCTGCAGCCGGTTTTGGGCCGCATGCTCCGGGGTGTCGAGGGTGTTCGGCTCTCGGTGGTTACCCGTGAACTCGATGCGGACCGGCGCTTTGCGTCGAGCGCGGCGGATGCCGTTGTATGTATGGCTCCCGACTTTACGATCGTAAAGAAGGCGCGCGGCTAGCGTGCGTATGCGTAAGACGGACTTTGAGAGGCAACTATTCAAAGTCCGTCTTGCTGTTGATGAGATGCTTTGGGGGAACATATGGGTCTTGAGGGAATCAAGCTGATCGCCTGTGATTTGGATGGTACGCTGCTACATCCTGGGGAGCGCGAGCCACGCCCCGAGGCCTTTGAGCTCATTAATGAGCTGCATCATCGCGGTATTGTGTTTATGCCGGCGAGCGGCCGTCAATATGCGAGCTTGCGCTATCTGTTTGCCCCGGTGGCCGATGAGCTCGCCTATGTGTGCGAAAACGGAGCCCTGGTGATGAGCGAGGGGCATGCCGTCGTCAAGCGCTCTATGGGGCGTGACTTGGCGATGGATATCGCGAATGCCGTGGTCGCCTACCCCCATGCCGACGTGACCCTTTCCTGCGAGGGGCACCTCTACACCATAAGCGGCAACGATGCGTTCATCGACCATTTGCGTTACGAGGTCCATTGCGATGTGGCGGTGGTCGACCGTCCCGAGGACATTGACGAGGATGTCATTAAGATTGCGTTTCAAACGCCCGAGACGGAGCAGCCGGCAGCGCTGGAGTATTTCGTGCGCCGCTTTAGCGACCGGGTCGATGTGATGACATCGGGAACCGAATGGACCGACTTTATCGGCTTTGATTCGGGCAAGGGGTCCGCGCTTGCCGATTATGGTCGCGCGCTGGGGATCTCACCTAACGAAATGATGGCGTTTGGCGATAACGAAAACGACCGCGACATGCTCAACGTAGTGGGTCATCCTTGTCTAATGGAGAGCTGCAATCCCTCTATGCGCGGCATCAACGACCGCGTCCGTTACGTGCGCACGGTCGAAGAAGAATTGGGTCGCCTGCTTGCCGAGTAGGCATGTCCCAAAATCTACCTACAGTTGGGGCAGAGACCCTCGAAGATGGTGTAGTGCGAGGTGACGTTCCAGCCGATTTGCTCGGACGCCTTGGCGTCGAGCTGGGCATCGAAGGGGAGCGGCACATCGATGACGCGGCTGCACGAGGTGCAGATGATATGCGCATGCGGCTCGATCGTGCGATCGAAGCGGCTGCCGCCCGGCGTCTTGATGGAGAGAATCTCCCCGGCGTCGGCCAAGAGATTGAGATTGCGGTAGACCGTACCGCGGCTGATTTTGTCATCCTGCGCGTGCACGACGTTGTAGATTTCGTCGGCGGTGGGATGGTTATAGCTTTGGCGCACGGCGTCAAGAACCAGCTTTCGCTGCCTGGTATTCCTTCTTTGCACCGCCATGCGCCTCGCCTCTTTTCCATCAACGGTCGTAGGTAAATGATACCGTATTTAGCACACAATACTAATAATGAGGACTGAAACCGTCTTCATTGGCAAGTGGGGCTCGGACCTGGGCGTCTACGAGGCGAAAACGCGTTCCCATGCGCTCGTAGGAGGCATGAAGCGCCTCGAGATGAGATAGGATGCTTGCCGGAGCTCCCTGTATCTCCATCTCGACTGAGCCGTCTTCCATGTTACGCACCCAGCCGGTGAGTGCGCGTGCCTGCGCGAGGTTGGTGTTGGTAAAGCGAAAACCAACGCCTTGGACTTGCCCCGTCCAGCGCAGGAAATAGCGCAGGGGAGTGTCTTGAGTGGCCTCGTCGCTTGCGAGTACGGTAAGCCTGCGGCGCAGCTCGAGCTCGACGTTTGATGGTTTTTGAGGCTCTCGACTGCCGCCGGTGACGCTGGAGAAGAACGTATCGAAGAGGCCCATCGCTATGCCTGCTTGCCTGCGTCGGCCGGGAAGGTTATGCCGGCCTGCTGACGCACGGCATCCATGATGCGCAGTGAGACGAGCGTGACATCGCGGTAGTGGCCGAGCTCGTGGCGTCCCGCCGGGGTCTCCCAGATTTCTTCCTTAACGTTATCGATGCCACCGATGGCGGTGATAAAGTCCGTGAGTTCGTATTCCATAGTGTTGCTTGATTTGGGCAGGTCGAGCGCGCGGCCGTTGTCGCCCTGTTCGCGCGGTGCCTCGGTCGCCGAGCCGCGTACGACGTCGCCGCGGTAGTCGATGCGTACGTTGCGGGGCGTGGACAGATGGTCAATCTGGATGGTGCCACGCTCGCCTTCGATCTGCGAGGGCAGCAGGTCATTCGTAATTTTGGAGTGTGCGAGCTCGACGGAGATACGGCCACCGCCATAGCTGGCGAGAATGGAACCGCACCCGTCGATGGGGCCATGGGTGAGCTCTTGCGTTGAGGGGTCGAGCAGCGTGGTCATGCTGGTGAGACCAGAGGGCATGCCGAAAATCTCGACCATGGGCTCGACGGCGTAGACGCCAATGTCCATGAGGGAGCCCGAGGCCATGTGGCAGTCGAAGATATTGGTGGCGCGCCCCGCGAGGATTTCGTTGTAGCGTGAGGAATACTTGCCAAAGCGCAGCGAGGCGCGGCGAATGGGCGCAATTTCGCCCAGAGCGTCCTCAATGGCGTGGAAAGCGGGATCGTGAAGCGGGCGCATGGCCTCGAGAGCCACGACGCCAGCTGCCTCGGCAGCCCGGAAGACCTCGAGCGCTTGCGCCTCGGTGGCGCAGAAGGGCTTTTCGACGATAACGTGCTTACCGCCGGCGATGCAGGCGAGCGCCTGCTCGTGATGGAGTGCGTTGGGGCTGCCGATGTAGACGGCATCGACGTCGTCGGCGGACGCGAGCTCGTTGAGTGCGGTGAAGTTGCGTTCGCCGCCGTGCTTAGCGGTGAAGGCGGCGCCGCGATCTGCATCGCGCGAGAGCGTACCCACAAACGCGGCTTGGTCGTTGGCGTTGACGACCTGGATAAAGTCGTCGGTAATCATGGATGTGCCGATGGTCGCTATACGCAGCATGTATCCCCCTCGTGCCGTTCGGTTTACAGGATGAGTGTAGCGCGAGGGGGCAAGAAATGGCGTGCGAAAACGCCGTTACAGGTCGCTCTCGTTAAAGCCGGTGTCGATATCGAGGTTGGCTCCGTCGGCCGCGGTGGTGGCGAGCTCGTCGCAGCGCTCATTGAGCTCGTGGCCGGCATGCCCCTTAACCCAGATGAACTCCACCTTATGCTTACTCTTTGCGGCAAGCAGGCGCTCCCATAGGTCGCGGTTCTTGACGGGCTGCTTGTTGGCAGTTTTCCATCCGCGCTTTTTCCAGCCGTCGATCCAGTGCTTGTTAAAGGCGTTGACGACGTACTGCGAATCGGAATGGACTTCGACCTCGCAGGGGCGGTTGAGTGCCTCGAGCGCCACGATGACCGCCATGAGCTCCATGCGGTTGTTGGTGGTCTTGGCGTAGCCACGCGAAAGCTCGGAGGTGAAGGTCTTGCCGGCGGGGTTGGTGTATTTGAGCACGGCGCCGTAGCCACCGCGTCCCGGATTAGATCGAGCCGAGCCGTCGGTATAGATGATGACCTTCACATGGTTCCTTTCGTTGGGTACGTTTCGTGTGAGTGACCATTGTAGCGCCATGCCCGTCGGGGGCTAGCAATCTCCGATTTCTACCCCGTCTTCTGACGGTTGGTCGGCATGGATGATGCGGTTGAGTTCGTCGAGGTATTGCTGCAAGAGGGGAGAGGGCTTGCGATCGTCGTGCATGATATAGCCTACGTGCATCGTTGGGGCGTCTGCTAACGGGATCGAAGCCATACCCCATTGCATTTCATTGGAGAGGACACCGGTCGACAGGGTGTAACCGTTCGACGTGATAAGTAAGTTAGTAAGTGTTCCGCGGTCTGAGATTCGTATGTTGCGGTCGCAAGGGATATAGCTAAAGGGTTCCTCGGCGTAATAGAAGGAGTTTGAGGTTCCCTGCTCAAAGCTGTAGCGCGTATAGGGCGTGAGGTCGGCAAGGGACAGCTGAGGGCGGCGTGCGAGCGGGTGGCGTTCGCTAACGAAGACGTGGACCGTCGCGTCGAAGAGGGGGTGGAAGCTCGCGCGGGCATCGGCGAAGGCCTTCTGCAGAACGCGGGCGTTAAAATCATCTAGATACAGAATGCCGATATCGCTGCGAAATGCACGGACGTCGTCGATGATTTGCGAGGTGGTGGTCTCGCGCATGATGAACTCGAACTTGCTGTCGCGGCAGCGCTCGACGACGTTGACAAAGGCCTCGACCGAAAACGCGTAGTGTTGGGCCGAGATGGCAAGGCGCGCCTGGGGTGTACCGCCGTCCTCGTAGCGGGCCTCGAGCATGTCAGCCTGCTCCACGACCTGGCGCGCATAGCCTAAAAGCTCGGTACCGTCGTTGGTGAGCGTGACGCCGCGGCTAGAGCGCGTAAAGATCTCCAGATGGAGCTCCTGTTCCAGGCTTTTGACGGCGTTTGAGATGTTGGACTGAGCGGTATAGAGGCGCTGAGCTGCGGCGTTGATTGAGCCGGACTCTGCCACGGCGATCAGAAAACGAAGCTGTTGGAGGGTCATCGGCGCCCGTCCTTTCGATAGCTATCTAAAAAACAGATAACAGGTTAGCGCTTTTAAGTGATTGACCGAGCGAAACAATGCTCGTACTATTCAAAACACACAAAGGAGGTAGGTAATTAAGCCGACCACGGAACCGGGATGCGAAAGGAGGCCCGCATATGAATTGCTTACTAAGACGAATGCCGGGCTCCTGTTTGCGCCCGTCGGCGTGATCAGGAGACAGCGACTTACTTCTCTTACTCTTATTTACTTCTATCTGATCAAGGAGATCATCATGAGCCAGTTCATCAACAACCCCGAGCATACCTTTGGTTTCGATACCCTGCAGCTGCACGTTGGCCAGGAGAGCGCCGATCCTGCATCCGACTCCCGTGCCGTGCCTATCTACCAGACCACGAGCTATGTGTTCCGCAACTCCCAGCATGCTGCTGACCGCTTTGGTCTTGCCGACGCCGGTAACATCTACGGTCGTCTGACCAACTCCACCCAAGGCGTCTTCGAGGACCGCATTGCCGCGCTCGAGGGCGGCGTTGCTGGCCTCGCCGTCGCCTCCGGCGCTGCTGCCATCACCTATACCCTGCAGGCTCTTGCCCAGGCCGGTGACCACGTGGTGGCTCAGAAGACCATCTACGGTGGCTCCTACAACCTGCTGGAGCATACGCTCTCCCAGTTTGGCGTCGAGACCACGTTTGTCGATGCCCATAACCTGAAAGAGGTCGAGGGTGCCATCAAGGACAACACCACGGTCATCTATCTCGAGACGCTCGGCAACCCCAACTCCGACATCCCCAACATCGACGCCATCTCCGAGATCGCCAAGAAGCACGGTCTGCCGGTTGTCGTCGACAACACCTTCGGCACCCCGTATCTGTTCCGTCCGCTGGAGCATGGTGCCAACATCGTCGTCCACTCCGCAACCAAGTTCATCGGCGGCCACGGCACCTCGCTGGGCGGTGTGATCGTCGACGGCGGTAACTTCGAATGGAAGGCGAGCGGAAAGTACGCCCAGATTGCTGAGCCCAACCCCTCCTACCACGGTGTCTCGTTTGCCGAGGCTGCCGGTCCCGCCGCCTTCGCAACCTATGTCCGCGCTATCCTGCTGCGTGACGAGGGCGCTTGCATCAGCCCGTTCAACGCCTGGGTCCTGCTCCAGGGCACCGAGACTCTGTCGCTGCGCGTTGACCGCCATGTCGAGAACACCAAGAAGGTCGTTGAGTTCCTGGCTGGTGACAGCCACGTCGCCAAGGTGAACCACCCGAGCCTGCCCGAGCACCCCGACCATGAGCTCTATCAGAAGTACTTCCCCCGCGGCGGCGCTTCGATCTTCACCTTCGAGATCAAGGGTGGCCAGGAGGCTGCCTGGAAGTTCATCGACCACCTGCAGGTCTTCTCGCTGCTCGCCAACGTGGCCGACGTCAAGTCGCTCGTCGTGCACCCGGCTACCACCACGCACTCCCAGCTCTCTGCCGAGGAGCTCGCCGAGCAGAACATTACGCCCTCCACGATCCGTCTTTCCATCGGTACCGAGAACGCCGAGGACATCATTTGGGATCTGAAGCAGGCCTTCGCCGCGCTGGACGAGTAAGGCGACTTGTGCAAGGACCCCTTGCGACTCGATAGGTATAACTGCATAAAATGCCTGCTCAAGGCGCCTGTGCGAACAATGGTCGCACAGGCGCCTTTTTTGCATAGAGAGGGTGCAAAAACAGGGTTTTTGGCACGCTTTATGCATTCGAGTTGTGGAAAACTCCTGTTGAGAGGATGTGAGTTTTACGCAATTGACGTGCGCCTTTTGAGTAAAACCGCAGGTCGCGATTTACTCGGGGTACTATGCAGCGCGATCGAATCATACACAGCTCAAACGCAGCAAAAACGCACTACGGAGGTTTCCAGCTACATGAGGATCGATTCACGAAAACCGAAGGCCGCCGCCCTTTCTGCCACGCTTGCAGTGGCGCTTTTGGTGGGTGCCGGCGCAACTGATGCCCACGCGGCAACACTATCCGATACGGTCGGATCTACGCCGTCCGAGGCGACGCTGGTGCAGCCCGTCGACTACCGCGGCGACGGTTATGGCTCTATGCAGGAGTGGAACGCCTCGATGGGGGCAAAGCGCGATTCCCTGGAGATGCGCGCTCAGATCATTATGAATATGTATGGCGACTATGCTACCGATGACGAGCGCGCTGTGCTGCAGGGTTGCATCGACGGCGCGGGTAGCCTGTTGACGATGGGGGAGGTCGACGCCAAGTCGACCGAGCTCGACGAGCTTCGCTCCACGCTCGAGGATGTCAAGCGCGAGGCGATCGAGGCTGCGGCCGCCGAGGCGGAAGCCGCCGAGGCCGCTGAGGCCGTTCAGGCTTCGTATTACAACGCCGGCTCCGGCTCGTCTTACGCGTCTGCTGCGTATTACGCGAATGGCTCGGGCCTTACGCGCTCGAGCGGCGTCAATAACTATAACGGTCGCCGCGAGACTTATTACAGCAGCAACGTGTTGTATCACCACCGCACGGGCGAATGGACGCAGGATTCCGAGGGCTTTTGGCGCGATTCCGATGGTTACTACGTCGTTGCCGCGGGCGATAAGGCTCAGGGCTCCACGTTTACCGGTTCCAAGGGCGAGTGCAAGGTCTATGACTCCGGCTGCGCAGCCGGAACCACCGACTACTATACCGGTTGGTAATCTGCCATAAGCCAATAGGACATGACGGGCGGGCGTCTTTACCGAGCCTTTGGGTAACGTAAGGGCGCCCGTTTTTTGTGCGTGCTTGAGTTAACAGAGCGCTTACCGTGGCAGTACGCCGCGCATATGGGCGCGGGGCACACTAAGTCACGAGAAACAAAGTCTTTCTCGTGGAGGAAGTGGTCCCATGAACGCTCGAGATATCGCCGTTACCGCCGTTGCCCTTTTGATCGGATGTCTTGGTCCGACGGCGGCGTTAGCTGCCGGCTTGCAGTCCGCTACAGGCGCCGCTCCTGTGGTTGTGGGCGCCTTGATTGCAGTGACGTTGCTGGGAAGCGCCGGCGTGCTACTTTGCCGTGATGACGAGGATGAGGTTCCGGAATCGCAAAATAAACCTCAGTTTTAGCCTCGGGCTAAATGCAACAGGCCTTCGCGAATGACGGAATCCTCGCGAAGGCCTGTCTGCTTGTATTGCGCGCGTCGCGATGCGACCGAGGCTACCAGCTGCTTTCTATTTCGCGAATCCTCTGGTAGAGCCAATCGTTTTGCGGCACTTGGATATCGTGTTTGGCGGCCAGGCGGCAAATGGTGCCCGCGAACTCCTCTACCTCGGTTTTTCGTTGTGCGATGCGGTCCTGCGCCATCGAGGGCATACCGGTGGGGTCGATCCCCTCGATGAGGTGCACCATCTGCGTCAGGTCTGCCTCGGTCAGTTCAATGCCCTCGGCGTTGGCGACCGCAAGCGTTTCGCGCATGGCGGAAACAAAGCAGCGGCGCTGCTCGGAGCCCGGCTCCGTGGCGCTTCCGTAGGTCCCGCCGTAGGCCATACAGGTCTGGTTGATGCCGTCGTTGAGCATAAGCTTGGCCCACATGCGGTGCGCGATGTCTGCCTCGACGGTATGGGCGATGCCGCAGCGCGTATAGAGCTCGTCGATGGCGGTAACGGTTGCGGGCTCGGTGCCCGCTGCCGCGCCAAAGCGAATCTCGCCCGCATTGGTAAAGGTGAGCGCGCCGTCGAGGAACACGGCGTCCATACCCTGGCAAATACCAAGAACGGTATGCTCCCAGCCAAAGCGCTCGGCAATCTTTTGCTCGCTCGTAATGCCGTTGCACAGCGAGGCGATGAGCGTATTGGGCCCCACGACGCGCTCCATAGTCTTGAGTGCTTGGTCGAGTCCCGTCGTCTTGACCGTGAGAATGACCAGATCGGCGGGCGTTGCCTCGCTGGCACGGACGGACGTGAGATTGCAGGGCTCGCCGTTGACGGTGAGCGCGTCGTTCGCATGACGCTCAAAACGGGCGTCATCCATGACGTATTCGACGGCGTCGTTGCCGAGGGCCTTGGCAATCATGCTGCCGTAGAGCAGGCCCACGCCGCCCTTGCCGATAAAGGCGACCTTGTTGATCTGCACGTGAATCATCTCCCCATATAAAAGGCGCCCACGTAAGGGGCGCCTGATGGATTGTATGCTGCCAGGGTGATTGCTGGGTGCGCGGGACGGCTGTTATAAAAAAGAAACGTTTGCCTGGACGCTACGCTGCAGGGCAGACCGCAAAGACGCGCGCGGGGTATCCGACACCATCGCGGACCTTAGGGAAGGTGCAGAAGATGACGGCGCCTGTGGCGGGAAGCTCGTCCAGATGGTCCATGACCTCGATCTGGTAACGGTCGACCGAGAGGATGTATTGTTCTCCGGGATAGGGGTAGGCGTCCTCGCGCGTGGTCACGCTCGCCTCCTTTCATCGGGCTTTTTGCTGATGTTAAAGCGGTGCCGTGACAGCTCGATTTCTGCTACGTTACGATACGTTCTCGATTGCGATTCCACGATGTTTCGGCCGCGCGACCATTGTGTTTCGCCTTGCCGAGCGCTGACGGCGAAGGGAGGGGCCGTGCAATACCGCGTTGACCCCAAAAGTGGTAACCGAATATCTGCTCTGGGTCTGGGCTGCATGAGATTTCCCGGTGCGCCGGGATACCCCGATGCGAAGACGGCCGATGCCATCATTTCCCGTGCGGTGGAACAGGGGATTAATTATCTGGATACCGCATATCTTTATCCCGGTAACGAGGTGTGCGTGGGAGCTTCGCTTGAGCGCCTGGGTCTGCGCGACCGGATTTTGCTCGCGACCAAGTTGCCGCACGCTTCGTGCAAGTGTGCGGAGGATTTCGACCGGTTCTTCGATGAGCAACTGCGCCGCCTGCGGACCGACCATATCGACTACTACCTTATGCACAACATCACCTCGCCCGCCCAGTGGGAGCGCGTGGCGGCGTTGGGCATCGAGGACTGGATTGCGCGCCAAAAGGCTGCGGGGCGTATTCGCCAGATAGGTTTTTCGTACCACGGCAGTGCGGCGGACTTCCTCACGATGCTTGACGCGTATGACTGGGACTTTTGCCAGATCCAGTACAACTATGCCGGAGAGCGCTACCAAGCGGGAACCGCGGGACTCATGGCAGCCGCCGAGCGCGGGCTCGCGGTGTTTGTGATGGAACCGCTTTTGGGTGGACGCCTGGCGGGCAAGCTGCCTCCGCGGGCCCGCGCCGTGCTCGATGACGTACGCGATCCGTACCTGAAGACGCCGGCTGCTTGGGGCCTTTCGTGGGTGTGGAACCATCCTCAAGTCACGATGCTGCTTTCGGGCATGACCGATACAGCGCAGGTGGACGAGAACGCGGCATTGGCGGATTGCGCACTGCCGAATTCGATGACGACAGAGCAGCTCGATACCATCGCGCGTGTGCTGGGAGAGTTTGAAAAATCGAATCGCGTGCCCTGCACGGGATGCGGCTATTGCATGCCGTGTCCTAAAGGCATCAATATCCCTGGGTGTTTTGCTGCCTACAACGCAAGCTATGCGCACAGCTGGTTTACGGGGCTGTCTCAATACTTTACGGCGAGCGCGGTGCGGACGAACGAGCCCAAGCTGGTGTGCAATTGCGTCAAGTGCGGCAAATGCGCGCGGCATTGCCCGCAGCACATCGATATCCCCGGGCGCTTGGACGACGTACGCCGCCGTTTTCAGCCTGGCCCCGTGACGGCGGTGCTTAAGGCCTTCGGCAAAACGCGCTCCTCGTGACCCTTTTATAACTTGCGGTGGAATAGTTCCTGCTTGCGGCAGAATAAGGCATCGACAGGAACTATTTCACCGCAACTGAAGGGGGCTGTCGTGGGCCATCGGGATTCATGTGATGATTTGCGTGAGGTTCGTTGGGGCGTTTTGGGCGCTGGACACATTTCGCATCGATTTGCATCGTCGCTCAAGGAGGTGGACGGGGCACGGCTTGTGGCTGCCGCCGGCCGCACTCCTTTGCATGTTGAGGAGTTTTGCAGGGCGTTTTCGATTGATGCCGCGCACAGTTATGCCACGGCTGACGATAGCGGCGATGCGGCTTATGATGCGCTGATTGCCGACCCCGATGTCGACGCAATCTACTTGGCTCTTCCACATGGCATGCATGCGCATTGGGTCTGTCGGACACTGCGCGCGGGAAAGGCCGTACTGTGCGAAAAGCCGGCCGTTTTGAATGAAGAAGAGGCCCATGCGATCGCCTCCGTTTCCCGTGAGTGCGGCGTGCCGTTTATGGAAGCGATGAAAAATCGGTTTTGCCCGATGCATACTCGCGTGAAGGGCTTGCTTGCGTTGGGCGAGCTCGGCCGTATCGTTTCGATCGAAAGCGTGCAAAAACTCGATTATGGTGAGTCCCCTTCGAGTTATCTGCTCGATCCGTTGCAGGGTGGCTGTCTATATGACATGGGCTGCTATGCGGTCGGGTGGTTTGAGGATCTGCTTGCGGGTGCGTGCGATGTTTCGTCTCGTGAAGTTCGCTGGCGTGACGTATCGGGCGGCCGCGTGGATTGGGCCGATGAGATCCATATGAGTGTCGGCGGTATACCCATTCATATGGTGGTCGACGGCAAAGCAGCATATGAAAGCCGCTTAACGATTGCCTGCGAGCGGGGCTCGTTGGAAATCGAGCGCCTTCATCGCCCCGAGCTCGCCCATGTGAAGTGCTCCGACGGACGAATGCTCGAAATAAATGCCCCGTTTGAGGTCGATGATTTCTACGGCGAAATCCAGCATGCGACCCAGCTCATCCGGGCGGGGAAACTCGAGAGTCCCGTCATGCCCCTTGCCGCCACACAGCGCTGCGCGCGTATTATCGAAGCAATCCGTCTAGCCCTCTAGGGCTTGGCGCTGACGCGTAGGGGATCATGACGCTGGCGCCCGTAGCCGTAGTGCTTGGTGACCCGCATCTCTGATGCCCCTTTTATAACTTGCGGCGGAATAGTTCCTGTTTGCGGCAGAATAGGGGCCAAACAGGAACTATTTCACCGCAACTGATGAGGGGGAGCTGGAGATGCTGACGATTGGGTGTCATCTTTCGACGACGAAGGGCTATCGGGCGATGGGGGAGACGGCGCTATCCATTGGCGCCAATACCTTTGCATTCTTTACGCGCAACCCGCGCGGCGGCAAGGCGAAAGACCTCGACATGGATGATGTGGCGGCCCTGCGTGACCTTATGGCGCAAAATGATTTTGGCCCACTCGTGGCGCATGCCCCGTATACCTATAACCCCTGCTCGGCCAAAGAGCGGGCGCGCGAGTTTGCCCTGGAGGCCATGGCAGAGGACCTGCGGCGCATGGAGGCGCTGCCCGGCAACTACTACAACTTCCATCCCGGTGCGCATGTGGGGCAGGGCTCCGACGCCGGCATTCAGATGATCGTCGACACCCTGTGCCAGGTGATGTTTGAGGGTCAGCAGACGACGGTGCTGCTCGAGACCATGGCCGGCAAGGGCACCGAGGTGGGCCGCAGCTTTGAGGAGCTGGCGCTCATCATCGAGGGCGTTGCCGACAAGCGCCCCGAGCTGTCGGCCAAGTTGGGCGTTTGCCTGGACACCTGCCATGTGAATGACGCCGGCTATGACATCGTCCACGATCTTGACGGTGTGCTTGACGAGTTCAATCGTGTGGTGGGTATCGAACGCCTGCACGCCGTGCATATCAATGACTCCAAGAATCCCTGCGGCGCCCATAAGGACCGCCACGAATGCATCGGTAAGGGCTACCTGGGTAGCGAAGAGTTTGGCGGCGGTATGCAGGTTATGCAGAATATTGTATCGAATGACCGCTTGCGCGCATTGCCATTCATTTTGGAGACACCGAACGAACTTGCAGGTTATGCGGCTGAAATCAAATTGTTAAGGTCATTGCAGCAGTGATGACTGTCATAAAGTGGAGTGCTCCATTCACGTTATGGGTTTGTTTCAATCAGTTTTCTAATTGCAGATTCTTCCAAGCGGGTGCATAATAACCCTCAGTTTTTGCAGACCTCTGAATCACGTGGGGTCTTTGGAAGGAGACTGATTATGAAGCTGAAGAAGCTTGGCGCATTTGCCGCCACGGGTGCTATGGCGCTCGCCCTCGCTCTGACGGGCTGCGGCTCGTCCAACGCCACCTCTGGTTCTGATGCCAGTTCCAGCAGCTCTGACGACGCTAAGGTCGAGAAGGTCGACGGCTCCAAGGAGTACGCGCTCGTCAAGGACGGTACGCTGACCGTCGGCACCTCTGCCGAGTACGCTCCGTTTGAGTACAAGGATGACAACGGCGATTATCAGGGCTTTGACCTTGAGCTCATCAAGGCTATCGGCGACAAGCTGGGCCTGGATGTCGAGTATGTCAACAATGACTTTGACACGCTGGTTCCGGGCGTCGCTTCGGGCGCCAAATATGACGTCTCCATCGCGGCTATCACCGACACGCCCGAGCGTGAGAAGGAAGTCACTTTCTCCGATTCCTACTACATGGACGATCAGGCTATCGTGACCAAGGTCGATAACACCGACATCACGGCCGACAACTACAGCGAGAAGCTCAACAACGCCGACGCTACCATCATCGTCCAGTCTGGCTCGACCGCCGAGGCCTTTGCCCAGGAGAACTTCCCCAAGGCCAAGATTGTCCCCTACAAGGACGCCACCGAGTGCTTCAGCGCCCTGCAGTCCGATAAGGGCGACGCCGTAGTCACCAACCGCTCCGTTGCCAGCCAGCTGACCGCCGAGCAGTTCAACACCTGCCAGACCATCAAGCAGATCAGCACCGGCGAGGAGTACGCCATCGCCATCAACCAGGGCAACACCAAGCTCAAGGACGACATCAACCAGGCCATCAAGGACCTGACTGACGACGGTACCGTTGACGCCCTCATGGCTAAGTACAACATCAAGTAAATAGATGCTTGATTGCGCGTAGGCCCTTTCCGTTTTGCGGAGAGGGCCTTTGTGCTTCTCTCGACGGAGAGCGTTTCCGTCTCGTTTTGCCGGCAACTTCTACGATAGGAGCCACCTTGTCTCGATTGAACGAAGGGGCCATGGGTCGGCGTTTTCCGCTGCCCTCGATGCTCCAAAAACTAGCCTGCGCCCTAGCTGTGGTGCTCGCTTTGTTGTGCGCGGGGACAGCCGCGCCTTCGACCGCCCAGGCGCTTGAGACCGCAAAGATTACCGCCCGACCCAACACCGGTTCGGGCAGCGCTGTGGTCGGCGGCACCGAGACGCGCATTACCTGGGAAGTTCAGGCCGATGCCGACGAGGAGCTGAGCGGTCTTTCGCTGACGTTTGTCGACGGCACGACGTTTGGTACCGATGACACGCGATTGACGATGCTCTCGGGCGAGGACCTCATGGATCGTACGCCCATGAAGCCCACGTGCAAGGCTGACGGTCAGACGCTCAAGATCGACTTTGGCGAGACGGCGCCTGCCGGCGGCTTTTTCCGTGTCGAGGTTTACGGCGTGACGTTCCCCGTCGAGGGCGGCGATGAGGCCTTTAGCGGCACCTACACTTTGGCCGATGGTTCGACCAAGAAGATCTCCAAGATTCCGTCGGTGGAGATCAAGGGCGTGACGGCGTTCGATAACTTCCTGGCCGATCTTAAGGAACAGCCGTGGGTCGAGGCCTGGAACTCCAATATGTTCCTGCGCCTGTTCTTGAACCCGGTGATTTTGGTCCAGAGCCTGCCGATCGTCTTTAAGGGCTTCCTTATGTCGCTCTCGATCGTGCTTGTGGCGTTTCCGCTGGCGATCCCCTTTGGCTTTGCCCTGTCGCTCATGCGTATCTCCAAGTCGCGTATTCTGCGTTGTCTTGCCGGCATCTATGTGAATATCATCCGCGGTACGCCGGCGTTCCTGCAGATCTATATCGCGTTCTTCGGTCTGCCGCTTGCCGGCGTCAAGGTGGACGACTATGTCTTGGGCGTTATCGTCATGGCCATGAACTCGTCTGCGTACTTGTGCGAGATCTTCCGCGCCGGTATTCAATCGATCCCCAAGGGCCAAAACGAGGCTGCTCGCTCGCTGGGCATGAATGCCTTCCAGACGCTGCTCTATGTCATGATTCCGCAGACGTTCCGCAATGTCCTGCCTACGCTGACCAGCGAGTTTATCCTGCTTTACAAGGATACGTCGCTGCTCGCCGCCGTGGGCGTGGTCGAGATCGTCATGAACGCCCGCACCATCGTGGCAACGACGGGCTCCATTACGCCGTATGTGGTTGCCGCCCTGTTCTATCTGGTCATTACCCTGCCGCTTGCGCGCTTGGTGAGCGGTCTTGAGGCGAGGCTGCTGGGTACGGCCGAAACCAAAAAGAAGCGTCCCACCAAGAGCGCCGGACAGGTTGTCGCGACGCCCGCCGACCATATCGCTGGTCTGTAAGGAGGTTCTATTATGAGCGAAACCAATAACTCGAACGAGGTCGTCGTCAGCATCAAGAATCTCCAGAAGGCCTTTGGCGATAACGTGGTCCTGCGCGACATCGACCTTGATGTGCACAAGGGCGAGGTCGTCGTAGTCCTGGGCCCTTCGGGTTCGGGCAAGTCGACGATGCTTCGCTGCATTAACCGTCTTGAGGAGCCCACGAGTGGTTCGATTGTCGTCGAGGGCGTGGATGTGTGCGCCAAGGGCGTTGACCTCAATAAGGTGCGTACGCACTTGGGCATGGTGTTTCAGCAGTTCAACTTGTTCCCGCACCTGTCGGTCAAAAAGAACGTCATGCTTGCGCAGCAAAAGGTGCTCAAGCGCAGCAAGGAAGAGGCCGAGAAGATTGCCATCGAGGAGCTGACCAAGGTCGGCCTGGCCGAGCGCATCGATTTTATGCCGAGTCAGCTTTCGGGCGGTCAGCAGCAGCGCGTGGCCATCGCCCGCGCCCTGTCGATGAATCCGCACGTGATGCTCTTTGACGAGGCCACGTCGGCGCTCGATCCTGAGCTTGTCCGCGATGTATTGGGCGTCATGCGCGATCTTGCGCATGACGGTATGACCATGATCGTGGTGACGCACGAGATGGGCTTTGCCCGCGACGTCGCCGACCGCGTCGTCTTTATGGACGGCGGCGTTATCGTGGAGGATGGCACGCCGAGCGAGGTCTTCGACCATCCTAAGAGCGAACGCACCAAGGCGTTTTTGGGCAATATCTCGTAGCCGCTTTATATGACTGACATAGCAGAAAACGGGAGCCGGATGTGATCCGGCTCCCGTTTTTGTTGGGACGCGAATGTGTTTTGGTGCAGAGCGCGTTACGGGCGGAGCTCATTGCCGCTAGGCGAGCTCAGCTCCAAGGGCGCGGCAGGCCGCCTCGCCCTCAGAATCGGGGGCGTCGTAACAGATGACGGAGTCGACCACGTTGACGCCTGCCTCGTCGGCGTCGGCCTTCCAGTTGTCCATCCACTCGCCCTCGGCCCACGAGTAGGAGCCAAAGAGGACGACCTTCTTATCGCCGAGGGTCTCCTTGACCTCGTCCCACATCGGCTGGAACTCATCGTATTCGAGCTCCTCGGAACCCATGGCGGGGCAGCCGAAGGCGAAGGCATCATAGCCGGCGGCCTTGTCGGCAGAGAAGTCGGCGCAGGGGATGACCTCTGCCTCGGCACCCGCGGACGTGGCGCCTTCGGCGACAAAGTTTGCCATGGCCTCGGTGTTGCCCGTGCCGCTCCAGTAGACGACTGCAATCTTGCTCATGTGTTGTCCTTTCGGTTGTGCGGCGTGCGAGGCCGCGGTTTGTACGTTCTATCGGGTCGCCTGGGCAAGTTGCGCCAAGCTGCAGCCCTGCTGATAGATAAAGGTGAGGTGTTGGGTGCAGGCACGGTACGCATCAAACGTCGCAAGCGCCTGCTCGACATCCGTATAGACCTTCCAGGCTCCAAAGATCTTGTAGTTCTCGCCACGTTGGGCGATGAACTCGTATACGTCGTCGTAGGGGTACCCCAGGAAGTAGCCAATCTCGTGTGGAAATTCGCAGGTGCAGCCGTTGCCGCAGTTGGCTTGATGGTCCAATGCGCATCGGGTTTGGCCGCATGCGCATTCCGCGGCGTTATTGCTTGCGAGCGCGATGCGTGATGCCAGGTGCGCAAGGCATAATGGCAGATTGTCGGTGTCGTAGCCCTCCTTGGCGAGTGCCGTTTTGGCGCGCGGGTCAGCAAGGTAAGTGGCGAGGCTATTGGGCCGATATGCGTACACGAGCGCTCCGCAGGGCCGCCAGACCAAAACACTCAGGTGGATGCCGAGCGGGTCAAGCTCGCGATTACACTGGGCGATAACGTTGAGCAGGCGTGCTCGGCGTTCTGCGATGGTTTCGGTTGCGGTCGAGCCGTCCCCGTGGGCGTAGACGCCGGGATAGGTAAAGAGCGATGCCGGCTTGATGCCCGCGAGCGTGGGAGAGCAGTTGCGCACGACTGCTGCCTGAAACGTTGGGATGTCTATGGTTCGAGTCACGGCGCTCCTTGCGGATCTAAACTGTTAGCCTAGGAAAACTTATACACGAAAGTAAGCCATGGTCAACAAAAAAGTTTGAAGAGGGAAACTAATTGACCGAACCGACATGATTTTGGGTTAAGATGGAGACACCCCATGGGGGTATCTAGATAGTGCTACTTGAAAGGGGAACGCATGAGTGACTTGCTCAACCCTGCGAATCTCATCGTGCTGGCCGTCATTGCCGTCGGCATGTTTTTTGGACTGCGTCGCATTGCCGCTTCGACACACGGGAAGAGTTGTTGCAGCGATGGTACGAGCGGTAAGAAGGCCAAAAAGGTTGTTGTGGTGGATACCGATGAGTCGCACTATCCCTATAGCGATGAGCTGCTCATCGGCGGCATGAGCTGTGACGGCTGCGCTCAGAACGTAGCCAATGCCCTCAATACGCTTGATGGTGTGTGGGCAACGGTAACGTATGCGGACCACACGGCACGCGTACGCTCGAAGCGCCCGGTTGATCGCGACGCACTCGAGACGGCGGTGAGGGGTGCGGGCTATTACGTTATGAAAATGTAGGCGTTGCCCTCTCCGGTGGGTACCAGCCTCCTGCCCATTGTGACTATCGGCATCCAAAAATTTGCGCAAAAATAACCTTTAGATGCGGCAAAAGTGGAGTTTGGTGACGGTTTGCGCGGAATTCGCCACCAATCGAGCATCTATTAACCCGTCCAAAAAATTACAGGTGTATATTTATACGCTGATTATTGCTGTGCTCAGATTGCAATTAATCGTGGACAGAAATGAAGAATGCTAAAACTGGGCTTTAGGACAGGGGAGGCTATAACCTTATGAGACGAGTGGGAACACTTGGCTTGGTGGCAGCGCTTGCCGCTATCTTGGTATCGCCGCTGCCGGCGCACGCCGAAGACGCTTCGGGTGCCGTTACCTACAATGCGGGAAATGGGTATTCCTTTGAGAAGCTCTCGCATCCTACGGTAGGAACGTCGCAGCCGGATGGCATCGTCGACTACCAGGGTGACGGTGCCATTGCCGTTCCGGGCGCTGATGGTAATACGGCCAACAACGAAGGCGATCGCGGCCAGAGCTACACTTGGGCGGCTGCGAGCTATGGTGACTGGCTTTATGTGGGCACCTGCTATGCGGCGATGGGCAACACGATGACGCTCATGAAAAGCGCGCTGGGCGATTCCTTTGATGCCGAGACCATGCGCCTGACGCTGGAGGCCATGTTTAACGGCACCTTCTTCTATGGACAGCAGAAGGAGGACGGCACGGCCGATAAGGACAGCAACAGCATCTTGCTCAAGATCAATACCAAGACCGGTGAGACCAAGCTGCTAATCTCTGATTCGCTCAACGGCGTCGCTCCTTTTTTCCGCAATGCCGTGAGTTATAAGGGTAAGCTCTATTTCTGCGGCACCGTCAGGTACAATGGCGGCCAAAACGGCCTGCCTGCTGTATACGAGATCGATCCTAAGACGGATGAGTACAAAGTTGTCTATCAGGGCCTTTCGAGCGCGCAGGATCAGGGTGCCGCCTTCAAGCAGGGCATTGCTACCGGTATCCGCGGCATGTGCGTCCATGATGGCCAGCTCGTCATCAGCAATGTGGGTAAAAATGCGGCCGGTAAGTTTGTGGCGACGATCCTGACGTCGTCTGACCCCTCGAAGGGCCAGGGCAGCTTCACCGAGATTGCCAACTCGGACACGCTGTTTGGCTATCCGGTGATTCGCTATCAGGACAGCATCTACGGCGGCGCCATTTGGGATATGGCCTCGTACAATGGCCATCTCTATGTCACCATCTGCACCGGCACGCCCGAGAACGCCCCCGATGATAATTCCATGCAGTCGTTTGCCATGGTCCGTGGCGACAAGAACGCCGACGGCAGCTATACGTGGACTCCGATTGTCGGCGACCAGGAGGCGGACGGTGCGAGGTATTGCTTTGGCATCGATCCCGCCCGCACCCGTTCTGGCGCTGCCAACCTCATCGTCTACAACGACTACCTCTATATCGGTGAATACAACGACGAGGAGATCGCCCTCGAGCGCATCCTCTTTAATAAGTCCAAGTCTGACGAGAGCGGCAAGAGCAGCATGGGCGGCGTTGACTGCTCGTTTGTGAATGCCAATCTTGAGCAGTCGGTCAACATCTATCGCATGGACAAGGACGAGAACATGCAGCTCGTCGTTGGCGATCGCACCGACATGTTCCCCGAGGGCGGTATTTCCGGCCTGGCTTCGGGCTTTGGCCGAAACGAGAACCAGTACATTTGGCGCATGCAGAAGTTCGACGGCAAGCTGTATATCGGTACCTTTGATACCGCGAGCCTGCTTGAACCGATCGGCCAGTTCTCCAATGGCGACATTATCGATATGACGCCCGAGGAGTGGGACTCTCAGGTTCAGCGCCTTAGGGACCTGCTCGATCACCTGCTCGACAAGAAATCGCCTGACGACCCCATCGTTCCCGTGAACACGCTTGCGGACGATGATTCAAACGAGGCCGTCGAGGTCGATGATTCGAACGAAGCTGCCGATGTCGATGACGAAAAGACTGAGGTTGCTAAGGGTTTTGGCGATCTGAGCGATGCGCTGGAGGATGCCGCGGGCGACCTTTGCGATCAGGCCGCGACGATGTCCGCGGACGTTGAGGACGACGCCGCTTATGTCCAGAAGATCGATGGCGAGATCGCGTACTTCAAGTCTTTTGCCGATCAGTATCAGGACATGCTCGATAGCTATGAGAGCCTGAAGCAGCAGTACGAGGATGCCTATGGCACCGAGCTGCCGGGCGATATTCAGGATGCGCTCGATAAGCTGCTGAGTGCGGAGAACCTCAAGAAGCTGAAGAGCGTGCTTACGTGCATGTATTACCTTCGCGATGCCGAGCGCGGCTTTGATATGTATGTGACCGAGGACGGCGTGAACTTTACGACGCTGACGACCAATGGCTTTAACGATCCGTATAACCATGGTCTGCGCACCTTTGCGGTGACCAACCAGGGTCTGTGCCTTGGTACCGCCAACCCGTTCTATGGCTGCCAGGTTTGGATCCAGCGCAAGGAGAATTCGGAGAATCCGATTGATCCCGGTACTCCTGATCCGACGGAACCCACCAATCCTTCGCAGCCGGGTGGCGGCGATCAGCCTGGTGGCAGCCAGACGGGCGGCAACGACCAGTCGAGCAGCACCACGACCACCGTCACGACGGCCACTAAGAAGACTCCGAAGGACGGCTCGCTGCCTCACGCTGGCGACTCGACCCTCACGCTGGTCTTGGGATTGCTGGTTGCAGCTGCCGCAGTGCTTGGCATTGCCCTCGTCTTGCGCAAGCGTTCTTGTCGCTAGGCGCGTCCGCGCAGCTCGATGTTTTGGATATCGTCGAAGTCGATGGCGATATCCCTGAGTTTGAGCAGCTTGAACGCGGGTAGCACTTCGTCGAGAATGCCGGTGCGGCTACGATAGCCGTATGTATCGTAATAGGTGACGCGCACTAGGTCGCCGCGTTTGAGGCCCTCGAGCTTTTGCGAAAGCTCGAGGGCTTTTTCTTCTGTGAGTTCGCATTTTGGCTCGGCGCTGATCTCTTGTTTACGCACAAGCTCGTAGTATCCCGTGAGGGCGGCAAAGGGCATAAACTGCGCGGCACGGCCGGCACGGACGGCGCCGTTGGCGGTGAGCTTGGGGTCGGCGGAGCGACGTCTTCCCTCGGGGTCCGCTAAGCGTTCAAAAGGTGTCGGTGGCCGCATCGGCTGTTGTTGGGACTTAGGCACGATGTCCTCCTACCTGATCGTTGCGTTCGCGTGCGGTGGCGCCGGTGGTGAAGCTTAATCCCTTGACGAGCGCGTTCTTGCCGTACCTGCCCTTCACGGCCAGGACGGCGCGCGCCAGGTTGCGCTCGCGCTCATCGGCCTCGATATCGCTGAATAGGTCGATGGTGGCAAATTCCTCGGGCATGAGGTTGCCAAATCCCAGGTTGATGCGCTTGACCGGTCGTTTGGGATCGACGGTCTGCGCCCAGAGCTCATCGAAATAGCCCATGATCTTCTTAAACGAATTGGTGCGCTCGGGCAGCTTTCGCGAAGCGTTGGAGTGCGCGAAGAGAGCGGCATAGCCACCGCGCGGTTTGCCGCCATGCTCTCCCACAAAGATGCCATCGATTGCCTGTGCCTCGCGCACCAGGCGGCGCTGTTCGTCATCGCGCTGGACGGGCTTGGGCGCACGGGGTGCGAGCTCGGGGCCGGTGGTTGCGGTGGGCACGATGCTCGACGTGCTCGAGCGCAGGTGCCCGCATCCGTCCACATATTGCGCTGTGCCGCTGGCGTCGAGGCGGCGTATGTCGGCTCGTTCGCTCGCATAACCCACAAAGAGCGAGATGCTGTCGCAGACCACGTGCTTATCGACTAAGTCCAACACGGCGTTGTCGACCATCTCGCGCAAGACTGTGTAGGCCTGCTCGTAGACATAGCCCTTCGAGAGCACCTGTCCTGTGGTAGTTGAGGTTGCCTGTGGGCGATAGGCTTGGATATCCGCGATGGTTGTCGGCTCGCGTCCGAAGGCGTGGTCGATGAGATACTCGGCATTGACGCCGAGCTCGTCGTAAAGCAGATTTTCGTCGAGCGCGGCGACACCCATCAGATCGTAGACACCGTACTTTTCGAGGCGGGCTGCCACGCCGGGGCCGATGCCCCAGATATCGGTGATGGGACGATGGGGCCAGATCTCCTTGCGAAAGGTCTCGTCGTCGAGTATGCCGATGCGGCTGGGTACGTGCTTGGCGGTAATGTCGAGCGCTACCTTGGCCTGAAATAGGTTGGGGCCGATGCCGACCGTCGCCGTGATGCCGGTGCGCGCGAGGACCTCATCGCGCAACATGCAGGCAAAGCCTTTGGCATTGGTATGGTAGAGGTCTAGATAGGGCGTCACGTCGATAAAGCATTCGTCGATGGAATAGACGTGAACGTCTTGCGGACTGACGTATTCCAGATAGATGCCGTAGATTTTCGCCGACACTTCCATGTAATGCTGCATGCGCGGTACGGCCTTGATGTAGTCGATACCGTCGGGAATCTCGAACAGACGGCAGCGGTTGTGTATCCCGAGGTCCTTCATGGCCTGTGTGATGGCGAGGCAGATGGTCGTGCGCCCGCGCGATTCGTCGGCAACGACCAGGCACGTAGTGAGCGGGTCGAGCCCACGATCGACGCACTCGACGCTGGCATAAAACGTCTTGAGGTCGATGCAGATGTAGGTGTGCTGCTCGTGTGCCATCCGAGCCTCCCATCAAACACATGTTCTTATCGAATGCATGTTCGATAATACCCGCTCGTCCGGACATCGTCAAAACCTGCCAAAAAGGGACTGGTTTGTTTTGGTAGGTATGGCCGTGCGGCTGCATCGGGTTTTAACGCAGCTCTAAAGAGTGCGAAACAGCTCGGAAAACCTCGCTTCGTAGCATGAGCCTAACGATTGGTGCCACCTACATGCACGGAAGGGTTGTGGATACGATGGTCAACTATGGGTTTGGTATGCCGACGCGCCTTGTTGCGGATGGAGACGTGGCTCGCTGGTGTGGACGACTGGTCGCTCACTACGGTGGCACCAAGGCGCTGGTCGTGCTGGGCGGTGACAAGCATACGCGCGATGAGCTTGTCTCGGCGGCACTTGGCTCGCTTGATCGAGCCCTACTCGAGCGTGTACTTTTCCGCTGCGGCTCGGTTGAGGGCGACGGGGGAGACGAGCTGATCGACGAAGCCGTGGCCCAGGCGACCGACGAAGGCGTGGACTTTGTCCTGGCGATCGGCGATGCCGATACCGCCGGCTTTGCGCGCGAACTCGCGCGTCGCATGGCGGTGCTCGATGCCGGCGAAGACGGTTTTGTCCCTTATGGATGTATTGTCTCGGAGGGCAAGGTACCTGCTGTCGTGGGCACCGGCGAGGTTCCGGTTTTTGCCATTATCGCGCCCGAACTGCTGGAGGGCATCGGGTCTCCTCTGCGCGAGTTGCTCGGTAGCGTCTGCGCCGCGGCCTGATATTTGCCATAAAGGGACGGGTTATTTTTGGTTGGTAAAGCGTTTGACCTGCCAAAATAAACCTGTCCCTTTTTGGTCGGTTGCCGTTTGGGGGGCCGATTGGCAACGCTCGCTGATTGTAGTCTTGACCTGCGCTAGAATAGTGGCATCTGAATGTCCGGGCGCATGGAGGCGTGCGCCCGTATGCTGAGGAGGACTTTATGGCAACTGTTGCCGCACCTATCGATGCTACGTCGACTGCCGCTTGGAAGGCGCTCGAGGCTCATCAGGAGAAGCTCGAGGCCGAAGGTATCGACCTCAAGGCCTGGTTCGCCGCCGATGCCGAGCGCGTGAACAAGCTGAGCTTTGACGCTGGTGACCTGCACTTCGATCTGTCCAAGAACCTTGTGACCGATGAGACCGTCAAGCTGCTGTGCGATCTTGCCCGCGAGGTGAAGCTCGAGGAGCGCCGCGACGCCATGTTCTCCGGCGAGCACATCAACACCACCGAGGACCGCGCCGTCCTGCACACCGCGCTGCGCCGCCCGGCAAGCGAGAAGGGCCAGCTCATCGTTGACGGCCAGGATGTCGTCGCCGACGTGCACGAGGTCCTCGACCGCATGTATGCCTTCGCCGAGCGCGTGCGCTCCGGTGAGTGGAAGGGTGTTACCGGCAAAAAGATCGAGCACCTGGTGTCCATCGGCATCGGTGGCTCCGACCTGGGCCCGGTCATGGCCTACGAGGCCCTGCGTCCCTACGCCGACGCCGGTATCGACTGCCGCTATATCTCCAACATCGATCCCAACGACCAGGCCGAGAAGCTCAAGGGTCTGGATCCCGAGACCACGCTCGTGATCATCGTCTCCAAGACCTTCACCACGCTCGAGACCCTCACCAACGCCCGCGAGGTCAAGACCTGGATGCTCGAGCAGCTCAAGGCTCAGGGCGCCATCGATGGCTCCGATGAGCAGAACGCCGAGGCCGTGGCAAAGCACTTCGTCGCCGTTTCCACCGCACTCGAGAAGGTCGAGGCCTTCGGCATCGACCCCGCTAACGCCTTTGGTTTCTGGAATTGGGTCGGCGGCCGCTACTCCGTCGACTCCGCCGTGGGCCTGTCGCTGATCGTCGTGCTCGGCCCCGAGCGTTTCCAGCAGTTCCTCGAGGGCTTCCACGCCATCGACGAGTACTTCTGCAATACGCCGCTCGAGAACAATGCCGTCGCGCTGATGGGCCTGTTCAACGTCTGGTACGTCAACTTCTTCGGCTCCAAGAGCCACGCCGTGCTTCCGTACTGCCAGTACCTGCACCGTTTCCCGGCCTACCTGCAGCAGCTCACCATGGAGTCTAACGGCAAGCACGTCCGCTGGGACGGCAGCGCTGTGACCTCCGATACCGGTGAGATCTTCTGGGGCGAGCCCGGCACCAACGGTCAGCACGCCTTCTACCAGCTGCTGCACCAGGGCACTGTGGTGGTTCCGGCCGATTTCATCGCCTTCGCCAACACTGCCAACCCTGCGACCGACAGCGGTCAGGACGTTCACGAGCTGTTCCTGGGCAACTTCCTGGCCCAGACCAAGGCGCTCGCCTTTGGTAAGACGGCCGACGAGGTTCGTGCCGAGGGCACGCCCGAGCAGATCGTTCCGGCCCGCTGCTTTGAGGGCAACCGCCCGACGACCTCGATCTTCGGCGATACGCTGACCCCGTTTGCACTCGGCGAGCTCATCGCCCTGTACGAGCACATCGTATTTGTCGAGGGCACGGTCTGGGGCATCGACTCCTACGACCAGTGGGGCGTCGAGCTGGGCAAGCAGCTTGCCAAGCAGATTACCCCGGCCTTCCACGACGACGCCGCCAAGGCCGAGCAGGACGCTTCGACCCAGGCGCTCATCGAGTTCTACCGCGCGCATCGCAAGTAGTCGCTGCTGTTAACGCATCGCGCCTTATAGTCAGGGGCCCGTATCCTATCGGATGCGGGCCCCTTTGCTTTGCCGTGGTTCCGGGGCGCACGGCCTTTGTGGAACATCGCCGGGGCGCCGCGCGCTGCGAGAACCCTGCGCCTAGATCTCGGCCTCCGCATGGCCTCGCTGCGCCTCGGGCAGCTCCCCGTAGAGCGGATGGTCTTCGAGCCTAAAGCGCTCGACCTGTTCGGGAGTGCGACCGCGTATAAAGAGCCACGAGCGATCGATCGGCGTCGCCATGAGCGTGCTGGACAGCGCGTCGGCGCGGTCGGAAAACACCCGGGCACTCTCGGGATCCTGGAACGCCAACACCAGATGCGTGTCGCAGTTGCCCATGATGGAGCGTGCGCGTGCCTCGCCATAGAGCGCATCGAGCTGGTTGGTCGACTGCAGCAGCAGCGTTGCCCAGATGTTGCGGCTTCGGATAATCGAGAGCACGTTGTCGATCTGGGGGATCTGCAGATTTGCGAAGTCATCGAGCATAAAGCGCACGGGCACGGGCAGGCTGCCGCCGGGTTGCCTATCGGCCTCACGAATGAGGCTCATAAACGCCTGCGAAATAAAGAGGCCGGTCAGCGGATCGAGATTGCGGTCAATATCGCTCACGGTTACAAACAGGGCGCAGGGGGTGTGTCCCATGGAAGCGAAGTCCACCTGATGGCACTCACGATAGAGCTGTGCCGCACCGTCGAATCCCAGACACATGACCTTTTCGGCAAGGATGCCGACGATGCTCGCGTGCATGCGCTCGGCATTTTGCGTAATGGCGTAGCGCCGCCATAGCGAGAGGGCATAGCTTTGGGGGTCGGTCGTGATCAGATCGTCAAACAATCGGGCCGTGGCACCGTCCTGCAGGTGCTCGATCAGCTTGATGACCGAGCTGATCGTCTGCTCATCGGCGGGTAGCTGTTCGGTGACGTAGGCGATAAGACACGACAGCAGGTTTGCCGCCGCATGATCCCAAAAAGGCTGGTTGTTGTCCTCGATGGGGCAGATGGCCTTTGCCACCGAGAGGATGTCCTGCTGGTTGGGCCTGCCGTCCGCCTTGCGGCGAATGTGCCTCAGGGGGTTGTAGCCGCAGCGCTCGATGCCGGGCGCAAGGGCCGGGACGGTGTTGAGGTCGGCGAAGTTGAGACATTGCACGCGGTAACCGTGGGCTGCCAGCACGGGTCCCACTTCGCGACAGAGCGTGCCTTTGGTGTCGAGCACGATGTAGCTTGCGTTCATTTGCAGCAGGTTGGGCTTGAGGACGTTTCGGGTCTTGCCGGCTCCCGAGGGGCCGATCACAAGTGCGTTGTTGTTGAGTCCCGTTTGGCGGGTGTCGCAGGAAAGCGTTCGATCCTTGGCGAGGATGGTGGACAATGCGGACTCAGATGCGGCGAGGCGGCTGGTGAGGTTAGACATGGGCGACCTCCTTGGTGGTCGAGAGGATTTCGTGGGCAAAGCCGAGCTCGACGGCGCGCTCGGCCGAAAGGTAGGTGTCTTTTGCAGTGAGGGACTGGATGCGCTTGGGCGTGAGGCCACTGCGGTCCGAGAGGATTTGCGTGAGGGTCTTGCGGGTCTGCATGAGACGCCGGCTGGTTTCCTGCAGCGCAAGTGCCGAGCCGCCTGCCCCCTGGGGGATCAGCGGGTCGTGAATCATGAGCTCTGCATGGGGCGCCATACGGCGATCGTCGCCGCCCATAAAGATCACGGCGCCCATGGACGCGGCGAATTCCAGGCAGACGGTGCGGATGGGGCACGATGCGAGGTGCATGGCGTCATAGATCGCAAGACCCGATCGCACGCTTCCGCCGGCGCTGGCGACAAATATGGTGATGGGGCGGCTGGGGTCGGTGGCATCGAGCAGGCGGATCTGCTGGCATAGGTCGTGGGCCATCGGGGTTTCGATATTTCCCATGACGGAGAGCTCGCGACGGGCGAGCATCTCATCGTAAATGCTGGTGAGCGTGATACCTCGGGCGGATTCACGCATGGTGAGGGGGCTGATGATGGGGGAATGATTGGTGTCCATGGGGACTCCTTTCTGTTGGTTGTGTTGTGGAATAGGGTTATAGCCCGCGCAGGGGCTGGTGGGCTACAGGGTTCGTCCGAGCCTGAGATCGAGCTCGGTTGTGGGGCAGGCTGCCTGTCCGTGTGGCTCGCAAGCGCCAAGGGCTCCAAAGCGATGGAGCGTTGCGACGGGCGTGGCATAGGCGAGCCGCAGCTGATGCTCGACAGGGGCACATCCGTCATTTTTGTAATGAGCCGCGTAGTACTGCGCGATGCTGGCGTTCATCTCGCTGCCATTGCGATGGCGCTCAAACTGGCGTCTGCAGGTCTCGATGATCTTTGCTACCGACTTGGGTGCCGTCGCGGGAACAAGGGCGAGATAGCCCTCAAATAGCTCGTTGATGCTCAGGAGGCACAGCAGGTCGATCAGCGTCCTTATGGCTGCTCCCTCGGCAGAAAAGTGCGCGGTCATGCGGTTATATCGGTTGCGGTCGACGATGGCCGCATGGGGTCTTGGAGTTTTCTGCCCCGTGGTCCCGGGCTTTTGCCGCGCCTGTGTATTGAGCTCGACGTTGCAGCGCTTGAGGCCGTCCAACGGAAGGAACAGTGCGGTGCGCAGGGTGTTCCGCTTGCTTTCGAGTTCATGACGCTCGTCGGGTTCCCATTCGAGCTTGAGTTTCGTGTCGAGCGCCGTAAGCATATGGGCTAGGCAGCCTACGGTAAGAACGTACGAATCGTTGTCGCGTTTTGGGGCATAGGGGTCTGTCAGCTTGCGAATGTCGGGGTCGCCCATGATCTTTGTGCAGCGCTTCAGCAGTTGAGGGTGGTCGGCCAAGATCGTCGCGAGCGGTAGCGACGCGTAGTTCTTGATGGTCGCGGCGGCAAAGGCGGCGTCATATTCGTTTGCATATGCTCGCTCAATGCGGGCATCCAGAATGCTTTTCTTATCGCCGTCTTCAGCGTGGTGGTTTTCCATAGCTTCTCCAATCGGTTGATGTTCGTGCTGTTTGTTGATGTGTTGGTTGTCGTGAGTGATGTGCTTGCCGTGGGTGATGTGCTGACGTTGGGGTGCTATGCGGTTTTCAATGAGCCCGTGAGGCAGTTGCTGCAGGGGCGGGATGGAACGGCCCATGCAAGGCGGAAGGCATCGTGCTCAAAATCGAGACAGCAATGCCCTGGGTGCCTCACATGTGGCAGTTACCTCATTAAGTTGTCATTGCGTTTGGGGCTGTACTTTGCCGATCTTCTTTCTCTTACACGCTAAAACTCAAACTTCATATGCTCGATCTACTTAAAACCGCAACGGCGGTCTTTTATCAACTTATATGTCGGAACGCGTCTTTGCAAGTACTTTTTTGCGTTTGTTTCAAATGGGGTGGTTTTGCAACCGTCATGCGCGCGCTGTGCGAACGTGCCCCGGCTCGGATAAGATAGTGCGCGATAAAAACGATGCAAGGAGGCACATATGGCAATTAAAGCGATCGCGATGGATATCGACGGTACGCTCACCAACGACCAGAAAGTGATTAGCCCGCGTACGCGCGAGAAGCTGCTTGCGGCGCAGGAGTCGGGCATTAAGCTCATTTTGGCTTCGGGCCGTCCCGCATGGGGGCTGCACGCCTTGGCGCAGGAGCTCGATCTTCAAAACCATGACGGTCTGCTGGTCGCTTTCAATGGCGCTCACGTCGTCGATGCCCAGACCGATGAGGTCCTTTTTGACCAGGCCATGCCGGCTGACGAACTGCATCGCCTGATTGATCACCTGCGTAATTTTGACGTGATCCCTATGATTTCGCTCGGTCGCGATCTGCACGTCGAGGATTCGTACCATTGCATGATCACGCTGCCTGACGGCTCGCAGAAGAATATCGTCAAGTATGAGCGCGACGCGTGTGATCTTAAGATTCGCGAGGTGGAGAGCCTGCATGAGGTCGCTGATGCTTATCCCGTGGACAAGCTACTCACCGCGGGCGACCCTGCCTATCTGCAGGCGCATTACGAGGAGATGTATGCGCCCTTTACCCAGACGCTTTCGGGCATGTTTACGGCTGACTGGTACTTTGAGTACACGGCGCCCGGTATCGACAAGGCCCGCGCGCTTGAGGGTGCTCTGCCCAAGCTCGGCATCGATGCCAGCGAGGTCGTATCGTTTGGCGACGGCCAGAACGACAAGTCCATGATTGAGTGGGCCGGCACCGGTGTAGCCATGGGCAACGCCGTCGATGAGGTTAAGGCTGTGGCCCAGATGGTGACCGCCAATAACAACGAAGATGGTATTGCAGTGGCGCTGGATAAGCTGCTGGGTTAGAATCGCCGATTAATGCATGGCTCGGGCGCCTGCTCGCGGGCGTCCTTTTGTTAGGGAGGGTGCCGTGTCCGCATTTCCGTTCGACGCCGTTATCTTTGACATGGACGGCGTCATTGTCGATACCGAGTATTACTACCTGGGCGAGACTGCCGCGTTTGCCAAGGAGCTTGGGCTTAATCTGACACAAGAGGAGTTGAATGGGCAGGTCGGTACCTCGCATCAGTTCTTCCTGCATATGCTGGTCGATTGGTTTGAGCGCGCCGGTAAGGGGCATTTCACTGGCGAGGAGGCGTTGGCCCGTTGGGACGAGTGGGCGCATAAGCGTCCGCGCGACTATCAGGCTTTGATTAACCCAGGCGCCGTGGATACGATTCGAGAGCTGCCGCGCCGCGGCGTTCGCGTGGCGCTTGCCAGCTCGTCTCCCATGGTTAGCATCGAGGAAGTGCTCAATGCGTGCGGGCTGTCGGATGCCTTTGAGTATGTGGTGAGCGGCGAGCAATTTAAGGAGAGCAAGCCCGAGCCCGACATTTACCTGCATGCGCTGGACCTGCTGGGGCTGCCCGCGGATCGCTGCTGCTGCGTTGAGGATTCGGTACCTGGTATCACTGCCGGCAAACGCGCGGGGTTGACGGTCATTGCCAAGCGCGAGGAGCGCTTTGGCTTTAGCCAGGATGCCGCGGACAAGATTATCGACCAGCTGCCGGAACTGCTCACGCTTTCTTAGGATCGCGGTAGTTGCGCGTTTTTCGGGTCTGATGAGTAAATAGCCAACATTTTGGTGCGACACCTAGCATACTTTAAGCTAATGCGGGCTTAAGGGCTTGCTGAATGCCCTTGGGCCCGCTTTAGACTTAATTGTGCTGGGAGAGGGTATATGCCACCGACTGAAGGGCCAACTGACGGTAAAGCAGCGATACCGCTGTACCAACAGGTCATTGATATCATTAAAAACGAAATTAACTCCGGTGCCTACAAGGCGGGCGCGCGGATACCCAACGAATTCGAATTGGCTGAGAGCTATAAAGTTGGCCGCGTTACCGTGCGACGCGCTATTGAGGAGCTCGTCCAGCAGGGCTATCTAACGAAGCGACAGGGGAAAGGCACGTTTGTCAATGCCCCCAAGCTTAAGCGCAAGATTCGCCAGAAGGATGACGTCCAGAGTTTTTCGGACGCATGCCGCGTTAACGGAATGGAGCCGGGGGCGTGCGTCATTTCGAGAAAGATACTGCCGGCGGATTCTACCGAAGCACAGTTCTTTGGTGTTCCCGTTGGAACTGACTTGATTTGCGTTGAGCGCGTGCGCACTGCCGATGGCGTCCCTGTCATGCTCGAGAACAACATATATGTTTACGAGGACAACGCCTATCTATCAACGGCACCTCTATCTAACCAATCCATTTTTGAGTTCGTGCGTAACCGGACGGGCCGTACGCCCGCGTTTACCGACCCGTGCACACTCGAGATCGCGTGCGCGTCGCCCGAGGTCGCTCGGCTGTTGGCAGTTCCCGTTGGCGAACCCTTGTTTTATATGGAAGCCTTCTTTTTCGATGAGCAGCGGCGGCCGTTTATCATCGGTCGTCAGCGGATCGTTGGGTCTCGCTACGTTTTTGACATCTAGGACATTGCGAATGGAGACGCCCGGTTGATCATCTCACCGGGCGTCTCCATACCGTTCACGGCGCGAACGCAACCGTTCAACCGCGTCGCGGCAATCAGTTTGAAATTATCTTGATGATGGGAAAAGCTGCTGGTAATCTATGGAACGTCATAGAACGTTTGCCTTGCGCAGGCGTTGAAACGAGATGTGATGCAGTCTCGAGTTCTTTGGAGGTATCTATGTCAGATACGAAGGCGAAGAAGACAAACAGACGTTTTAAGTTCAAATTACCGCATGTCTATACGATCATGTTCTTGCTGATCGTTGTCTTTGCGGTTCTGACTTGGATCGTTCCCTCTGGTCAGTATCAGCGCAAGACGATTTCAACAGCGGCGGGCGAGCGTGAAGTCGCCGTTGCTGGAACCTATGAACAGGTCGATAAGAACTACACCGATTCAGAGACCGGCGAGACCATCAATCTGGGCCAGGATATCTTCGCGGTCCTGCAAGCGCCCACCAAGGGTATCCAAGAGGCTGCCGACGTCGTTGCGTTCGTCTTATTGATTGGCGGATCGTTCGCAATCATCACCAAGACCAACGCTTTGAATGCCGGCATGAGCCGTGTGATTAAAAAGCTCAAGAACAAGGATATCCTCATCATTCCCATCACGATGACGTTGCTGTCTATTTGCGGCACTACGTTTGGTATGTCTGAGGAAGCCCTGCCGTTCTACGCCATCTTCATTCCCATCATGATGGGTATCGGTTATGACTCGATGACGGCATTCATCATCTGCTTCCTTGGTCCAAACCTGGGATATTGTGCTTCGACCATCGACCCGTTTAATGTTTTGATCGCCCAGGGCATCATTGGCATCGAGGGTAATCCGCAACTGTGGCTGCGCGCCGTTTCTTGGGTCATCTTCACTGCCGTCGGTATCGCATGGGCCATGCGCTACGCCATGCGCGTCAAGAAAAATCCCGAGTCGTCCATTACGTACGAGGACGATAAGCTCAAGCGTGTTGAGTTTTCCGTGACCGATGCCTCCATCGAGGAAGAGTTCACTACCCGTCAGAAGCTCGTGCTTATCGATTTTGCCTGCGGCATGGGCATTATCGTCTGGGGTCTTGTTACCCAGGGCTGGTACATGAATGAGATTTCCGCCGTGTTCCTTGGTATGGGCTTGCTTGCCGGTATCCTGGGCGGCCTTGACCAGCAGACGGTCGCCGAGGAGTTCGTTAAAGGCATTGCCGACTTTGCGTACGCCGCTATCGTCATCGGCATCGCTCGCGGTATCTTGGTCATCGCAGAGGGTGGCATGATCATCGACACCATCCTCCAGGCGCTCGCTACTGCACTGGCCGGTGCACCTGCCGCCGTCTACACCACGTTTATGTATATCGTCCTTGGCCTGCTCTCTTTGCTGGTTCCCTCGAGCTCTGGACTTGCGGCGCTCACCATGCCCGTCATGGGTCCGCTGACCGAGCTTATGGGCCTCAATCCCGAAGCCGCCGTTACCGCGCTCCAGTTTGCTAATCAGACCATCAACACCATCAGTCCCGTGGCGGGCATGACGGTTGCCGGTCTTGCCGTGGCAAAGATCTCGTTTGGTCAATGGTGGAAGACCATTTGGAAGTTCTTCATTTTCATGGTCGTCTTTGGCCTGATCGTAACGGCAATCTCTGGCATGCTTCCGGTGTAGGTGGTTGTGATGTCTGATCGTTTGACGGTCCTGACGTCTAAGAGCGTCTTTACCGGTACGGGGGACCTGCCGTTTGAAGGTTTCGTAGCGGTCCGTGGCAATCGAATTGAGGCGGTTGGCACCAAGTGTGAGGTAGCTTCGTATTTGACCCAGGCGGACGAGGTAGTTGACCTGGGCGACCGCACTGTCATGCCTGGCCTGATCGATGTGCATACCTTCTATACAGGTTGGGCGCTGCGGACGTTGGGGTCTGATCTGTCCGGCATCGCTGATGCCAAAGAGGCCGTGTCGCTCTTGCGTGCATGGAAAGAAGATCATCCGGATTGCGCGGCGGCTTTTGGCCACAACCTACCCGAAACGTTGGCATCGGATGCCGAGAACGCAAATACGGCAGCTGTGTTTGACGATTGTTTTGGCGATATCCCCGTCGTCTGCTTTACACCGGGAGCGGAGGCCTGCGTTCTCAATGCTGCTGCTAGTGCGCGATACGGCTTTACACCCCAGGCGTGCTATGCCGAGAAGATCTGGCGCATGATGAGCGATTTCCTCGCACTGCCCGAGGTGCGTGCCGGGTATTCGGACTACATGAGCATGCTTAACGAGCGCGGCGTTACCGCCATCAAGGAGATGGCGTTTGATGACTACTACGGCTTTGCCGACGAAATGGCTCGCCGTGAGGAATCTGGCGAGCTGACGGTTCGCGTCTCTATGATGTCGCAGCCGGTGGGTGCCGGTGCAAATCTGGCATATGCCCGCGAGGCGCGAGAGCGCTTCCGGGGACCGTTCGTTCGTTTTTCTGGCTTCAACCGTATGACCGATCGCGGCGTATGGGTGGGGCTTGCAGAGATGATAGACCCCTATGAGGACACGGCCGATGCGGGCGCTGCCGGCAAGACGGTTGTCGAGGAGCCAGAGTGGGATCTGATTGAGAACGAGCTGCGTGCAATTGATGCTGACGGCTTCCGATATTCTTTGCATTGCCAGGGCGATGGCGCCGTTCGTCGCACCGTGGCGCTCTATGCCTCGCTGCCTCGAGACGAGCATGGACGGATGCTTCGCCGCCATGCGATTACCGATCTCGAGAACTCTGACCCGACCGATCTTGTCGAGTTTGGCAAGTTAGGTGGAATTTGCGAGGTCTATCCGCAGATTCTGACGCTGGACCGGCGCGAGGATTGCCTGTCGATGATGCGTCGACAAATTGGCGAGACGCGACTTTTGCACAGCTGGAATCGCCGCGGCATGGAAGATTCCGGATGCACGGTGTGCTGTGGAACGGATTTGCCGCTGTTGATTCCGAGCCTGGGCGAGTCAATCTACAGCGCGTGCGGCGGATTCTTCGCCGACGGACTGCCCGTGAATGAGGTCAACACGCTGACGCTTGTCGAGCTCTTGCGCGCTTGGACTGCCGGGGGCGCGTACGATCTGATGCGCGAAGATGAGCTGGGTACGCTCGAGGTCGGCAAGCTTGCCGATATCTGCGTACTCGATCGGGATGTGTTCGACCTCGATTATCGCGACGCACGCAATCTTGCGGTCGATATGACGATGTCGGACGGACAAATCGTGTTCGATCGAAATAAGGAGGCATAAGATGTCTGAATCCAAGCCGACGCTGCGCCGCGAACAGATTGCGGGCATGAATATCCACTACATCATGTGGTCGCTCGATTACTTCCTTGATGTGCAGCAGCGTTTGGGCTTTGAGTCCATTGAGCTGTGGTGTGCAGAGCCGCATGTGACGCTCGACCATACGGGCTACTTTGAGGCTGAGGTCCTGGCGAAAAAGGCTGCAGACCGTGGGCTTAGGTATCGTACTCTGTGCCCCGAGAATGTTGTCTATCCTTGGCAGTACTGCGCACGCAAACCGCTGCATGAACAGCGCAGCCTGGCGTACTTTAAGCACGGCATTGAGCTTGCCGAGGTACTTGGGTGCGACCGTATGTCCGTCAACTCGGGCTGGGGCGACTGGGACGAGGACCGCGAGGAAGCCTGGAAGCGCAGCCGCGAGCACTTGTCCATTCTGGCGGAGTATGCTGGTGAGCACGGTCTGGTGCTTACGATGGAAAGCCTGCGCCCCGAGGAGAGCAACCTTGTGACGACGGTTTCCGATGCGAAGCGCATGATTGACGAGGTCGCGAGTCCGTACTTACAGCCCATGGTTGATACAACCGCGATGGGCGTTGCAGGCGAGACGCTCGAGGACTGGTTTGCCGCCTTTGGTGATGGGGCAATTCACGAGATGCACTTTATCGACGGTGACCCGTATGGCCATCTGGTGTGGGGCGATGGCAAGCACGATATGGACGCCTTCGTCGCCACACTCAACGCCCATGGTTTCGACGGCATGCTGGGCCAGGAAATCACGGACGGTCGTTACTACGATGACCCGGCGGCGGCAGATGCCAAGAACATGGCCGCATTCGAGAAATATCTGATTGACTAAACCAACTATCGGCTACGCAACCAACGTCATTGATTGCGGGCCAAACAAGAAAGGAACTGGATATGAACGCACACGATCTGATCAAAGAGGCAATTGCCGAGAAGGGCAAGTTCGACAGCGTCTACTGGATTGCTTGCGGTGGCTCCATGATCGATTTGATCCCGGCTCATGAGCTTCTGCAGCGCGAGGCAACCACCTTCACTTCGTATATCTATACGGCTCGCGAGTTCGATATCATGCGTCCGCGTCGTCTGGGCGAGAAGTCCCTGGTCATCGCTTGTAGCCACAGTGGCAACACCCCGGAGGTCGTCGAGGGCTGCGAGATTGCCCTTGCTGCCGGCGCTACGGTGATCGCCCAGACCGACAACGCTGGATCTAAGATCGACACCGGTAAATGGACCACGTGGGTCTACCCGTGGGGCGAGGGCGTGCCGCAGGCCGAGGTCCCCGCTGGCATTTCGCTGTCGCTTGCGGCAGAGCTGCTCGATCAGCAGGAGGGCTACGCCGATCTTGCCGATATGTATGCCGGTATTGCCGAGATGGATAAGATTCTTCCCCCGGCACGCGAGAAGGTAAATGCCGAGCTGGGCGATCGCTTTGCCAAACTTTGCCAGGAGCACGAGTTCTTCTATATTCTGGGCAGCGGTCCCAACTTTAGCCAGACCTACGGTTTCGCTATCTGCTCTCTTATGGAGATGCAGTGGCAGCACTGCAGCTACATCCACTCTGCCGAGTACTTCCACGGTCCCTTCGAGGCTACTCAGGATGGCGTTTTTTACTTCCTGCAGATGGGCTCCAGTGAGTGCCGTGCTATGGACGAGCGCGCCCTGGCGTTCCTTAAGACGCATACCGATACGCTGATGGTGCTCGATGCCAAGGAGTACGGTATGGAAGCCGTGCCGGCGAGCGTCCGTGCCTATCTGGACCCGGTGCTGTTCTACGCCATGAACTGCGAGCTGCGTGCCGCACGCGGCAAGGTGTTTGACCATGATCCCGATTTCCGTCGCTACATGGGCGTCGTCGAGTACTAGAAGGGTAAATACCATGGCATTTAACGTTAACGCGCTTGGATTTGGCGACAACGTCGTCGATCGCTACGAGCATATCCACACCATGTATCCTGGCGGCAACGCGGTGAACTTCGCCGTTTATTCCAAGAAATGCGGTGCCGCACGCTCCGCATACATGGGCATTTTTGGCAATGACGCCGCTGCCGAGCATGTCATTGCAAGCCTCGAGGATGAGGGTATCGAGCTTGACAAGTGCGAGCAGATGATTGGCGAGAACGGAGCGGCTCGCGTGACCGTCGTTGACGGTGACCGTGTCTTCCTTGGCTCCAACGAGGGCGGTATCCGTGGCGATGCGCGCTATGTCCTCGATCGCTTTGACCTTTCGTACATGAAGCAGTTCGATGTGGTTCATTCGGGCAACTATTGCTTTACCGAGCGCGAGCTGCCCAAGTTGAAGGCTGCGGGCGTCACGGTCTCTTTTGACTTTTCGGACGACTCTACCGACGAGTACTACGAGCAGATTGCGCCCTACGTCGATTTCGCTTTCTTTAGTGCGGCGGATGCTGCGAGTGAGGATGAGATTCGCGAGCGTCTGGCATGGGTGAAGGGCCTGGGTCCGCGTTTTGTGTCGGCTACGGCGGGCGCCGAGGGCTGCATTGCTTACGACGGCGATCGTTATTACCGCCAGCTGGCTAAACCGGTAACGGACATGAAGGACACCATGGGGGCGGGCGACTCGTTCCTTACCTCGTTTTTGATGTGCTATCTCGATTCCGCCAAGCGTGGTGAAGATGGCGCCGAGGCCATCGAGCGCGCGCTCGACTTTGCTGCCGGGTTTGCCTCGACCGTGTGCGGCATGGAAGGTTCTTGGGGCCACGGAGCACCAATCGTCGAATAGCCGAGCGGTCCCGGGGAGGTGCAGGCGCCTCCTCGGGACCCGGTGTGCAAAAAATGCCAAATATGAGTACTGTGACTAATTTAGTCGCAGCAAAATCAACCCCTTCAGACGTGATTTGAGCGTCTGGAGGGGTTTAAGATTTGCGAAAACGCAGGATGAATGACTGTAAAAGCTTTAATTAGCGGACAATCGGGGATTATTCTGGCGGTTGGAAAGTTAAAAGAAATGTATCCATTCCGGTAGCAGTACTCATATTTGGCATTTTTTGCACACCAGGGGTTAGCGAAGGTCAAAAACAGAGCGCGCATTTGTTAAAACTATCGACTCGATGCGCTTTGCGTCGCAGTTTTTGAGCGAGGTGATGCGTTCTGAGGTCCTTGTGAGCGACCTGATGAGCGACTGCGTGCTTGTTTCTGTGTTTGGCTCGGCCGGTGCATCGGTCTCGAGCAGTAGGCGGTCGAGTGGAATCTGTCGTGCGTATTCGCGACCGCGCTTGGTCGCGAGCATGCGTTCGTTGACGGAAAAATAGCAGCCCGCATTACGCGCGCGGGTGAGTTCGTCCGAAGTGCCGCTAAACCAGTGGAAGATGATAGCGGGGGAGTCGGGGTTTGGGATGAGTAGTCCATGCGATTCGAGGACGTCCAGTACGGCTCCTGCCGAACGAACGGCGTGAATTGATATCACGCGCCCGGTAAGAGGATGCTGCACGAGCGCATCGCAGAGCCGGTTAAGTGCCTGTATTTGTAGCGGCTCACTTCCAGCAAAGCGCGCGGAAAAGTCGAGTCCGACTTCGCCGATGTAGCGTTCTTGGGCAGCAACTTCGCAAAGCAGATTGACTTCGGCAAAACCGCAGTGGCCATCGGCGAGCCACCAGGGGTGAAGCCCAACGCCGGCGATGATGCCCGGGTGGCGACGAGCGCGCTCGTTTGCGGCCGAAAAGTCGCGTGGATCGATGCCGCAGTCAAATAGACCCAAGCCCAGCGCCGTCGCCTCATCGGCAACGGCGTCCGGGTGGGCCATTAAATCAAGATGGCAGTGTGCATCAAATAACCGGGGCTCCATCTCGGCGCGCTCCGCTAGTCTAGGCGCTGGCCATCGGTGCGCACGCGCTCGATGCCGCGGCCGCTGATCTGGCGGATAACCTCGCCGGCGATCATCTGACCCATGATGGGCGGCATAAAGCTGGCGGTTCCCAGCTCGGTGCGCTCGTGGATGTTGGAAGGATCGCGGGGCTGTGTCTTAACCGATTCCTCGCAGCTAAACAGTACATGCAGGCTCTTGATTCCGCGCTTCTTGCATTCTTTGCGCATAATGCGGCTCATGGGGTCACGCACCGTATCGAAGATGTCGGCAAAGCGGAGGCACTCGGGATGGAGCTTGTTGGCCCCGCCCATGGAGCTAACCAAACGAATGCCGTGGTCCTGAGCGTATTTGGCAATGGTGAGCTTGGCCGAGATGGTGTCGATGGCGTCGACGACGTAGTCGAGCTTGCCGTCCGTCTGCTCCAAAACGCTCGCGAAGAAATCATCGATGTTGTCGCTCAGCAAGTATTCGGTGCGCTTGATGACGGTGGCGGCGGGATTGATGTCGTGGATCATGGCCTCCATCACGTCAACCTTGCGCTTGCCGACGGTGCTGTGAAAGGCGATGGCCTGGCGATTGATATTGCTGGGCGCGATGATGTCCTTATCCAGAATGACGAAATGACCAATGCCGCCGCGGGCGAGTGCCTCGCAGCAGTTGGAGCCCACGCCTCCGCAGCCGAGCACTAGCACCGTAGCATCGGCGAGCTTATCGAGTGCCTCGCGGCCCATGATAATCTCGAGCTTGGTGTCGCGTGTCTCGATGGCGGCTGCGGCTGTGGTTTCGGTCATAGATATCCTCCGATGGGGAGTCGGTCGTGTTTTAGCTATCGCCATTATAGGTATTATTGCGATTCCATTTGAGCCCTTGGGCTTGTTGAAATGGGATCGGGATTCGCATAAGATTGAAGCAGATGGCACCCGTTGCAGCGGGTTGGCCAACTCCGAAACACGTTTATGGCGTGAGAAGTGGCCGTCTTCGCATTACGCGGGGGCGGCTATTTCATTCGACCTCCAATGTGGATGCCGAGCTCCACAGCCGCGATTACAAGCAATAACAACGTCAGGACATCGTCAATACTCATAGTCCATCTCCTTCTCGGGTAGAGGGAGCTGGCCCATCTGCTTCAACTTCCATTGTAGCTAAATACGAACAAATGTTCTATAGATGTTCCTGTATTAGATAGTTAGACAAACATCTAAATATCGAGTATAGTGTGCGCGTCATGAGAGATGATGAAAGGGGGGTCTTATGCCGGGAGAGGGTTTTAAGGCGCTTGCCGATCCAACGCGACGGCGCATTTTGGAGTTGCTGCGCGAGGGCAATTGCACGGCGGGGGAGCTTGCCGAGCATTTCGATATCAGTAAGCCGTCGCTGAGCCATCACTTGGCGACGCTCAAAAACGCCGGGTTGGTAACCGACGAACGTCATGGTCAAAACATCGTATACAGCTTAAACACTACCGTCATGCAGGACTTGATCGGTTGGTTTATGGGCTTTACAAACACGGAAGGTGATAAGGATGAATAACGAAAACAAGGGCATTCACCCCACGGGGGTATCGTCGCGCGTGTGGATTGCGCTGGTCGCTCTGTGCGTCGCCAATGTCGTAGCGCATCTCATGGTGATGCCGAGCTTGCCTGGGCAGATTCCCACGCACTGGGGCGCGAACGGCGCCGTCGACGGTTGGGGTCCCAGCTGGATGGCCTCCGCGCTCGGCGTGCTGCCTCTGGTGCTTCTCGCAATGTTCTGCGTGGTGCCGCGCATCGATCCCAAAGGTGAGGCATATCGAACCTCGGGCAAGTTCTATCAGGGCTTCGTAATCGCCTTCACCTTGTTCATGTGCGCCATAAGCTGGCTGGGAGAGCTTACGGTCTGGGGCGTGGTGCCGGCGGTCGGTTCGGTTAACGTGCTGATTTCCGGTGTTGTCGGTTTGCTGTTCATCGGCGTAGGCAACTACTTGCCGCGTGTGAAGCAGAACTATACGCTCGGTATCAAGACGCCTTGGGCGCTTGCCGACCCCGAGAACTGGCGCCGTACGCAGCGTTTTGGCGGTGCCTGCTTTATGGTGCTGGGCTTTGGCCTGATTGTGATGGGCGTGGCAGGCGGCGTGCTTTCGAGTGAAGTCGTCGCCGCGGTGATTGCGGTTCTGGCGTTTGGTTCGGTTGGAGCCGTCTACGTCTACTCGTATCTGCTGTGGCGCAAATCGCAGCGAGCCGCTCGCTAAGGTTGCGGAAAACTAGCGTACGCAGTTCATAGTATGTTCCGGGGGAACTTTTCCCAGGTAGTATTAGGGGGTATGGGCAACCATGCCCCTTTTTCGTTAAGTTTCAGAGCTGGTTTTCTCATTTCGTTTCCACTAAAGCGAAACAAGAATAGGAAAACAGCAGGTAGAAAGGATAGAACAGGCATATGGCGGAGTTTATCTACCAGATGTATCAGGCTCGCAAGGCCCATGGCGACAAGGTGATCCTTGACGACGTGACCCTGAGCTTCTACCCCGGTGCCAAGATCGGCGTTGTGGGTCCCAACGGCATGGGCAAGTCGACCCTGCTCAAGATCATGGCCGGCATCGAGGAGGTCTCCAACGGCGATGCCAGGCTCACCCCCGGCTACACTGTGGGCATCCTGCAGCAGGAGCCGCCGCTCGATGACGACAAGACCGTCATCGAGAACGTGCGCATGGCGTTTGGCGATATGATCGCCAAGGTCGATCGCTTCAATAAGATCGGCGAGGAGATGTGCGACCCGGATTGCGACATGGACGCCCTCATGGCCGAGATGGGAAAGCTCCAGGACGAGATTGATGCCGCCGACGGCTGGGATATCGATTCCAAGCTCGGCCAGGCCATGGACGCCCTGCAGCTGCCCGATTCCGACATGCCGGTCAACGTGCTTTCCGGCGGCGAGCGCCGCCGCGTGGCCCTGTGCAAGCTGCTGCTCGAGGCTCCCGACCTGCTGCTGCTCGACGAGCCCACGAACCACCTGGACGCCGAGTCGATCCTGTGGCTCGAGCACTTCCTGCACAACTACCAGGGCGCGGTGCTTGCCGTCACACACGATCGCTACTTCCTGGATAACGTTGCCGAGTGGATCTGCGAGGTCGACCGCGGTCACCTTTATCCCTACAAGGGCAACTACTCCACGTATCTGGAGACCAAGGCCGCCCGTATCGAGGCGCAGGGCAACCGCGACGCCAAGCTCGCCAAGCGCATGGAGGCCGAGCTCGAGTGGGTGCGCAGCTCGCCCAAGGCCCGTCAGGCCAAGAACAAGGCCCGTCTGGCTCGCTATGAGGAGATGGAGGCCGAGGCCCGCGCAAGCCAGAAGCTCGACTGGACCGACATCCGCATCCCTGTGGGCCCGCGTCTGGGCAACAAGGTACTCGAGGCCCATCACCTGCACAAGGAGTTCGATGGCCGTGTGCTCATCGACGACCTGTCATTCACTCTGCCGCGCAACGGCATCGTGGGCGTCATCGGCCCCAACGGTGTCGGTAAGACCACGCTGTTCAAGACGATTGTGGGTCTGGAGCCGCTGACTTCGGGCGAGCTCGAGGTGGGCGAGACCGTCAAGATTTCTTACGTCGACCAGAACCGTTCCGGCATCGACCCCGATAAGAACCTGTGGGAGGTCGTCTCGGATGGCCTGGACCACATGATGGTCGGCGAGACCGAGGTTCCGAGCCGCGCTTATGTGGCGAGCTTTGGCTTTAAGGGCCAGGACCAGCAGAAGCGCGCTGGCGTGCTCTCCGGCGGCGAGCGCAACCGTCTGAACCTGGCGCTCACGCTCAAGCAGGGCGGCAACCTGTTGCTCCTCGACGAGCCCACGAACGACCTCGACGTCGAGACGCTGTCCTCGCTCGAGGCGGCGCTGCTCGAGTTCCCGGGCTGCTCGGTGGTCATTAGCCACGACCGTATGTTCCTGGACCGCGTCGCCACGCACATTCTGGCGTGGGAGGGCACCGACGAAAATCCGGGCAACTGGTATTGGTTCGAGGGCAACTTCGAGGCCTATCAGGCCAACCGCATCGAGCGCCTGGGCGAGGACGCAGCCCAGCCGCATCGTATTCACCGCAAGCTCACGCGCGACTAGTCGAGCTCAGGTGGCCTAACGAGAAAGGGACGATAACCTTGAGGGTTATCGTCCCTTTTTGTTACTTGGTAGAAGGCTCTACTTTATCGATGGTCCAGGCGGCTCCGAGACCGCCGGTGGTGTTGCGGCGGATGCGCACGGTGACTTCGTGGCGCTCGCCGGCCTGCGTGTAACGCAGGGGGAAGCTTGCGCGGTTTCGCGCGACCTCGATGGTACCGCGCTCGCGGGCGATCCAGTAGTACTCGCCGACGATGCCGAGGGTGTCGGCGCCGTAGGGGAGATAGGTTGACAGCTGGTGCAGAAGCGGGCCGGGGCAGAAGATCTCGGTTGTGAAATCGACGGGGAAGTCCTTGGGGATGGCGGGCGCTGCAGGTGCGGGGGTTGGGGCTGCTGCGGGTGCCGAAGCCGGTGCCGGTGCGGGAATTTGGTCGCAAGCAGCGGTGGGCACGGGCTTGATGACGGGTGCGGGCTCTGGCGTCGAGTCCGGTTTGATCGTGGAATCTGCGGGCTCCACGGTGACGGGCGCGTCTGCAGCGGCAGTTTCAACCTCAACCTGCGTCGCGTTCTCGTTCTCGACGCTCGGCTTTGCCTCGATGGGCGTGGATGCCATGGTGGTGATGCCGGCGTTGGCGTTCTCGGGGTCATAGACGACCGTGAGCGAGATGGCAGGCTGCGGTACCTCGGGCTCCGATGCCGCCTCGGCAGCGTCCTGTTCTGTGGCCTCTTCGGGCTGATCGTCCTCAGCCTCGTCGCCAAAGACATCGCTGTTTTGGAACGCAGGCGTCTCAGGCTGGTCAGCGGCTTCTTCGGCTGTCGACTTGGGAGCCTCGTCGAGCTCCGCAGTGGCTTCCTGCTCGGATATGACTTTGGGATCGGTCGTGGCGGCGATTTCGGTTTCGGCTTCTGCTGTTACCTCAATAGCGACTTCGATCTCTGCCTCGGGCTCGGGTTCCGGCGCGGCTTCAACCATGGCTTCGGGCTCGCGACGCTTAACGTGCTTAGGGCGCACGGCCTTGAGGTCCTTCTCGCCGCGTTTTTTCTTTTTGTAGGACTGCTTGGCACCCTTGGCAGCCTTGGGCTTGTCCTCGCCCTTGGCAAGGGCGGCATCCCAGGCCTCGTTGGCGATGACGGTGGCATACAGGCGACCGCCCTTAAAGACGGTCAGCTTAATGCAGTCGTCGAGCTCCTCGAGCAGTTCGCGCGTGGACTCAAAGCCCAGGTCATAAGCGGCCATGTCACCAGCGGCGAGTGCCTCCTCGACCTGCGTCATAAACGTTTGCTTGCCGCACCCAATCGCGTCGCGCAGCAGGCGATACAGATAGATGTGGTTGCCCAGCGAAAGCGTGGGCCTAACTATTGTCTTGCTCATGGCAAATCTCCTCTTTACACACCAAAGCATCTTACCATCGTGCGGGGCTTGCCATCTCGTCGCCCAAGGCAAACGGGCGCGACCGTTGCCGGTTCGCGCCCGTTATGCAGGTCGGTTATCTATGAGAGGTAAACGTGCTTAGTTGCCCGATGCCGTGCCTTGGCTCGAGCTGTCAGATGCCGTGCCGGACGCGGTTCCGCTCGAGCTATTCGAGCTGTTGGTGTTGCCGTTGTCGGTAGATCCCGTGCCCGATGTATTGCCGCTCGTCTGGTCATCCGTGTTCGGCTGAGAGCCGTCAGTCGTTTGGCTTGAGTCGGTCGTGCCGGATTGCGTGCCGCCGCTGCTCGCAGAGGAATCAGCGCTCTGCGACTGATCCGGGGTGTTCGAGGACGAGTCGGTGGATGTGGAGGTGCCCTGCGAGTCGTCCTGCTGGTTTTGCGATTGACCGGTGTTATCCGCGTCGTGCTCGGTCGTGCGCGACGAAAGGATTGGCTCGGGACGCTCGCCCAGACCCTCACCGGCGGTGGTGATAAGGATGGCACCGGTGCAGGCGATGACCGCGACGATGGCGATGGCGATCGAGAAGATGATGACCTTCTTTTGCGTCTGGCTGCGCTCTGCCGCCGCCTTGGCGCGCAGGTTGTCGGGAGCGACGCGCGCCGTGGTCGCGCGCCCCGCAATCTGGCGCATCTCCTGCGTAGTCGCGGCGCCGCCCAGGTGCTCCTCGGCATTAAATTCAACGGGCTCATAGGCGCCGGCGGGGTAGTCGACTTCGGCGTGCGTACCTTTGAGGGCTTTGGCGCTGGCAGAGATAAAGTGGCGGTAGACCTGCGAGGACACAACGGTGATGACCGAGCTCACGGCGGCGCCAATTACTGAACCAGCGATACCAATCTTGGAAGCAAGCGCGACGCTCGTGGCGGCGGCTGCAGCGCCGGCGATGATTTGGGGAATGGAAATGTCGTCGAACAGGCCCTTTTTGGGCGCGATGGCCATGGTCTGTCCGATGGAATGGTTTTCGTGAACGCCGTTGTTGAGCGCGGCCGGTGTCATGACGCGTGTGCGCGGCGCGTCGGTGTACTTGGTTGTCATGCGGGACCCTCCCGGTGTAAATCTGCTTCGTTTCATGTAGCCATCAGGGTACCCACCAGATGTGAATCGTACGTGACATTTAACAGATACCATCAACTCATCAATAGCTCACCAAGTTGGTGGGATGCGGTTGCACCCGGCGGTTGAACTACAATAGGGCTTGCTAATTGTTGTGAATGGCGTCTACGCACGGGAGCATTCTTATGAATCTTCACCTTTCTCAGTCTGATGGCTTTTTGCGTGTGGCGGCGGCGTCGCCGCAGATTCGCGTGGCCGATGTCGAAGGCAATGCCGAGGTTGCGCTGGCGGCTGTTCGCGAGGCTACCGAGCGCGGCGTTCGCGCGCTGGTGCTGCCCGAGCTCAACTTGTGCGGCTATACCGCGGCCGACCTGTTCCATAACCGCACGCTGCTGCATGCCTGTGAGGCCGCTCTGGTACATATCCTCGACGAGACTCGTGAGCTGCCGATTGTCTTTACCATCGGTCTTCCCGTTGCAGTTGCCGAGAATATCTACAACTGCGCCGCCGTGTGCTGCGCGGGCGAGCTTTTGGGTCTTACGGCCAAAAAGTATCTGCCCAACTATGGCGAGTTCTACGAGCGCCGCTGGTTTGCTCCGGCGCCTGCGGATCCCGTGTGGGTTGAATTTGCCGGTCAGGGTCCGGTTCCGCTGGGTTCGGGGCTTGTCTACCGCTGCTGTGATGAGGGCGCCGAGGACCTGGTGCTGGGCGTTGAGGTCTGTGAGGACCTGTGGGTGCCGGCGCCGCCTTCGACCGAGATGGCGCTTGCCGGTGCGACGGTGATTCTCAACCCGTCGGCCTCGGATGAGATTATCGGTAAGGCAGACTATCGCCGCAGTCTCATCTCCAATCAGAGTGCGCGCCTGTACTGCGCCTATGCCTATGCGGATGCGAGCGAGGGCGAGTCCACGACCGATATGGTCTTTGCAGGCGAGAACCTTATCTACGAAAACGGCTCCAAGCTCGCCGCCACCAAACTGCTTACCTGCGATATGGCCGTCGCCGATGTCGATCTTGACCGTCTGGTTGCCGAGCGCCGTCGCTCGACGACGTGGACGCGCGCGGACGATGCGCCGGAGGCCACGACCGTTGAATTTTCGTTTGAGGGCGTGCTGGCAGACGAACCTGTCCTGCGCGATGCCTGCGATATCGACCGCGTTTTCCCTCGCGCGCCTTTTGTGCCGGCCGACCATGGTGATCTGGCCGAGCGCTGCGAGGCCATCCTCGACCTGCAGACCGCCGGCCTCAAGACCCGCCTTGCCCATACGGGCACCAAGGCGGCTGTCATCGGTCTTTCGGGTGGCTTGGACTCCACGCTGGCACTGCTTGTGACCGTGCGTGCCTTCGATGCGCTGGGGCTGCCGCGCACGGGTATCACGGCGGTCTCCATGCCAGGTTTTGGCACGACGCATCGCACCAAGTCGAATGCCGAGTCGCTTGCTCGCGACCTGGGTGTGAGCTTCCGCGAGGTTTCGATCCACGCGGCTGTGGAGCAGCACTTCAAGGACATCGAGCACGACCCGGCTGTCCAAGACGTGACCTACGAGAACAGCCAGGCCCGCGAGCGTACGCAGATTCTGATGGACTTGGCAAACCAGGCCGGCGGTTTTGTCATCGGCACGGGCGACCTGTCGGAGCTGGCGCTCGGCTGGGCTACCTATAACGGCGACCACATGAGCATGTACGCCGTCAACGCGAGCGTACCCAAGACGCTCGTGCGTCACTTGGTGCGCTATGCCGCCGATGTCTTTGGCGGGCGTATTGCCGAGGTCTTGCTCGACATCCTCGATACGCCGGTGTCCCCCGAGCTTCTGCCGCCCACGGGCGACGGCGAGATTGCACAGAAGACTGAGGATTTGGTGGGCCCGTACGAGTTGCACGACTACTTCCTCTACTACCTGCTGCGTTTTGGCTTTGAGCCGGGCAAGATCTACCGCATGGCGCTCAAGAGTTTCGAGGGTGTCTACGACGCCAAGATCGTCCACACGTGGCTGCGCACGTTCTATCGTCGCTTCTTTGCCCAGCAGTTTAAGCGCAGCTGCTTGCCCGATGGTCCCAAGGTGGGCTCGGTGACGCTCAGCCCGCGCGGCGATTGGCGTATGCCGAGTGACGCTAGCTCGCGTCTGTGGCTTGCGCAGATCGACGCGCTCAATCAAGTTGACTAAGGTTGGCTAAATTGAACCAATACGGGGGTTGCAAGCGTTACACTTTTGCAATCTGATGGCCCGTATCGCGCGGCGCTCTTGTCGGAGCGCCGCGTTTTTCATATCGAAAGGTGGCACCATGCAGGCATCGCAGCGTCTCGACCGCTTTGGCGCGGAGGTCTTCGCCTCGCTCAACAACAAACTGCTCGCGCTGAAGGCTCAGGGCAAGACCATTTACAACATGAGCGTGGGCACGCCCGACTTTAAGCCGTACGACCACGTGGTCGAGGCGCTCACACAAGCCGCCCAAGATCCCGAGATGTGGAAGTATGCCCTGCGCGACCTGCCCGAGCTCAAGCAAGCCGTGTGCGATTACTATGAGCGTCGCTTTGGCGTTTCGGGCATTACGCCGTCCATGGTGCAGTCGTGCAACGGCACGCAGGAGGGCGTGGGCCATTTGGGCCTGGCCCTGCTCGATCCGGGTGACACCATCCTGGTGCCCGATCCGTGCTATCCGGTCTTCGAGGCGGGCGCCAAAATCGCCGATGCCAAACTCGAGTACTATCCGCTGGTTGCCGAGCACAATTACCTGCCCTATGTGGCGGGCATCGATCCCGAAGTGGCCGACCGCGCCAAGTATATGATCGTGTCGCTGCCCGCCAACCCGGTGGGCTCGGTGGGCACGCCCGAGATCTACGAGGAGATCATCGCTTTTGCCCGCGAGCACGACCTGCTCATCGTCCATGACAACGCGTACTCCGACATCGTGTTCGACGGCGAGCCGGGCGGCAGCTTCTTGCAGTATCCCGGTGCGCTCGAGGTGGGCGTTGAGTTCTTCTCGCTCTCCAAGTCGTTTAACGTCACCGGTGCTCGCATCGGCTTTTTGGTCGGCCGCGAGGACGTGGTCTCTGCCTTTGCCAAGCTACGCAGCCAGATCGACTTCGGTATGTTCTTCCCGATTCAGAAGGCTGCTATCGCCTGCCTGAACGGTCCGCGTGATGAGGTCGAGGCGCAGCGTCTGAAGTACCAGGAGCGTCGCGATGCCCTGTGCGACGGTCTTGAGGGCCTGGGCTGGGAGCGTCCCAACGCGCATGGCTCCATGTTTGTGTGGGCCAAGCTTCCCGGTGGTCGCACCGATTCCATGGCGTTTTGCGAGGAGCTCATGGAGAAGGCCGGTGTTGTGGTGACGCCGGGCGCGAGCTTTGGTCCTTCGGGCGAGGGGCACGTGCGCATGGCGCTGGTCCTGCCGCCCGATCAGATAGCTTTGGCTGTCGAGGCCATCCACGAGGCGGGTCTGTATTAGAAGGCTATTTCGACTCGTCAATAGCTCGAAACCGATTTCGTGCAGTTATTTTACGAATTCTGCAAATAATTTCGGTAAACGGTCGATATTTGGCTGCGAATAGGAGCATAATCAAAGTCCCGATTGGATGTATTGGGATTACGGCAAGCCGCTCGGGTCGTTCCCGGGCGGCTTGTTTGTGGAGAGAGATGGGAGTTTCTAATGGTTAACGAGAAGAAGGTCGCTATTGTCGGCTGCGGTTTCGTCGGTTCGTCTTCGGCGTTCGCGTTGATGCAGAGCGGTCTGTTCTCCGAGATGGTCCTTATCGACGTGGACAAGAACCGCGCCGAGGGTGAGGCTCTGGATATCGCGCACGGCATGACGTTTGCCGAGCCGATGAAGATCTATGCCGGCGATTATTCCGATGTCGCCGACGCCGCCATGATCGTCGTCACCGCTGGCGCTGCCCAGAAGCCCGGTGAGACCCGCCTGGACCTGGTCAATAAGAACGTCAGCATCTTTAAGTCCATTATTCCCGAGATTAAGAAGTCTGGCTTCGACGGCATTCTGCTAATTGTCTCCAACCCGGTCGACGTTCTGACCTACGCCGCCATCAAGATGTCCGGTCTGCCCGAGGGCCATGTCATCGGCTCCGGCACCGTGCTCGACACCGGCCGCCTGCAGCAGATGCTCGGCGCTCACGTCGAGGTTGACCCGCGCGATGTCCAGGCCTACGTCATGGGCGAGCACGGTGACTCCGAGTTCGTCGCTTGGTCCAGCGCTCAGGTTGCCGGCGTGCCGCTGAACACCTTCTGTGAGCTTCACGGCCACCTGGAGCATGAGGCTGCCGAGAAGCGCATCGCCGAGGACGTCAAGAACTCCGCCTACACCATCATCGAGAAGAAGCACGCCACCTACTACGGTGTCGCTATGGCCGTCAAGCGCATCTGCACTGCCGTCATGCGCGATGAGCAGACCGTTCTGCCTGTCTCCTCGCTCATGGTGGGCGAGTACGGCCTGTCCGATCTGGCCATCTCCATGCCGACGGTCGTTGGCCGCGACGGCGTCGTTTGCCGCGTTCCCGTGCCGCTGAACGATGACGAGCAGCATGAGCTCACCGTCTCTGCAAAGGCCCTTAAGGACATCATCGACAGCGTCGACTTCTCCTGCTAAATCAAGCTCGCTAGAGCGAAAAGCTACAATGAAGGCGCCCGGATTCATGTGACCCGGGCGCCTTTTTGGTGCATTGGGGACAGGTTTGTTTGCATCAAATGAGGTGCAATCGGTGCAAAACCAGCCTGTCCCCCTTGCACCATTGTTGATGGGAGGGTCATGTCTGATTCGCCTAACTTTTTGACCTATGCCCAGACGGCCTTTGACTCGTTTGATGAGCGGCCGTTCTGCGCGGTGGACAGTCTGGTCTTTGCCTGGTTGTCGTATTTGCGCCTGCCGGACGACATGCCAGAGCTTGAGGGCTGGCGGGGGCTTGACGTGCGTGAGCTGCTACGTGCCGAGTGCTATCGGGATATGGTTGGCGACCTGTGGAATCCAGAGGGAAGCCTTGCCTTGTTGGAGGCGGTGACAGCAAATCCCAGATACCGCGGTGCGCGCATTTGCGGCTATCGCGCCGTGAACGATGTTGCGATGACGGAGCAGTTTGCGGCCATGACGCTCCGATTTCCGGCAGGGTTTAGCTACGTTTCCTTCCGAGGGACCGACAGCACGATTGTGGGCTGGAAAGAGGACTTCAACATGGCGTTTCGGTGCCCTGTGCCCTCTCAGGAATCTGCAGCACGCTATATGGACGAGATGTCGGCCTCGATTGATGGGCCGCTCTTGTGCGGAGGCCATTCCAAGGGCGGAAATCTGGCTGTGTATGGTGCAGCGATGTGCTCAAGCGGTGCTCGCAACCGGATTGAGCGGGTCTTCTCCCACGATGGCCCTGGTTTTGTCGAGGAGTTTCTGAACGGAGACGCCTTTGCGAGCCTTTCCGGTCGTATCGATAAAACCCTGCCCCAGTCTTCGATCTTCGGCATGATGTTCGAGACGCAAGAGGACTACGCTATCGTCGAAAGCACCGAGTTTAGCCTGCTGCAACACAATCCCTTTAGCTGGGTGGTCGACGGCTGTGATTTTGTGTATTGCGAACGCCTGTCTGCTGGCGCGCGATATGTTGACGGCTCTATTCGCGAGATGCTGCTTGCAGTGTCACCTGGCGAGCGCGAGCGTTTTGTAGATGCGTTGTTCTCCGTGTTTGAGGCTACGGGCGCCGAACGTTTTGCGGATATCGCTGGGAATCTGCGCGAGAGCCTGCCCGTGATGCTCCAGGCTGCGCAAGGCTTTGACAAGGATACACGACGCTTTGTCTCGCAGACCATCGTGGCAATCCTTAAATGCGCGCTGCTGCCCAAACGACCCCAGATCGACATGCCCGCTGCCGGCAAGAGTTTGGCAGAACAGCTCGAGGCTTGGCAGTCCGAGCTCCTGCGCTAGCCATTGGTGCAAAGCAACCTGTCTCCGATGCGCCAACCTTCGATGCACGTGGGGTGGGCTCGACCGCTATACTGGTTCGTGCCGAAATCGATCTAGAACGGAATGCCGTATATGAAAATCAATCATGCGATTCTGCATATCCTGGACTTTGACTCCGCCGTCAATGTTATGAGCCAGCGCGAGCTCGATATCGAGAGCCGCACCGTGCGCAACTTCGTGACCACGCATCTGCGCCGCGCACGTACCTCGGCCGATAATAAACGCGCCACGTTTGCCGAGAACTCCGCATTCGGCGGCGAGCTCAAGGGCTATTTCTTTGGTGAGCGTGAGTTCGTGGACCTGTCGCAGCAGATTGCGGAGTTCATCTCTTCCGAACTCACCAAGGCCGAGAAAACCGAGTCCACTGACGTGCTTGTGGCGGACTTTGACGATGATGAGGATGCCCGCTGGTTTGCCGTGATGCTGCTGGGCTCCAAGCAGGCATTCATGCACGAGGTGGGTCGCGAAGAGGGCGAGGTGCGTAACGACATCGCGCGCCACTATGCCATTCTGCCGAACCCTTCGCAAAAGGTGCCGAGCTATGCAATCGTGCGTGCGAACACCATGGAGATCGGCTATGTGGATAAGAAGCGCAAGATTGCCGGCGAGGATCGCATGCTCATTCCCGACGGCCTGCTGCAATGCGACACGGGCGTTTCGGGTAAGGAGGTCATCGACACGGTGACGCGCGTGGTCGAGGAGGTCGCCGAAGAGCACGGCGCCAACACGGCCGTGGCGCTCGCTAAGGTTAAGGCTGCCGTTGCCGAGAAGGTCGAGGATGACGAGGAGCTGCCGCCTTGGGATATCGTCGATGAGGTCTTTGAGGACGAACCGGTCATCAAGGAAGGCGTGCGCGCGGCACTGACCGAGGAGAGGGTTCCTGAGCGCGTTCCCGTGGAACGCAAGCAGGTCGAGCGCGCGGCTGTGCGCAATCATAAGATTCGTACCGATACGGGTATCGAGATCAGTTTCCCGGCCGAGATGGGTTCGAACTCCGAGTACATCGAGTTCGTCAACGAGCCCAACGGCCTCATCTCCATCGAGCTCAAGAATATCGGCAGCATCGAGAATCGATAAGTTGTTGCGTTACAGGTCGAGCATACGTCAGCGAAAACGACCCAGAGCGAGCAAGGTGACGTGAAAGAGGAGGGCATTGACCTTCTGGTCATGCCCGACGATTGAACGTCAGATTGCCGCTCTGGGTCGTTTGCAGCGTCGACTAGTTACGCGGTTTGGTAAAACCGCGTAACTCTAGAGTTGACGTAAGCCCTCTTCGAGACCGGTCTTGCTGTCGGTCTTCTCGTCGCGCATCTTGATGACGCGGGCGGGGACACCGGCCACGACGGCGCCGGCGGGGACGTCCTCGACGCATACGGCGCCGGCGGCAACGACAGCACCCTTGCCCACGCGCACGCCCTCCAGGACCACAGCATTAGCGCCGATCATAACGTCGTCCTCGATGATGACGGGCGTGGCGCTTGCGGGCTCCACGACGCCTGCCAGCACGGTGCCGGCGCCGATGTGGCAGTTCTTACCCACGGTGGCACGGCCGCCCAGCACGGCGCCCATGTCGATCATGGAGCCTTCGCCAATGACGGAGCCGATGTTGATGATGGCACCCATCATGATGACGGCGCGGTCGCCGATCTCGACGCGGTCGCGGATGATCGCACCCGGCTCGATGCGGGCGTTGATGCCCTTAAGGTCGAGCATGGGGACGGCGGAGTTGCGGCAGTCATTCTCGACGTCGTAGTAGTCGATGGAGTCGGCATTGGCGTCGAGGATGGCCTTGAGCTCTTCCCAGTCGCCAAAGACGGTCTTGCCACGACGGCCGCCGTAGACATGCGCATCGCCCCAGGCAACCTTCATGCCGGGCTTCTCGCGCACATACAGCTTGACGGGCGTCTTTTTAGGCGCGGTGGCGATGTAGTTGATAATCTCCTGTGCATCCATCTCGGCTGCATTGCTCATTTGCTATCTCTCCTTTGGGTGGATTCGGTTGATACCTGGTTAGGCAAACATGATCTGGTCGAACGTATAGAAGCCGCGCTCGCGGGTGACGAGCTTCTGCGCGGCTGCCAGGGCGCCGTTGACAAAGATCTGACGGCTCGTGGCGCGGTGCGTGAGCGTGACCTCCTCGTCCTGGCCAAAGAAACTCACTTCGTGCACGCCGGCGACAGTGCCACCGCGCAGCGAGTGCATGCCGATTTCCTTGGGATCGCGCGCGCCGCACATGCCCTCGCGACCATAGACGGGGTGGTAGCCTGCCTCGGGCTCGGCTTCGACGACGGCATCGAGCAGCAACTTGGCAGTGCCGCTCGGGGCGTCAACCTTTTGGTTGTGGTGCGTCTCGACAATCTCGCAGTCAAAGCCGGGCAGTTCGCGCGTGGCCTGGGCAACCAGATGGCGCAGGGCGGCGATGCCGATAGAGTAGTTGCCCGAGTGCATGACACGGGCATTCTGGCCCAGTTCGCGCAGGCGGTCCATCTGCTCGGGGGTGTAGCCTGTGGTACCCGAGACCAACGCCGCGCCCGTGCGCTCGACATAGGCGACGACGGCATCGAAGGTCGCGACGTTCGAGAAGTCGATGATGACGTCGGCCGCCGGTGCGCTCTCGAGCTCGGACAAGTCGAAGCCGATCTGGGCGACGATGTCAAAAACGGGCTCTCCAGCGGCGTTGACAATGCCCTCGGCGGTAGTGCGGATGAGCGAGCCCATGCGGCCCGTTCCCATAATGACGGTCTTAATCAAGCAGACCAGCTCCCTTCAGAGCATCGGTAAGTGCGGAGCGCGTGTCGTTTGCCATGGGGCATAGCGGCATGCGGTAGTTTGCCTCGATCATACCCATCTGAGCGAGCGCTTCCTTGACGGGGATGGGGTTGACCTCGCTAAAGAGGGCGTTGATGAGCGGCTGGCCGGCGATCTGGATGTCGCGGGCGCGTGTCACGTCACCGTCCAGGTAGGCGCGACACATGTCATGCACGAGCTGCGGCTGAACATCGGCCCACACGCTGATGGTGCCCGAGGCGCCCAGGCTCATGAGCGGCACGGTGAGGGCATCCTCGCCCGAGTACATGCGGAAGTCGTCGGACAGCAGGTGGGCGATCTTGGCCGCGTAAGCGACGTTGCCCGAGGCTTCCTTAATACCCATGATGTTGGGATGTGCGGCCAGGCGCTCTACGTTGCGCTCGCTGATGCCGCAGCCGCAACGGCCGGGGATGTTGTACAGGATGCAGGGAATGTCCACGGCATCGGCGACGGTCTTAAAGTGCTGATAGATACCCTCTTCGTTGGACTTGTTGTAGTAGGGGGTGATGAGCAGCAGGCCGTCGGCTCCCAAGCCCTGGTAGGTGAGCGACTTGGTGAGCATGGTTTGCGTGGAGTTGGAGCCCGAGCCGGCGATGACGGGGACGCGTCCTGCAACATGCTTGACCACGGCGGCGACGACGGAGTTGTCCTCGTCATCGGTCATCGTGGCACTCTCACCGGTAGTGCCCAGGGTGAGGATGGCGTCGGTGCCATTTTGCAAGTGGAAATCGATAAGGCGCTCGAGCGCGTCAAAGTCGACGCTACCGTCCTTTTTAAACGGCGTGACGAGGGCGACGATCGAGCCCTCGAGGTTGCGGATATCCATGTTCTTCTCCTTCGCGTCCGCGATCTGGATGCGTTTGTTCCATTGGGCGGCGACTGCCAGGCGCTCGTCTTGGGCACGACGGCGAGCACTTTCGGCGCGCGATTTGGCCAGCAGCTCTCGGCCGCTCGGCAGCACGTCGAGTGTGGCAAAGTAATCGCCCGGGCGCTCGGCGCGGCGGATGAGGTCGGCCGAGCCATCGGGGCGCAGCAGGACCTCGGCGGAGCGCAGGCGTCCGTTGTAGTTGTAGCCCATGGAGTAGCCATGCGCGCCGGTATCGTGGATTACAAGCAGGTCGCCCATGTCGATATGCGGCAGCTCGCGATCGATGGCGAACTTGTCGTTGTTCTCGCACAGATTGCCCGTGATGTCGTAGGTGTCCGTAACGGGTGCTGTGGTCTTGTCGGCGCCACCCGGCTGACCCATCACCGTAATGTGGTGGTAGGCGCCATACATGGCAGGACGGATCAGATCGACGGCGCTCGCATCAACACCGATATAGTCCTTGTAGATCTGCTTTTCGTGGATAGCCTTGGTGACCAGGCAGCCGTAGGGCCCCATCATAAAGCGACCCATCTCGGTGCAGATGGCCACATCGCCCATACCGGCGGGAACCAGGATTTCGTCGTAGGCCGTGTGCACCCCCTCGCCGATGGCGTGAATGTCGTTGGCCTGCTGCTCGGGCAGGTAGGGGATACCGACACCGCCGGATAGATTGATGAAGGCGACGTGTGCGCCGGTCTCACGCTCCAGGCGCACGGCAAGCTCAAAGAGGATGCGCGCGAGCTTGGGGTAGTAGTCGTTGGTGACGGTGTTGCTGGCAAGGAAGGCATGGATGCCAAAATTCTCGGCGCCCTTGGCCTTGAGCATGCGGAAGGCCTCGAAGAGTTGCTCGGTGGTCATGCCGTATTTGGAGTCGCCGGGGTTATCCATGATGCCGTTGGAGAGCTGGAACAGGCCGCCCGGATTAAAGCGGCAGCTGACCGTCTTGGGGATGGGCCCCGCAACGCGCTCAAAGAATTCGATGTGGCTGATGTCGTCAAAGTTGACGATGGCGCCCAGCTTGTCGGCGAGCTCAAAGTCGGCAGCTGGCGTGTCGTTGGACGAGAACATGATGTCGTGTCCCGTGATGCCCAGCGAGCGGGCGATCATGAGCTCGGTATAGCTCGAGCAATCGCAGCCGCAACCGTATTCGTTGAGAATGGAGATGAGCGCCGGGTTGGGATTTGCCTTGACGGCAAAGTATTCCTTAAAGCCCGGGTTCCATGCGAAGGCGTCGCGCACCTCTTGCATGTTGCGGCGGATGCCCGCCTCGTCATATAGATGAAACGGCGTGGGGAACTGCTCGACGATATGCTCGAGCGTCTCCTTGTCCACAAACGGCTGCTTGGCCGCGTATGCCTCGTTGGGGGTCAATGCCATGTCCCGTAAACCTCGCTATCCAGACGGCGCCATCTGCGCATCGAATCCGCATAGCGTGGACCCAATGTCCGGATAGCGCTCCCGCATTGCTGCAGACAGTCCTGCGGGTGTTTCCCGCAGGCCCACCAGGTTGTTCGCGCCCGAAAAGCCCAGTTCGGCGGGTTTCGCCTCCCCACGGGGTCAAAGCCTGCCGGCTCGCCCGCGGCTCATCGTGCCCGCGCCTCTATCAAGTGGTAACGACCCTACCACGTTGCACTTTACCAAACAAGAGTATCCGTATATAACGTTTAAAAAATGCAGCAATATGCTGGAAACATGTGTGCCACAATCCTGTATCACAATAAGTTGCAACAGATGTGCCTCACGAAGGGATCCTTTATGACCGAGCTCCAAGAACTCCGTCGCTATCGCCGCGATCTCCATCGCATTCCGGAGCTCGATTTCGATCTTCCGCAAACCATTGCTTATATCGAGGGTGTGTTGGCACCACTCACCTGCGAAGTGACCCATCCGTGCCCCAGCTGCGTCTGCGCTTTCTTCGACGCTGGCGTTGGTGCCGCACATGCCACGGCGATCCGGGCCGACATGGATGCGCTGCCCATTGCCGAGGCAACGGGGGCAGTGTTCGCCTCGACCCACCCCGGCAAGATGCACGCTTGCGGACATGACGGACACATGGCTATGGCACTTGCCGCCGCGACGTATGTCGACCGTACGATTCGCGAGCAGCCGGGCGCCATGAGGCGTAACGTGCTCTTTGTGTTCCAGCCGGCCGAGGAAACGACCGGTGGCGCCAAGACGGTATGCGAGAGCGGCGTGTTCGAGCGCTACGGGGTCGACCGAATTTTTGGCTTCCATGTGTGGCCCGATCTGCCTGTCGGCACGTTGGCGAGTTGTTCCGGTCCGCTGCTGGCGCGTTCGAGCGAGACGCACATCCATATTCACGGTACGAGTATCCATATTGCTAAGACCTATGGTGTGCCGGTCGAGGAGTCGCACGATGCGGCCTTGGCGGCAGCGAAGTTTTTGGTTGCCGAGCGCGAGCTGATGGATGAGCTGGGCACCGACGAGCCCTGTATCGGCAAGTTTGGTCTGCTGCAGGCCGGTACCGTCTGCAACGCGGTGGCGGGGGAGGCCCATGTTGCCGGCAGTCTGCGTGTGTTTACGGACGACATGTTCGACCGTGCGCGTGAGGGCGTGCGCCGCGTGCTTGATGAGGCATGCGCTGCAACGGGCTGCACGTACGATCTCGACTTTGCCGAGGGCTATCCGCCGGTCGACAACGACCCCGAGCTATTTGCCAATGTCGCGCCTGCCTTGCCCGAGCTGCAGCTCGTGGATGAGCCTTTGCTGATCGCTGAGGATTTCGCCTTTTACCAGCGCCATCTGCCGGGTGTGTTCTTCTTGCTGGGCACGGGCGTGCCAGAGGGACAAGAAAACCCGATTGACGCTGATGGCTGCCCAGCCTATGCGATGAGTGCCCTTCACACCGATACCATGCTCTTTGACGAGGGAATCCTACTCAAGGGCCTCGATGTCTACAAACGATTGCTTGACTTGGAGTGATGATGAAGCGCCGACAGACTGTCGTTTATAGTCCCGGTGGGTGTGGATGCGGCTTGTTGTTGCTTCCGGTTATTGCTGTGAGCATTGGCGTGATGTTTGCGCTTGCTGGACTGGCGGCAGCGGCACTTGTGCTGTTGATTGTGGCCATTGGCGTGACGATTTGGCTCTGCCGCAATCGCGAGCAACGCCGTGCCGACGGTAACACCAATGTCGGCTGGGTCGTCTTCCTGATTATTGCGTACCCGCTGAGCATCAGTTACTTGGCGTTCTTTATCCTGCTGCTCATCAGTACCTTTACTGGGGACTCCGTCACGGTGGGGTAGGCTTCGACAAGCTTCTTGAGGATGAACCGAAAAGGGGCCGGATGGGCACTTTGCCTATCCGACCCCTTTCGCTCGGTAGTCAATTCGGTCTCCTACTTTGCTGCCTCGCGGCGAGCGACCTCGTCGATCAAGATGGCATCGCCGCGCTTGGCGGCGGCAATGCTCGCGGCCATAATCATGCCCATTGCCGTGATGTAGGCGAAGAGCATCGACGGCGCCACGTCCATAACGATGCCGGAGAGAATCGGCGTCGCCACCTGAGCCGCCATGCTCACGGTGTAGTAGTAACCGGAGTAGCGGCCCACGCTTTGGGAGCTGCAGCACTCCAGAATCATCGTGTACACGCACAGGTCCACGCCGCCCAGCGCGACGCCCATCAACAAAAAGACGCCGTACAACACGGGCGAGAAACCGGGTGCCAGCCAAAGAAGCGCGGGGCACAAAACCATGATGACGGCGGTGCCCAGGGCGACCTTTTTGCGGCCGATTTTGAGCGAAAGGTTTGCCAGGGGTACGTAGCTTAGCAGCGCGCCTGCAATCGTCACGATATTGATGATGGCATAGGAACCGCCCTCCATGCCATAGAACAAATCGGCATAACGGCTGATATTGGTGGTCATGGCGTTATAGCTCATGTAGTAGAAAAACGTTGCGGCGAGCAGCATGATGATGGAGCGACGCACGTCGGTGTCTGCAACGCGTTCCTTACCGCCGGCCTCGGGGGAGTCGTCTTTGTCAATCTGATCCTCGTCGATGCCCATTGACAGCGATTTCTCGCGCATCTTTTCGACGAGGGCGGGCTCACGGACAAAGATGCCGTAGACAACGGCTGACACGAGGATAAAGGCGGCCTGCAAGATAAAGAGCGGAAGATAATCAGGTTTGTCGGCCTTGGGAACCATGACCGAGATGGCGACGAGCATAAGACCTGTTCCCGCATAGCCGACGATCTTTTCGATTGAGTCCGCCTTGGTTCGAAGTGGGCGAGGCGTAATATCGGCCACAATGGCAACCGTCATGGTGCGGTAGGCGCATATTGCCAAAAGCGTGAGGATAATCGCGCCAATGAGCAGAGGTAGGCTGCCCATGTTGTTGGCGATCGCGATGAGCGGGACGGAGAGCATTGCCACCGCGGAGCCGCCCAAGATAAAGGGCGTTCGACGCCCGAGTTTGCTTGCGCAGCGGTCCGAGAGGATGCCAAAGAGCGGAAGCAGGAACAGGCCAAAGACATTATCGATGGCCATGATCGCGCCGGTGAGCGAGTTGGATAGGCCAAAGGTCCCTGTGAGCATCTTGGGAACGATGCCGTCGTAGACCTGCCAAAAGCTGATCATGCCCATAAAGGGTAGGGAGGCGAGGGCAACGGCCTTGGTGTCGAGCCGGGCCGCCCGCTTAAGATTTGGTTGGGTCATGCTGGTTCTCCTGGTCGGTAAAAGCGGGGAGGGGTGCTATCGGCCCCCGTTCTACAGTTGTTCAAGGTTGGCGAGAAACGCCACATAGAATTCGATGCCGCGCTTGTAGACGTCGACGCCGATGCGTTCGTTGGCGGCATGGATGAGCATGCGCGCCTCGCCCGAGTAGATAAAGCCGCAGAAGCGGTAGACGCGATCGCAGATCTCGTTGAACTCGCGCGAGTCGGTACAGGAGTTCTGCACGTAGGGAGCAAAGCCGGCCTCGGGATAGACACCCGACACGCAGCGATGGATGTAGTTGAAGGCGGCATCGTCTTCGTAAGGCGAGATGGGCGCAGGCTCGGTGTAGGGAATCGCCTCGTTGATTTCGACGGTGACATGGTCGGGGCTTACGCCCGAGGCGCGGCACTGCTGGGCGGCGAGCTTGCGGGCGCGCTCAACGGCATCGGCGATGGTCTCGAACGGAGCGATGCGCACGTTGAAGTTGGCGCGAGCAACTGGTGGCAGCACATTGTGCGCATTGGAGCCTTCGAGCTGCGTGAGCGCATAGGTTGTGCGCAGCATGGCCGAGGTCTCGGGGCTGGCGGCCATGATCTTGGTAACCGCGGGGCGCGTGAGCCACAGGTTGCCAAAGATTGCCTGATACGTCGCGCTGCTACGGGCACCCAACTCGGTCAGTGTGGCCTCGACGGCGGGCGTGAGCTGCGGCTTGCCGGGGTTGGCCGAGATAGTCTCGCATACACGGCAGAGAAGACGGCAGGCATCGTTTGCCGCAGGCGTAGAGGCATGGCCGCCGTCGGCGCGCGCCGTGACGGTAAGGTCGACGTGGCCCTTCTCGGACACGCCTACCATGGCAACGGGTTCGGTGACGCCGAGCGGGGCGTCGGTTGCCACGGCGCCACCCTCATCGAGCACCATGTAGGGATGGATGTTATGCTCGCGAAGCCACTGCACTGCATGGGTTGCAGTAGGTGCGGCGATTTCCTCGCCATCGCTCGAGAAGAACCAGACATCGCGCGGGGGAACGAAGCCCTGGGCAATCAAATGCTCGGCGGCCTCGAAGAAAGCCGAGACGATGCACTTGGTGTCGAGTGATCCGCGGGCCCAGATCTCGCCGTCGAAGATCTCGGCTCCAAAGGGATCGTGCTTCCAGTCTTGGCCCTCGACGGGCACGACGTCCTGATGCGCCATCATGACGATGGGGTCCAAGGCGGAATCGGCGCCAGGCCAACGCAGGAGCATGCCAAAGTCGTCGACGCGTGTGAGCTCGGCGACTTTAAAGAAATGCGGATAAAGTCGCTGAAGCGTGGGAATCCACTGGCTGAAGGGCTCATCGTCGCGCTCGGCGATGTTCTCACGCGAAACGGTGGGGATGCGCAGCAATTCGCAAAAGCGCTCGACGGCTGCCTCGTCTGCCTTGTAGGTGCCTGCATCAAGAGGCGCGCCCTGTGCGACCGATACCGATGCTCCCATGGTGGGACTCCTTTCGTGTTGTATATCGAATACGTCAAGATTATCGCCCGCACCGCGCGTGGGAAATGGCGAAACACGTTGTTCATCTGCGGGCGGCGGGTCGGATAGCCTTAGCCGACGATGACCGTGCCGTCTTCGGTCACGGTGATGGCGTCTCCCGTCGACACAGCATCGAGAAACTCATCGCCCAGGTTGTCAATGGTGGGCATGGGGGTGTCGGTCCATACACCCGAGAGGATCGCGCCAGCGGCGGCAAGGCTGTCAATGGGTTTGGAAAACAGCAGGCATGCGGGTTGGCGCCCCATTTTGGTGGCGCAGAAGAGCACCATGCCGCCTGTGGTGGAGCCGATAGTCTGCGGAAGACACAAGGCACATCCCGCCAAAGGTTTGCCGTACAAGTCGGGATTGTTTTGGTCGGAACACGTGGCCTTTTTGTCGCCAAACATCAGTGCCTTCTGAAACGATGCGAGTGTGTTGAGCCCTCCGTGAGAGACAAGTGCCTTGGCGTGGGCAGCTCCGGGGACAACGACGCGGCCGTGAAAGATTTTTTCCATGAGGAGTCGCCTTCCTATTTGATTGGTTTTCCGGTGGTGACGTAGGCGAGCACTTCGTCGTCGGTGTAGTAGCGCGATGCCGAGTACGTACGCAACTTGTTGGAGTTGGTGATGATGGGCATGCTGCCGCAGAGCGGGTTGTTGGTGTACATAAGCGGGCAGATGCTCGAGACGACGGCACCGGTAGTCGAGAGGCGTCTGTATGCCGCAGTCTTGCGGAAGGCGTCTGCCACGGATGGGGCGGCGGTCAGTACGGTGGGTACTTGCACGCGGCACTTGCCGGAGGCGCTCAGCCCATCGCAGATGGCGTCTGCCCAATGGGCGAGTTGTGCAGACGAGAGGTGGGGGCAGCCGATGAAGGCAAGCTTGGGGCGCGCGCCCGGGTTCTTCCACATAACGGGGTAGCTCGAGCGGATGCGTTCCAGCTCGGCGTCGTCAATGCGATAGATTTGGGCGTCTGGTGCTATGAGGTGTTCGCCTTGTTCGACGGCCTCGGGCGTGATGCCGTCCACGTGGTAGAGCCCGACAGCGCCGTTCGATGCGCTGGCGGCGCCCATGTCCTTAAGGTAGTCCTGCGTGCCGGGTGTGAGTTCGCGGCCAAGCCAGCGGTCGAGGCCTTTAATGTAAGGGACGTCTTCCATCACCTTCATGCCGATGGCGCTGCCAAGCACTTGCGCTTCGGGCTTGCGCTTACTGTCGACTTCGATGATCCAGGTCGCCTTGCGGCCCTCATCGGTGAGCAGGCCGAATTCCGGGACAAAGCCGGCAATTGAGCCGAACATCTCGATGATGCCGGAGTTGCGATTGCAGCGAGCGCCCAGCACGGAGTTGGCAAAGACCACGGCGCTGCTTTCTGCCCAGCTTACGATGTCGCCACGCCGAGGTCGATTGCCAACCTCGGGCTGGTAGCAGGTGCAGGTGAAAGCATCGTTGTCCAATAGGCCCATGCTGCGCAGCTGTGCCTCATAATCGTCTTGTTTGGAATACATAATCTTGAACAGCAGCTTTTGCAGCGGGTTGGCCGGGACGGCGGGGTCGAGGGGCCTCGGGTCGACCGAGAATGACTGACCGGACAGGGCGCCGTCTTTCAGCAGCTCATCCATAAGGCCATAGACTGGACCGAGCATGGAGAGGCCAAAACTTGTGACAAGATGACCGTTTGCGCCGGTCACGGGAACCATACGCTCGGCGCCAAAGCATTCGCCGTACATAACGAGGGTCTTGACCACTTTGGCCATGGCGGGGCCCTTGGCGCCGTCGAGCAGGGCTTGTTGTTGGGAGGTCAGGTTCATCTGTGAGCCCATCCTTTCGTGTTAGATATTGGTGCCGAGTCGGTATGCCGCACGGACCGCTTCGAGCACACGGCCGGGCGCAAACCCATCGCCGATGTTATGCAGCTCGTCAGCGGCGTGCGTCTGCTGCAGTTTGTAGAACAGCGCGTCGTCGGGGTGTCCGCCGCAGGCAATGATTACCAAGTCGCAGGTTAGCTCGAGTGACTTCCAGTCGTTGCCGATTTTGGGTGCAAGCGGGTTTTCGACGTTCTCGGGCAAGACCGGTGACCACGAGACGTAGGGGTCGGGAACGTTTTTGTGGCAGTTGCGACTCAAGTGGAGACGCGCACACTTCGATGGGGCTCCAGACTCGCGTTTGCCGCCGACTTCCGCGCGCTCGACGCGTGTCATATTGAGGAGCCGCACATTGCGTCCCCTGAGCGTATGGAGTAGGTGGCCGCGATTTGCCGTGCAGGCGCCCTGCATCATGTGAGGCAGCATTTCAATTACGCTGACCTGTGGTATGCCGTGTTCGACGGTGAGCCATTGGGCAACCTCGCAGCCCACGGCCCCTCCGCCAATGATGGTGACGGTTTTGGCGTTGCCGAGCAGCGCGGGTTGGCGCAGTAGCTGCGTTGCCAGCACGGCATGACCCGATGCTGCAAGCTCCGTAAGACCGGGGATGGGCGGTATTGCATTGGAAGTGCCTGTCGCGCACACGATTGCGTCGAAGCCTGCTTTTGCAAGATCTTCGGCGCGTGCTGCCCGTCCAAGTTCGAGTGTCAGGTTCCCGTTGGGTTTTTCTGCCTGCTCGCGCACCTGTCGAACAAGATATGATCGGTAGTTATCGAGGTCGAACTTGATCCGGGCGGCGCTGGCGGAGAGGAGTTTTCCTCCAAGTTCATCTTCGGCATCGATGAGCTTTACGTCGTGGCCACGACGCGCGGCGATTAGCGCACAGACCATCCCAGCGGGTCCGGCTCCTATCACCGCTATGCGTTTGGGTTCTTTGGCGGGAGCGGGTGTCTGGGGCATGAGGTATTCAAAGCTGCAGCGTGGATTGACGGCACACTGCGGATGGCCCCCTTCGACAAACTCGTTGAGGCATCCTTCCTGGCATCCGATGCAGGGGCGAATATCTGCCACGCGACCGGCGTACGCCTTGTTGGGCCACTCGGGATCCGCAAGCAGCGGGCGTCCGAGCATGATCATATCGGCGTCGCCATTGCGAAGGGCACGTTCGGCAATGTCGGGGTAGCCCAACTTACCCACCGCGACAACGGGTACGGGAAGGCCGGCATTGGAGCGGATATTGTCGGCGGCAAAGCGCTCTCGAACGGCGCGCGCCACGGGAACGAAGCAGCCTGCGGGCATGCTCGCAGGCGGGTGGGGCATCCACCAGTTGTCATAGCAACCAAGGTCGACGTCAAAGATGTCTACTCCCGCCGCCACGAGCTCTTCCATATAACACAGGGTCTGTTCGACTGTGCGGCCGCCGCGCATGCGTCCCAGATAGGTCGAACTCATGACCTGCTCGTCATAGGTTTCCTCGAGTGCAAGCGAAAGGTCGATGCGGTACATGATGGGGTAGTCGGGCCCAACGCGGCGACGGATTTCTTTGACCATATCGAGGCCAAATTGACGCCAATTGGCATAACGTCCGAGCTTGCGATGGTTAAAGGCGGGGTTTCCGAGCTGCTCGATAAGATAACCCTCGTGCCCGTGCAAATAGACGCCATCGATGCCCATGGCATGGGCATCGGCCGCCGCTTGGCCGATATTGTTTACGATACGGCGCAGCTTTTGGTCCGAGAGGCGCATGCATGGAATGGCGGGGATGTAGTAGTTAGGCAAGAAACTCGCCGAGACCGGAAACTTCTTTTGCGTGATGAGGCATTGCGGGTTGCCCACGCGGCCGAGTCCGGCCGTAAGCTGGACAAAAATGCGCGATCCGAAGGCATGGACACCTTGGGCAAGGTCGCGCCAGCCTGCCATAACGGTTCGGCTTCGATCGATGCGCGGGAAATAGGTGAGCTTGTCCAGCTCGGTGACCGTGGTATCGATGCCGTGGCTTACCGGTACGAGTCCTGTTGTGATGAGGCCGCAGCCGCCTTTGGCGCGGGCGAAAAAGTACTGCAGCATCATGTCACTGGGGCGGCCAGTTTCCTCGCACATGTCGATATTGCCCATCGGTGCCATGACAATGCGGTTTTTGACGGTGAGCTTGTTAATTTTGATGGGAGAGAAGAGCTTGTCAAAAGGATAGAGCTCTTGTGTCATGCGGGACGATCCGCAACCGGAATTTTTGGCGGGCCAGCTGTCGAATGAGTCGACGAGTTGCTGCACCAGTACGTCTTTTCCCAATGAGGTTCCTTTCAGATGTTGACAAGGTAACAAAGCAGTTTACGTCTAAATGTTTAATAGTCAACAACAAAGGAGTGAGTTCGGTGAAGGAAAAAAGACTCAATGAGTGCCAGGTGGCAAGCTGTGCTGCGACATTAGCTCCCAGCTAATGAATTTGAGCTCGCTGCCTCCTACGATGTGCTGTGTGCCGGCACGGTAGCCGGATCGTAGGAAGGATGCATAATGGCAAAAGAGGGAAAGAAGCCGATCGGCAAGATCGTTTTGGGCGTCATCGTGGTGCTCGTTGTTGCCGGCGTCGTGGGTTCTATGGGCGGTAACTCGTCTGATTCGTCTACGGGTGATGCAGCAAAGCCTGCCGAACAGACCCAGCAAGTCGAGGAGAAAAAAGAGGCACAAGAACCCTATACGGTTTCGGATGAGGCCGGGGATACGTCTAATCAGTTCGCGTATAAGATCACTGGCACGTTGACCAATAATACGGATAAAGAGCAAAGCTACATTCAGATTGAGTATGTTCTGTATGACGCAGACGGCAATCAGGTGGGAACGGCTCTTGCGAACACCAACCATCTCAAAGCGGGCGGCACCTGGAAGTTCGAAGCGATGAGCACGGTATCTCCCGACCAGGTTGCCAGCTGGGAACGTTCTGACGTGAGCGGTTTTTAACTAGAATTAAAAACATGGTTACTATGCGAGCTGGGGGGTGAGGCCATATGCCCGATAAGAAGCTAACCGAAGAGTTGCTCATCGAGCTGCTCGATGCCCCGAGTATCGAGGGCTATATCAAAGAGCACGACTTTACCGCCCCGTCGCTTTCGGAGTATCTGAAACAGCTTTTGGAAGAAAAGGGGCTGGAGCGCTCGCGCGTGGTGCGTATGGCCGACCTCAACGAGACGTTTGGCTATCAGATCTTTACCGGTGCGCGGCATCCGAGCCGCAATAAGGTGCTGCAGATTGCCTTTGCCATGGCGCTGACGCTCAAGGAGACCAACCGCGCCTTGTCGGCGGCGGGCGCCAATGTCCTCAACTGCAAGGACCGCCGTGACGCCATCATCATTTTCTGTATCGATCGTGGCTGCAGCCTGCAAAAGGTGAACGAGGAGCTGTATCGCTTTGGTGAAGAGACGGTGAGCTAACAGTTAGCTGCCGGCGGAAGCGCCGTTCACGATATTTAGAACGTGCAGGGCACGGGCGTCATGGGGCGTCCGCGCCCTGCGTTATTATGGACGCTATGGATACCCAGAGCCCAACATATTCCGATGATGAGCTGACCGCTGCGCTCGCCGGACACCTGGCGTCACTCGAGCGTGATGACAGCTATCGCGTAGACCGTGTGCTCAAGCACTCCGACGTCGAGACGACCGAGCTCGTGTACTTTGAGGGCTCCGGTGGAGGATCTCTTGGCCCCTTTGTTCGCAAGCGCATCGACGCGTCGGCCCAGATTGGCGGGGCGTATGAACGCCTGTTTGCGGCCCAGCATGCTGGGCGACGTTACGAGCACTTGCCTCGGATTGTCGATTGCCGCCGCGTGGGCGACGAGCTTTGCGTGGTCATGGAATACATCGAAGGCGAAACGCTCGGGGCCCTGGTGGGGCGTTTGGGTGCGACGCCCGATTATGCCTGTGAGCTGTTTGGCGCCCTTTGTGATGCAGTTGCGGAGCTCCATGCCGGCTTTGCGTCGGCGGGGGAGATGGCCGCGCCGGTGATCCATCGCGACCTAAAGCCCTCGAATATCATCGTGTCGGGCGCAAACTATACGCCCGATACAGGCCTGACGTTTTCATCGCTGGTGATTATCGACTTGGGAATCGCTCGCGTGTGGCGCGAAGGAGCCGATGCCGATACCGTCAAGTTTGGCACGCGTCTCTATGCGCCGCCCGAGCAGTATGGTTTTGGCCAGACGAGCGTGCGCAGCGATGTCTATGCGCTCGGTGCCCTGCTGTTCTTTTGTCTGACGGGGGCCGATCCCAAGCCAGGTCGGAACATGCGCGAGCAATGCGAGGCATATGATATTCCCGCCTCGCTTGCCGATGTTATTTGCATGGCGATGGCGCTCGATCCGGACAAGCGCTTTGCAAGCGCGAAGGCGCTGGGGCACGCTGCGCGCGCATCGTGTGCGTCGTCCGCGCCGACGCCGTCGTGCGCGCCGAATGCTGCTTCCTTCCAAGAGCCTCCGGAGCGGCGAGCTGTGTGCCCTGCGCTCGTGCTCCCCACGGATCAGTCTCAGGGTGGATTGTCGTTGGTGCCTGAGCGCCCGAGTTTACTCTCCTGCATTCCCGACACCGTTGGGCGCATTTGGAACGCATTCGTCTATCTTTCGCTACTTGTTTTCTTTGCCGGAAGCCATTTTGCCGTTTTTCATCCCACGGGTGCCAACCAAAACTACCCGATGTGGTTTCTCGCGATTGAGTATTTTATCTTCGTCGACGGTCTCGTAGCGCTCATTCATTTTGTGATGCTCGATAAACGCCGCCTTCGCCGACGGTTTGAGCTACTCGATAGATATCGCGGTAAAAAGCTTGCAAAGCTCTGGCTCAAGGCTATGGGTGTGCTCTTGCTGGCAATGATTGTCATCGTTGCCATCGCAAACGCGATTGGCGTCGTCGATACCTCCGTCGCGTAAAAGAAAAGGGCCCCGATTGGGGCCCTTTGACGTTGATCTTAGATGCGGTTCATCTGGGTTGCAACCTTGTTGTACCAGTCCTGCCACGTGGGCGGGCAGTACTTTTTGGCGGCTGCCGGGGTAAGCGTGGAGCCATAGTTGGCGCCCAGGTAGGCAACGTGGGCAGAGACGCCCTCGCTCCAGCTACCAAAGCTCCGCCAACCGCCGCCACGGGCGCTCCAGCCCCAGGCGTTATAGGAGCCGGCACAATAGAGGCCCTTGCTGCTCTCGATGCAGGCGATGGCGGGAGACCAGCGAGGGTCAACACCGGTGTTCCAGGCTGCCACGGCAAAGTTGTAACCCTGGCCTGCCATGGGGGAGCCGGCGAGGTAGTTGTCGATGCGACTCGTCCACTCGTTGATAAACGAGTCGTAATCGGAGTTGCCGGTATTGGAGTTGTTCACCGTGGTGTCGATGGTGGTATTGGCGTTATTGGCCTGGCTGTTGGAGTTGTTGCCGCTCACGCCCTCGCCTGAGAGCTTCTCGGCGGCAGCGGCCTTGTCGGCCTCGAGCTTGGCCAGCTCGGCGGCATTTTCCTGCTCGGCCTTTGCCTGGGCTTCGCTGCGAAGCTGCTGGGCCTGTGCCAGTGCGTCCTCGGCGGTTTTCTGCTCGGTCTCGAGTTGGGACTTGGCCTGCTCGAGCTCGGTCTTGTTCTGCTCGAGCTCGGTCTGCATCTTGTTGAGCTCTTCGATCTCGTCGACGCTTGAGCTCGTGATCTGGTTGGTGTACTTGCAGGTGGTGATGAACTCGCCCAGGCTCTGCGCGTTGACCAGGAAGCTCACGATGGGGTTGGTGCCCTTCTGGTACTTATACAGATCGCGCATGGCGGAGCTCGCCTTGGCCTGTTGATCGGGAAGTTCGGCTTCGATCTTCTCGATGCTTGCCTCGTTAGTGTCGATTTGCTTCTGCAGATCCTCGAGCTTGGTGCGGGCTTCGTTGTAGGCACTCGTGGCGGTTTCGATTTTCTGCTGGGCAGCGGAAAGCTGATCCTGCGTTGCCTGCGAGGCGGCATAGGCTGCGACGGGGGAGAGCATCGGCGCGGCCGTCAGTGTAACGGCGAGCGCGGCACTCGTGATGATACGAGCCGGCTTCGACGCGATGAGCGCTGCGGTGCGATGGTTCGAATGCTGCATCCAGTCCCTCTGCAATCAATCGTAGGTTATAGTTCGAAAGGTATTCTACTACTGCTTTCGACCTCAACTTGAACCTTAAAGGTTCTAAAGGGTCAAGTTGAACTTGAGGTTTTGGCCTTGACCTGCAGTTATAGTGAATTGTTAAGAAACCATAGAGTTCAACTTTAACGTTACGGAACCCTGCGGGCTCAATCATAAGCGCCTGCTTGCCATAGATATGGTGGAACTTTGGGAAGCGGCGGTTTGGCACGCTAGAATAAACCAGTTGCATAAAGACCGCCCATCGTACGGGCAGTTGATGATAGGAAGTTTCCATGGCATTGCAGTTTACAGAGCGCGAGTTTATACCCGTGCTGCTCGGCGGCGATATCAACGCCTATTCGGTGGCGCGCGCCTTCTACGAGGAGTATCAGGTCAAGAGCCTGGTCTTTGGCAAGTATCAGACGGGTCCTGCATACCGCAGCCAGATTATCGACTATACGCCCAATGTGGATATCGACACTATGCCGGTCATGATCGAGACCGTCAACGGCATTGCACAGGCCAATCCCGATAAGAAGATTATCCTCATGGGCTGCGGCGATAACTACGTCGCGCTTGCCGCACAGGCTCAGGATGCCGGCCAGCTTGCCTCCAACGTCATCGCGCCCTATGCGCCCTACAGCATGCTCGAGCAGTGCCAGAAGAAGGAGATCTTCTACGAGCTGTGCGAGAAGCACGGTGTGCCCTATCCGCACACGTTTACCTTTACCATGGCGATGCTCAACGCCCAGGGCGAGGCTTCCGCCGAGGTGCTCGACCAGATCGACTTCCCCTTCCCGATGATTCTGAAGCCCTCTGACGGCATCATGTGGTGGGAGCACGAGTTCGAGGGCCAGAAGAAGGCCTACGAGATTGCCGATCGCGCCGAGCTGGAGCAGGTCATTCGCGATGTGTACGCCAGTGGCTACACCGATGACCTCATCTTGCAGGACCGCGTGCCCGGCAACGACGAGTACATGCGCGTGCTTACCAGTTATTCCGACCGCAACGGCAAGGTTCGCATGATGTGCCTGGGTCACGTACTGCTCGAGGAGCATCAGCCCCATGGTGTCGGCAACCATGCATGCATCATTACCGAGCCTAACGACGAGCTCATGGGCGGCGTGCGCAAGTTGCTCGAGGACCTTAAGTTCACGGGCTTCTCCAACTTCGACGTCAAGTACGACCAGCGCGATGGTTCGTTTAAGTTCTTCGACTTCAACACGCGTCAGGGCCGCAGTAACTACTACGTCACCAACAGCGGCTTTAACGTTGCCAAGTACGTGGTGGATGAGTACGTCTATAACCGTCCGTTTGAGCCGGAATTTGTGACGGCGCAGGACGAGGCTCTGTGGATGGTCGTCCCCATGGGTGTCGTTGACAAGTATGTCAAGGACCCCGAGCTGCGTGCGAAGGCGCATCGTCTGGCCAAGGAGGGCAAGGCCGCCGATCCTTCGTTTATGAAGGGCGATTTTGTCTTTAACCGCTGGTTGCGCATGTGGCACACCAAGCTGCGTCACTTTAAGCTGTTCAAGACGTATTACAAGTAGATGAGCGCGGCGCCCGCCCGGTTTGCATCGGACGGGCGCGGGCATGATACGAGCAATTGCATGGGCGTCACCAAGGAGGCGGCGATGGAAAAGCTGGGAGTTATCGGCGGCATGGGCGCTGAGGCCACGTCGTATTACTACGACCAGGTCGTGCGCCATACGGCTGCTACCTGTGATCAGGAGCATATCGACATGGTGGTACTTTCCAAGTCGACCATGCCCGACCGTACGCTGGCCATCAAGACCGGCGAGCATGCCGAGCTGCTGGCGACCATGAAGGAGTGCGCACAGGCGCTCGAGACACTGGGCTGCGCGCACATTGCCATTCCCTGCAACACATCGCACTACTTCTACGACCAGATTCAGTCGTTTACCAAGGTGCCGATTATCCACATGCCGCGTGAGTCGGTGCGCTATGCCCTGGCGGGCGCGGTGATGGGGGAGTGCGAGTTCGATCCCAACCTGAGCATGCCGTCCGAGCCGGTGCGCAAGATCGGCATCATGGGCACTGACGGCACCGTGGGTGCAGGCGTCTATGGGCGCGAGTGCGAGGCCGCGGGCGTCGAGGTCGTCTATCCCAGCGAGAAGCGCCAGGCCGACGTGATGTCGCTGATTTATGATGACGTGAAGGCCGGACGCGAGCCCGATATGGACAAGTTTGACCGCGTGATGTGGGAGTTCGCCCGCAGCGGCTGCGACCGCGTCATTCTGGCCTGCACCGAGCTCTCGGTGCTGCAAAAGTACCGGGAGATGCCCGAGATTACCCTTGACGCCATGGACGTCCTGGTGCGCGAATCCATCATCCGCAGCGGCGCCCCCTACCGCCTGTAGCCCTCGACCTGCCAAAAAGGGACAGGTTTATTTTGGTAGGTTTTATCTGGGGGAACAGTAAGGCCTCGACTCGTTTGGTGCGAGCCGAGGCCTTTTGAATTTGTCGGTTGCCGGGGGCGATGGGTTAAAACAGGAAGCCGAGGACGATGAGGGCAATGCTGACAATAAGTATGGCAATGTCCAGGCCCTTGATGGGGTAGCGCTTGTACGAGCTCGCGCGCGTGCGCAGGTAGAAGCCGCGCTGCTCGGCTGCCAGGGCCGTGGCATCGGTTTTACCCACGCTCGAGATCAGTAGCGGCACGCACAGCGGCAGCATGAGCTTGAGCTTCTTGATGGGGTTCTTGGTGTCATACTCGATGCCGCGTGCGGTCTGCGCCTCCATGATGGCGTTCATCTCCTGGCCAAACACTGGCACAAAGCGCAGCGCCGTGGTAAAGGTGAAGGCGTAACGATACGGAACGTGCAGCACCTCGACGCAGGCGTTGGCAAGGTCGTTGAGCTTGGTCACCATGAGCATCAGGATGAGCGGAAGCGCCACGCCCAGCAGGCGCAGGCATGCCTTGGAGCCGGTGATGAGACCCGTGTCGGTAACGAAGCCCCACACCACGTTGCCATCGCGCATAAAAGCCAGCTGCAGCACCAGCATGATGAGCGCGAGTGGAATCAGTAGCTTGAGCAGCGCGAGCAGGCGGTCGACGACGCCGGCGTAGGCTCCCAGCGCGAGCGTGAGTGCCAGAAAGCCCAGCAGTGCCACATAGGTGTCGGACAAGAAAATGCCGATGATGATGGCGGCGGCGAGGCCCAGTTTGATGACGGGGTTCAGGCGGTGTAGCAGCGTGTCGCCCGGCATGTAGTCGATGACGTTAACCACGGCGGACCATCTCCTCGGTAATGCGAACGATATCAGTGACCTCACTCACCTGCGTAAAGGCGGGCGAGACGGTGGATGCCAGACGGCGCGAGAGTTCGATGACCTGGGGCGGCTCAACGTAGGCACGCTGCATGAGTTCGATGTTCGAGAACAGCTCGTGCGTGCGGCCGCGGTCGAGGATGCGACCGTTGGCCATCACCACGATGCGCTCGGCAAAGTCGGAAACGACTTCCATGTCGTGACAGACCATGATGACGGCGCAACCGCGCTCTGCCATGGTGCGCACCGTTTCCATCACGGTCATGCACTCGCGGTAGTCCAGGCCGCTCGTGGGTTCGTCGAGCACCACGATCTTGGGCTCGACCACTACAACGGAGGCCAGCGCCACCATCTGGCGTTGGCCGCGCGACAGTGAGAACGGTGCCTCGTCGGCGGGCAGACCAAAGCGGTCGATGACCAGCTGGGCGCGACGCAGGGCTTCGGCGCGGTCGATGCCGGCAAGTTCTAGACCAAAGGCGACCTCGTCGAGCACGGTGTCTTTGCAGATTTGGCGGTCGGGGTTCTGGAAAAGCGTTGCCACTTCGTGTGCGATGCGGCTCGTGGGAACCGATGCCGTGTCCAAGCCCGTAACGCGTACGCTGCCCGATGCGGGCTTGAGCAAACCCGTGAGCAGTTTGGTGAGCGTGGTTTTGCCGGCTCCGTTTTGGCCGACAATGCCCACGAGCTCGCCGGGGTAGAGCGTCAAGTTGAGGTCGTGGACGGCGGCGCCTCCATGGGGGTAAGAAAACTCGACATGGTCAAAGGTGAGCACCGGCTCGGCGTCTTTCGCATGCGGGCGCAGCGACGGCGCGTGCGGGGAGCCTGCGGGCGCCTGGGTATCGCTTGTCGCACGGTCGGGGTCGACGATTTCCGTGATCAGGCGTTCTGCCTCGTCGACATCCAGACAGGGCGTGCCGCTTACCAAGCCATCGGCCTCGAGACTGTTGAAGATGCGCGTGACGCGCGGACAATCGACGCCGATGGTGCGAAGCTCGTCGGTGCGTGCGAAGACCTCGTGCGGCTCACCTTGCAGCGCGATCTGGCCGTGATCGAGCACCAACACACGGTTGCAGTACTCCGAAAGCAGAGCGACCTTTTGCTCAACGACGACGATGGTGATGCCGAGCGCGCGGTTTGCCTCGCGCAGCGTCTCGAAGACCAAGGTGGAACTGGCGGGGTCGAGTGCTGCGGTTGGCTCATCGAGCACTAAGACGCGCGGACGCATGGCGAGGATGGCGGCGATAGCTACCTTTTGCTTTTGGCCGCCCGAGAGGGTGGCGATCTCGCGGTCGCGCAGGTCGCTAATGCCGACGGTCTTAAGCGTCTCGCACAAGCGCTGCTCGATCTGGTCATGCGGAACGCCAAAGTTCTCGAGACCAAAGAGCATTTCGTCCTCAACGACCGAAGCGACCATCTGGGTATCGATGTCCTGCAACACGCTGCCGACGATCTGCGATATGTCGGTGAGCGAGACTTCGCAGGTGTCGTGGCCGTCAACTAACACGGAGCCATAAAAGGCGCCGGTGTAGTGGTGAGGCACGGCGCCCGACAGGCAGGCGGCAAGTGTGGACTTACCGGCGCCCGAGGGCCCGATGATGCCGATGAAATCTCCCTTGTTCACGCTGAGCGAAACGTGGCTGAGCGCCTGCTCGGTTTGCGTGCCATAGGAGAACGAGACATCGTCGACGTTGATGATCGTTTCCATGGATACCTTTCATAATCATTGGGGACGTTCTTACATGACTAGTCGTTTAAGAACGTCCCCAAAAGCTCGTTGTTTGGGACAGTCTTTGGTGGTGAAGCACGGATACGGCTTTACGAGGTGCCCCAGGTTGGCGCGAAAGAGGAGCGAAGCGTACTTGGGTATGCGAGCGACGAATGAACGCCAAGATGGGGTGGCTCGTAAAGCCGAGCGGGTTAGTTGAGCTTCAGGGCCTTCTGGATGGGCAGGTAGAGGGCGCCGACCAGAATGGCGTTAAATACGGCGGTCATGGCGACGACGGGTAGCATGGCTGCGGCGAGCTCGCCCACCACGCCGAGCATGGCCATCTTGATGACCATGAAGATAACGCCGGAGACAAAGGTGGTCACGAATGTTGCGACGATGGCGATGCCAGGCTTAACCTGGCCGTCCTTGGCGGCGGCGTTGACAATGACGGCCATGAGCATAGCGGCGATGCCCTCGGCGGCAAAATCGACAAACGGCGAGGTGGTGGTGATCTGGATCACGGCCGCTGAGATGAGGCCAATGACGAGCGCTTGGCCAATGTTGGGACGAACGACCAGGATGGTGAGGCAGAAGGCCGAGATGATGAACTCGGGACTGATCATACCGCCCGAGATGCCCGAGATTGCCTTGCCGACGGTGAAGTTGAGGATGAAGCCTGCGGCAAGCAGAATGGCGAGCAGGACAAGGGCGTGGATATCGAGTTTGCCGCGGTCGGCGGTCTGGACGGTGCGGGGCTGGGCTGTGGCGGTGGTGTTCTGAGACATGGTAAAAGTCCTTTCAAAAAGGGGAGTGTAAGAGAAAAACGGAGGCGCGTGATGCGAATGCGATCGGGCTCGAGATAGAAAAAGGCCCCCGGTCGAAACCGGAGGCCTTCCAATCACCTAGAGCGCAAAAACAGGCGTGTGGGACTCACTGTCGACCGATCGTATTCGCATCACGCCACCACCAGTTGTTGAGGGACTTCATCGTGTTCATCATCTTGGTGGCTCCTTTCGTGATGCCGTAGCGCGGTCGCACCTAGTTGCTGTTGCGCTGCACTATAGCACAGCGAAGTGTGTGCGGGGAAATCTTTTTTGAAAAGATTTCGGCGACGTTTCCCGCCGGTCGAATGGGCGGCTGGGCGGGCGGGCGACCTTGGCCATCCCGCCCGTCTCTTGGAACGCAAGGGTCTTAGGCCTTCTTGCGACGATAGAGCACGAAGCCGCAGACACCGATGACGACGACGGCGCCAACGGCCATGGCGGCCATGTTGTTGCCCTCGGACTTCTCCTCGGTGGCCTCTTCCTCAGCCTCGGGCTCGGCAACGTCCTCATCGGAGAGGGCCTCGTCGGCATAGGTGATGGACTCGACCAGGCAGTCGTTGTCGGCATCGTAGTCACTCGGGATGAACTCCTCGGAGAAGTCGCCCTCCTTGAGGTAGTCGCGCATCTCCTCGAGCATGGCCTTGCACTTGACGTAGGTGTTCTTGGTCGCTGCCTTGCCGGCCTTGTTGGCCAGGGCGGTGCGGGCCTCGGTGCCCTCGGCGGCCTGCATGGCCTCGTCGACGGTCAGGTTCTGCTCAATGAGCTCCTTCTGCAGGGCGTCGAGATAGGCGCGGACGCCGGTAGCGCAGTTGTCGCGGTTCTCATAGGCGAGTGTGTTGATGTCCATGAGAACGTAGTTGATGGAGTTCTTGGGCTCCTCGTTGTTCACGACGTCTTCCTCTTCACAGTGATCGAAGGAGACGTCCTGATCGCTGAAGTAGGGGCTGACCTCGGTGAGCAGTGCGGAATAGAGGGGGATAGCGACGGAGAACTCGGCGTTGGAGAGCATCTCCCACTGGATGGTCGCGATCTCGGGGTCCATGCCGTGACGGATCTGGAAGGTGTGGATCTCGGTGTTGCGGTTGGAGCCGATGGCATAGGCGCCGTCGGTGTTGGCGTTGAGGCCGGCGACATTCTCGCCGCGAGCGGCGAAGGAGCGAATCATCTCAAAGGTGTTCCAGTCGGACTTGCCGGGCTGGAAGAACAGCGGCTGCATCTCGTGGACCAGGGCGCCGGTCGTCGCACGAGCGTCTTCGCGCTCGTCCTTGACGATCTCATAGTCGGTGCCCTCAGCAAGCGGAGCCATGAAGTAATCGCGGCCCTGGACATAGCGCGACCACTGGTGCATACCGGCCTCGCTAATCTCCTCGCCGTAGGTCTTGGCGACGTCGAACTTGCCGTCGGTGTACTCGGCAAAGCCCTTCTCCTTAGGCATGGACTCGATGCCCTCGGAGTGGAGGCAGTTCTCGGTGTCGTCGAGGTCGACGTCATAGGTGAGGTTGCCGATGTTGGGGTTGAGCGAGGCGATGTCGTCGGTGAGCCTCATGGCAATCCACTGATGGCCAGAGAGTGCGGCAAACAACCAGGTCTCGTTGTTGTCGGCAATGATGATCTGGTCGTTGGAGCAGACGCCCTGCTCGTCAATCAGGCTGCCGAGGAGCTCGACACCCTCGCGGGCCGTGGCGCTCTCGCCCAGAATGACGCTGGCGTAGTTGTACTCGCCGATGCCGGTCTCCTCGGTGACGGGGTCGGCTTCCTCTGCCTTCTCGTTATAGGAGGTGCTCAGCGTGGCAGAGCAGGAAACGCCCTTTTCGTTGATGCCAGCCTCGGAATATGCGTCGTAACGATCTTCCCACTGAGAGGGGTTGTCGCGAACGAAGGTGTAGCGGTAGGTTGCGCCCTTGGACTTGTATTCAAAGCCGGACTCGAGCGAGGTGTACTTGCTGCCGTCCTTGTGTGCGGGCTCGATGCCAAAGTGCTTGATGTAGCGCGGGCCGAAGTCCTCGGAACGGCCGTAGTACGTGTTGCCGTCTGCCGTGAGCTGGCTGCCCATGTAGATCTGGGTGCAAGCGAGCGCCGAAGTCGGCATGGCCATAATGGCCGCTGCTCCAAATGCAAGGCCGCAGCCGAGCTTCTTGAGCGTGTTGACAGGATGAGTAAACCTCATGATCCCTCCCAACTGTTGAAACCCCGCGAAACCGTACGGAGTTTCAGCTAATAAATACATCTACTAGCCTAAAGGAAGTGTAAAGAGTATTCATTCGACAACAGCTTTTACTCGATGAGCGTGAAGAAATATACGATGAGCGGATAATAATACTCATTTTATTGCTTTAGTTAAATAAAGGCACCCTGCATTTACTGTAGCTGAATAAAGCGCCAGACAATGCTCAAAAAGAAAACTCTCCCGCTGTTTAGGATTTGCATAAACAACGGGAGAGTCGATAACTGGATGAATATCATACCAATGTGGATTTACTTCTTTCGGCGGTGGATCACATTGATGGCGTAACCAACGAGCATGGCCAAGACGATGACGATAAAGCCAATCAGGGGATTGTCGTTCATGGGGTCCTCCTATTTTCCGAGCGGTGAAAAATCGTCGACGATGAGGTCGAGACATTGCGGCAGCGCGCGAGCGCCAAAGACGCCGGAGTTGCTGGAGATGATCTCTCCATCGAACTGCATACCCAGCGATGGCGTGCAGGTGATCTTGGCTTCCTTGGTCTGGATGATCTTAAACTGCGGACGGCCGAGCACTTTGCCAGCGGGGTCGAGCGCGGCGGTAATTACCGTGGGGAGCAGCTGCATCGTGCGCACGGGCTCAATAACGACGATGTCGACCATGCCGTCGTCCATGCGGCAGTTGGGGAACAGGTTGATGTCGTTTTGGATGACCGAGGTATTGCCTGCCATGCAGCAGATGCCGTCGAGCTCCTCGACAATGCCGTCGTGCTCAATGGTAAAGTGCGCCACCGTGGGGTTGGGCGTGGCGAGCGCGGAGAGGAAGTAGGCGATCTCGCCAATGTCGTTTTTGGTGGGAGCGGCCTTCATCATGATCTCGGCGTCGAAGCCCGAGCCGGCGATGATGATAAAGCCGTGGCGCTTCTCGTTGCCGTTCTCGTCGAGCCAAAAGAGCTCACCCATGTCCACTTTGACCGTGCGGCCGTCGCGGCAAGCCTTGGCGAGTGCCGCCGCCTCGGGGGCATTGCCGATGTTGTTAAAGAACAGGCAGGCCGTGCCGGAGGGGAAGACAAGCGTGGGGACACCGCACCCGCGCATCTGGTCGAGCACGTTGGAGACGGTGCCGTCGCCGCCCGAAACGACCACGCGATCGAACTCGCGAACGTCCGCTACCGCGTCCTCGGGCTCCATGCCATCGCCGATAAAACGCATCACGACCTCGTCGCCGCCCTGCGCGAGGGCGTGCGTGAACGCGTAGATTTCATCTGAGCTGGGGCCCGATGCCGGGTTGTGGATGATAAGGCAGCGCATACTTACGTTCCCGTTCTGTGACTAACCGAGTATAGTTGTAGAGCAATGCCGATATCCTACCCGTGTTTTTCGGGCCTAACCTTATTCGATGGGTTGATATGTACATTTCCACACATCAGGCTCTGGTCGACTTTTGCCAGCGCGCCCGCGAGTTCGACGCGATCGCCGTCGATACCGAGTTTTTGCGCGAGCGCACGTTTCATCCGCGCCTGTGCCTGGTCCAGATTGCCACCCCCGCCGAGAGTGTCGCTGTCGATCCGCTGGTGATCGACGACCTGTCGCCGCTTGCCGAGCTTATGGCCGACGAGGGCGTGGTCAAGGTATTCCATGCTTGCTCACAGGACATGGAAGTTATGCTCCATACCGTGGGCGCACTGCCGCGACCGATTTTTGACACGCAGGTTGCCGCCGCCTTTTTGGGCGAGCGCCAGCAGATTTCGTATGGTGCGCTCGTTCAGACGTTCTGCGGCGTATCACTGCCCAAGACCGAGTCGCTGACCGATTGGTCGCGCCGCCCGCTGAGCGATAAGCAGATCGAGTACGCGATCGATGACGTCAAGTACTTAATCGTCGCCTATACCGAGATGATGAGCCGCCTGCGTGAGCTGGGCCGCGTGGACTGGGTGCTCGACGAGTTGCGTCCTTTGGCCGACGAGTCGCACTACCGCGCCGACCGCCATGAGGCATTCCGCAAGGTCAAACGCATCAACTCGTGTAGCCGCCATCAGCTGGGCATTGCGCGCGAGCTTGCCGCTTGGCGCGAGGACCGCGCCGAGCGTCGCAACATCCCGCGCAAGTGGGTCATGTCCGACGATACGCTGCTGGCCCTGGTTAAGCGCAATCCCGTGCGTGTCGAGGAGTTCCGTAGCATCCGCGGTACCGACCAGCTGGGGGAGCGCGACGTGGATGGCGCGTTGATGGCCATCAAGCGCGGCGCAAGCTGTCCGCACGATCGCCTGCCGCTCATGGTGCGCGGGCACCGTCAGATTTCGCCGGAGTTGGAGAGCGTGACGGACCTGATGTATGCGCTCATTCGCCTGGTTGCCGAGCGTTCGGGCGTGGCGACCTCGGTCATTGCCTCGCGCGATGACCTGGCCGACTATATTGAGCACCCCGAGCAGAGCCCCCTGCGCGAAGGCTGGCGCTTTGAGCTCGTGGGTTCGCGCCTGGACGATCTGCTTTCCGGCAATATGGGACTCACCGTGAAGGACGGAAAGATTGAGTTGTTATAGGGAAGCCTAGTCGGCTGAGTGGGTAGAATGCCTCCAACGTGTAATTCGATTCGGAGGAATTCGCATGCCCTATTACTATGGTTACGGCTTTGGCATCGACCCGCTGTACCTGCTGGTTGTCCTTGTTTGTACGGTGCTTGGTCTTGCGGCGCAGAGCTATATCAACTCGACGTACAAGACCTGGTCCAAGGTTCGCTCGGACGGCGACACGGGTGCCACGGTCGCTCGCCGCATGCTCGACGCCAACGGTTGCAACGCCGTGGGTATCAAGGGTGTTGCCGGTGAGCTCACCGACCACTACAACCCGCAGGATAACAACCTGTATCTCTCGGACGCTAACCGTTCGGGCGGATCGGTCGCAAGCGTTGCCGTGGCCTGCCACGAGGCGGGTCATGCCGCCCAGCGTCAGAGCGGTTACGCCATGATGAAGGTTCGCACCGCCCTGGTCCCGGTCGTCAACTTTACCCAGAACACCTGGACCATCGTGTTGCTCTTGGGCCTGTTTATGAACATCGCGGGGCTCACGACCCTCGCGCTGGTCTTCTTCTCGTTTAGCGTGTTGTTCCAGCTGGTTACGCTGCCGGTCGAGATTGATGCCAGCCGACGTGCTGTGGCGTACATCGAGCAGTCGGGTATGAGTTCCAAGCAGGTCAACGGCGCCAAGAAGGTGCTGACGGCAGCGGCGCTTACCTATGTGGCCGCAGCGCTCACTTCGATCATTCAGCTGCTCTACCTGATGGCCCGCTACAACAGAAACTCCAACCGATAACAAATTGGCTTGACAGGCGCCGTGGGGGTTTGTGTCCCTGCGGCGCTGTACTATGAGTTGGACTTAAATTTGCACGGGGCCGGAGCCTCTGTGCTCGATAACGAAAGGAGGCCGCGTGGCAGGCTGGAACCTAACCGGCAATGCCGTTTCCGCCGAGTTCGACGGTTCGGACGATCAGGAGCGCAAAGAGCTCAGCGTGAGCCAGGCAGTGGAGATCGCCGCCGGTGCGCTCGATGCCATTCCGCAGCTGAGCGTTCTGGGCGAGGTTACGGGTTTTCGTGGTCCTAATGCCCGAAGCGGCCACTGCTATTTCCAGATCAAGGACGACTCGGCCGCCGTCGACTGCATTATCTGGAAGGGCGCCTATCTCAAGCGCACGTTCGATTTGCGCGACGGCATGCAGGTGAGCTTTAAGGGCAGCTTCAATCTCTATAAGGCCACGGGCCGCATGAGCTTTGTCGCTCGCTCATTCTCGCTGGCGGGGGAGGGTCTGCTGCGTCAACAAGTGGCGCAACTGGCCGAAAAGCTACGCCGCGAGGGCCTGATGGACGAAGCGCGTAAGCGCCGCATCCCGGTGTTCTGCTCGCGCGTGGCGGTCGTCACCTCGCTTTCGGGTGCCGTAATCGACGACGTCAAGCGCACGCTGCGCCGTCGCAACCCGCTCGTCGAGCTCGTTTGCGTGGGTGCCAAGGTTCAAGGTGAGGGTGCGCCGGCAGAGCTCATTGAGGGCTTGCGCCGCGCCGCTTCCATTGCGCCGGCGCCCGACTGCATCTTGCTGGTGCGCGGCGGCGGCTCCTTCGAGGACCTCATGACCTTTAATGACGAGGAGCTTGCCCGCGCGGTGGCGGCTTGTCCTGTGCCCGTGGTGACCGGCATTGGCCATGAGCCCGATACCTCGATTTGCGACATGGTGAGCGACCGCCGCGCCTCCACGCCCACGGCGGCGGCAGAATCGGTGGCGCCGGCTATGACGGAGTTGGCCGATGTGCTCGAGGCACGCCATCAGCGTCTTGGCGCCGCGATGGCATCGATGATTGGGTCGAATCAGGTCGACCTGGAGATGCTCGATCAGCGTGGTCGCCGCGCTTGGAATACCTATACGGCCCGTCTGGGCGATGCACTCGATGCCGCCGCCTGCCGCCCGTGCCTCAACGACCCCACATTTATGGTCGAGCGTCGCGAGTCTGAGCTTGCCTTAACGGCCGATCGTTTGTCCGGTGCCATAACGCGCTCGGTCGGGGCCTTCCGCTCCAACTTCGAGCGTCTGCCCGAGCGCTTGATCGCAAGCACTTCAGGGCTCGATGGTAAACGCCATGCGCTCACGCTTGCGAGTTCCCGTCTGGAGCATCAGGGGCGCACAATGCTCAACAAGTCAGCGTCCGACTTGGGCCGTGCAGCGGCTTCGCTCGATGCCCTGTCGCCGCTCAAGGTACTTGCCCGCGGCTATTCCATCGCGTACAGCGATGATGGTGTGGCTACGAGCGCCAAGACCTTTAAGCCCGGCGATGCCATCCGCGTGCGCATGGCAGACGGCAACGTGGCGGCAACGGTCGATACGGTCGAGTAAGCCGCATTTCATAGCGATAAACCTTTAGGAAAGGAAACAGATATGGCAGAGAAGACCCCGGTCGAGCAGCTTACGTACAAGCAGGCCTCGCAGGAGCTGGAGCTCATCATTCGCAGCTTGGAGTCGGGCGATATGGAGCTCGAGGAGTCGCTCGAGAGCTATACCCGCGGCGTCGAGCTCCTCAAGAGCCTGCGCACCCGCCTGTCCGATGCCGAGCAGAAGGTCTCGGTGCTCCTTAAGGACGTCGACGGCAACGATGTGCTCGCCGACGGCGAAGCCGCCAACACCGATGACAACCTCTCGTTCTAACCATTCCGACCAAATATAATTACCTTGGTCTGCGAGAAAGGAACCAACCATGTGTGATTGCATCTTCTGCAAAATTGCCAACCACGAGATCCCCTCGACCGTTGTCTATGAGGACGACCGGGTCATCGCCTTCGACGACCTCAACCCCCAGGCGCCGGTCCACACCCTCGTGATCCCCAAGAAGCACTACAGCGACATCGCCGACAACGTGCCTGCCGAGACCATGGGCGCCATGGCCCACGCCATCCAGGAGGTCGCTAAGGCCAAGGGCCTGGAGGACGGTTTCCGCGTCATCTCCAACAAGGGCGTCAACGCCGGTCAGACCGTCATGCACTTCCACATGCACGTCCTCGGCGGCAAGAACCTGGGCGAGAACCTCATCTGAGGACGCACAGCCCGTCGCCTTGGCTGCCTTTGGAGTAACCTATGCAGCTTTCTCAACTCGAATACCTTCAAGCGGTAGCGAACTACGGCGGCGTGCGCAAAGCGGCTCGCGCCGTTCACGTGAGCCCACAGGCCGTTTCGTCGGCAATCAAAAAGTTGGAATCTGAGTATCAGATTGTTTTGCTCGACCGATCGGCGGGGGAGGCTGTTTTGTCTCCGGCGGGCAGAGAATTTGCGCGTCGTGCACGCGTGATCCTGGCACAAGTCGACGATCTCAAAAAGTACGCTCAATCGGGGAACGGCGGCGTTTCGCCCGACGGCCACTTCCGTCTTTACGCCCCCTGTCTTCACGGGCGGGGGCGTCTTTTTTCCGAAAACTGGTACGACTCGTTTGAAAGCTTGCACCCCCAGATTCACCTTGATGTTTGGCATCAGCCAACGGCCACATGCTTTGAATCACTTGTGCTTGGCATTTCGGATGCGGCCATCTCATTTGAGGAACCAAGGGATAGTGTCCTTTCTTCGAAATACTTGGGTGAAAAGGAGCTCAAGGTTCTTTCGTGTCCAGCGGGTCATCAATCTGTGGGTGCTATGACCGTTCGTGAGTTGCTGGGCGGCAGGCTCGCTGTTCCCATTAATTTGTCACCCTGTCTCAATGCAATCAACCAATGTCCCGAGGCTCAGCTGGTTAATTTCCGCTTCCGCGACGTCGAATACGAAAACAGGGCGCAGACTGAGTTTCTTCAAGCCGGGGGATTGATATTGAGTTTTTCTGGCTCTTCTCTCGCAACAGATGGACTGGAAGTGAGCGAGTGCTCCATTGAAGGCTCGCATGACGTGGCCTTGCCCATCTATTTTTGCTATCGACAAAATGCCTGGACCGATCGACACCAGACGGTATTTCTTCACCTATTGCGTCATCTCGCTTCGTGAGGCCATTTGGCCTCGTGGCGTCAAGTGAATGTTGACGCCTTGTAACACATGACTGACGGCTTTGCCCTCATGCTTTTCCAAGATTTCGGTTTGGGCTATTGGCTCTTGGAGGGCGGAGCATGAAAAACCGTACGGTTTTGCTTTATATGACGTTCGTTTTTCTGTCGAACTTCAGCACCATTTTGTATTTTCTGACGGTTTACCTTGAATTCGTCGGATTCTCGATGGTGGCGATTTCTAGCATGATGATTGCATACCAAGTGAGTAAGTTCATTCTTGAGGTTCCTACTGGTTATATTGCTGACAGGTTTGGACGAAAGACAAGCGGTCTCGTTGGCGTCGTGGGAATGCTTGGATACTACGCCGCCCTACTTTTCGCCCGTTCTCCTCTGCTTTTAATCGGCGCGTTTGCTCTCAAAGGATTTGCAGTTGCATGTGTGAGCGGATCCATAGAAGCGATCTACATTGACGGCGTCTCTCAGGACCAGCTCGTAAGACTTAATGTCGTTGAGCGATTTGTTTTCTATGCCTCTTATGCCATCTCCGCTTGCGTGGGCGGTTTCATTTCGTCTGTCGGTGCATATCTCATTGGTCTTTCGGCAGATATCATCGCAATGGTGTTGACGTTGGTTGTCGTTGCCTGCATTCCTGAGATGCGAAGAGGGGACACTGCAGCGACACCTAAGCGTGGAATTAGCCCGAAGATGATCGGTGCCGCTATTGCGCGTAACGGCATTCTTCGTTCAGCGTTCATCATGGACTGCTCTCAGGCATTTGCTTTTGTCGCCCTGGAAGACTTTTTCTCACTGCTGCTTGCGGGTCGCGGAATGAATGCCGTCGCTTCGGGTGTGACCATTGCGGTCCAGCTCCTTGCCTCGGCTTCCATGGGGCTTATTGTGCCGAGTGTGATTGCTCATGTCGACAAGGGCCGTTTTGCGCGTATTTGCGTCATCGTGCGCCTTTTCCTGACTGCTCTGTTTTTGATTCCCTTTACTCCGGTCTATTTGCTGCCCGTGTTCTATGTACTGCAGACGGTTGCTTACTCGTTATTTGCTCCAATTAAATACTCAATTTTTCAAAATGCTGTCGATTCTTCGATGCGCTGTTCACTGATTTCGGTCCAAAGCCAGATGGTGGCGGTGGGTGCCATCCTTTTCTATCTGTTCAATGCTGTGTTGAGCAGCATCGCGGGTATTCGAGTCATATTGCTTGTAGCGCTCGGGATATCTTCTTTGGTGTATATCCCCGCGCTATTTCGTCTTACAAGTCAAAGGCCGTGAGTATTTGGGCACCGATAACTTATATATCAACGCAATAAACCCGAGCGCGAGGGCGTTTGGGTTTATTATTGAAGCGTATGTAACCTGGCGGCGCCACACCGCCTGTTAGTAGGGAGACACATGAACGTTCTGGTCGTCAACGCAGGATCTTCGACCCTTAAGTATCAGGTCATCGATACCAAGTCCCACAAGGTGTCCGCAAAGGGCTCCTGCGAGCGCGTCTGCTTTACCGGCGGTACCTTCACCCATGCTGCCAACGGTTCCAAGAAGGTGACCGAGAACATCGAGTTCCCCGACCACAAGGTCGCCATCGAGGTCGTCCTGAAGGACCTCGAGGCCAACGGCGTCAAGATCGAGGGCATCGGCCACCGTATCGTTCAGGGTGGTTGGTACTTTGGCGACTCCTCCCTCGTCGACGAGGACGTCCTCGCCAAGATCCGCGAGGTCGCTCCGCTCGCCCCGCTGCACAATAACCCCGAGGCCAACGTTATCGAGTACTGCCTGGAGCAGTATCCCGACCTGCCCAACGTCACGGTCTACGACACCGCTTTCCACTTCAACATGCCCGAGGTCGCCAAGACTTACGCCCTGCCCAAGGACGTCTGCGACAAGCTGCACATCCGTAAGTACGGCGCCCACGGCACCAGCTACCGTTACATTTCCAAGAAGGTCGCCGAGATGACCAACGGCGAGGCCCGCAAGGTCGTCGTGTGCCACATCGGCTCCGGCGCTTCCCTGTGCGCTATCGAGGACGGCAAGTGCATGGACACCACCATGGGCCTCACCCCGCTCGACGGCGTCATGATGGGCACCCGCTGCGGCTCCATCGACCCGGCTACCGTGTGTTACCTGCAGCGCGAGGGCGGCTACACCTTCGACGAGGTCGACGAGATGATGAACAAGAAGTCCGGCCTTTTGGCTGTGACCGGTGGCAAGACCAACGACTGTCGCAACGTCGAGGAGCTCGCCGCTGCCGGTGACCCCGAGGCTCAGCTCGCCTTCGATATGTTCGTCTACAAGATTGCCGCCAAGGCCGCCGAGATGGCCACTTCCATGTGCGGCATGGACACCCTGGTCTTTACCGCCGGCATCGGCGAGCACGCTCCGGCTGTCCGCGCTGGCGTGGCCGACCGTCTGGCCTTTATGGGCGTCAAGATGGACCATGCCCGCAACGCCCTGCGCGGCGACGGCGCTTGGTGCCTGTCCGCCAAGGATTCCAAGGTCAAGATCTTCGTCATCCCCACGGATGAGGAGTTCATGATCGCCTCCGACGTCGAGCGCATCGTCAGCGGCAAGTAATTGATACAAGGGGAGGGGACTGGATGGCATTGTGCCGTTCAGCCCCCTTTTATGCTCTTTGGGCGAAGAGATTAATAGATATTTATTGAATTCTGATAACTTCTTATTAAGGGTACGGCCGCCTTATAGGTTTGCCGACCGTACTGTAATCACGAAGGAGTCTCATGAACGTACTTGTTGTCAACGCCGGCAGCTCGAGCCTTAAATATCAGCTTTTGGATACCGATACCCGCGAGGTTTTCGCCAAGGGCAACTGTGAGCGTATCGGATCGGACATGGGCATCTTTGGCCACTCCGAGAACGGTGGTGCCAAGCAGACCGAGGAGATTCCTTTTCCCGATCATCGCAGCGCCATTGCGCGCGTGCTCGAGGAGCTCGAGAAGACCGACTTTACGATCGATGGCATTGGGCATCGTATCGTTCAGGGCGGCTGGCACTTCGATGATTCCGCAGTCGTTGACGACGAGGTCATGGCTAAGATCCTTGAGGTGGCCCCGCTCGCTCCGCTGCACAATTACGGCGAGGCGGCGGCAATCGAATATTGCCGCGAGAAGTATCCGGAGCTGCCCAACGTGGCCGTCTTCGACACCTCGTTCCACATGACCATGCCCGAGGTCGCCTACACCTACGCCCTGCCCAAGGACGTGTGCGACAAGTACCATGTGCGCAAGTACGGCGCGCACGGTACGAGCCACCGCTATGAGTGGATGATGGCCAAGGAGATCCTGGGCTCGCGCTGCCACCGCCTGCTTTCGTGCCACCTGGGCAACGGCGCCTCGCTCGCAGCCATCGAGGACGGCGTGTGCCGCGACACCACGATGGGCCTCACGCCGCTTGACGGCCTGATGATGGGAACCCGCTGCGGCTCTATCGACCCGGCTACCGTGTGCTACCTGCAGCGCGAGGGCGGCTACAGCTACCAGGAAGTCGACGACATGATGAACAAGCAGTCTGGTCTGCTTGCCATCTCGGGTATCTCCAACGACGCCCGCGACATCCGCACGCGCGCTTCCGAGGGAGATGAGCGCTGCCTGCTCGCCTTCGATATGTTCGCCTATAAGGCTATGCAGCAGGCCGGCTCCATGATCGCTTCTATGGCGGGCGTGGATACCATCACCTTCACTGCCGGCATCGGCGAGAACGACTGGTCGATTCGTAAGGCCTTCTGCGACTGCTTTGAGTGGCTGGGCGTGCGCATCGACAACAACAAGAACCGCGAGGCCGTGGGCAACGGCCCGCAGGTCATCAGTGCCGTCGGTTCCGCCGTCACGGTCATGGTCATCCCCACCGACGAGGAATACATGATCGCCCACGACGTCGAACGCCTGACCAAGAACAACTAACGCACCCGTTTGCATGTAAACGAAAGGCCTCCAGAGCAACAGCTCCGGAGGCCTTTTTTTAGCATACGGAAATTCCAGTCCCAAAGTGATCATCGCCGGCAACGCCTGCACTTTCAGCAACGACACCCATCCGTTCAGATTTTTCAGACCCAGCTCGTAGCCAAGCCGCCGTCCACCCAAGATACCCTGATTACTACGTAGCGGTAGAAGGCCGTACGGGCTAACCCCTGAAAACACTCCGCAGACCAGAAACGCCCCCGTTCGTAGCTCCGAAGGAGCAGAACGGGGGCGTTTCATTGGTCGAGGACGTTTTCAGGGGTTAGCCCGTACGGCCTTCGGGGGAGTGCGTCCGCTACTCAGCCATCTGAGCCTGGACGGCGGTGATGGCCACGACGCCCACGATGTCGTCGGCAGAGCAGCCGCGCGAAAGGTCGTTAACCGGCTTGGCGATGCCCTGCAGGATGGGGCCGTAGGCGTCGGCGCCGGCGAAGCGCTGGACCAGCTTGTAGCCGATGTTACCGGCCTCGAGGTCGGGGAACACCAGCACGTTGGCCTTACCGGCGACGGAGGAGCCGGGAGCCTTGAGCTGGGCGACGGTGGGGACGATGGCGGCATCGAGCTGCAGGTCGCCGTCGATGGCGAGCTCGGGAGCCTTCTCGTGGCAGAATTTCACGGCCTCCTGGACCTTCTTGGCGACCTCGCCGCCGGCGGAGCCCATGGTGGAGTAGGAGAGCATGGCCACGTGCGGCTCAACGTTGCCCATGAAGGTGGACCAGGAGTGAGCGGAGGCGATGGCGATCTCGGAGAGCTCATCGGAGGACGGGTTGATGTTGAGACCGCAGTCGGCGAAGATCAGCGTGCCGTCGGTGCCGAACTGCGGGGTGTCGGTGCACATCACGAAGAAGGCCGAGACCAGCTTGGTGCCCGGGGCGGTCTTGAGGATCTGCAGCGCGGGGCGCAGAGTGTCGGCGGTGGAGTGGCAGGCGCCGGAGACCAGGCCGTCGGCGTCGCCCATCTTGACCATCATGGTGCCAAAGTAGGTGGCGTCCATCACCTGGGCGCGAGCCTGCTCGATGGTAACGCCCTTCTTGGCGCGGAGCTCAGCAAACTTCTGCGCGTACTCCTCGTGCTTCTCGGCGTTGCGCGGGTCGATGACGGTAGCGCCGGGAACGTCGATCTCGTCGGGGTTGCCCAGGATGACGATCTTTGCCAGGCCCTCCTCGATGATCTTGGTGGCGGCGACGATGGTACGCGGGTCCTCGCCCTCGGGCAGGACGATGGTCTTAAGGTCGGCCTTGGCGGCAGACTTCATACGGTTTAGGAAATCGCTCATGTTACTCCTTACAAGCGTTTCGCTAAGCTCCAGGCCCTCGGCTGCACACGAATAAACCCGCTGCTAGCGGGTTTACCTTTCAATAATGTACGCCGCGGTGCTTGAGCTTTCCTTGTGTGGCAAGCTCATTATAGGACGCATTAGCGCTATAATCGCTCTGATAAATATGTCTCGAAGAATGTTCGAGAAAAGCCCAGCTAACGAGCCCGTGGCTTTTGACAAGGAGTATCGATGCAGATTACCTCAGGCCTGCCTGAAGGCTTTAATGCCGGTGCGTACGACATGATTGTTGTCGGCGCCGGTTATGCCGGTGCCGTTTGCGCCCGCCGTCTTGCCGAAACTATCGGCTATCGTGTTGCCGTTTTGGAGCGCCGTAGCCACATTGCGGGCAATGCCTTCGACTGCACTGACGAGGCGGGAATCCTGGTCCACGAGTATGGTCCGCACATCTACCATACCTTTAACGAGCGCGTCCACAATTTCCTGTCGCGCTTTACCAAGTGGACGGACTACCAGCACAAGGTGCTTGCCAACATCAACGGCACCCTCATGCCCGTGCCTTTTAACCACGCGAGCCTCAAGCTCGCCTTTGGCGACGAGCGCGGCGAGGAGCTGTATCAGAAGCTCGTGGAGACCTTTGGCAAGGACGTCAAGGTGCCCATCATGGAGCTGCGCAAGAAGAACGACCCGGATCTTGCCGAGGTCGCCGATTACGTCTACGAGAACGTCTTTTTGCATTACACCATGAAGCAGTGGGGCCAGACGCCCGACCAGATCGATCCCTCGATCACCGGTCGCGTTCCCGTCTTTGTGGGCGACGATGACCGCTACTTCCCGCAGGCTCCCTTCCAGGGCATGCCGCAGGACGGCTATACCGCGCTGTTCGAGCACATGCTCGACCACGATCTGATTGATGTGTTCTGCGACGTGGACGCCCGCGACCTCTTCGAGATCGACGAGACCACCGTCAAGATCGACGGTAAGGTCTATGGCGGCGAGATCGTCTACACCGGTCCGCTCGACGAGCTGTTCAACCTCGACCTGGGCGCTCTGCCGTACCGTACGCTCGACATGAAGTTCGAGACGCTCGATATGGACCAGTTCCAGCCCGTGGGCACCGTCAACTACACCACGAGCGAGGATTACACGCGTATCACCGAGTTCAAGAACATGACTGGCCAGGTCCTGCCCGGCAAGACCACCATCATGAAGGAGTATTCCAAGGCCTATACGCCCGGCTCGGGCGAGACGCCCTATTACGCCATTCTGGAGCCCGAGAACCGTGAGCTCTATGAGCGCTATCTTGAGCGTGTCCAGAACCTGACGAACTTCCACCCGGTGGGTCGCCTGGCCGAGTATCGTTACTACGATATGGATGCCGTGACCAACTCTGCCCTCGATCTTTCGGATGAGATTATCGCCTGCCATGCATAAAGTCATATCATTTGGTATTCCCTCGTATAACGCTGCCAAGGACATGGACCATTGCATCACCTCCATTCTGGAGGGGAGCAATTACGCCACCGATATCGAGATCATCATCGTCGATGACGGTTCCAAGGACGAGACGGCAGCCAAGGCCGACGAGTGGGAGACACGTTATCCCGGCATCATCCGCGCGGTGCATCAGGAGAACGGCGGCCACGGCATTGCCGTCCTCTCGGGCTTGCGCGAGGCGCAGGGTACCTACTACAAGGTCGTCGACTCGGACGACTGGCTCGATGGCGCAGCCCTATCGACTACGCTTTCGATCCTGCGCGGTTTTGAGGAGCGCGACCAGCGCGTCGACCTCTTTATCTCGAACTATGTGTACGAGAAGGTTTACGAGGGCACGCATACCGCTATTGGCTACAAGTTTGCCCTGCCGCGAAAAAAGATTTTTACCTGGGACCAGATTGGTCATTTCCGTCTGGACCAGAATCTGCTTATGCACAGCCTGTGCTATCGCACGGATGTGCTGCGCGCGTCCAATCTGCCCATGCCGCCGCACACGTTCTACGTAGACAACATCTACGCCTACGTGCCGCTACCGCGCTGCAAGACCATGTACTACGCCGACATCGACCTCTACCGCTACTTTATCGGCCGTGAGGGCCAAAGCGTCAACGAGGCCACGATGGTCAAGCGTCTGGACCAACAGTTTCGCGTGACGCGCATCATGATGGAGTCGTTCCACCTGTACAGCGATGTCGAGTCGTCGCGTCTGCGCTCGTACATGATGGGCTATTTCACCATGATGATGGCAATCTGCTCGGTGCTTACTAAGCTTTCCGACGAGGATTGTGCCGATGAGCGCCTGAAGACGTTGTGGAGTGATCTGAAAGCCTATGACGAGCGTATGTATCGTCGTGCACGCTACGGTGTGGTCGGCTTCTTCACCAACCTGCGCGGTCGGGCTGGTGACAAAACCACACTCGGCCTATACCGTCTTGCCTCAAAGATCTTCAAATTCAACTAGCACAGAAGCGCTCGGGTAACGGGGACCCCTGTTCCTTAACTTGCTACTTCGAACAGTCCTGCGCAAGACGGAGGCGCCACTGGCGCCTCCTTTGCGTGCGGAACTCGTATCAAGTTAAGGACCAGGGGTCCTCTGCTATGTCTCGCTTTATGTCAGCAACCTGAATTTGAAGATCTTGGACGCGCGGTACACAGGGGCCTGGGCTGAAAAGAATTAGGTTGGAAGTCGGTCGGAGGCGGGCGGGCATTACGTTTGTCGCGAGTTCCGCATGCAAAGAAGGCCACTTAATGTGGCCTTCGTCTTGCATAGGACTGTAGAGCAGCAAACGTAATGCCCGCCCGCCTCCGACCGACGGTCGAGTGAGATTACTTCGCGGCGCCGGGGATGCCGTGGGAGGTTTTAGCGGTTTTGGCTCCGTTTACGATGGCGGTTTCTAGGGCCCTTACTGCGAGCATGCCCAGCAGGTCTAGGGGAACGGCGGCGCTTGCCTGGGCACCCAGTTTGCCGCTGGCGAGGGTGTAGATGGTGTCGCCGTCGTTGGTGGTGTGTGTGGGGCGGATGGCGTGCGCGTAGGCGTCTGCGGCCATCTGAGAGACTTTGGTGGCCTGGGCCTTGGTGAGCTCCACGTTGGTGACGATACAGCTGATGGTGGTGTTGGTGCGGTCGAGCGGCATCTGCATAGAGCCTGCGGCGGCAAAGGCGGCGAGCTCCATGTCGACGATCTGCTCGCTATCGGCTGCGGCGCGCATGCCGGCGACCCATTCGCCAGTGAAGGGGTCGACAACGTTGCCACAGGCGTTGACCGAGACCACGGCGCCCACCTTGATAGGGCCGAGCGCCACGGCGGCAGCGCCAAGGCCTGCCTTCATGCAGGTGGCGGGCCCCATGAGCTTTCCGACGGTGGCACCCGTGCCGGCACCTACATTGCCCTGCTCGAGCGTGGTGGGGGTGTTGTCGAGTGCCTCACGCACGGCGGCGATGCCGGCCTCTATGTCGGGGCGCACGGTGGGATCGCCAAAGGCGAGGTCGAAGATGCAGCTGGAGCACACGATAGGCACCTGCGTGGGGCCGACGGGAAGGCCGATGCCGCGGCTCTCAAGCTCGCGAGCGACGCCGCTTGCAGCCTCGAGGCCAAAGGCAGATCCACCCGAAAGGCAGACGGCGTGGACCTTGTCGACGGTGTTCTCGGGACGCAGCAAATCGGTCTCGCGCGAAGCGGGGGCGCCACCGCGTACGTCAACGCCACCAGTGGCACCCTCGGGCGCCACGATTACGGTACAGCCGGTGCCAGCCTCCTCGTCCGTATAGTTGCCAAAGCAAAAGCCATCGACATTGCAAACATCGATGGCTTCGAGCAGCGTGTCCATATTTTCTCCTATCGGTTTTCCGCCGGGCCTTATGCCCGGTCGGGATCCGTACGGTACGGCAAAATTGTAGGCGCTGGGGGATACCCAGCGCCAGATGCAATTACGAGAGTTTTTGAATCGCGCGTGCGACGCGAGCGATGGGCAAGCCCACCACGTTGTAGAAGTCACCCGAAATGTCGTGCACGAGCATGCGGCCGCCTGTGCCCTGGATGCCGTAGGCTCCGGCCTTGTCCATGGGCTCGCCGGAGGCGACATAGCGCTCGATCTGCTCCTGGGTAAGCTCATAGAACGTCACGTCGGTCACATCGACAAACGACAGGCTCTCGGCGGCATGCGGAGCTGTAGCGTCGCCGGCTTTAACGATGCAGACGCCGGTCGCCACCTGGTGCGTGCGGCCCGAAAGCTCGCGGAGCATGGTGCGCGCCTCGTCTTCGTTTGCCGGCTTACCCAAAATCATGCCATCGAAGGTGACGATGGTATCGGCCGCGACGGTCAGCTCATTGGGTTCGGCATGCTCGGCGGCGACGGCAGCGGCTTTGGCACGCGCCAAGCGCTCGACGAGCGTAAGCGGAGCTTCGCCATCAAAGGGCGTTTCGTCGATATCCGCGGGAATCACGCGAATGTTGTAGCCCGCCTCGCGCATCAGCTCTATGCGGCGCGGCGATTGCGAAGCCAAAATCATAGTTGGATGCCCTCGGCGACCTTCTCGACGGCCTTGTCGCCGGCGAGCGTGCGCAGCAGCTCCAAGGCAAAGGGGAGTGACTGTGCCATGCCGCTGGCAGTGATGATATTGCCGTCTTGCGTGACCTTCTCGCCGGTATAAGCTCCCTCGGGGAAGCTCTTCTCAAAGCCGGGGAAGCACGTGGCGCGGCGTCCCTCGAGCAGGCCAAGCTCGCCCAGGATAAACGGGGCGGCGCAGATGGCGGCAACGTGCTTGGTCGCGGCGAACTCGCAGACTACGTCGCAGACGCGCTGGTCGGCGCGCAGGTTGGTGGCTCCGGGCAGGCCGCCGGGCAGCACGACGCAGTCGTACTCGTCAAAGTTGATTTCGTCAAAGAGCGCATCGCAGGTTACGGGAATCTGCAGCGAGCTCACGACCTCGCGCGTGGGCATGATCGAGACGAGCGTGGCGCGCACGCCGCCGCGACGCATGACGTCGACCATGGTCAGGCATTCAATCGTTTCAAAGCCATCGGCGGCGAGAACGGCAACGCTGGGCATGAGGGTTCCTTTCGTAAGGCGGCATACAATTAGCCGTCTTATACCCCGAAGACATGCGCTTGCCACGCTCGATTTCCCAATGTTTAAAAAGGGACGGGGATTAAATAATCATTTGGTACAAATTGATTATTTAATCCCCGTCCCAGAAAAATCATCGGGCGTGGCCTTGGGCAAACAGTCTAGTTGCGCCTAAGGTGGACGACGGTCTCGCAGTGGAAGGTTTGTGGGAACAGGTCGACTGGCGTGATCTTTACGGGGAAGAAGGTGCCTTCTTCGACAAAGCGTTTGAGATCGCGCGCCAGGGTGGCCGGGTCGCAGCTCACGTAGGCGACATCGCGAGCACTCGTGCTGGCGATAAGGTCGATCGCCTCGGGGGCGAGGCCTGCGCGTGGCGGGTCGACCACCAAGACGTCGGCATCCTGGTCGGGGAACTCGCGCACCGCGTCTCCGCCAATGACGTCGACGTTATCAAGCTTGTTGATCTCCAGGTTACGGCGCAGGTCGCGCACGGCGGGGCCGTAGGCCTCGACGGCGGCGACAAAGTCGCAGCGGCGGGCGAGCGGCAGGGTAAAGGTGCCGGCACCACAGTACAGGTCCACGGCAAGCTCGTCTTCCTGCGGGTCGAGTGCTTCCATGACAAGCTCGATCAAAATCTCGGCACCCTTGGTGTTGACCTGGAAAAAAGACGGGGCAGACAAGCGCATCTGACCCTCGGCGATATTCTCGGTCCATGAGCCCTCTCCGGCGAGCATTTCGACCTTGGAGACACGGCGGGCCTTCTTTTCGCCCTTGCTCATCACGCGCACGATGCTCGTGGGGTGAGCGGCGTCCGCCAGCACGCGGGAGACCTGCGAGCGCGGAAAAGAGCCTGTGGGCGTCCAGAGTGCGACCTCGAGTGCCTTGGTGCGGCGTGATGCGCGAATGCCCACGCGTTCGAGCCCCAAGTCATGGCTGCCGCTTAGATAGTTGAGTGCGCCGACGACCGATTTGAGCGCCTTCGGGAAGCGCTTGTCGAACAGCGGGCACGTATCGACGGTCACGATTTTGCTGGGGTCGACACCGTGCATGCCAAGACGCACGCGACCGTTGACGACGGTCGGTTCGAGCTCGATTTTATTGCGGTAGCCCCAGTCGTCCTTGGTGTGGCAGATGGGCTGTACCAACTCATCGACCTGCTCAGGAGCGAACTTGCCGATGCGCTCGAGCGTGGAGCGCAGGTTTTGCTCCTTGGCGGCGAGCTGTGCCGTGCGTGAGAGATTGCCCCACGAGCAGCCGCCGCAGATGCCCACGAAGGGGCAGGGAGGCTGAATGCGATCGGGGCTTGGCTCCAGAATCTCGGTGGTGCGGGCACGCATGAACGACTTGCCGTCCTGTACGACCTCGGCCTCGACGGTGTCGCCTGCCACGGCGCCCTGCACAAAGACGGCCTTGCCGTTGTCGGCGTGCGCCAGCCCGTCGGCGCCGTAGGTCATCGATTCTATAGTGAGCTTCATATTCCTGCCTGTCATTCGCGTTGTTATTCGCACCATGGTAGCAGGGAAAAGCGCCCCGCATCCGAGGCTTTCCTCAAATGCGGGGCGCTTCTACAAACGACTATTTCGTCTTGCCGGTAATGAGCGTCTTTAGACCCAGGCCGATCAGGCCCAGGCCTATGCGCACGCGACCGGGGCGATGGCGCTCGATGGCCTTGGTCTTGCCGGCGGGCTTATCGCGACGGGCGCTCGTCTCGGGTGCGGGCTTGGTGACCTGCGGCTCGTGCTGAGGTGCAGGTGCAGGCTTGGGCTCAATGACGGTCGCCTGGACCTCTTGGACCTTGGGTGTGGCCGGCTGCGGCTCAGGAGCAGGGGCGGGCTTTGCCTCGGCGGCGGGCTCCGGAGTCGCAGTAGCGGCCTCGGGCGCTTTCTCCACGGCGGGCTCTGCGGCAGCCTCGGGCTCATTCACCGGGAGAGCGGCAACCGCTTCCGGTTTGGCAGCCGCCCCATGTTCAATCTCGTCCTGGATAACTTTTTCGGCCACACGTTCCTTCTCCTGTGCGCGCTGCTGCGCGGCGGCCTCGGCGTTGCGATACGCGCGCTCCAGCAGAGCTTCCTGCGAGTTGAAGGGTTTCTCGTCCTCTTTGCGCTCCACCGGAACCCAGGTGCCGTCACTCGTCAGGCTGCGTGCCTTCACGTTGTCGCGCAGCTGCATGCCCATGTACTCGTGCACCAGGGCGCGGCAGGTGGGGTCGAGCACGGGGAAGGCGATCTCCACGCGGTGCTCGGTGTTACGCGTCATCATGTCTGCCGAGCTCAGGTAGATCATGTCCGAGTCCACGCCAAAGGCATAGACGCGCGCATGCTCCAAAAAACGTCCGACGATGGAGCGCACGTGCACGTTCTCGGTCTTGCCCGGAATACCGGGCTTGAGACACGAGATGCCGCGGATGATCATGTCCACGCGTACACCGGCACACGATGCCTCGGCGATCTTATCGATAACCTCGCGGTCGGTCAGCGAGTTGAGCTTAAAGAACACGCGGGCGGGCTCGCCGACAAGGGCGCGCTGAATCTCGCGGTCCAGGCCGCGCATGATGAGCGGTTTCAGTCCGACGGGCGCCACGCCCAGGAAGCGGTAGTCGCCGCGCAGGTTGCCCAGCGACAGGTTGCGGAAGAACAGGTTGGCGTCCTCGCCGATACCGGGATGGGCGGTCATGAGCATAAAGTCACTGTAGAGCTTGGCCGTCTTCTCGTTAAAGTTGCCGGTGCCCAACAGCGTGAGACGGGTGAGCGCCATGCCCTCGCGATAGGTGAGCTGGCAGATCTTGGAGTGGCACTTAAAGCCCTCGGAGCCGTAGATAACGGTGCAGCCGGCCTCTTCCAGACGCTCGGCCCACTCGATGTTGTTCTGCTCGTCAAAGCGTGCGCGGAGCTCCATGAGCACCGTGACCTCTTTGCCGTTTTCGGCAGCATCGATGAGCGACTCGCACAGGCGGCTCTGTTTGGCCACGCGGTAGAGCGTGATGCGCAGCGAGATGCACTCGGGGTCGTAGGCTGCTTCGTGCACCAGGTCCAGGAACGGATTCATGGCCTCGTAGGGATAAAAGAGCAGCTTGTCGCCCTGCAGCACTTGCTCGCGAATGGAGCGGGACATATCGATGGTGGGGTTGGGCTGCGGCTTAAACGGCGTAAAGAGCAGCTCGTTGCGTAGATGCTCGGGAATCTTGCCCTCAATGCCAAAGACGTAGCTCAGGTCAAGGGGGATATCGCAGGTAAAGACAGAGCGGCGAGAAAGCTCGAGCGCCTTGCGGATGGTCTTGAGCGTTGGCTTTTCGAGGGAGCCCGATACAGCGAGCACCACCGGCTGCAGGCGCAAGCGCTTCTTGAGGATGCGCTTCATGTGCTGGCGGTAATCCTCTTCCTCCTCGACGCCCTCGCCGTCCGGGTCGATATCGGCATTACGAGTGACGCGGATCAGCGCGCGATCCAGCGGCTTATAGGAGCCAAAGCAGCTATCCAGGCAGGCGAGGATGACGTCCTCGAGCAAGATGTAGGAGTAGGTGCCGGTGGGCGAGGGGATCTCGACCACGCGGTTCATCGAGGCGGGAATCTCGATAAGGCCCAGCAGGCTCTCCTCGTCGGTGACGCCGTCCAGGCCACAAGCCAGATAGAGTGCGCCGTTGCGCAGGTTGGGGAAGGGGTGGCGCGGGTCAATGACCAACGGCGAGATGACCGGCGACACGTAGGCTTGGAAGTAGCGGGTTACGAAGGTGCGCTCCTCGGGCGTAAGCGAATCGATGCGGGCGCGGTGAACGCCCAGAGCGTCGAGCTTGCCCTCGATGCTCTTAAAGATGGACTCCCAACGGGTAAGGAGCCCGGGCAGCTCTTCCATGACGGCATCGACCTGTTCGGAGGCGGTCATATTGCTCTTGTTGTCGACAGGCTGTTTTTTGAGCTCTGCCAGATCGGACAGGCCGCCCACACGCACCATAAGGAATTCGTCGAGGTTGGACTCGAAAATCGACACGAACTTTAGACGCTCGAACAGCGGAACGGTCTCGTCGAAGGCTTCGTCAAGCACGCGGTTGTCAAAGCGCAGCCAGCTAAGCTCTCGGTTTTGCGTGTACGAGAAGTCGCGCGGCGGCTTGCGCAGCTTGGCGGCCTTTTGCTTCTTTTCGATTTTGCTCGGCATATGCATCTGTCCGTTCAGTCCCCGCAGGGGACGGTAGCCTAACTCTAATTCACTATTGTCTCAATTTAGTCGACCACTGGCACGGACGTATCGCGTTAACGGTATCTTTACCTACTTCTTACGCTGACAAGTCATAGGACTGACGCCCTGCTTGTCCGCAAGCGATCTATATCCTCACTCAACTGGTGAGAATGTATGAATAAGAATGATAGCAAGCTGAATATAATCGAATGTAGGTCGAATTGATGGCAAGCGTCATTTATATGCAGAAAACCGTTTTCACTATGCAATTTTGAATCATGGATAACTTTGAATGTTCAAGCTTGATTTCCTAGAAAAATAACGTTTACCTAGGAAAATCTGCTTTACGAAACTGAAGTGCATCATGGGGAATCATATGCGATATACCGTTCATCGCACTTTGTTGACCGTTCGGGGGCGAGGTAGCATTACGAATGGAATTTGGATATAACTAGAGCTGTCAGCAAGCAGCGTCCCATATGGAGGGGCGCTGATACATTCGGCCAGTAAGGCCCGAAAGAAAGGTAGGAGGCCATGACGAAAGGTCTGCACGTGCCTTCCGAGATCGGCAAGCTCAGGAAGGTCTGCCTGCACCGTCCCGGCGACGAG